>NZ_JBICYI010000033.1:0-2869 GCF_043200825.1 Streptomyces sp. NPDC048370 | reverse complement strand
TGGGCCTCCGCCAACTTGAAGTCGCAGGTCAAAGGGCTGGTGTGACCGGTGCTCAGGGTGCTCACGCTGGTCATGGGCGGCTGTCTGCGCAGTAGATCGTCCGTCAGCGGTTGGTTGCCGGTTTTTCGGTGCTCGAGTCGGTGGTGGACGTGCGCTTTCCGACCAGTGACAGGCGTGACTCCGGCGCCGTGGTGTTCGGCCACAGAGCCTCCGGCAAGAAAACCGTTGGCGGAACCACGGCAGCCACTGCTAGGTTTCCGGAGGCCGTGCAAGAGAGCGAGGAGGTGGTACCCGTGAACGTATCGACATGGGTGCTCCCCTCCGGGGTCACGGTCGGGCGATAGGTCGTCCGGGAGCGCCGTTCCATGACACTCCCGAAAGGCACGACCATGCAATTCACTTCTGAACAGCGTCTCGACGACGCTGTCCTCGAGCGCGAATTCACCCTTGGCGAGATCCCCGGCATCCTGTGGACGCCCGGATCTGCATCCACATCCGCACCGGCGCCGCTGATCCTGCTCAGCCCCCCTCCTCTCGGGCTGCGCAAGATGTACCCCCGACTGCTGGCCCGGGCCCGGCACTCCGCGGCGGACGGCTTCGCCACGGCCACCATCGAGCTGCCCGGAAGCGGCGACCGGCCCCGCCTGCCCGCCGCCGAGCAGGCCCTCGCCGACCTGCGCCGGGCTATGGAGGCCGGCGAGCCGGTCAGCGACGAGATCATCGACGCCCTCATCCTCCCCCTGGTCGACAAGGCGGTCCCGGAATGGCAAGCCGCCCTGGACGCCCTCCTGTCGCTGCCCGAGATCGGCGGCCCGGTCGGGTACTCGGGGGGAGTGATCTCCATCGGGACCCGGCTGGCGGTGGTCGAGCCGCGCATCTCGGCCGCTGTTCTGTTCGCCGGGAGTTTCGTCCCTCGCGCCATGTTCGAGGAGGCCCGCCAGGTCACCATCCCTCTGCACGTCCTGCTGCAGTGGGACGACGAAGGGAACGACCGGCAGGCGGCCCTGGACCTGTTCGACGCCTTCGGCTCCAAGGAGAAGACGCTGCACGCCAATATGGGCGGGCACACCGGCGTCCCGCAGTTCGCGGGGGACGCCGCGGCCCAGTTCTTCACCCGACACCTGAAGTGACGCCGGGCCGTCAGGCCACCAGCAGACGGTAGCCGTGTTGGCCATGATGCTGCTCATCTAGGGACGGGTCCCAGCCCTCCTCGGCTCTCTACACCACGGGCCCCTGCCAGACTCTTGGCAGGGACCCGTGCTGCCCGAAGCCATGAATCGTTCGACGTCCGCAGAGCTTCGAGTGCTGCCCCAACCCGTGTACAGGCGCTGTCGGCTCGTGAATAAAGCCACTCGATCACACCCTTTTCCGGAAAGCCCCATCAATGGGCCTCTACGATCTATGCATGCTGGATCCCGAGTTGCTGGAACGGATCACCGCGCGGCGCGCGGAACTGGACGAACTCGAAGAACGGCTGGCCAAGGAGCTGGCGGAGGTGCGGGCTGAGCGGGATGAGCTCGCTGTCGCCGAACGGGTCCTTGAACGGGTGTCCGGGCAGCTCGCCGAGGAACGCGCCTCGGACCTGCCGGCGCCCGGGCAGGTGGCCGGACGAGCGGTGATGCTGATCCCGCACCGCGAACCGGGCGTGGAGGAGAGCACGCTGCCGCCGGACTATCAGCGCATTCTCACCGTTGTGCGGCAGGCCGCGGGACCGGTCATGGCCCGCGAGGTCGGCGAGGCGGTGGGCGTCGACATCAGCGTGCGGGCCAAGCTGGAACCGCTACGCGGCAAGCTGGTCAGACTCGTCGATCGCGGCTGGCTGCGGAAACTCCCCGACGGCCGGTTCACCACGCGCCTGTGACCAGGGGCACCGCCGCCCGGAGCGGTGCGGCACGGGCGTAACCAGGTTGCCCCCGGCGGCCGTTGGAATTGTGTGACGAATACCAAGAAGCATGCCGAGGACACCTGCCCGCTCGTTTACCAGTGCCGTCTGTCGCTGTCCACGCGCACCGTCAACCACCTCGCCGATCTGCTCAGGCGCCATCTGAAGGCGATCAGGTCCCGGTGGCGGATCCTGCCACCGGGGAAGATCGCGGTGATTGTCCTGGCCGTACTTCGCCACGACGAACGTCTGGCCGACATGGCCGGCGGCAACGACGTGTCCGAGTCCACCGTCCGACGCTGGCGGGACGAGCTGATCGCCCTGCTCGCCGCCCAGGCGCCGCGCCTGGACCGCGCCCTGAAGAAGGTCGTCAAGCAGGGCGGGGAGGTGGTTCTGATCGACGGCACCCTCATCCGCACCCAGCGCCGCACCGGACCGGCCGACCGGCGCAACTACTCCGGCAAGCACCGCAGCCACGGCCTGCACTTCCTCGCCCTGACCGACGAGAGCGGCCGCCTGATCTGGATCTCCGCCGCCCGGCCCGGCCGCACCCACGACAACACCGCCGCCCGCCACGACCACATCCTGGCCCACCTACGCGCCGCCGGCCTCGGCACTCTGGCCGACCTCGGCTTCCGCGGCCTGGACAACGACATCCGCGACCCCGTGATCATCACCGGCTACACCGCCAGCCGCACCCACAAAGTCACCGCCGGTCAGAAGGAAGCCAACCGCGTCCTCGCCGTCGGACGCGCACCGGTCGAGCACGGCTTCGCCCACCTCAAGAACTGGCGGATCCTCACCAAACTCCGTACCGATCCCGCCCACGCCACCCAACTCCTGCGTGCTCTGCTCGTCCTGACGAACCTCGAAGTCGACCGCTAACGGACGATCTTGTCCGCAGACTTCCGCCCGCGACCAGCACGAGCACCACGAGAGCCGATCACACCAGCCCTTTGACCTGGGACTTCAAGTTGGCGGAGGCTC
>NZ_JBICYI010000032.1:3845-5020 GCF_043200825.1 Streptomyces sp. NPDC048370 | reverse complement strand
TGAGGACAAGCCCTCGGCCTATTAGTACCGGTCAGCTCCACCCATTACTGGGCTTCCACATCCGGCCTATCAACCCAGTCGTCTACTGGGAGCCTTACCCTCTCAAGGAGGTGGGAATACTCATCTCGAAGCAGGCTTCCCGCTTAGATGCTTTCAGCGGTTATCCCTCCCGAACGTAGCCAACCAGCCATGCCCTTGGCAGGACAACTGGCACACCAGAGGTTCGTCCGTCCCGGTCCTCTCGTACTAGGGACAGCCCTTCTCAATATTCCTACGCGCACAGCGGATAGGGACCGAACTGTCTCACGACGTTCTAAACCCAGCTCGCGTACCGCTTTAATGGGCGAACAGCCCAACCCTTGGGACCGACTCCAGCCCCAGGATGCGACGAGCCGACATCGAGGTGCCAAACCATCCCGTCGATATGGACTCTTGGGGAAGATCAGCCTGTTATCCCCGGGGTACCTTTTATCCGTTGAGCGACGGCGCTTCCACAAGCCACCGCCGGATCACTAGTCCCGACTTTCGTCCCTGCTCGACCCGTCGGTCTCACAGTCAAGCTCCCTTGTGCACTTACACTCAACACCTGATTGCCAACCAGGCTGAGGGAACCTTTGGGCGCCTCCGTTACCCTTTGGGAGGCAACCGCCCCAGTTAAACTACCCATCAGACACTGTCCCTGATCCGGATCACGGACCGAGGTTAGACATCCAGCACGACCAGAGTGGTATTTCAACGGCGACTCCACAACCACTGGCGTGGCTGCTTCAAAGTCTCCCACCTATCCTACACAAGCCGAACCGAACACCAATATCAAACTGTAGTAAAGGTCCCGGGGTCTTTCCGTCCTGCTGCGCGAAACGAGCATCTTTACTCGTAGTGCAATTTCACCGGGCCTATGGTTGAGACAGTCGAGAAGTCGTTACGCCATTCGTGCAGGTCGGAACTTACCCGACAAGGAATTTCGCTACCTTAGGATGGTTATAGTTACCACCGCCGTTTACTGGCGCTTAAGTTCTCAGCTTCGCAACCCCGAAAGGTCACTAACCGGTCCCCTTAACGTTCCAGCACCGGGCAGGCGTCAGTCCGTATACATCGCCTTACGGCTTCGCACGGACCTGTGTTTTTAGTAAACAGTCGCTTCTCGCTGGTCTCTGCGGCCACCCCCAGCTCAG
>NZ_JBICYI010000032.1:0-3747 GCF_043200825.1 Streptomyces sp. NPDC048370 | reverse complement strand
GGTGATGGCCCCCCTTCTCCCGAAGTTACGGGGGCATTTTGCCGAGTTCCTTAACCATAGTTCACCCGAACGCCTCGGTATTCTCTACCTGACCACCTGAGTCGGTTTAGGGTACGGGCCGCCATGAAACTCGCTAGAGGCTTTTCTCGACAGCATAGGATCATCCACTTCACCACAATCGGCTCGGCATCAGGTCTCAGCCTTAATGTGTGACGGATTTGCCTATCACACGGCCTACACCCTTACCCCGGGACAACCACCGCCCGGGCTGGACTACCTTCCTGCGTCACCCCATCGCTTACCTACTACCACCTTGGTTCGCCGGCTCCACCACTTTCCTTTCCCCGAAGGGTCCGGAACGGCTTCACGGGCTTAGCATCAGAGGGCTCGATATTGGGCGTTTCAAAGCGGGTACCGGAATATCAACCGGTTGTCCATCGACTACGCCTGTCGGCCTCGCCTTAGGTCCCGACTTACCCTGGGCAGATCAGCTTGACCCAGGAACCCTTAGTCAATCGGCGCACACGTTTCTCACGTGTGTATCGCTACTCATGCCTGCATTCTCACTCGTGAACCGTCCACAACTCGCTTCCGCGGCTGCTTCACCCGGCACACGACGCTCCCCTACCCATCACAACACCCGTTGGGGCTATACGCTGCAATGACACGACTTCGGCGGTACGCTTGAGCCCCGCTACATTGTCGGCGCGGAATCACTTGACCAGTGAGCTATTACGCACTCTTTCAAGGGTGGCTGCTTCTAAGCCAACCTCCTGGTTGTCTCTGCGACTCCACATCCTTTCCCACTTAGCGTACGCTTAGGGGCCTTAGTCGATGCTCTGGGCTGTTTCCCTCTCGACCATGGAGCTTATCCCCCACAGTCTCACTGCCGTGCTCTCACTTACCGGCATTCGGAGTTTGGCTAAGGTCAGTAACCCGGTAGGGCCCATCGCCTATCCAGTGCTCTACCTCCGGCAAGAAACACACGACGCTGCACCTAAATGCATTTCGGGGAGAACCAGCTATCACGGAGTTTGATTGGCCTTTCACCCCTAACCACAGGTCATCCCCCAGGTTTTCAACCCTGGTGGGTTCGGTCCTCCACGAAGTCTTACCTCCGCTTCAACCTGCCCATGGCTAGATCACTCCGCTTCGGGTCTTGAGCGTGCTACTGAAACGCCCTATTCGGACTCGCTTTCGCTACGGCTTCCCCACACGGGTTAACCTCGCAACACACCGCAAACTCGCAGGCTCATTCTTCAAAAGGCACGCAGTCACGACCCATTGGGTAAACCCAATGAGCGACGCTCCCACGGCTTGTAGGCACACGGTTTCAGGTACTATTTCACTCCGCTCCCGCGGTACTTTTCACCATTCCCTCACGGTACTATCCGCTATCGGTCACCAGGGAATATTTAGGCTTAGCGGGTGGTCCCGCCAGATTCACACGGGATTTCTCGGGCCCCGTGCTACTTGGGTGTCTCTCAAACGAGCCGTTAATGTTTCAGCTACGGGGGTCTTACCCTCTACGCCGGACCTTTCGCATGTCCTTCGCCTACATCAACGGTTTCTGACTCGTCTCACAGCCGGCAGACTGTGAAAGAGAGATCCCACAACCCCGCATGCGCAACCCCTGCCGGGTATCACACGCATACGGTTTGGCCTCATCCGGTTTCGCTCGCCACTACTCCCGGAATCACGGTTGTTTTCTCTTCCTGAGGGTACTGAGATGTTTCACTTCCCCTCGTTCCCTCCACATGCCCTATGTGTTCAGGCATGGGTGACAGCCCATGACGACTGCCGGGTTTCCCCATTCGGAAACCCCCGGATCAAAGCCTGGTTGACGGCTCCCCGGGGACTATCGTGGCCTCCCACGTCCTTCATCGGTTCCTGGTGCCAAGGCATCCACCGTGCGCCCTTAAAAACTTGGCCACAGATGCTCGCGTCCACTGTGTAGTTCTCAAGCAACGACCAGCCACCCATCACCCCGCCACACTGGACGAGTTCACTGGGGCCGGCATCGCGAAGATACAAACCTTACGGCCGTACCCTCAGATACCCAACAACGTGCCAGGCGTGAGCCACCGTCCGTGTTCCCCGTTCCACGCCGAAGCAGTACTAGGAAGAACCATCAGGTCACTCACGCCAAATAATCAACGTTCCACCCATGAGCTGACCGTGCAGAACGTTTGCCTGCAATCGGTACTGTGCTCCTTAGAAAGGAGGTGATCCAGCCGCACCTTCCGGTACGGCTACCTTGTTACGACTTCGTCCCAATCGCCAGTCCCACCTTCGACAGCTCCCTCCCACAAGGGGTTGGGCCACCGGCTTCGGGTGTTACCGACTTTCGTGACGTGACGGGCGGTGTGTACAAGGCCCGGGAACGTATTCACCGCAGCAATGCTGATCTGCGATTACTAGCAACTCCGACTTCATGGGGTCGAGTTGCAGACCCCAATCCGAACTGAGACCGGCTTTTTGAGATTCGCTCCGCCTCGCGGCATCGCAGCTCTTTGTACCGGCCATTGTAGCACGTGTGCAGCCCAAGACATAAGGGGCATGATGACTTGACGTCGTCCCCACCTTCCTCCGAGTTGACCCCGGCGGTCTCCTGTGAGTCCCCATCACCCCGAAGGGCATGCTGGCAACACAGGACAAGGGTTGCGCTCGTTGCGGGACTTAACCCAACATCTCACGACACGAGCTGACGACAGCCATGCACCACCTGTATACCGACCACAAGGGGGGCACTATCTCTAATGCTTTCCGGTATATGTCAAGCCTTGGTAAGGTTCTTCGCGTTGCGTCGAATTAAGCCACATGCTCCGCTGCTTGTGCGGGCCCCCGTCAATTCCTTTGAGTTTTAGCCTTGCGGCCGTACTCCCCAGGCGGGGAACTTAATGCGTTAGCTGCGGCACCGACGACGTGGAATGTCGCCAACACCTAGTTCCCAACGTTTACGGCGTGGACTACCAGGGTATCTAATCCTGTTCGCTCCCCACGCTTTCGCTCCTCAGCGTCAGTAATGGCCCAGAGATCCGCCTTCGCCACCGGTGTTCCTCCTGATATCTGCGCATTTCACCGCTACACCAGGAATTCCGATCTCCCCTACCACACTCTAGCCTGCCCGTATCGGATGCAGACCCGGGGTTAAGCCCCGGGCTTTCACACCCGACGTGACAAGCCGCCTACGAGCTCTTTACGCCCAATAATTCCGGACAACGCTTGCGCCCTACGTATTACCGCGGCTGCTGGCACGTAGTTAGCCGGCGCTTCTTCTGCAGGTACCGTCACTTTCGCTTCTTCCCTGCTGAAAGAGGTTTACAACCCGAAGGCCGTCATCCCTCACGCGGCGTCGCTGCATCAGGCTTTCGCCCATTGTGCAATATTCCCCACTGCTGCCTCCCGTAGGAGTCTGGGCCGTGTCTCAGTCCCAGTGTGGCCGGTCGCCCTCTCAGGCCGGCTACCCGTCGTCGCCTTGGTGGGCCATTACCCCACCAACAAGCTGATAGGCCGCGGGCTCATCCTTCACCGCCGGAGCTTTCAACCAGCCTCCATGCGGAGGCCGGTGTTATCCGGTATTAGACCCCGTTTCCAGGGCTTGTCCCAGAGTGAAGGGCAGATTGCCCACGTGTTACTCACCCGTTCGCCACTAATCCACCCCGAAGGGCTTCATCGTTCGACTTGCATGTGTTAAGCACGCCGCCAGCGTTCGTCCTGAGCCAGGATCAAACTCTCCGTGAATGT
>NZ_JBICYI010000031.1:0-8380 GCF_043200825.1 Streptomyces sp. NPDC048370 | reverse complement strand
CTCTCAGGAGGTCATCACGAGATCCCGTTCAGCCGGAAGGTAGGGCGGGATCTCGGCGTCTGTGGGGGATGTACGGGTCTTGGCCGAATGTGGAGCGTTCCGCGGGCGGTTGTCGTGCACCCCGAGGGCTCGCCTACGCCGTCGCTGGCGGCTGCCAGGAGTTCTTCGGCCCGCTCGTCAGGTATCCGACGGCCTGAAGAGGCGCCGCCGGCTCCGGTTCTGAAGGGCAGGTCAGTCTCTTGTTTACCTTACGGGTCGACCCGTAAGGTAAATGCCATGAGCTCCTCTCCGCCCTCCAGGGGGCGTCCCAGGGATCCCCGATCGCACGAGGCGATCATCCGCGCGACGGCAGAACTGGTGGTCGAGGTCGGCTACGCCGCGACGTCGATCGGGGCTGTGGCCGCGCGGGCCGGTGTCGGCAAAGACACGATTTACCGGCGGTGGCCGGGCAAGCCGGAGTTGGTCTTCGAGGCCGTCTTCACGACCACCGATGATGCTCCGCCCCCGGACACCGGAACGCTGGCCGGGGACCTGGCCGTGCTGCTACAGGGCCTGGTCGACGAGTTCCGCGCGCCTGCCGCCACGGCGGCACTTCCGGGGCTGCTCGCCGACTTCGCCGCCGATCCGGAACTGAAGGCGCGTATCCGCGGTGACTTCCTGGCCCCGTCGAAGGAGCGGCTGCTGGTCGTCTTCGAACGCGCCGTGCTGCGTGGGGAGATCGCGGCCGAAACGCCCGTGGAACTGGTCCTGGACACGCTGGCAGGAGCCGTGTTCTTCCACGTAGGGCTGGTCGGCGAGCACCCTGACCCGCAGCTGGCCGCCCTGCTGGCCGCTGTCGTGGCCAAAGGAATCGAGGTCCGATGAACGGCTGGCTTCTCGCGGCAGGGATCACCGCGCTCGGCGTGGCCGCGGTGCACATCGTCGGCGGGCACCGCGATGTGGTGCGCCCGCTGCTGACCTGCGGTCTCGCGGACGAACCCAAGCATGTCCTGCACGCCGTGTGGCACATGGTGAGCGGAGACCTGGTGCTCTCCGGAATCGCTCTGCTTTACCTCTCCCTGACGGACGGTAGGCCGGGTACCGGCCTGGTGGCGTGGTTCGTGGCCGCGCATTTCACCGCGTACGCGGCGGTGTTCTTGGTCGTCACGCTGACCGTCGGCTGGCCCAGACCGCTACTCCGCCTACCGCAGTGGATCCTGCTCCTGCCGGTCGCAATGCTGGCGGCGGCGGGCGCCACGTAGCCACATGCCTGGAGAGCTCACGCGGCCGGCGCGTCCAGCCGTTCGGTCTTGCCATCGAGTCTGCCAGGTTGGCGCCCCGCCATCGCCGCTGCCCCTGTAGACCCTGCGGTGTCCGTTGACACGGCAACCGAGTGGGAGCAAGAGCGACACCGAGGAAATTTCGGGCTCTGCCCGCGGTTCCGTGAATGATCTTGCGGGTACATCGCTGGGTCATGTGCCGCGTGTGCACCGGCGTGTCAGGTCATGCGGGCGTCTGCGGATCTGCGCGTCCGAGCATGTCGGCGAGGGGGTTCCCATCCGTTCCGCTGCGATTCGACGTGCTCGCAACTGCGCTCGCGTACGGGGGCGGAACTTGGGTTCCTTGTCGCAGCCACAGTCTTCACGGCCCTCGTAACGCAGCCCGGCGCCCAACACCGCAGCGACGACGGTCCACGCCTTGGCGTCTCGGCGTCGTGGTGCCGCAAGGTCGTGCCCCGCATTGAGCATTCCCTCGCCGCATCGGGGGCACTGGTGTCCGCTGGACCTGGGATGCCGCTTGCACGCGACGCGGCAGAGCAGGCACACGTAATGCAGCTTGTAGGGCTTCTCAGCGTAGTAACACACGAGATGAACGTAGCGGGCACCGTTACGGCTGACGAGGCCTTATTTGCTGTCGCGGAAGCGGCGATGGACGTCAACCAGCACGGCGCCCTAACGAGCTCGTGCACGGTAGGCGAAGAGACGTCAAGGCTTCGGCGGGGCTCGGTGTTCACATCTGCTGTGCGGGGATCAAGTCTGCAGTCTGCTGATGGGACAGCAGGCCGGCGATGGCCTGCATGATGTCGCTCATATGCTCGCGGCGGCCGAGGTGGCGGGTCAGGGACCGCCAGTTCTTGAGGTGGGCGATGCCGTGCTCGACCCGGATGCGTCGCGAGGAGTGCGCCCTGCGTTGTCGCTCGTGCATCTCCTCGTACCAGTCGGGGGCATTCTTCTTGAACTTGCGGTGCGGCGGAGTAACCACGCGTCCGCTGGTCTGGGCACCGAGGCCCTGGTAGCCGGCATCGGCAAGGATTTCGACCGCGGGCCCATCGGTCAGCAGCTTGACCAGCCCTAATTGGCGGGCGTGGGTGATATCGGCGCAGCTTCCGGGCTTGGTCGGGCTGCACCACAGCACGCGCCCCTCGCCGTCCGTGACCACCATGGATTTGACGGCGTTCTGCTTGTTCTTGCCAGAGATGAACCTGTCCCGTTCCTTGCTTCCGGCGACGGGCCGCCGGACCCGGATCTCGGTGCCGTCAACGATGCCGGTCTTCCCGCTGGCACCGAGGTGCTCGACGACCTCGGCCAGGGTCCGCAGCCGCACGTCGGGACTGACGGTGCACCCCCGCTCGGCAAGCAGGGGCCGCACCTCGCCGACGGCCCGGGTGATGGTGGAGCGGTCCACGCCGAACCAGCAGGCCAGGACGTCGTGAGTGGTTGCATGGCGGAGGTGGACGAGCGTGGCCAGGAGCCGGTCGACGAAGACCAGCCGGTGCTTCGCGCTGGCCCCCACGGCCCGCTTCCGCGGCCGAGAGGCAAGCCCGGCCTGGTGACGCTCATGCCACAACGGACCCACCTCGGCGATGAGTTCAGCAATCACATCGGCCGACAGACCCGTGATCCGGCGGTTGCTGATGACCACTGCACGAGACGCATTCCCCACCACCCGACCATGATCAACCATCCAAGGCCCAACGTCTCACCGCTAACCATGCACGAGCTCGTTAGTCGCTGACCTGCACGGCAGGACCGTGCTGCCTGTCCTCTAGGCGCTCCAGGAAGTCAAGGGCTGCTCGGACTCTGACACCTGAAGGGGCGCTAGGACACGCCAACGTACGCATCAAACCCGCTGCTTCCGGGTCGATCAGGTCCAGGAGTGCAGCCATTTCAGCAGCGCCGACTGATTCCGCGTCTCCGTTGAGGAGACGGTCCAACGGCTCAAGGGTTGCGAGGATTTCGGTGTACTGGGCCGGGCTTCCATCCCGCACGCCTTCTTCGTCCAACTTCCTGCACAGCTCGATGGCCGCCCGCGTCCAGGTGGCGAAGTCCGCGTCAGGATCAGTGACAGTTCTTAGGGGTTGAGCCAGGTCTGAGCCAGCATACTCCAGCAGCGGGACAAAGTCAGATGGGTCGAGCTCCTCTCCCGTGTTAAGCACCTTGTCCATGGCTTCGAGGGCACCGCGCATCGTTTCCCGGTCGACTCGGCTGGTCCCGACCGGACTGGACTCTGCGTGGCTCACGAGCCCGTCCGTCTCGGCCCCTTCCTCACCGATGGTCTCCGGTAGCAAGCGTCGCTCGGAGGCTGCCGCGTTCCGCATCTGCTGCCACCTGCCCACGCCCAGCTTGGGTGTGCCCGTCTTCTGAAGGGCCAGGTCTTCAAGCAGCCTGACCAAGGTGTCGAAGGCCGGTCCAGAATCTGGCACGGCCTTGCCGGTGAACCACGGGCTCAGCTTGCTCTTCCCCAGGCTAACCGGCGGCCTCTGCATCCTCCCCAGGGTCTCGATCTGCCCCAGGGTCAACCCCCCTGCCTTGTTCCGCAGCTCCGTCAGCGCGGCGACGAGCTGATCGACCGCCGGTGTATCGCTCATGGCCCCCCCTGTTCAGTCCGAACGTTCACTGAACGCCAATTTCACCAGGTCTGAAGTGCTTCAACGTCCCGTTCAGCCAGTTCAGGCCACGACGGATCAGGCACCAAACGGACTCCATGTGACTCGTCGACCACACGGTCGGCCGTCTCAAGGAGGAGAAGCGATGAAGAAGTTCACGTCCCCGTGGCGCATCGAGGAACAGAGGCGCACGATGACGGCCACCGCTAGCAGGTGGATCATGTGGCAGATGGCCAAGGAAGTCTTGCGTCTTGTGATGGAGCTTTGGCTTCAGACCTGACCAACTGGCCACGCCGCCCCGCCCCGCGTCGACCTGGCTGCGGGGCGGGGATCCGCGGCAGCGCTAGCAGTCGGGCGCGCCGGTGACGCGCGGACCGCCGGGGCTCGGCTTTCGCCTCGTCCCGCCGCCTTGAGTCATGCGCGGCGCGATCTCAGAGAAACCCACGGAGATCAGGCGCGCGCCGCCATCGTCTTCACCGCGGTCGGCAGCGACTACCTGCTCCGAAGCTTCCTACGGGCGGCCGCAGGACCTGGGCGATGGATGGCGCGTCGTCCGCGAGGACGTCGACCAGGACCCGCAGCGGCCGCAGCGCCGTGTCGGCGGCGTCGACCATCCGCAGGACGTGGGCCGCGTTGGTGAACAGGCCGGCCGTCAGGCCGGTCGCCAAGGATGTGACGGCATCGCGCGCGGTGGTCATCGTCGTCTCGGACCACGCCGTACGGGCCAGGCCCTCAACGACCTCCAACTCGCACAAGGAAGGCAGCCAGCGGCCCGCCGCGTAGTTGTCCGTCACGGCCTCGCACTGTTCGACCAGGGAGCGCCAGGCCACGTCCGCGCTTTCCAGATCGGCCGACCCGCGCCCGGGACGGCCGGTCCAGCACGGTTCGCACAGCGGCATCGGGCGGGCAGTCCGAGCCTGCCGTAGACCGCATGGGCCTGCCGACGTCGTCTCGCACTGATGGCAGGCAGCGGGAACAGACGCGAGCGACCGATGAACTGCGGGGAGTGGGGAGGAAGTCACACCCCGACCAACGACCGGACCGGCGGCGGGTACCCGCTCACGCCGAGGGCCGGGCTCCGCCTACTTGAAGGCCGCGAGTACCACCGCGAGCACGGCGCTGATCACCATCAGTGCCATCGCGAACGCTGGAAACAGACTCAGGCAGCGGGCTCCGCCCCAGCAGGCAACAGCGAACGTGACGGCGGCCACCAAGAACGAGAAGACCACCGCCATGCCGATCGACAACAGCAGGCGTGTTCGGTTGGCGACGCCGATCACCGCTTCACGGACCCCGGCGATGGTGATGCCGGGCCGGCCCGGTCCTGCGAAGGTCCGGGGATGGGCTGGGATCCGCAATGTTTGACCGGCTGGGTGGTGGCCGCGTCGTCAACTCCGGTTGATGATCAAGAGACTGTCCGAGAGGGCGAGGTGGTGGTTGAACGCGGGCGGTAGGTGAAGCCCGGACTGCGGTACGTAGAGTCCACTGCTGGGACGGCAGCCGCCCGGGGCCGAGGCCGCCTGGCCGATCGGGCTCGAGCCGCTTTCTTCCGTAGTGGTGGTCTCCTGCTGATGCAGTGTGGCGAGGACGAGGGCGAGGAGCAGGCCGGTGGAGCGGTTGCTGAGTATGTCTGCCGCCGCGACGAGACGGTTGCGTTCGGCGAAGGGGAGAGACAGCGCGACGCAGCGGGGCTGGCCGGGTAGTGGCACGGAGATCGCGGCGCATACCTCGGTATCGGAGTACTCCAGTAGGTCGAAGTGCGAGCCCTGCGGACCGTAGAGGTCCAGTGAGTGGAAGAGGGCTTCGCGGTCGGTGATGGTCCTTTCGGTCAAGGGGACCGGGCGCCAGCGGGAGAGGTGCTCCATGCGGGCTTCGCGGGGGAGCTGTGAAAGGAGACTCTTTCCGACTGCGCTGGCGTGCGCGAACTCTCGGAAGGGCGCGTACTCGGTGACTTGAGGAGTGTCGGGTCCGAAGGCGGAGTGAGAGATGCTGACTTCGCCGTCCGTGTAGGTGCTGACGTAGACGGCGGCACCGGTGTCGTCGCGCAGCCGGTCCAAGACCTGCTGCAGCACGTCTTCACCGCGGTCGATGGACTGCAGCAGAGGCCCGGAGGTGTGGGTACCGTCTGGAAGGGAGCTGGTCAGGCTGTTCTCGTCCAGCCAGGCCATCAACTCGGAGGCAGCCTTCGTCGATACGCGGGCTGTGCGGGCGACGTCGTTGGCGGTGACGGGGGAGCCGGCGCCTCGGACGAGGTGCATGACGTCCAGGACGCGCAGGGACGACTCCCACTGTCGTGGCGTGTGCTCGGAGCCGGATGGCGTCTCCGTCGGCGGTGTCCACATCCACCCCCCGGTGCGAGCGACGGTATCCGCAGGCTCGGCAGATGCTGCCTCAACGACTTCATCAACTTCGACACGATGAGACGTGCCGCCCGCATCAAGAGGTGACGGGAGACCATCAGCAGGCTTCAGAGTGGTCCCGACCTCGGTGTAGTACGCGAGGAGCTCGTCGTGGAACTCGGGATCCTCGGGCTCGTAGGACTCGGCCATATCCTCGCGCACTGCGGCGGAGACAGAGCGGAGTTCCAGCGACGCGTCCGCCAACTCCGGGAAGGAATGCCGGGGAAGCGCGGCGACCAGGCGCCAGGCATCGGAGTGCCCCCACTGAGCTGCCCGGAACAGGGCCTTGAGAGTGCCATGCTCAGCACGCGACCGCGCCTCCAAGGCGACGGCGGGCCTCCGCTCGCGAAGCGAGAGAACGGCCATGCGGAACGCCCCGCCGGGGTGCCACTGGTCGCAGGCCATGGCCAACCAGGTTCTCGCGCGGGCGATGTCTCCCTGCCGGAGCGCCCGGGACCCGATGACGTAGGCGGTGTTGGCGTCCTGGCGTGCTTGTGACACGTCTTCGTCGGTGAGGTCGCCCTGAGGCGGCCGCCCCGGCCAATCGCAGGCGGGCCGGTCCCAGTAGTCGGCCGGTGTCTTCAGCAAGGCGAGCAGATGCTGGTAGGCGTCCCTATCGCTCTCCATCTGCTCCTCCTTGATCGCGTGTCCTCCGTATGCCTTCGGGGGGTTCATCTACCGCTCACCTTGCTTGGACCGGGCGGCTGGCTTGTACACGGGCCGGATGTAGTTCTTGAGCTGCTCCTCGACTGCACTTACCCCGCGCTTTCGCTGCTGGTACACCGTGTTTTTCGCTGTGCCGAGACCGGAGGCGATGCTGTCGTCATCCTCACCATGGCTCTGCCGCTCCATTACTTCGCGGCACTGCTGGGCGGGAATCCGCTGAATCGCCTCGTCGACTTCCTCCCAGATCGCCCGGTCCTCCCTTGCCCGGTTGTCGAGCCTTCCGTTGTCGGCGGGGTCGGCCTCGTCGTCGGCCCGGTCACCGCCGGTCTCGAGGAAGTCCCCTGTCAGGTCCTCGTGGCTCCTCTTGCGCAGGTAGTCCTGGGCCTGCCTGACGGCGATCTGCTTCACGTAGGCGACCGGTTGCTGGGTGGGGTCGAGCCTTCCGGTGCGGTACGCGGTGAGGATGGCGGCGTCAGTGATGTCGTAGCGGTCGGCGTCGCTCAGCTCGGGGATGGTCAGCAGGAACCGGAATACCTTCTCCCGGATGATGGCGTGGAGGGTCCTGCCGTCCTCGCCTCTGGTGCTGAAGGGGTCTTCAGCACCAGAGGCACGATGGGATGAGCCGTTCACCACAGCCGGTAGCCGTCCCCTTCGCCGCGGTGGGCAGGGCCGGGGTCGATCCACCAGACCGTCAGACAGCCACCGTCGGGAGGCTCGTAGCAAACGACCGCCCCGGGCGGGAGGTTGCAAAGGATCTCCCTGGCCACCAGACGCGTCTCGGGAGAGGGCACGGCGGGAGTAGAGGTTTCCTTCACCGCGGGTCGCAGCGTGGGATGGAGACAGATGGAACCGGGCAGGGCGCTGTACAGTTGGAGCCCCGCAGAGATCACGAAGGCCAGGTAGTCGATCAGATCCATCTCGTCGGTACCTTAGGGAACTTGAAAGGGGACGCGGTGTGCGTTCACTCCTCATAGGGCCCTGTCGCCTCTGTTCTTAACAGGCGTCGCAAGATCTTTTCGATCCGTCCGTGCTGCCCGGCTCTGTCTCTCCGGCTCGTCTACAGCAGGTGCCGGTTCGGCTCCTTCGCGACGCTGGCGTACTCGAGCAGTTCGATGACGGTGACGCCGGCGTGCTGGAGGAGTTCGGTGCCGTCGGCGCCGGGCACGAAGGTGTCGGGTTCGCGCCAGGCCGTGACGACACGGCGGATCCCGGCGTTCTGGATGAGCTGGGAGCACGGTGTAGGGCGTGAGGCACGTTTTGCGCAGGGTTCGAGCGAGCTGTAGACGGTGGCGCCGGCGAAGCGCGGCTCGTCGGCGGGGAGTTTGGCGAGGGCGCCTTCCTCGGCGTGGTCGTGGGGGTCGTTCTCGCGGGAGTATCCACGGGCGAGCTCGACACCATCGGCGGCGACGATGACCGCACCCACACTGAAGGCAGTGTCGGATGGCGGGCC
>NZ_JBICYI010000030.1:0-9769 GCF_043200825.1 Streptomyces sp. NPDC048370 | reverse complement strand
GCCCGTCCGCGTGCCGCGAACCACACCAGGCCCGGTCTGGCCGTTGGCCAGCGCGCGCAGGCCGGTCAGAAGCTGCTCGCGGTCGCGGCCGGTGACGACCGCGCGGTGGTCCAACGCAGCCCTGCCCGTGGCCAGGGTCCAGGCCACGTCCACCGGCTCGGAGGACGTCGTGCTCTCCGCGTACGCCAGCAGTCGGCCCGCCTGCGCCTCCAGCGCCGCCGGGGTCTTGCCCGACAGCACCCACGGCACCACCGGTACCGGAACCACCGGCTCAGCGGTCGGGGCAACGGCCTCCTCGGAGACCTCCTCGATGATCACGTGGGCGTTGGTGCCGCTGACCCCGAACGCCGAGATGCCGGCGCGGCGCGGGCCGCCGCTGTCCGGCCAGGGCCTGGCCTCGGTCAGCAGCTCGACGGCGCCCGACTCCCACTCCACGAACGGTGTCGGCTCGTCGACGTGCAGCGTCTTCGGCAGCACGCCGTGCCGCATCGCCTGCACCATCTTGATCACACCGCCGACACCGGCGGCGGCGACGGAGTGCCCGATGTTCGACTTGAACGATCCCAGGTAAAGCGGCCGTCCCTCCGGGCGGCCCTGGCCGTACGTCGCCAGCAGTGCCTGCGCCTCGATCGGGTCGCCGAGGCGGGTGCCCGTGCCGTGGGCCTCGACGGCGTCCACGTCCGCCACGTTCAGACGCGCGTTGGCCAGGGCCTGGCGGATCACGCGCTCCTGGGAGGGGCCGTTCGGTGCGGTCAGGCCGTTCGACGCGCCGTCCTGGTTCACGGCCGAGCCGCGTACGACGGCGAGGACCTTGTGGCCGTTCTTCCGCGCGTCCGACAGGCGCTCCAGGAGGACGAGGCCGACACCCTCCGACCAGCTGGTCCCGTCGGCGGCGGCCGCGAAGGACTTGCAGCGGCCGTCGGCGGCGAGACCACGCTGCCGTGCGAAGTCGACCAGGCCTGACGGCGACCCGGACACGGTCACACCGCCCGCCAGGGCCATGGTCGACTCGCCCTGCCGGATCGACTGCACGGCCAGGTGCATGGCGACCAGCGACGACGAGCAGGCGGTGTCGATCGAGACCGCCGGCCCCTCGAAGCCGAACGAGTAGGAGACCCGGCCCGATGCCACACTGCCGAGCTTGCTCGTCATGAGGTAGCCCTCGAACTCCTCGGGCCCGTCGAGCCCCAGGTAGCTCTGCTCCACGACCCCCGCGAAGACACCCGTACGGCTGCCCCTCAGGGTGTCGGGGTCGATACCCGCGTTCTCCAGGGTCTCCCACGCGGTCTCAAGGAGGAGACGCTGCTGCGGGTCCATCGCGAGCGCCTCGCGCGGCGAGATCCCGAAGAAGCCCGCGTCGAACAGGTCGGCCCCGTCGAGGAAGCCGGCCTCACGGCTGTACGACGTACCGGGCTTGTCCGGGTCGGGGTCGTACAGCTTCTCGATGTCCCAGCCACGGTTGGTGGGCAGCTCCGTGATGGCGTCGACCTCGTCGACGACGAGCTGCCACAGGCTGTCGGGCGACGACACCCCGCCCGGGAACCGGCAGGCCATGCCGACGATCGCGACAGGTTCCTCCTTGCCGGCCTCGAGTTCCGTGACCCGCTGACGCGCCTTCTGCAGATCGGCGGTCACCCTCTTGAGGTACTCGAGCATCTTCTCTTCATTGGGAGTGGACATGCGGAGCCTCAGTTCTCCTTGGAGGGTCGAGAGTCGAGATGGGCGCGTCGTCGCGTGACGAGGGTGATCACTGTGAGGTGCCGAATTCCGAGTCGATGAGGGCGAAGATCTCGTCCGCGGTCGCCGATGCGATCCGGCTCTCCGCGTCGTCCGTGCCCTCAGTCGCCGCTCCAGCCGTCTCCTGCGTCTCCTGGACCTTCGCCAGCAGGGTCTGCAGTCGGACGGTGATGGCCGCGTGGTCCAGGTCGCCCCACGAAGGAGCCGAGAGCCCGGTGACCGCTGCCTCCAGCTGCGCCAGCTCCGCGAGGACCGGCTGCTGGGAGGCTTCGTCGGGCAGGACACGCTTCAGCACGTAGCCGGCGAGCGCGGCCGGTGTCGGATGGTCGAAGACGAGCGTCGCCGGGAGCGCGGTCCCCGCCATCGCGTTGAGGCGGTTGCGGAGTTCGACCGCGGTGAGTGAGTCGAAGCCGAGCTCCTGGAACGCCCGGTCGGGCTCGATCGCCAGACTGTCGGCGTGCCCGAGGACGAACGCCACCTCCGTGCGGACCGCTTCCAGCACATGGGCCTGGCGCTCCTCGTCGGAGAGACCGGCCAACCGCTGCGCCAGCACACCCGGGGCGCCGGCACCGGTGCCCGTACCGGACTGCGCCGCGTGGCGGCGGCGCCCCGGGCCCGCGACGAGTCCGCGCAGGAGCTCGGGCGTACGGCTCAGGCCGCGTACGGCCGCCAGGTCCAGCGGCGCGGCCACCACTGCGGTACGCCGGGCGCCGAGAGCGGCCTCGAACAGGACCGTACCCTCGGCCTCCGACACCGGGCGGAAGCCGTCGGCGGCTGCTTGGCTGCCGCCGGAGTTCTCGGCTGCGGCTGCGGCTGCGGCCGTGGCCGTGTCGGTGACGTTCCACGGGCCCCAGGCGATGGAGGTCGCGGGCAGGCCTTGCGCGGCGCGGTGCTCGGCGAGGGCGTCGAGGTATCCATTGGCGAGTGCGTGGCTGCTGTCGACGGTGCCGTCGGTTCCGTCCGAGCCTTCGATGGCGGTGGTGCTGCCGGCGAGGGTGGAGAGGAGGACGAATTCGGACACTGTGCTGATCTCGCGGGTGAGCTCATGCAGGTGGCGTGCCGCGTCGAGCTGCTGCTGCGGCTCCTGCTGCTCCTGCGAGATGTGGATGACGGCGGTGAGGGGGTGGTCGGTGGGGATGGTGTCGAGGGTGGTGGTGATGGCGTTGCGGTCTGCTGTGTCGGTGGCGGTGATGGTGATGTGGGTGGCGCCGAGGGTGGTGAGTTCGTTGTGGAGTTGGGTGGCGCCGGGGGCGTTGGGTCCGCTTCGGCTGGTGAGGAGGAGGTGTTTGATGCCGTGGTGGGTGACGAGGTGGCGGGCGAAGAGGGCGCCGAGGGATCCGGTGCCGCCGGTGATGAGGACCGTTCCGTTCGGGTCGGCGCTCCACGAGGGGGCGGCGGCTGCCGGCGCCACGGAGGCGGTCTCGGGTACGAGGCGTTGCAGGCGGGGGACGAAGACGCTCCCCTCGCGGATCGCGGCCTGCCCCTCCTCTCCGTCGGTCAGCGCGAACAGCGCCTGCAGCGAGGCCGCGTCGTCGTCGAGGTCGGCGAGGACGATCCGGCCGGGGTTCTCGGACTGGGCCGAGCGCAGGAGTCCCCAGACGGCGCTGCCGGCGAGGTCTGCGGTTTCTGTGTCGGTGTCGGTCGTCGATGCGGCGCCGTTGGTGAGCACGACCAGCCGGGTTCCGGCCAGGCGCTCGTCCGCCATCCACTCCTGTGTCAGGGCCTGTGTCCGCTGGATACGGGACGCGAGGTCCGTGTCGCTGGTGGTGGGGCTCCAGGGGAGTAGTACGGCGTCGAGTCGGGTGCCGGTCTCGACTGCCTTGGCGACGGCTTCGACGTCTGCGTAGTGCTCGGCGCGCGCGTAGGCGGCCTGCTCGGGGGCGTTGTCGTAGCTGAGGACACCCCAGGTGGGCGGAGTGGCCGGCTGTGGCAGCACGGTCGGGACCCATCGGACCTCGAACAGGTCGAGGGCTGCGCTGCCCGAAGCGCCGACGGCGAACTCCTCTACGGGGGTGGCGCGGTAGGTGAGTTCGTCGATGGTGAGGACGGGCTGGCCGGTCTGGTCGGTGAGGACGATGGAGACGGTCGTGTCCGTGCCGTGGTCGTCGGCTCCGGTGGGGGTGAGGTGGGTTCGTACGGCTGTGGCGCCGGTGGCGTGCAGGCGTACGCCCTGCCAGGTGGACGGGATCCAGATGTGTCCGTCCCGGTCGGGGAGTTCGTGGCCGGCGAGGGCCGCGTTCAGCAGTGTCGGGTGCAGGCCGAATCGCGAAGCATCGCCGGAACGCTCCTGCGCCAGGTCGATCAACTGTGTTTCAGGTCCCGCGAGTTCGCGCGGCATGGTCCGGGCGTCCTCGCTGTCACCCACGCCGATGCGGCCTTGGGCGTGGAGGGTCCAGGGGGCGTCGGGGGTGTCGTCGGGTCGGGCGTGGACGGTGAGGGAGCGGCTGTTCGTCGTCATGTCGGGGGTGCCGACGCGGACCTGGAGCTGTACGCCGCCTTGGGCCGGGATGGTGAGGGGGGCCGCGAGTTCGAGCTCGTCGAGCACGGTGGCCTTGACCTCGTCGCCGGCCCGGATCGCCAGTTCCACGAGCGCTCCGGCGGAGAGGACCGTCGTTCCGTCGATGGTGTGGTCGGTGAGCCAGGGGTGGGTGTGGAGGGAGACGTGGCTCGTGAAGAGGGTTTCGTCGGATCCGGCGAGGGTGGCTGTTCCTCCGAGGAGAGGGTGGCCGGTGTCGGTGAGGCCGAGACCGGTTGCGTCGGTTGCCGTGTGTGCCGATTCGAGCCAGTAGCGCTGGTGCTGGAAGGCGTAGGTGGGCAGGTCGACCTGCTTGGCGCCGGTGTTGGTGAGGTAGTTCTGCCAGTCCACGGGGGTGGTGGTGTGGGTGTGGATCTGGGCGAGTGCGGCGACGAGTGTGTCCGCTTCCGGGCGGTCGCGGCGGAGGAGGGGGATGGTGGTGACGTTCTCGGTGGTGTTTTGGACCATGGCGGAGAGGACTCCGTCGGGTCCCGCTTCGACGATGGTGGTGGTGCCGAGGTTGGTGAGGGTGGTGGTGGCGTCGGCGAAGCGGACTGCTCCTCGGACCTGGTCGGTCCAGTACTGGGCGGTGCGCAGGTCGTCGCCCGTTGCCTGCTGACCCGTGAGCGTGGAGACGATGGGTATCTGCGGTTCGTTGTAGGTGAGTTGGGCGGCGATGGTGTGGAACTCGTCGAGCATGGGGTCGATGTGAGGGGAGTGGAAGGCGTGGGAGACGGTGAGCCGCTTGGTCTTCCTGCCCTGCTCTTCCATCGCACTGGCAATGCTTGCGACGGCATCCTCGTCGCCTGAAATGACCAGGGACGTGGGGCTGTTGATCGCCGCGATCGCTGCCCCGTCTGTCAGGAGCGGGGTGATCTCGTCTTCGGTTGCCTGGATGGCTGCCATGGCTCCGCCTGTAGGCAGGGCTTGCATGAGGCGGGCTCGGGCCGTCACGAGCTTCGCTGCGTCGTCGAGGTTGAGGATGCCGGCGATGTGGGCGGCGGTGAGTTCGCCGATGGAGTGCCCGGCGACCAGGTCTGCGGTGATGCCCCAAGACGAAACGAGTCGGTAGAGGGCGACCTCGGTGGCGAAGAGCGCCGGCTGCGTCCAGCCCGTGTCGTCCAGGCCCGCGCCCGAGGCGATGACCTCGCGCAGCGGCCGGTCCAGGTGGGGGGCGAGTGCTGCGGTGACCTCGTCGAAGGCGGCGGCGTAGGCCGGGAAGGCCTCGTACAGCTCCAGGCCCATGTTGATGCGCTGTGCGCCTTGGCCGGTGAAGACGAAGGCGGTTTTGCCTCCCGTCCGTGTGCCGCGGGCCACGCCAGGCCCGGTCTGGCCGTTGGCGAGTGCGCGCAGGCCGGTGAGGAGCTGGTCTTGGTCGCGGCCGGTGATGACGGCGCGGTGGTCGAGCAGGGATCGCTCTGCGGTCAGGGTCCAGGCCACATTCGCCGGATCCGGCTTCGTGGTCTCGGCGTACGCCAGCAGTCGGCCCGCCTGGGCCTCCAGGGCTGCCGGGGTCTTGCCCGACAGCACCCACGGGACCACCACCACCGGCGGCGCAGTCGGAGCGGTGTTCGCGGGCTCCTCCGTGGCCTCCTTGGTGACTTCCTCCGGCTCCTCGATGATCACGTGGGCGTTGGTGCCGCTGATGCCGAAGGAGGAGATGCCGGCGCGTCGGACGCGGCCGTCGGCCTGCCATTCCCTCTGCTCGGTGAGCAGGGCGACCTCGCCGGCGGACCAGTCGACGTGCCCTGTCGGTGCATCCACGTGCAGGGTCTTCGGCAGCACGCCGTGCCGCATCGCCTGCACCATCTTGATGATGCTTCCCACGCCTGCGGCGGCCTGGGTGTGGCCGATGTTGGACTTGAGGGAGCCCAGGTACAGCGGGCGGTCTTCCGGCCGCTCTTGGCCGTAGGTCGCCAGGAGTGCCTGGGCTTCGATGGGGTCGCCGAGGCGGGTGCCGGTGCCGTGGGCTTCGACGGCGTCGACGTCGGCGGTGGTGAGGCCGGAGTTGGCCAGGGCCTGGCGGATGACCCGCTCTTGCGACGGCCCGTTCGGTGCGGTCAGGCCGTTCGACGCGCCGTCCTGGTTCACGGCCGAGCCGCGTACGACGGCGAGGACCTTGTGGCCGTTCTTGCGGGCGTCCGACAGGCGCTCCACCAGCAGCAGGCCGACGCCCTCCGACCAGCCGGTGCCGTCGGCGCCGGCGGCGAACGGCTTGCACCGGCCGTCCGGAGCCAGGCCACGCTGGCGCGAGAACTCCACGAAGGAGAGCGGCGTCGACATGACGGTCACACCGCCGGCGAGCGCGAGGTCGCACTCCCCGGTGCGCAGTGCGTTCGCCGCCATGTGGAGGGCGACCAGCGACGACGAGCAGGCCGTGTCGACCGTGACCGCCGGGCCTTCGAGGCCGAAGGTGTAGGACAGGCGGCCCGAGGCCACACTGCCCGCGTTGCCGCTGGCCAGGAAGCCTGCGAGTTCCTGGGGGACGGTCTGCACGCGCGAGCCGTAGTCGTGGTACATGACGCCGGTGAACACGCCCGTACGGCTGCCACGCAGCGTGGAAGGAAGCACCCCCGCGTTCTCGAAGGTCTCCCACGCGGTCTCCAGGAGGAGTCGCTGCTGGGGGTCGGTGGCGGTCGCTTCGCGCGGCGACATCCCGAAGAACTCCGGGTCGAACTGGTCCGCGTCGTGCAGGAACCCGCCTTCACGCGCGTACGTCGTGCCGACCCGCTCGGGGTCCGGATCGTAGATGCCGTCCAGGTCCCAGCCACGGTTGGAGGGGAACTCGGTGATGGCGTCCGTGCCCTCGGCGACGAGTCGCCACAGGTCTTCCGGAGAGGACACTCCGCCGGGGTAGTGGCAGGCCATGCCGACGATGGCGATCGCTTCGTCGGTCGAGGTCGTCCTCGTCTCGACGACGGCCTTGGCCGCCGCCGTGCCGGAGACCTCCACTTCGAGATGGGCGGCCAGCGCGGCCGGCGAGGGGTAGTCGAAGACGAGGGTCGTGGGCAGGCGGAGGCCGGTGGCGGTGTTGAGCTGGTTGCGGAGTTCGACGGCGGTGAGGGAGTCGAAGCCGAGTTCCTGGAACGCGCGGTCGGCGTCGATGGCCGTGTGATCGGCGTGGCCGAGGACCGATGCCACGTGCGTCCGCACCAGGTCGACGAGTGCCTTCTCCCGCTCGGTTACGGAGAGTCCTGCCAGCCGGTCCGCGAGCGACGAGCCACCGCCCGCACCGGCAGCCGCAGCGGTTCCGGCGCGGCGAGGTGCAGCGGGCACCAGGCCACGGAAGAGCGGCAGGGCGGTGCCGGCTTGGGCGCGCAGGGCGGCGGTGTCGATGCCGGTCGCGGCAAGCAGCGCGTCGCCTGTGGTGTGGGCGGCGTCGAAGAGGTCCATGGCGTGGGTGGAGGTGAGCGGGCGTATGCCTGCGCGTGCCATGCGTTTGAGGTCGACGTCGGCGAGTCCGTCGGTGATGTCGCTGGTCTGCTCCCACAGGCCCCATGCCAGGGATGTCGCGGGGAGGCCTTGGGCGTGGCGGTGGTGGGCGAGGGCGTCGAGGAAGGTGTTGCCCGCCGCGTAGTTGGCCTGGCCTGCTGTGCCGACGAGGCCGGCGAGGGAGGAGTAGAGGACGAAGGCGGTGAGGTTCTGCTCGCGGGTGAGGTCGTGCAGGTTCCACGCAGCATCGACCTTTGCCCGGAGTACCTGCTCCAGGTGCCCTGGCGTGAGGGAGGTGACGAGAGCGTCATTGAGGACGCCTGCGGTGTGGACTACGGCGGTCAGGGGGCGGTCGGTCGGAATGGCGTTCAATACGGCCGCGAGTGCGTCGCGGTCCGCTGCGTCGCAGGCGACGATGTCGACGTCGGCGGCGCCCAGGGTGGTGAGTTCGTCGCGGAGTTCGGTCGCGCCGGGGGCGTCCTGTCCGCGTCGGCTGAGTAGCAGGAGATGGCGCGCGCCGTGCTCGGTGACCAGGTGGCGTGCCAGTACGCCTCCGAGTGCGCCCGTCGCGCCCGTCACCAGGACGGTGCCGGCGCTCCAGTCCGGAGCCTGCGAGGCCGGGGCCGGGGTCGACACGGGGCTGGTCCGGGCGAGGCGGGGTACGCGGAGTGCACCTGCTCGTACCGCCAGCTGGGGTTCGCCGGACGCGAGGGCGGCCGCGATCCAGCGCGGCAGCAACTCCGCGTCGTCGGCGTCGTCGATGTCCAACAGTGCGATGCGGTCAGGGTGTTCGGTCTGGGTGGCGCGCAGCAGACCCCATACGCCCGCGTGGGCCAGGTCCGGTACGTCCTCGTCAGCACCGGCCGCCACGGCGCCCGACGTCACGACGACCAGCCGGGAGTCGGCGAACCGTTCCTCCGCCAACCAGCCCTGCACCAGCTCCAAGAGCTCGTTCAGAACGGCGTGAGCCGCACCGGGTACGTCCCCAGGCAGCACTGTCGTCGGATGCGACACGAGCGGGACAACGGCGGCGGCCGGAACGGCCGTCCCGGCATCCATCGCCGCGATCAGACCGCTCAGGTCCGTGTACGCCTGGCTCGCCGGCGACAGACCGTCGCCCACCACTGCCCAGTCGAGACCTTCGACGGCGTTGGTCGGCTCCGGAATGCTGGTCCAGCCCACCCGGTACAGGCCGTCGCGGGCGGCCGATCCGGCCGAGCGGAGGGCGTCCTTGGACAGGGGCCTGTACGCCATGGACTCGACGGTGGCGACCGGTGCGCCGGTCGCGTCGGCGAGGTCCAGGGCCACCGATTCCGGCCCGGTCTGCGTCAGCCGTACGCGCAGCAGCGAGGCACCCACGGCGGACACGTTCACACCCGACCAGGTGAACGGCAGAGCAGCGTCCCTGCTCTCGTCCACGACACCCGGCAGGAGTGCGTGCAGGGAGGAATCCAGCAGCACGGGGTGGAGGCTGAAGAGGCCGGCATCGGCGCGCTGCTCGTCGGCGAGGGCGACCTCGGCGAACAGCTCGCCTTCGTTCGCGCCCTTCCACGCACGGCGGAGGCCCTGGAACGCGGGACCGTAGCCGTACTCCTGCTCGGCCAGGCGCTCGTACACCCCGTCGAGCATCACCTCTACGGCATCGGCGGGCGGCCACACCATGAGGTCGTGTGTGTTCGTGGGCGCGTTGTCGGTGGTGAGTACGCCGGTGGCGTGGGTGGTCCAGGGGCGGCTGTCGTCGCCATCCGCGTCGGGGCGTGAGTGCACCTGAAGGGTCCGGCGGCCGGACTCGTCGGCATCACCGACCACGACCTGGACCTGAATCCCGCCGCGCTCCGGCAGGACCAGCGGCGCCGCAAGCGTCAACTCCTCGACCCCGCCCGCACCGACATGCTGAGCAGCCCGAACAGCCAGCTCCACGAAGGCGGTCCCGGGCAGAAGCACCGTGTCCGCAACCGAGTGGTCGGTGAGCCAGGGGTGGGTGTGGGGCGAGAGGCGGCTCGTGAAGACGTATTCGTCGCGGTCGGCGATGGCCATGGCTGCGCCGAGGAGGGGGTGGTTTGTGTTGGTGAGGCCTAGGTCGGT
>NZ_JBICYI010000029.1:0-10858 GCF_043200825.1 Streptomyces sp. NPDC048370 | reverse complement strand
GTCCTTTTCCCCCTGAACTTGCCCCGTCGGCGTTCGGGGGCTGCTGTTCGCGGTTGGTCAGGCTGCGGTGTTGAGGGGGCGTCCGCCCCAGCGGATGCCCCGCCGCCCGGCGGCGTCATCGCCGGAGCCGTCCAGTACCGCTACCTCGGCATCCAGATGTTCGAGGGCTACGCCGGCACCAGCGACTCCGGCTTCCGCGCCGAAGTCGAACAGTCGGTGCCCCAGCGGGCGTACCGGAGGAGTCGATTCCGCCCGGCCGTCTGGTCGTGCCTCGTGTGATGGCCCAAGTCGCGGTTCAAGGCGCCAGTTGGTCGCGAAACCTGTGCGATCATGATCGTCGTTTTCCGGCCATTGCCGGATTCTTCTTCTCGATTGCAGAGGACCATGAAGCTCACCTTCTTCGCCCGCGCTCGGCACGGGCTGCTTGTTCTTGCCGCCTCCCTCGGTCTCGTCTTCGGCCTCTCAGCCGCTCCGGTCCAAGCGGCCACGCCGACCTTCATCTACCTGGGCACCGTGACGATCCAGGCGAAGCACTCGGAGAAGTGTCTTGAGGTGGCGGACTGGAGCAAGGACAACGGCGCAGCCGTCCGCCAGTGGACCTGCACCGGTGGCGACAACCAGAAGTGGTACCGCTGGGGCGTGTCGGACGACGTCGATGCCAACTACTACATCAATGTCAACAGTGGTAGGTGCCTAGAGATCGGCGGCTGGGCGACCGGGAACGGTGCGACCGCCAACCAGTGGGGCTGCCACTACGGTCTCAACCAGCGCTTCTACGGCGGGACAGGCTTCGCCATGGACTACAGCTACTCCCCCCAGAAGTGCCTGGAGATAGCTGACTGGAGCACGCAGAACGGCGCCCCCGCGCGGCTGTGGACGTGCACTTACCAGCCCAACCAGTACTTCTACATCAAGGCGGCGTGAGCCTTGGGCGGGTGCCGGGCACATGGCCGGGTACCCGCCCGTTCACTCTTGCCACGCCGGGGTAGCAAGTTGGCCCGTCGGCAGGCGGACCTGACCGTGCAGGTGTCCGAACTCGGTGAGTGATCCCACTGTGCACGGCACGGGATTCTGCTCCTCAGGTTCACTGTCTCTCTGCCCGAAGCACCCGTGAACGTCTGCGGCAGACCACAGCGTACTCAGGACGGCTTGAATCTGAGCGTCATCACTCGTCCGACCTCGATGGCCAGCTCGTAGTAGCCGTTGGACCAGTTGGTCTGGTCCCGGAAGGCGGCAGGACTCGTCATGGCGTGTTCATGTGGCAGAGCCGTCCCTCAACGCCACCCGCATTCAAACGCGCGGCCGGACCAATTGAGATGACCTCTTAAAACACGCCCCCGCGTTCACCAGGCCGGCGGCCGCGCTCGCCTGGGGATGCTGCGGGGGCGTCGCCGTAGGTGTACGCGGTGCGGATGTGTCCGTCGCGGGCGTGGACGACGACCTGCGCGGGGGTGTGGTCCTTTGCCCGTTGGCGGTCGGAGTCGATGGCGTCCTGCTGTGTACGGTGCGGCTCGCGCAGCATCCGGGCGCCTTCCCTGGCCTCGACCTGCCACTTCATGTCCTTCGACATCGAAGATGGTCGCCTGCAGCGCGCTGATCTCGGGCGACTGGGTTGAATGTCAATGGGTGCGGCTCTTCTCGGAGTGAGGTAGCGCCTGCCTTTCGGATCATTCCGGGCTCGCGGAGTCTGGCACCGTGCCTCGCCGCTCGGCATGCCCCGGCGGTCTTGCTGCACCGTCTCACTTCCATCCGTCGGTCCACACCGCGGTGCCGGCTGCGGACCGCTGTGACCCATACCGAGGGTGATCGTTACTCACCGGGTTGAGCCGGACCGGGCACTCTGGGTGCCCGTGGGGAAGAGGGTGTTGCATGGCGACGTTATGTCGGCCTGCCGTGTCGGTTCCTGAGTACGTCATCACCATGGAGGAGACACTTGAGCTCGCGCGCTCGCGCCATGCCGACCACCCCCAACTGGGCCTCTCACTACGCCTGATTGAGAACACCGGGGTACGGACCCGCCACCTGGTGCAACCGGTCGAGGAGACACTCGCACACCCAGGCTTCGAAGAGCGCAACCGGCTCTACGCGGCAGAGGCCAAGGCCCGCGTGCCCCTGGTCGTACGGCGGGCGCTGGAGGACGCCGGGCTGCGCGCCGCCGACATCGACCTGATCATCTACGTGTCCTGCACCGGGTTCATGATGCCCTCGCTCACCGCCTGGCTCATCAACTCGATGGGATTTCCGTCCACCACCCGGCAGTTGCCGATCGCCCAGCTGGGCTGCGCGGCCGGCGGCGCCGCGATCAACCGGGCGCACGACTTCTGCACGGCCTACCCGGAGGCGAACGCGCTGATCGTGGCCTGTGAATTCTGCTCCCTGTGCTACCAGCCCACCGACGTCAGTATCGGGTCGCTGCTGTCCAACGGGTTGTTCGGCGACGGTGCGGCCGCCGCAGTGGTCCGCGGGACGGGCGGAGCCGGCATCCACCTGGAGCGAAACGGCTCGTACCTGGTCCCGGGCACCGAGGACTGGATCGCGTACGACGTACGCGCCACCGGCTTCCACTTCCTGCTCGACAAGCGGGTGCCGGGCACCATGGAGCCGCTCGCCCCCGCGCTGTGCGCCCTCGCCGACGGATACGGCTGGGACGCGTCCGACCTCGACTTCTACATCGTGCACGCCGGGGGGCCGCGGATCCTCGACGACCTCAGCAAGTTCCTGGGCGTGCCCCCGGACGCCTTCCGCTTCAGCCGGGCCACGCTCACCGAGTACGGGAACGTGGCGAGCGTCGTCGTACTGGACGCGTTGCGCCGCCTGTTCGACGAGGGCGGCGCCGCCGACCGGGCGCGCGGCCTGCTGGCCGGATTCGGGCCGGGCATCACCGCCGAGATGACACTGGGCCGCTGGAGCCGTACGCCGTGACCCTTCCCGAGGCAGATACCACGATCACATCCGCCACCCCCACGGCCCCGCTGCCGCCTGGCGGCCTGATCGTGCCGCCCGGCGGTGGTCGCACGCTGCGCACCGCCGCGCAGCAGGTGACGTTCAAGGCGACCGGCGAACAGTCGCGCAGCGCATCGAGCTTCGAGGTCGTCGTACCGCCCGGCTTCGACGTCGGCGCGCACGTCCACACCCGCAGCGAGGAGCTCTTCTACGTACTCGAAGGGGAACTCGACGTCCTCGCCTTCGAGCCGCGCGTGCGCACTCCCGACGGTTGGCGCGGGTGGCGGTCTTCGCAGGGGGATGGCGTGGTCCGCGCCACACCCGGCACGGTCATCGTGGTCCCGCCGGGCTGCCCGCACGCGTTCGCCAATCCCACCGAAGCCCCGGCGAGGATGTTCTTCCAGTCGTCCCCGCCGCCGGACCACGAGCGGTATTTCGAGGAGCTCATGGACATCCTGTCCGCCGACGGACCCACCGACCACACCGCCATCGCGGCCCTGCGCCGCCGCTACGACATCCAGCAGCTCACCCCGCTGCGCCACGACCGGCCGGCGAGGAGCCAGTGATGCGGGACACCGCTCCCCCCGTGTACGAGGCTGCGAATCTGACAGCGCTGGACTTCGACCCCTTCCTCCGCGAGGCACTGCGAGGCGCGCCGGTCGTCCGGATCCGCCTGCCGCACGGGGCTCCTGGCGAGTGCTGGCTGGCGACGCGGCACGATGTGGTCCGGTTCGTCACCTCCGATCCCCGGTTCAGCCGGGACATCGTCGGCCGGCCGCTGCCAAGCATGAACAGGTACCTCGTCCCGCTGGACCGGGCGGTCAGCTTCGTGGATCCCCCCGACCACACCCGGATCCGCTCAGTGGTCTCCTCGGCGTTCAGCCGCTTCGGCATCGCGGCGCTGCGTCCGCGCGCCCAAGCGGTGCTCGACGAACTGCTCGACCGCATGGTGGCGTCGGGGCCGCCCGCGGACCTCGTCCGGCAGGTGACCTCGCCGTTCCCCCTGCATGTCATCGGAGCTCTACTGGGCGTGCCGGAGGCCGTCCGGCCGCGGCTGCGTGAGTGGGCGGACACCGTGTTGACGAGGGCGACGGACGAGGCGGGCGTCGAGCGGGCCCGTCAGGCCAAGGAGGCCGCCCGCGCCTCGTTCCGCGAGCTGGCCCGAGAACGGCGGGCCCGGCCGCAGGACGATCTCATGAGCGCGCTGGGAGCCGCGGTCGAGAGCGGCAGGATCGAGGGGGAGGAACTCCTCGCCCTGGCGCTGCTGATGGGGATCAACGGCTGGCACGCCGTCCGCAACCACACCTCGAACATGGCGTACGTACTCCTCACCAACGGCGGCCTGATGAGCCGGCTGCGGTCGGACCTGGGGGCCGTGCCGGCCGCCGTTGAGGAGCTGCTGCGCTGGATTCCGCACAAGCACGGCGTGGGACAGGCGCGCATCGCCACCGAGGACGTCGAGGTGGGCGGCGTCCTGATCCGGCGGGGCGAGGCCGTGTACGTCTCGTACGTGGCGGCCAACTGGGACGAGTCGTGCTACCCCGAGCCGGGCCGCATTGACATCGACCGCCAGGGCCCGCCCCACCTGGCCTTCGGCTACGGCCCCCACCACTGCCTGGCGCCGCTGCTGGCCCGGTTGGAGGCGGAGCTGCTCCTGACCACGCTGATCGAGCGGCTGCCGGGCCTGCGGCTGGCCGTCGATCCCGGCGAGGTGGTCTGGCAGAAGGACGTGCTCATCCGCGGACCGGTGGGACTGCCAGTGACCTGGTAAGCCGACGGGACGGAGCCAGGGCCGCAGCCCGGCAGCGGCCGGCGGGCCGTACCCGTGCGCGGGCCGGTGGTCGGTTCGTGCCCACCCCCGTCCGATACCGACACACAACACCCCCAGCTCGATTACCCCTCACGACTAGATTCACTGCCAGAGAAGTCGATTCGGCTGAGTTCGCTGTCAAAGCTCCTCGATTGAATGACAAGGGACACTTCACGCCCGCGGCCGCAGCCCGACGTTTATGCGGACTTCCGACGCCGGGACGCCGCTGTCTTCTTCGGGGCCGACTCCTTCGCCGACGTCCTCTTCTTGGCGGCCGTGGTCTTCTTCGCCGGCGTCTTACGGGCCGCCTTCTTCTTCGGCATCTCGTGCACCGTCGCGTCCCCAGCGCTGGTCTCGCCCCGGGCCTTCTTGGCCTTGGCGACGGACTCCTCCAGCGCGGCCATCAGGTCGACGACCTGCCCGGCCGGAGTGCCCTCCGCGCCTTCGGGGGCGGCGGCCGGGGTACGATATTCGGCCTTCGCCTCGATCACCTCGACCAGCGCGTCCCAGTAGTGGTCGGTGAGCTCCAGCTCGTCGAGACGGTCCACGGAGAGCACGTCCAGCAGGGCCATCGCCTCGGTGAGTTCCCGTTCGGTCAGGTCGACCGCGTCCGGCGCGAGCTCGGCGGGGTCGCGCACTTCGTCGTCCCAGCGCATCGCGTGCAGGAGGAGGGCGTCGCCGTACGGGCGGACCAGGCCGAGGCGCTCGCGGCCGCGGAGTGCGAACTTCGCGACCGCCACCTTCGAGGTCCGCCCGAGCGCCCGCCGTAGAAGGACGTACGGCGAGGCACGGTGTCCCCCATCCAGCCGGATGTGGCGGACCGTTTCCCCGGTGAACCTCTTCACCCCCACGGCTGAGCTGTCGGCGAAACCGCTGGTCACCGGGCGGTGTTGGCCGGTACCCACGTGTTCGTGATCAAGAACATGGCTCGCGGCCTCGCCGCGCTCTCCCTCACCCTTGCCCCGCTCGCAGTCCCCACGACCGCGCAGGCCGCCTCCGCTGCGCCGGCGGGCGCCGAGGTCCTCGCGCTCGCCGACGCCCTGGAGCTCGTCGAGGTCGCCGACGAGTCCCGTACCGGGTACACCCGCGACAAGTTCAAGCACTGGAACGCCGGCCTCGACCGCACCGACGGCTGCAACACGCGCGCCGAGGTCCTCCTCGACGAGGCCGCCGAAGCGCCGGCCGTCGCCACCGGCTGCAAGCTCTCCGGAGGCTCGTGGAGCAGCTACTACGACGGCCAGCAGGTCAACGACCCGGCCAAGCTCGACATCGACCACATGGTGCCGCTCGCCGAGGCCTGGGACTCGGGCGCGAGCGCGTGGACACCGGCGCGGCGAGAAGCGTACGCGAACGACCAGGACGCCCCCACGAGTCTGGTCGCGGTGACCGCCCGGTCGAACCGCTCCAAGAGCGACCAGGACCCGGCGGAGTGGATGCCACCGCTGCCCGACGCCCACTGCCGCTACGTCGGCGAATGGACCGCCACGAAGCTCCGCTGGGGCCTCACGGCCGACCAGGCCGAGGCCGACGCCATCAAGGTCTACGCCGACACCTGCGAGACCACCGTGGTCCACTACACGCCCGCCCCGTAGCCCGCGCCAGCGACCTCGGCCCGTATCCGTAGCTGTGCCGGGTCGTTGCTGAGGGCGGAGCGGACCGCACCGCTCGTCAAGGGTTCCCCCCGCCGTCAACCGGGCGGAACCCGGCAGGCCCCACCCGCGCCCCTCGTGCCGGCGGGGCCTCTGCTGTGCCCGCAACGGCCGGTCCCACCCAGGGGCCGGCCGTTGCGCACGCACTCGCACGAGGTCGTGGTCGAGGAACTCCTCGACCACGAGCACCTCGCCGGAGAGGTCGAGGAATTCCTTGTCGACCTCGTCCATGAATACCTCGCCGCTCCGTACGGGTCATGACCCGGGGTTGAGGACCATCGCCGCGATCGCCACCACCGCGATGGAGATCGTGAGCGGCACAGCGGTCTTGGGCCGAACGTAGGCGAGGAGCGCGACACCGCCGGCCACCAGCATGGTGACGACGAACGCGATCACGTACACGAGCTCGGTCTGGTTTATGAAGAAGGTCCTCCAACGGTAGAAAAAGGGCGTCCACACGGCACTGGTTACGCCGGCCACGGGGTGTGTGGCCAGCACGGTGGAGGACAGTTGGGTAAGACGCGCAACCCGTCCCTCCCGGCGAGTGGACGGAGGCGCGACGGAACGTGGCCCTGGGCCAGCCCTCCACCCCTTCGGTGGGCTCGACCGCCTGAGGACAGGAGAAGGCCGGCGAGGCGGGGTTCCCGTGGGGAACCCCGAGACGTGCCCGTGTGCGGCCTAGCGCGGCAAGTCCTAAAAGGCGGCGCATTTCGGGGTAATGAGCCCGAAGGGGACCTAGGGAGTCGAATGCTCCAGGGATCGTTGGTAGGACGCCCGGAGCGTGGGCTCGCACGGAGCAGATGGTGGGCTGGAAACGCCGCAGCCCCACGTCCATGCACGTGTGGCTTTGTAGGTGAGTACCGAGAGTATTTGTCGCTCAACGGCGAGAGCACTCCGTACTGTGGAAGAGCGATGTCGCCGAGTTTCGAGAGCACCTGGGTGCTTCCCTCGGGAGCTTGGGTGTGCTCTACACGGTGAGGGGCTCCGGTGCTGCCGAACCCCGACAGCCGGCAACACCACCACACCCCAGCGGCGAGCATCGCCACCCCTGGAGACGTGGAACCCGGCGTGACAGGCAGGCCATGGGCTTGCCCACAACCAGCCCGACAAACCCAAACGGCCCGCCGGTTGAACCGACGGACCGTGAAGTCGAGGCCACCGGTCAGCCCTGGACTTTGGCCGCTTGCATGGCGGTCAGCCGGTGGACGTAGCGGGCGGTGACGATCGCTGCCGGCACTACCAGCAGATGCAGAGTAAGAATGAACCAGGTTTCCGGCTGGAACTCATACCGGTAGTCCAACTCGCAGCAAACGCTCTTGCCTGCGACGGTTACCTTCCTTTCGATGCTCACCTCCTTGCGGAACGTGGTCCATGAAGTCAGCAGGAGCGGCCAGGTCATGAGGGTCACCAGGCAGGCGGCCCACCAGGTGCGCAACAGACGGGCCGGGTCTGCGCCGCCCCCCTGGCCAGGCGGGCTGGAGGCATGCCAGACGTCGTTGGCGATCTGCTTGGGGAGGAAGAGATTCACGACCGGGATGAACCATCCCAGCACCGCCATGTACGGGCGGTATCGCAGCCGGCCGGGAGCGAACTGCTCGGCGATGGAGCGCACGCGGGCGGACCAGATCAGCCAGCTCACTACCAGCCCTATGCCGAAGAGGAGCTGGGCCGTCCAGAGGACGCGCTCTGCAGGGCTTCCCCAGGCCGACGGCTCCAGGTATCTCTCCCATACATCTACCCGGAACGGAAAGATAGCGTCGTCATACACGTGTCCTTGGTCGGTTGCGACGATGACCTGTTGGATTACCGTCAGTGTGGAGACCAGGGCGGAGAGGGTGAGGAACCAGTAGACAGCGGCCCGGTACCCGTCGGCCGGGCTCGTCTCGCCGCGTGCGCGGCGGCGTTCGTCGGCCAGACGGGACGGCGGTTCCTGCGCTCGTACGGCCTGGTCGTGCTGGGATGCCCGGGGCTCCCGGTCGAGGGCCGTGGGCGAGTACAGCGGTTTGGCTGGGCCTGCGGCTATCGCGTCGGCGGTGGAATCCGCGTCGACCGGAGTCATCCGGGTGTGCGGGTCCTCCTGGTTGAGGAGCTGGACGGCTTCCTGGCCGAGCCGGGTCAGCACCTCCAGCGGCAGCCAGGGGCCCAGTGATCGGTACTGGGTTTCCTGCCGGTCCCGCAGTTCGGCCAGAGTGGGCCGGTCGGCCGGATCCTTGGCGAGGCAGGTCTCGATAAGTTCACGCAGCGGCTCGGGCACGCCGGTGAGGTCCGGCGGCTCGTGCACCACCTTGTACATCAGAGCGTGCAGCTGTCCTCCCGCCACCTCGAACGGGAGCCGCCCGGAGGCGGCGAAGGCGAGCACCGCGCCGAGCGAGAAGATGTCGCTCGCCTCGGTCAGGCTCTCGCCGCGGATCTGCTCCGGTGACATGAATCCGGGCGAGCCGACCACCACCCCGGTGTTGGTCAGGCCACCGGTGGTGGAGTCCAGAGCACGGGCGATGCCGAAGTCGATCACTTTCGGGCCTTCGATGGTCACCATGACGTTCGACGGCTTCAGGTCACGGTGGACCAGCCCGGCGGCGTGGATGTCACCCAGCGCCCGGCACAACCCGGAGGTCAGGCCATGCACCGAGTGCTCCGGCAGCGGCCCGTGCTGCTCCGCCACCACCTGCTGCAGGGTCGGTCCGGCGACGTAGGTCGTCGCGACCCAGGGCAGTGCCGCGTCCGGGTCGGCGGCCAGCACGGCGGCAGTCCAGTCCCCGCCGACCTGTTGTGCCACGGCGGTCTCCTTGGCGAACCGGCGCCTGAAGTCCGGGGCCGCTGCCAGCTCGGCGCGGATGGTTTTCACCGCGACCATCCGCCCCCGCGGGGACCGGGCCAGGTAGACCACCCCCATGCCGCCTTCCCCTAGCCGGCCAAGAAGCCGGTAGTCGGCGACCCGCTCGGGGTCCTGCTCTTGCAAAGGCTGCACGGTAGGTAGCTCCCCCTGGAACATCACTGCGGCGCCCCAAGGCTAGTGCCGCATGACGGTACGAGAGTGATGAGGCTCCCTGAACCTCCCCACCCCACGCTTCAGGTGGTGGCCAAAGTTGCTCACTTTGATTCCCCACCTACCGTGACTGTCGACCGTTCTCGACTGGTCCTGTCTCTTTGGTTTCACGTTGATCGGGCCACGTGCGAGGGTGGTGGCCATGCCGCAGCTCGGTCACCGCCTCCGGTCCTTCAGATTCGCGTTTGGACTCGCTCCGACGAGCTTCGCGGCCTGCCTGGAAGCAGGCGGCTCAGTCCTGGAGCACGCCCTGGCGGATGAGGCGACGCTCTGCGGCATCCCTCGGCGCCAGGTGACGGTCTATCGGCATCTGTTCGTTGCGAAGAGGTCCGGGAGGTGCTCGGACTGCCGGGTGAGGGCAATCGACGCCTCGTCCGGGGCCTGAGTCAGGTCCCTGGCGAGCGGCCGCCCTCAGTCTTCCCAAGGCGCGTCCAGATCAAGATGGCTGCGAGGTGGAGTGCGCCCTCGTAGGCGATGGCGAGTTTGTCTGTTCGCATGGCCAGTCCGCGCCACTGCTTGAGACGGCTAATGCACCGCTCGACGGTGTTGCGCTGCTTGTATGCCTCCGCGTCGAAGCCGGGTGGACGACCGCCGGTTCGGCCTCGCCGGAGACGGTGTCCGACCTGGTCAGAGGGCTGCGGAATAACGGCCCGGATGCCTCGGCGGCGAAGGTGCTGGCGGATTGCCCGGGAAGAGTAGGCCCGGTCCGCCAGAACGACATCAGGTCGGGTTCGTGGCCTGCCCAGGCCGGTGCGCGGGACTCGGATGCGAGCCATGACGGCCTCGAATGCAGGTGCGTCGCCAGCCTGACCAGCGGTGACATGAATGGCGAGGGGCCGTGCCTGGCCGTCACTGGCGAGGTGAACTTTGGTGCTCAGGCCGCCTCGGGAACGTCCAAGTGCGTGATCGGCAGGTTCAGCTGCTCTGTCCGCTCCCTTTCCTTGCCCCAGCCGCGTGCTGGTGGGCCCGGCAGACAGTGGAATCCACGGACACCGCCCACTCCACCTCGTCAGCCGCGTCCGCCTGGGCAAGCACGGCGGCGAAGATCCGTTGCCAGGTGCCGTCGGCAGCCCACCTGATCAGACGTTTGTGAGCGGTCTGGAACGCACCAAGCTCGTGGGGAAGGTCCCGCCAGGGCGAGCATGTGCGGTACTTCCACGCGATGGCTTCCAGGGTTCGGCGGTGGTTGGCCCATCGCCGACCGCGGACCGGATCAGCCGGCATCAGCGGCTCGATCTGGTCCCACATCGCATCAGTGATCACTAATCGGACAGACACATCCGATCAACTGACCAATCGATCAAAGAGACACGCTCTAAAGGGTGTTGCAGAAGCTTGGGCGTCGGCAGGCCAAAGCGGCGTCTGACCTGCTGCTTCAGCGTGTCATGGCGAGGTTGTGCATGGTGGCGA
>NZ_JBICYI010000028.1:0-16270 GCF_043200825.1 Streptomyces sp. NPDC048370 | reverse complement strand
GTTCCGATCGACGCGGGCTCTGGCCGGGGCGGCATGGCACTCAGTACGGAAGTCACGCATCTAGCGCCCGTACACGGGCCTGGAGCCCGCTGCGCAACCGCTTCCGAGTGAGGCCCGACCGGGGTCCCGCCCCGTGGCCGTGCCGCGTGCGCGGAGGCCGGCCCGAAGGGCGGGACCTGGTCGGTCATCGCGGCGACCTTCGACGAGGCGGGCATCCCGGTGCTGCTGATCGGGGACTCGGCGTCGAACAACGTCTTCGGGAACAAGACGTCTTTGCCGGATACGGTGGACGAACTACTTCCGCTCGTACGCGCGGTGTCCGGGGCCGCCCGGCAGACGCTGGTGATCGCGGACCTGCCCTTCGGCTCGTACGAGGCATCCGCGGAGCAATGCTTCCACACAGCGGTGCGGTTCATGAAGGAGGCCGGCGCGCACGCGGTGAAGCTGGAGGGCGGTGAGGAGATGGTGCCCCAGGTGGAACTGCCGGCCCGCTCCGGAATCCCCGTGATGGCACACATCGGGTTCACCCCACAGGCCGAGCACAGCCTCGGCGGCTACCGGGTGCAGGGCCGGGGTGAGGATGCGCAGCGGCTGGTGTCGGCGGCGAAAGCGCTGGAGGCGGCCGGTGCGTTCGCCGTGCTGATCGAGATGGTGCCCGAGCACGTCGGCGCGGAGATCACGCGGAGCGTGGCGGTGCCCACCGTCGGCATCGGCGCGGGGAACGGGTGTGACGCGCAGGTGTTGGTCTGGCAGGACATGGCCGGCCTGAGGACGGGGCGGCTGCCGCGGTTCGTGAAGCAGTACGCCGATGTGCACGGCGTACTGCGCGAGGCGGCCCAAAACTTCGCGGCCGACGTGGCAGAGGGGACCTTCCCGGCACCGGAGCACACCTTCTGACCGGAGCGGACGGGTATAGGGGCGGGCGAGCGGCCTCCGGCCACTCGCCCGCCCCTCGTTCCAGCAGGTGTCAGCGCGGCTCGATCGCCGGCCAGGCTCGGGGGTAGGGCACGCGCAACGCCTCGGGCGCCACAGGGGTGTGGTCGGCGGCGGCGTGGAGGCGGCCGTCGCGCAGGGCTATGGCACCGCTGCGGAGCATGGTCGTGACCAGTTCGGCGGCGAGGTCTTCGGGGGTCACGTCCAGGAGGCGGGCGGCGTCGGTTAGCCAGGCACGGGCGTGGAGGTACGGGTCGACCTCGTCGGCCGGGATTCCGTCGCGGATCATCAGGGCGAACGCGAGGATCCGCCGTGCGCCGTACCAGACCGCTCCGGCCGGGTCGTCGACGAGCCGCTGGGCACGGCGCAGGGCAGCGGCGAACGCGGCTGCGGGGTCGGCGGGGATCGGGCCGTGGGAGGGGAGGATCAGGCGCGGGTCGAGGTCGGCCATCCGTTTGAGGGAGGCGAGTGCGGTGGTGGCCGCGTCAAGGCCGTCGAGGGCGAGGTTCACCCAGCCGGTGTCGTAGTCCGACAGCGCGTCGCCGACCACGAGCAGCCGCTCCTTCGGCTGCCACAACGCCACATGGCCGGGCGTGTGGCCGGGAGTACGGACCACCTCCCAGTCGGTGTCGCCGAGGCGGAGGAGCTGTCCGTCGTCAAGCGCAAGGTCGACGGTGTACGGGGCGACGGGCTGGTCGAGGTACTCGGCGGCGCAGCAGCCGGGGTCGCGGCGGGTGATCGCGTCGGCCTCTGGGGTTCCGGCGGCGATGGCGGCGCCTTGGGCCTGGAGGAGGGCGTTGCCGCCGACGTGGTCGGAGTGCCAGTGGGTGTTGACGACGAGGGCGATGTTCCCGGCGTGTGTGCGGGCCCAGGCGGCGGTCTCGTCGGCGTGGCCGACGAAGCCGGTGTCGACCAGGGCCGGTTGCCGTCCGGGCAGCAGGAGGGTGTTGGCGTCGGGGAAGGGGCGCTGCCACCACGTCAGCCACGACGGCAGGTCCGGAACGGACCGCTGGGGGCTCACTGGGCGGGCCTGTTCACGCGGATCAGGGTCTGCTGACCGTTGGCGACGAGCTTGCGGGCGCCGTCGGCCTGGACGCCGTAGACCTCCAGCTGGCAGACGGTCAGGGTGCGTCCGGGCTTGAGGACGGTGCCGATTGCTTCGAGGTGGTCGCCGGCGGCGGGCGCGAGAAGGTTGATCTTGTACTCGACGGTGAGGACCTCGGAGTCCTCGTCGGACAGGGTGAGCGCGGCGTAGCCGCCCGCGCTGTCGGCGATGGCGCTGGTGGCGCCGGCGTGGACGTAGCCGTGCTGCTGGGTCACTTCGGGGCGGACCGAAAGCACGATGTGTACCCGGCCGGGCCCGATGTGAGCGAGTCGCGCGCCAAGGTGGGACATCAGGCCCTGCCGGTCGAAGCTGTCCTGGACGCGCTTTTGCACCGCGGGGCTCGCCTGTTCCTGCCGCGTCTGGTCTTCCACGTGGGTGCTCTCCTTCGGGTCCGTGTCTAGTGGAGCGGGATGGGTTCCTCAGCGGACCAGGCGTTCCACCAGCAGGAAGGCGCCGATGGCGATCATCATGGCACCGCTGATGCGGGTGACGACTTGGGCGGCCGATGGCCGGGTGCTCAGGACCGTGCGGGCCAGGACGCCGACGGCCAGGTAGACGACGGCGCACGCGGCCAGGTGCATCGTGCTGAGCAGACCCGTCTGCGCGGCGACCGGCCAGCCCGTGGCAGGGTCAATGAACTGCGGGAACAGCGAGAAGTACAGCAGCAGCGCCTTCGGGTTCAGGCCACTGATCCCGGCCCCCTTGAGCAGTACCTGCAGCCGGGAGGCGTCCGCGTTCTCTCCTGCTGCGGCCGGCACGGCTGGCTGCCGCAGGACGCCCCAGCCCAGCCACAGCAGGTAGCCGGCACCCGCCACGGTCAGCGCGGTGAGCGCGGCCGGGGAGCTCGCCACGATCACCGCCAGGCCCGCGACGGCCACCAGCGCATAGGCCGCGTGCCCGGCGATCAGCCCGGTGACGGCCGGGACGACCGAGCGTCCCCGCACTCCGGCGGAGATCGCGTAGGCCCAGTCCGCGCCCGGAGTGAACACCAGCAGCAGGTCCACAGCCAGGAAGGCCGCCAGCGTCGTCGTATCCATCGATCGTTCCCTCTCGCACATCTTGCTCTGGAGGGAAGGCTAGGCCGGATATGCCCGAAAGTGCTTGCGTTTTTAACCCATGATCGCGTGATGTGGGGGAGAATATTCTCCATGGATGCCATGGACCGGAAGATTCTTGCCGAGCTGCAGCTCGACGGCCGCCTGACGGTCACCGAGCTGGCCGCCCGCGTGCAGCTCAGCGTCTCGCCCTGCCACCGCAGGCTGCGCGACCTCGAACGCGAGGGCGCCATCCGCGGCTACCGCGCCGTCGTCGACCCCGGCGCCATCGGCCTTCACTTCGAGGCCCTCGTCTTCGCCACCCTGCGCTGGGAGACACCCGACACCGTCACCGCCTTCGAAGAGGCCGTGGCAGCCGTCCCACACGTGCTCCAGGCACAGCGCCTGTTCGGCGAACCCGACTACCTCCTGCGAGTCGCCACCAGCGACCTTGCCGCGTTCCAGCAGCTCTACGACCAGCAGCTCGCCCGACTCCCCGGCGTTCAACGCCTGACCTCCACCCTCGTCATGAAGAACGTCATTGACGACCGCCCGCTGCCGGAGAACTAGTGCCGCATCAGCCAACGTTCGCCTCTCTGGTGGAGCACGGAGAAGTAGGACGTTCTTATGGCGTTATCGTTCGTTGAACCGTGCATGACGGATCTAGTTGAGCGGCTTGTGCCAGACGAGCTTTGGGTGCTGTTCCGACGGGTGGTGCCGCCAACAGTCGTGGCGCGTCCGCAGGGTGGTGGACGACGCCGAGCGGGTGACCGTGAAACCTTGGCGGCGATCATCTTCGTGGCGACATCGGGCTACACATGGCGGCAGTTGCCGCCGGTGTTCGGTCCTGCCTGGCCCACGGTCTACCGCCGGTTCGCCCAGTGGAGCCGGGACCGGGTCTGGGCCCGGCTCTACCGCGTGATCCTCGACGAACTCGGAGTGCGAGGCGAGCCGGACTGGTCGCGGTGCGCGATCGACTCCGTCAGCCTGCGGGCGGCAAAAGGGGGCCACTGACCGGACCGAATCCGACCGACCGCGGCAAGCTGGGATAGAAAATCCACCTGATCACCGACCGGAACGGACTGCCGCTGTCCCTGGGCATCTCCGGCGCGAACATGCACGACAGCCAGGGCCTGGAACCTCTCGTCCGCGGCATCCCGCCCATCCGCTCCCGCCGCGGGCCCCGGCGCCGGAGGCCGGCGAAGCTGCATGCGGACAAGGGCTACGACTACGACCACCTGCGCCGATGGCTTCGCTGGCGTGGCATCCGCCACCGCATCGCTCGCAAGGGCGTCGAGTCCTCGCAGCGGCTGGCCGGCATCGCTGGGTGGTCGAGCGAACCGTGTCCTGGCTGGCCGGCTGCCGAAGGCTCCACCGCCGTTACGAACGCAAGGCCGAACACTTCCTCGCCTTCGTCGGCATAGCCGCGACCCTGATCGGCTATCGCCGATTGGGCCCGCTCACGGCCTGAGCCGGTCCTGCTGCACGTCGAAGCAGACCAGCCCCATGGACTCCGCCACGGTTGTTGCGTAGGCCGATGCCTCCTCGGCCATGCTCCACCGCATGGGGAAGTAGATCAGAGGGCCGCTGGCCTCACCGATCAACGGGCCGGTTGACCAGGGCGAAGTGTCCTCCTCGTCCTCGGTGAGGTCACACCACCGCTCAAGCAGCGCAGCCACATAGGCCGCGATGCGTTCGGATGGAGGCTCTTCCACCTCGCCGTCGATGTAGCGGTCGTACAGCTCGTTGAAAACTCGGCCGGCGGTCTTGTCGTCCGCCGGCCTCTCGCCTTCCCAGACAGCAAGGTCGTAGCTCATGCCAGGACACTCTCACGTCGCTCTGACAGCCATAAGAAACGACGTCTAAAGGAAGTGATCACGATTTGCCCCCTTCAGAACGGGCGGCGGGTGGGCGTGCAAGCTTCATCACGGCGTCGTGCCCGAGCTCTCGGCTGGTGACCAGCGATTTCAGTGAGGACGCAAGCCCTGTGGCGGCTCCCGGCGCATCCGATGGCAATGCTCCTGGGGCCCCGGAAAACATGGCGTAGGACACCAAGTTCGACGAAAGTCGCATGGTGGAGGACGAAAGGCCGGGGGTGATCGTCTGCCCGATCCTCGGTTATCGCTTGACGCGTCCGCGGATGGCAAGGACAGCGAGACCGAGGAGGACGGGCTCGGTGAGGCGGGAGGCCATTTCCGTGTAGGTGCCGACGGTGGTGAGGTCCTGGCCGGAGGACCGGAAGATCACGGAATTGACCACGACACGGAAGCCCTTCTCAAAACGCTTGGTGGAGAGGCGCTCGTGCAGGGCATTGGTGGGTTTCACCGGGTCCGGTTGCTCAGTGGGCAGCCGTACCTGCTGGCCATGCACGGTGCCCACAGTCTCCGGTTTCCAGTTGTCCGCGGGCAGGCCCCAGAGCATCATCGCGAGCAGTGTGCCGGTCATCGCGAGTAGCAGCCACGCTGCGGTGCGGGTGGCGCGCAGTCCGTATCCTGATAGCGCCCAATAGGCCGCGAGAAGCGCCCGTTCGGCGCGCGGACGGTCAAGGTCGTGGCGACGCATCTCCATTTCGCCGTAGTAGAAGTCTGCGGCATCCGGCTCGTTCTTGCTGTCCTCGAATGCCTTGCGCAGTGCCCGGTAGACCGGGGCGAGCTGCGCGGGCCCCACACGTTCGGCATGCCAGGTAGCGGACAAGGGTTGGTACCAGCCCGGAACTGCGGTGGGCTGACTGGAGCGCCAGTAGTGCTCCTCTGCGATGGTTTGGCGCCGGGTGAACCGCTGAGGGCGGAGCCGCAGCCAGTGCGTGCGGTCCGGGACGGTGGCGAAGATGCAGTTGCCTTCCAGACGGATCTGGTCGAGGTGCACGATTCCCGTGAATAGGCAACGTGTCAGGTCGATGTCGGCGAGCACCAAGTGGGCTGCGTCGACCCCACGCAGAGAGACTATCCGCACGCCCGGGCCAGCTGTTTCGGTGATGAGAGCATCCGGGAGGACGGTGCCGTCGGAGAGGAAGAAGGGTGTTTGCTCGGCGGCGATGCTCAGGGGGTACTCGAAGACGGCGTGCGCGAAGTCGATGTCGGCATGACGCAGTCGCAGCGTTGCGGTTGCTGCCCAGCGAGTGCGATAACACACCACATGCCGGGCCGCGATCGACAGTGTCACCGGCCCGTTGAACCTAGCCCCCGACAGGGAGACTGTCTTCCCGCAGGCCAGGGGCCCCAACTCCCCTGCCCGCTCGAACACCGCCGAATTGAACCAGGCGTCACTGGCGAAGGTGACCAACCCGAACCAGACGGGGCCATTAAACGTAGACGAGTCAAACCGTGCGGCGCCCGCGAAGGTGGCCGACCCGAACCAGACGTCGCCCGCGAAGGTGGCCGAGTCAAACCGTGCCGCCCCCGCGAAGGTGGCCGACCCGAACAAGGCGGGGCCCGCGAAGGTGGCCGAGTCAAACCGTGCGGCGCCCGTGAAGGTGGCCGACCCGAACCAGACGTCGCCCGCGAAGGTGGCCGAGTCAAACCGTGCCGCCCCCGCGAAGGTGGCGGAGTCGAACGAGGCGGGGCCGGAAAAGGTGGTCGCGTGGAACCGTGCGACGCCGAGACGTGGGCGGTTTGTTGTGGGGTCGATCAGGGCGTTAAGCAATTGGTTGAGTAGCTGTGCGGTGAAGCTAGTGCCCCGGCAGTCGATATCGTCGCCGGCGCTCAGGCTCGCGAGGTGGGTGTCGCGGTCGAGGTCGGAGAGGTGGGCCAAGCAGGAGCGATGGGGGTCGACGGAGCGTCCGGTGCATCCGGCGCGGTCCCCGACGGTGACGCCGTCGCCGCAGTAGGGCCAGTTCGGAACGACGGGCGCTGGGGTGGAAGGCATACGGGTGAGGACATCACCTGCCTACCGACGGTTGCCAGTCGGCTCGCGCCCGCCAGGGAACCGAAGCCGGGATTCTCGGTAAGCCGGGGTTTGGCCGGGGAGGAGAAGAGACGCATCAAGGTCTTCCGATCTGGTTGAGGGTGCGGGCCGGGCTGTCCGGTCCCCCGCGCCGCCCGGGCCAGTTGCTGGGCCCGGGCGGCACGGCCGGGTGGACAGGCAAGTGACCAGGGCCGTGGCTTGCGGCAGGGCATGCGGCCGGGGAAGGTGGTGCTCTCTCGGGGCGTCGATGTGGAGATCCGCGCTGGAGAGCCGTGGCTTCTCGGGCATGACAGTTCTGCAGGCCGATCGGGGGCGCGACGACTGCGTGTGGGATGCAGCCAGCGCTGCATACCGGTCTACTCGGCGAAGGAGGCGTAGTTGCCGGTGGGGTAGACGTAGTTGGACAGCGCGCCTTCGGCCGCGACGGCGATGGCGCCGAGTCCGGCAAGCGTCGCAGCGGCCACGGTGTTGTGGTCGGCGGCCGTGGAGGCGAGCAGGGAGGCGGCCTGAGTGGCGCGTCGGGCGCCGGCGGGTGAGCCGTCCGAGTTCGTCATCGCGTCGTACGCGGCGGAGCGGATGCGGTCACGCAGACCCAAGGCGTACGCCTCGTGCGGGTCGGGTGGGAGGAGCCCGGGGGTGGCCGGCTGAGTGGTTGGCGACCTGGCGGCTGGCCCCTGGGCGGGTTCGTTAGCTGTGCTGCTTGGTCCTCTTGAGGATGTAGTCGCGGGTGACGCCGAGGACTTCGACGGCGTCGGTGCGGGCGCCGTGGTACGCGCCGTCAAGCTTGGTACCGACGGTCTTCCAGAACTCGGCTTCGGCGGCCTCGCGGAGCTTGTCGGTGTCTTCGAAGATCTTGTCCCGCTTGGCCTTGGCGGCAGCGAGGGTCTTCTTGAGGTCCTCGCGCTCCTGGTCGATGTCGTCGGATCGGGGGGTCATGGTTCTGCTCCTCGCGGTGGTGAGGCACGATGGTTTCGGCCCCCTGCTCCGGTTGGAGCGGGTTGGGAGGCCCGGGGACGGTGGGCTGAGTTTGGCGACCTGGCCGCCGTCTCCGGGGCGGAGTTACTTCGGGGTCCCGGCCATTGCGCTGCTGGCCTCGGTCCTGGCCGTCGTGCTGTGGAGCGGCTTGATGTTCTTGTCCGCGTTGCGCAGGTGATCGACGGCGCCGGCTCTGAGCGTCGTCGCCGCGGGAGGCGAACCCGGCTCCGAGCGCGCGGAGGGTCGCGAGGAACTCGGGCACGAGCTTGCTGTCGCGCAGCCCGGCCAGGACCTCGTCGATGTCGGCGCCATTGTCGATGTCGGCGCGCAGCTCTGCGATCCTCCGGGAGGTCTCGAAGGCGCTGTAGCCGTCCCAGCGGTCCGGGTCGATCAGGTCGATGAAGCTCCGGGTGACGATGCCGACCAGGGAACGGGCGCCGAGGATGGCGACCGCGTAGAGCAGGACGGCCGAGAGGTTGGCGTTCGCGAGCGACTCGGGGCCGGCATCGGTGACCCACAGTCCGAGCGTGATCAGCATGGCGGCGGTGGCGGCCGGGTCGGTGAGCTGGAGCACGCGTTACAGGGCCCGTGTGGTCAGGCGGCGGGCAGAGTTCGATGTCATGTGCTTCTCCTCTGGGGATTCAGGATGGTTCAGGCCGAGAGGTCCGGCCTGCGAGCTGAGTTGGCGACCTGGCCGGTCCCCCGCCGGACGTCGTTCCGACACGCTCATAATGCAGACCCTCATTATGCATTTCAAGACTATGCATACTTCAGGTTCGAGAGTTCGGGGCGTCGAGCTGAGGGGCGACCACGGCGTCGGCGGCTATCGGCAGCCGTCCTTGCGCAGGGTGATCCAGGGGGTGACGAGTGCGGCGGCGACGCCGACCGCCCGGTGGACGGCCTGGTCGACCTCCATGAGCGCGGTTCGGGTGAAACGGGGCGTGCGGGGCGGCCGACTCTTCGCGGAGGCTGTGGCCCTCCCGCGCTGCGCTTCCGTCCCCGGCTGGACTCAGGCCGGGGACGGCGGTGTTCAGAACGGTGGCTCGTTCCAGGCCGGGAGGGGCACGAGCCGGACACGGATGTCGCGCCGGTCGGCCCAGCAGCCGCACGCCTCCATCTCCGGGAAGGCGCCGCCATCCAGAGACATCCAGATGCGGGGCAGGGCGCCGGGGCGCACATTGGAAGAGAGCCCACAGCCTTCGCATGGAGGCGCAATGAAGCGGGGAACCAGAGGCAGTCGTGATCGTGACTGCTGGACTGCTCGTGGTGGGCGGCCAGTGTGCCTCGACCTATTGTCGGCAATCAGTGGGCCTGTGGCTCTGGCTTCGAGCGCTTCCGCGTTCTGCCCAGCGGTCGGCGACTAGCAGGCTTCCACCACGCCTAACGGTGGGAACGCCCGTCCCGGGACGACACAACGGGGAGAGATCTCATGATCCTCCAGAGGAATCCCACCCTCGATTGTCGAGCTGACGCCGCATCTTCGCCTCGCACTGGCCCCGGCACCATCGGCCTGCTCGGCCTCATACTGCTTCTCTTCATCGGTATGGCCTGCGCGGCCACCCCCGCCAGCGCATGGGCCCCCGGGGATTCGGACGGCCAGCCTGGGATTGTGGATCTGCCGCAGGTGAGCGTGTCCGATCTTGCGTACGCGTGGCAGCCGGCGACCCTCACCTTCAACAGCTCTGTTGGTGCGACGGCGCAACGCAGCCCCGCTCATTCCGGCGCCCAGGTGATCGTCGCAACTTACTTCCTCGAGCGGTGGAACGGACAGGCCTGGGTGACCATCACTCAGAAGCAGTACGTGGTCCAACTCGCGGCGAACCAGGCTGAAGTGAAGATCCCCGCGATCTATTTCCAGCCCACATCCGGCACCGGCTATTACCGAATGACGTTCGGGTTCGTCTGGATGTTGGCCGGGGCGTCGACGTTTCTCGGTACGCAGAGGTGGGTTCCTAACGGCGCCAACGACCACGCCTGCGTCACTACGCTCAGACCCTGCGAGGCCGGCGCCGACTCCGTCCGAGTCGGCAAGCTCTACCGACTGGGAGGCGGCTGGTGAGGGAAGAGAAATCGGGACCTGCCATGCTCACTGAAAGGCCGGTCATCCTTGTCATCCATTCTCGCCCAAGACTTCGGAAGCGCCTCGTCGAACAGGTTGAAGAATGGTGTGCCGGCAGTATCGAGGTCATCGGGATCCAACTCAACGAGCTCGATACTGCCTGCCGAAAACCGTGGTTCCGGCGTCTCGTATGCGCATTCTTCCAGCCCGACTTGAATCAGGCACGCATCAAGGCGAAGATTCAAGTGCGCAACGGCCGAGCGGGAGTGGAGCCGTTGCCCGAGAAGCAAGAATTTCATCAGAACTTGGATGAAGGAATCTTCCACTCTCTCGAGTCGGAGGGGAAGTTTGAACAACGGGTAGAACAGTCGTTCTTCGATTGGACTCCAGCACGCGTGAGGCTGCGACTTGAAGGACCGCATGAAACCGTGAGGGCGATCCGCCTGCGATGGTTTCTGTTGCGTCACGGGATTCCATACCAGTGGACCACTAAAGAAGACGGGCCCGACATTGCAGCCAAGGTTGGACTAGGGAAGGAATTTAACCCAACCGCCAGTAACCTATACATCGAACTGGGACTCATCAAAACCCCACCTAGATCTGACCGCAAATATGACCTGGTCATCGTGGGCGCTGGCCCTGCAGGCCTGTCCGCAGCGATCAGTGCCAGCGCTAACGCCGGCCTAAGCACGCTAGTCATCGGAGGGGAGAATCCGGGCGGCAACGCGGTTATGTCGATCAACCTGATCGAGAACTATCTGGGATTTCCTGGTGGAGTCACCGGGACGAAGCTACTCAAGCTCGCCGTTGCGCAGGCGGACCTACTGAAGGTTGACATCAGGCCCAACTGGACAGCTGCGCGGCTCAGAAAGGACCCTACGCATAGCCGTCGCTACCTGATTGATGTGAAAACCGGCAACGGAGGTGCGGTAGCGTCGGCAGCCATGGTGCTACTGGCCTGCGGACGGCAGCCTGAGTCCATTTTCAACAACCCCGGCTCCCCGGAAGCCTTAAGCGAGCAGCGGTTTACCGCAAGCGGAGAAGTCCAATATGGGATGGAAAAATGCGACGCGGTCACGGCAGCAGGGAAGAACATCGTCATTGTCGGCGGGGGAGATTCTGCGGGCCAAGCAGCATTGCTTCTCAATGCGTGCGGAGCGGAGCTCGTAACCGTTGCACCTAAAGAAGTGACCATGTCTTACCATTTGCAGGCCGCTCTCCATGGAAATGGAGGAATCGAATTCAAGAGCCCTCCGCTAACAGTCAACAAATTTATCGGAAACAACGACCACCTCACACACGTCCAGCTCTCCAGCGGGGAGGAAATTCCGGCCGCCAAAGTTTTCGTACTGGCTGGCGGCAAACCCGCCACGGACTGGCTGAATACGGAAGGCGAGGACGAGCCAGGCGACAATTTCGTCAATATCCAGCTCGATAGAGGTTTCATTCGAACGGACGCCTACCTCGACCCCAAAGGTGAACTGATGTTCGCCACCAGCGCCCCGGGAGTGTTCGCCGCAGGGGATGTGCGGGTCAAAGCGCATGGCCGCGTCGGCCAGGCTGTAGGGCAGGGCGTGGCGGCAGTTGCCTCGATGGAGCGCTATCTGAAAGACACGTGGCAGGAGGTCCTCAAGGACGAAGAAAGCCAGGCCTGGGTCTTGCGAAAGGTCATCCATGACGCGAAAGAGGCGGCAAACTAATACCTCGAAATAGCGGGCGACCGCCGGGCAATCTCCCTTATCGCCGGGCTGTGCCAATGACAGCGCGACCGCCAGTACGACGGAATGTAGACATGGGTAAATCAGACTCGAAATCTGGCGGCCTCTATTGGCGGAGAGCATTTGTTCCGCAGCGGTCGTATTCCGGTCGACGTGCGTACGTGCGGGGACGGCTGATGCGGGGCGTCGTCAGACCTCTCTGTGTACGCCAACCCCAAGATCGGCAACCAGGGCAGCAGCGTCCGAAACGGCGACATCGAAGGCTGAGACCTCCACGCGGGCGGCGGACCTGACCCGGACTCTTGAGCCCGGATCTGCGCGACGCCCCGCAGTGTCAGGCACGTGTAGAACTCGCAGCAGCAATGGGGCGACCCGGACATGGGGCCTCGACGCGCGCGGCGTCGTCTTGCAGACTGTCCGTCGCGGCCTTAGGGGTGGTGATCGCCCGTCGACTTCAGTGAGAAGGACACGAATCACGCAGAGGCCGCCCAGCCGACGGGTTAACAGTCAAATTGAGGAGAAGGAGGTATTCGTGACACCTCTGGAGATCGAGTCGTTGGCCATGACGGGCGCGACAACCATCGTGGCCGCGATGGCCACCGATGCATGGACCACCGCCCGGAACCGCGTCGTGGCACTCTTCCACCGCCGCAGCCCAGATCTGCAGGCCCAAATCGAGGCGCAACTGGACGCCAACTCGGCCTTGGTCGCCCAGGACCAGAATGTCGAGCGCTCCCGCAGCGCACTGATCGGACTGTGGCAGCTGGAGCTGCAAAGGCTTCTGACCGCGCACCCCGACGCGGCCGGCGACCTGAGCACGCAAACGGCTGAGATCCAGTCTGAACTGCCAGCGGCGCTGCAGGAGTGGGTACAGCACAACACCGCCCGCGACCACGGCGTGGTCAACGCCGTGCAGCACGGCACCCAGCACGTCCAATACATGGACTCCCCACTGGCCCGGCGCGCGGTGGGCCTGGCGCCCGAAGAGACGAACTGACCGTGGACTTACCGGGCGCCCCGCAAGACAGCGTCGTGTACACCCAGTTCATCACGGCCACGGGCGGCGGTCGGGTGAATGCGGTGCAGCACGGGGACCAGTACAACTACATCTACCGCGGCTCCCCGCCGTACCGCGTGGAGCCTTTCCCCGTCGCTGCCCCGGCCGCGGTGCCCGCCCGGCTGGCCCGTGTGCCCAGCCGGTTGCTGACGGCACGCCACCAGGTGGTTCCATTCTTCCCTCCCCCGGAGTTGGCGCTTCTGGAGTCCTGGCGCGAGGACCCGTCGCCGGGCCTGTCGGTACGCCTTGTGCACGCCGAGGGCGGGTCGGGCAAGAGCCGCCTGGCCGCCGAGTTCGCCGCACGGTCGGCCCAGGACGGGTGGGCTGTGGCGCTGGCGCGCCACCACAGTGAGGTCGCCTCGGCCGGCGGTGGAGACGAGGCTCTGACCGTGCGTGCCCCGGGCTTGGTGATGGTCGTGGACTATGCCGAGCGGTGGCCGTTGGAAGACCTGATCACCTTGGTTCGCCATCACCGTGACGCCGCCCGTGACCGACTTCGAATCCTGCTGCTGTCCCGCCCCGCCGGAACCTGGTGGCAGGGCTTGGCGCACCAGTTCGCGAAGCTCGACATCCTCGACGTCGAGGCCGTACGGCTTGAGGCGCTCCCGGACGCCCCGGGCGTGCGTTCCGACATGTACATCGCGGCCCGCGACCGGTTCGCCGAGGTTCTTGCCTTCGGCGACCCTGCTCGGATCGGCGTGCCCGATCGCCTCGACGACCCGGTGTTCGGCCTGACCTTGACCGTGCACATGCGCGCGTTGGTCGACGTGGACGCCGCCTCCCGCGAGCAGGTGCCCCGACCGGCAGCGGCCAGGCGAGCCTTTCGTCGTATCTACTGGACCGTGAACACGACTATTGGCGTTCCGCCCACGACCAGGGAATCGGTCCCGTGCGCGCGACCGAGCAGGACATGGGCCGGGCCGTGTACGTGGCCACTCTCGCCCGCTCCCTTTCGCCCACCGATGCCGCAGAGGCCCTGGCCCGCGCAGGTGTCGCCGACACCGCGGCGGCCGGTGGGCAACTGGTAGAGGACCACAGCCGCTGTTACCCGCCTACAGAACCCGGACTGGCACTCGACCCCCTCGCTCCCGACCGCCTCGGCGAGGACTACCTGGCTCTCACACTGCCCGGTCACGAGGAAGAGTTCGGATACCACGCCACCGACGCCTGGGCCTTCGACGCACCCGCCAGGCTCCTCGCGCCCATGGACAAGGACGGCGGGCCGGCCGCGTACACCCGCCAAGCCCTGTCCGTCATGATCGAAGCAGCCCACCGCTGGCCCCACCTGACCACGCGGCACCTCGACCCTCTCCTTCGCCGGAACCCCGAACTCGCTCTGGCAGGAGGCAGCGCCGCTCTGACTCGCCTGGCCGACCTGACGACGCTCGATGACTCCGTCCTCGAAGCCATCGAGCCCCACCTGCCCGACCACGCCCACATCGACCTGGACCTCGGCGCGGCTGCCGTCACCGCCCGCCTCACCGAACACCGCCTGACCGCGACCACTGACCCGGCGGCTCGAGCCGCCCTGCACTCCAACGTCAGCAAGCGCTACGGCTACGCAGGCCTGCACCGGCAGGCCCTCGACTCGGCCCGGCAAGCTGCGGACCTCTTCGGCGGGTTGGCCGCGGCCGACCCCGTCGCCTACCTGCCTGAACTCGGGATGTCGCTCGGCTATCTGAGTCATCGGCTCTCGGAGGTGGGTCGGCGGGAGGAGGCCGTGGCACCGGTGCGGGAGGCGGTCGGCATATTTCGTGAGCTGGCGAAAGCCGACCCCGCCGCCCACCTGCCTGTACTGGCAAGTTGGCTGAGTCACCTCGGTCTGGCCTTGTCAGCAGCGGGCCAGCGGGAGGAGGCCGTTGCACCTTCTCGGGAGGCGGCCGGGATCCTCAGTGACCTGGTGAAAGCCAACCCCGCCGCTCACACGATCAGGCTCGCCGGAGCGCTGAACAACCTCAGCATCCAGCTCGCAGAGGCGGGCCGACGGGAGGAATCTCTGGCAGCGATCCAGGGGATAGTCGACATCTTCGCCGAGTTGGCGAAGAACAGCCCTGCCACCTACCTGCCTGCACGCGCTACGACGCTGACCAACCTCGGCAACAGTTTCTCAGCGGTGGGTCGATGGGAGGAGGCTTTGGCGCCGACTCAGCAGGCGGTGGCGATCCGCCGGGATTTAGCGAAGGCCAACCCTGGCGCCTACCTGGCCGACCTCGCCGCGTCCCTAACCAATCTGGGCATTCTCCTCGCGAACCTGGGGCGGCGGGAGGAGGCCGTGGCACCGCTTCAGGAGGCGGCCGGGATCTTCCGTGAACTGGTGAAAGCCAACCCTGCCGCCCATACCATCGGACTCGCCGGGGCGCTGAGCAGCCTCGGCCGCAGTCTCGCGGAGGTGGGCCGACGGGAGGAGGCCGTGGTACCAGCTCGGGAGGCGGCCGACATCGTCCGTGAACTGGTGAAGGGCAACCCCGCCGCCTACCTACCCAGCCTCGCGGCTGCGCTGGACTTCCTGGGCCTACGGCTTTGGGAAGTGGGCCGGCGGGACGAGGCCGTGGCGATGGCTCAGGAGGCGGCCGGCATAGTCCGTAGGTTGGTGAAGGCCAACCGCGCCGCCCACCTGCCCACTCTCGCAGGGGCGCTGAACAACCTCAGCGTCCAGCTGACAGCGGCGGGCCAGCAGAAGCAGGCTTTGCCGCCGGCCCGGGAGGCGACCGGGATCTTCCGCGAGCTCGAGAAGACCAACCCCGCCGCGTACAAGCATGAACTCGCCGGAGCGCTGAACAACCTCGGCCGCACCCTCGCGGAGGTGGGCCGACGGGAGGAGGCCGTAACAGCGGCTCGGGAGGCGGCCCGCCTCTACCGTGAGCTGGCGAAGGCCAACCCCGCTGCCCACATGCCCAACTTCGCCATGACGCTGAGTAACCTCGGCTCATGGCTCTGGTCGGTGAATCGAAACAAGGAGGCTCTGTCGCCGACTGAGGAGGCGGTGGCAATCCGCCGCGAGTTGGCGAAGGCCAACCCCGCCGTGCACCTGCCCGATCTCGCCGGCGCGCTGAACAACCTGAGCGTGCAGTTGTCGGCGATGGGGCGACAGAAGGAGGCCGTGGCACCGGCCCAGGAGTCGGCCCGCCTCTTTCGCGAGTCGGCGAGAGCCAACCCCGCTGTCCACCTGTCCAACCTCGCCATGGCGCTGGACAACCTGGGCGTCCAGCTGTCGGCGGTGGGCCGGAGGAAGGAGGCTTTGGCACCAGCTCAGGAGGCGGTGGCGATCCGCAACGAGTTGGCGAAGGCCAACCCCGCCAAGTCTTGGGGATCCCGGCTCTGGCGCCGAATAGGAGGTCGCTGAATACCCATGGCTCGAACGGATGCTCATCGCCCGTGCGGCGGTGGGGGGCTAAAGGGTGTTGCAGAAGCTTGGGCGTCGGCAGGCCAAAGCGGCGTCTGACCTGCTGCTTCAGCGTGTCATGGCGAGGTTGTGCATGGTGGCGA
>NZ_JBICYI010000027.1:0-18011 GCF_043200825.1 Streptomyces sp. NPDC048370 | reverse complement strand
CTCCCGCCGTCTGCGCCCCCCCCCGGGGGTGGGGGGGGGGGGGGGGGCGCGCGCCCCCCCCCCCCCCCCCCCCCCCCCCCCCCCCCCCCCCCCCCCCCTTTCCGGACCGCTTCCGGTCGGGTTCCGGTCGGATCAGGAGTTCATCTCCTCCAACGTCCTGCCCTTCGTCTCCACCGCGAACCAGGCGATCACGGCACCGATCGCGGCCACTCCGGCGAGCTGCGCGAAGACCAGTGCGAGGCTGCCACCCGCGGCGATCACCGCGCCGACGGTGATCGGGCCGGTGATCACGCCGAGGCGGTTCCACAGACCGCCGAACGCCGCCCCCTTGGCCCGGTTGGAGGTGGGGTACAGCTCGGGCGAGTAGAGGTAGAGGCCCGCGTTGATCGCGTAGAGGAAGAAGGTCGTGCAGGAGGCGAAGACGGCGACCTGGCCGCCCGAGGTCGCGCCCGCCAGGGCGAGCGCCCCCAGGGAGAGCATGCCGCCGGCGAGCGCGGCGATCAGTGCGGGCCTGCGGCCGATCCGGTCGATCAGCAGCGCGACGACGAGGGTGCCGAGGAGGCCGGTGACGTTGCTGAGCAGGGTGTAGACGAGGGCCGTGGTCAGGTCGAGGCCGAACTGCTTCGCGTACAGGGACGGCAGCCAGGTCGAGATGCCGTGGTTGACGTAGTAGGCGACGAACCACAGACCGGACAGGACCGCCGTGCGCCGCAGGTAGCGCCCGCGGAAGAGGTCGCCCCAGCGGCCCGGGGACGTGCGCTCCTCGCGTACGTCCGCGGCAGGCGCGGGCAGCGGTTCGGCGGTGGCGCGGGCGACCTCCGCCTCGATGCGGGCGATGGTCTCCTCGGCCTCCCGGGTGCGACCGCGGGAGAGGAGCCAGCGCGGTGACTCGGCGACGTGGCGGGGCAGCAGGGCGGCGATGAGTACGGGAAGGGTACCGATGACGAACATCGCACGCCAGCCGAGGTTGGGCACCACCCAGACCGCGACCAGCGTCGCCGCCGCGAGGCCGGCGGGGAAGATCATCTCGTACAGCAGGACGAAGCGTCCGCGCTTGTCGGAGCGGGCGATCTCGTTGATGTAGGTGGCGGCGACGGGCACGACTCCGCCGATGCCGAGGCCCTGGACGAACCGGAAGAGCGAGAAGGTCTCGATGGTGCCGGAGAAGGCGACGGCGAGGCTGGCGAGACCGGTGACGGCGACGCCGAGGGCGACCGTACGCACACGGCCGATCCGGTCCCCCAGCCATCCGGCGGCCAGGGCGCCGATGAGCATGCCGATGGAGGCGGAGGTCACCGCGAAGGTGGCCTGGCCCGTGGTCAAGTGCCATTCCTTCATCAGGACGGGCAGCGCGGAGGCGGCGAGGAGCTGGTCGAACGCCTCGAAGAAGGTGACGGCGCCGATGAGGAAGCGGACCTTGACGTGCCAGCGCGAGTGGGGCAGCCGTTCGAGGCGCGCGGCTATGGAGCCGATGGCTGGCTTGCCGGCCACAGTCGTCATGGAGGGAGTCCTTCCGCGAACAGAGGAGTTGCGGAGACAGTAAGAGGGCACTACCTAAGGGGTCAATGGTTAAGGCCTTAGGAATCTCCCCGCCACCTGACCGCCTTCGGCACTCCGCGCGATCGACACCCCGCTCAGGGCCACCACCGCAACGACTTCACCCGCGACCCTTGCGCGGAAATATTTAAGCGCTTAGATTTCAAGCGCTTCGGAAATCCGAGAGGCCGTCCCCGACCCCTCTCGCCCGAAGTCCCTTTGTCCGCCGCCTCATCGGAGGTCCTGCCGTGCCTCAGTTCCCCACCGACATCCTCATAGCGGGCCAGTGGCGGCGCGGTGCGGGCGAGCCGGTCGACACCGTCGACCCGGCGACCGGACGGATCATCGCCACCGTCCACTCCGCGTCCGCGGAGGAGGTCGCCGAGGCGGCCGAGGCCGCCGCGAAGGCGGTGGCGGACCCGGCCTGGCGGGACCTCCTCCCCCACGAGCGCGCCCGGCTCCTGCACCGGATCGCCGAGCTGACCGAAGAGGCCGCCGGTGAGCTCTCCGCGCTCCAGACCGCCGACACCGGCAAGACCCTCGCCGAGACCCGGGCGCTCGCCCTCAGCGCCGCGGGCACCTTCCGGTACATCGCGGCGGCCCTGGAGACGGCCGAGGACTCGCTCACCCCGCCGCGCGGCGCGTACCTGACGATGAGCGTGCACGAGCCGATCGGTGTCGTCGGGGCGATCAACCCCTGGAACTCCCCGATCGCAAGCGACGCGCAGAAGATCGCGCCCGCACTCGCCGCCGGCAACGCGGTCCTCCTCAAGCCGGCTGTCTGGACGCCGCTGGTCTCCCTCGCCCTCGGCCGGCTGATCACCCGGGCGCTCGACGAGTTCGGTCTGCCCTCGGCGCTGCTCTCCGTGCTCCCCGGCAGCGGTCGGGTGGTCGGTGACGCCCTCGTGCGCCACCCCCTGGTCGCCCGCATCGGGTTCACCGGGGGCACCTCGACGGGCCGCTCGATCGCCGCGATCGCGGCGCAGAAGCTGATCCCCGCCTCGTTGGAGCTGGGCGGGAAGTCGCCGACGATCGTCCGGGCCGACGCCGATGTCGAGCAGGCCCTGGCCGGTGTGCTGTTCGGGATCTTCTCGTCCAGCGGACAGTCCTGCATCGCCGGCTCGCGGCTCTTCGTGGCCCGCGAGATCTACGACTCCTTCGTCGGCGAGCTCGTCGAGCGCGTCCGGAAGCTGCGGGTGGGGCCCGGCACCGACCCGGCCACCCAGGTCGGCCCCCTCGTGCACCACCTCCACCGCGACGCCGTCGCCGCCTACGTCGACCTCGCCCGGTCCGAGGGCGCCCGGGTGCTGTGCGGCGGGTCCGAGCCCGAGGGTGAGCGGCACCGGGACGGCGCGTACTACCTGCCGACCGTCCTCGACGGTCTGCCGAACTCCACCCGCACCTGCCAGGAGGAGATCTTCGGCCCGGTCCTCGTGGCGCTCCCCTTCGACGACGAGGACGACCTGGTCCGCCAGGCCAACGACTCCGTCTACGGCCTCGCCTGCGGCATCTGGACCCGCGACGCGCGGGCGGCCTGGCGGCTGGCCCGCCGGATCGAAGCGGGGACCGTCTGGATCAACACGTACAAGCAGTTCAGCGCCGCCACCCCGTTCAGCGGCTGGAAGGAGAGCGGCCTCGGAACGGAGAAGGGCCGTGACGCGATCCGCGCCTACCAGCGCCAGAAGTCCCTGTACTGGGGCACCTCCGACGCTCCCCTTCCCTGGGCCAACTGACCCGGCACGCCCCTCCTGGAGAGACTCATGCACCGCACACCGCCCGGTCCGATCGCCCGCCTCCGTTCCCTGCGCTACGTCGAGCTGCACACGCCCGCCTTCACCGAGGCCGCCGACTTCTACGAGGAGGTCTGGGGGCTGGAGACCGTCGAGTCCGACACCGGCGCGCGCTGGCTGCGCGGGACCGGCGACGAACACCACGTCCTGCACCTCACCGAGAACGAGCGCGTGGGCCTCGGCAGGATCGCGTTCTGTGTCGCCACCCCCGCCGAGGTCGACGAGGCCGCGCGGCGCCTCGAAGCCCGGGGCATCGTCCCCGTCTTCGGCCCCGGACCGCTGGACCAGGCGGGCGGCGGCTACGGAGTGCGGTTCACCGACCCCGAGCGGCGCCTGATCGAGATCAGCGCCCAGGTCGAGGCCGTCGCTCCGCGCGGCCGGGACGGGGCGGTACCCGTCGGTGTCACCCACGCGGTGCTCAACACCGTCGACATCGACGCGGCCGTCGCCTTCTACTGCGACGTCCTCGGGCTGCGCGTCTCCGACTGGTCCGAGCACCAGATGGCGTTCCTTCGCTGCAACGCCGACCACCACTGCATCGCCTTCAACCAGGCCGAGTGGACCTCGCTCAACCACGTCGCCTACGAGATGACCTCGGTCGACCACTTCATGCGGGGCCTCGGGCGGCTGCGCCACCACGGCATCACCCCTCAGTGGGGCCCCGGCCGGCACGGCCCCGGCAACAACACCTTCTCCTACTTCACCGACCCGTCCGGGCTTGTCTGCGAGTACACCTCCGAGGTCGCGCAGATCGTCGAGGACGCCTGGATCGCCAGGGTCTGGCGTCGCGTGCCGGAGCTGTCCGACCTGTGGGGGACGGCGGGACCGCCCTCGAAGGAGATCCGCTGTCACATGGCGGGCGCGCCGGACCCCGGCCCGCTCGCCCCCACCGCCGCTCCCACAGCCACTCCCACTCCCACCGCCACCGACTCCCGGAAGGACATCGCATGAGCACCGTACGCAAGGTGGGCATCGTCGGCTGGGGCGCGATCGGCCGCGTCGTCGGCACCGCGCTCACGCACGGAGAGGTGAGCGGCGCCGAGCTGGTGTGCGTCGTCGACAACCGTCCGCTGGGCGAGGCGGCGCCCGCCCCTCAGGTCACCTTCGAGGAGGCGCTGCAACGCTGCGACCTCGTCGTGGAGGCCGCCGGACAGGGCGTCGTGAGGGAGTGGGGCGAGCGGGTGCTCGCCTCCGGCACCGATCTGCTGATCGCCTCCACCGGGGCGCTCACCGACGACGACCTCGCGAAGCGGCTGCTCGCGGCGGGCCCGGGCCGGGTGTACTTCACCGGCGGTGCGGTGGGGGGCCTCGATCTGCTCCAGGCGGTACGGTCCCTCGGCCCCGTGGACGAGGTCAGGCTCACCACCACCAAGCTGCCCTCGACGCTCGAACAGCCGTGGATGAGCGAGGAGTTGCTCCTGCGGATGCGAACGGCGACCGGTCCGGTCGAGGTCATGTCCGGCACCGCGCGCGAGGTTCCGGTGAGCTTTCCCCGGTCGACGAACGTGGCCGCCTCCGTCGCGCTTGCCGTCGGCGACCTGGACGCCGTGCGGGTCAGGGTCGTCGCCGACCCGGCGGCGCACCGCACGCGGCACGTGATCGAGGCGTCAGGACCGCACGGTGCGTACCGCTTCGAGATGGAGCACGTACCGGACGCGGACAACCCCGCGACCAGCCAGGTCGTGCCGTACGCGGTGCTGCGCAGCCTCGCCGCGATCGCCGGGCGGACGGGGCAGATCCTGTGAGCGGCCGTGTCGACGTGCATGTCGAGGAGGCGGGCGAGCACGGTCCGCTCCTGCTGTGCCTGCACGGCATCGGCTCGTCGTCGGCGGCGTTCGCGCCGCAGCTCGCCGAGGTCTCGTCCTACGCGAGGGTCGTGGCCTGGGACGCCCCCGGGTACGCCGGGTCGCCCGATCCCGAAGGACCGCTCACCCTCGACGACTTCGCGGACGCGGCGGCCGGGCTCATCCGGGAGCGCGGCGGACGCGGCCATGTGCTCGGTGTCTCCTGGGGCGGCGTCATCGCCCTGCGGCTCGCCGTCCGCCACCCGGATCTCGTCGACTCGGTGATCGTCGCGGACTCGAGCCCCGGCTCGGGTACCGACGAGGACAAGGCCGCGGGCATGCGGGCCCGCGCCACCGAGCTGGCCGAGCTCGGTCCGCGTGCCTTCGCCGAGGCGCGGGGACCACGCCTGGTGTCGCCCGACGCCCCGGACGCACTGGTCCGGCGGGTCGTGGACACCATGGCGGCCTCGGTGCGGCTGCCGGGGTACGCGTACGCCGCCGAGTCCATGGCATCGGCCGACCTCCGCACCGAACTGCCCTCGGTCGCCGCACCCTCGCTCGTGCTCTGCGGCGACCAGGACCGGGTCACCGGCATCGAGGCGAGCCAGACCATCGCCGGAGCCCTCCGCAGGACCGCCTTCGTGATCGTCAAGGACGCCGGTCACCTGGCCAATCAGGAGCAGCCCGGGCGCTTCAACGCCTGGGTCCTCGCCCACCTCCGTATCACCGCACGCATCCCCGAACAGGAGCCGTTCCCATGCCTCTGACCACCACCGCGTACGACAACGGCGGCGACCTCGCCGCGTACACCGACTCGCTCATCGCCACCAAGGACTCCCGTGTGGCGGACTTCGGCACCCTGTCCTTCCAGGAGAAGGCAGGCCCGCAGTACCGCCGCGGCCAGATCCGCTACGTCGGTTCGGGCGCGACCGGCAACCACGAGGGCGACAGCCGCATCATCCCGTCCGGCGGCTTCACCTTCTCCAACATGCTGCTCCCGCCCGGCGCCGAGGGCCCGGCCCACACCCACCACGACGTCGAGGAGGCCTTCTTCGTCCTGGAGGGCGAGGTCAAGGTCGGCATCCACCGAGGGCCCGACGAGGTCGAGTTCCGCACACTCGGCTACCGCGACATGATCGTCGTGCCCGCCGGGGTGACCCGCTCGCTGAAGAACGAGGGCGACACCGACGCCCTGTTCTGCGTCGTGATCGGCACGCAGAAGCCGCAGGTGCCGACCTACCCCGAGTACTCGCCGATGCACGGTGTCACCCGTGACTGACCCGAGGGTCGTCGTCGTCACCGGGGCGGGCCGTGGCCTGGGCACGGCCATGGCCCGCCGGGCCGGCGAGGACGGCTTCCGGGTCGTCGTCGCCGAGCTGGAGCGGGAGCGGGGGGAGCGTGCCGCGGCGGAGCTCCGCTCGGAGGGTGTCGACGCGCGGTTCGTACGCTGCGATGTCGCCGACCCCGCGTCGGTGGACGGGCTCGCGGCGGCCGTGCGCGAGACCGGACCGCTGTACGGGCTGGTCAACAACGCGGCGCTCGCCGACGGAGTGGGCGGACGTGAGTTCCAGGACATCGACGTCGAGGTGTGGGACCGGCTGATGGCGGTCAACGCCCGCGGCCCCTGGCTGGTGGCGAAGGCCCTGCATCCCCTCTTCGGCTCTCCTGGCCGGATCGTCAACATCGCGTCGGACGCCGCCCTCTACGGCTCCCCGCGCCTGGCCCACTACATCGCCTCCAAGGGCGCGGTGATCGCGCTCACCCGGGCGATGGCCCGAGAGCTCGGCGACAGGGGGATCACCGTGAACGCGGTCGCCCCCGGTCTCACCGAGTGCGAGGCGACGGAGACCGTGCCCGCCGAGCGGCACGACCTCTACCGCGCCAACCGGGCCGTCTCCCGGCCGCAGCAGCCCGAGGACCTCATCGGGATCGTCTCCTTCCTGCTCGGCGAGGAGTCCCGCTATCTGACCGGACAGGTGATCGCCGTCAACGGCGGATTCACCATGAACTGAGCTGTAGGAGTCACTAGTTATGGATCTGGGCCTCGCCGACCGCACGATCGTGGTCACCGGCGGCAGCTCGGGTGTCGGCCTGGCCACGGTCCGCGCCCTGCTCGACGAAGGAGCCCGTGTCGCCACCTGCGGCCGTGACGCCGACCGGATGGAGCAGGCCGTCGCCGGGCTCGGTGCCGGACGTGACCGGCTACTGACGGCGGTCTGCGACGTACGGGACCCCGACGCGGTCGGCCGTTTCGTCCGCCGCGCCGCCGAGGAGTTCGGGGGCGTCGACGGGCTCGTCAACAACGCCGGGCAGTCCCGGATGAAGGGACTCGACGAGGCGACGCCCGAGGACTGGCGCGACGAGTTGGAGCTCAAGTTCGCCGGGGTCCTCAGCCCGCTGCACGCCGCCCGGCCGTACCTCGCCGCCTCCGACGCGGCGAGCATCGTCAACATCAACGCCGTCCTCTCCAAGCAGCCCGAGACCCGCCTGATCACCACCAGCGCCGCACGCGCCGGCATCCTCAACCTCTCCAAGTCCCTGTCGATCGAGCTGGCAGGTGACGGCATCCGGGTCAACTCCGTGTGCCTGGGCCTCATCGACACCGGCCAGTGGACCCGCCGCCACGCCGCGGCGGGAACCGGGGAGAGCTACGAGGACTGGCAGGCCGAACTGGCCGCCGACCGCGGTATCGCGCTCGGCCGCCTCGGCCGGGCCGAGGAGGTCGCGTACGCGGTCGTGACCCTGCTCTCGCCCCGTGCCTCGTACATCACCGGCACCGGCATCGACGTCTGCGGCGGAGTCGGCCGCTCCATCCTCTGAGGAGACACCATGCGTCACGACAACGGAGGAGACCTCCTCGTCGCCGTCCTGCGCGAGCTCGGCGTCGACACCGTCTTCGGCATCGTCAGCGTGCACAACCTGCCGCTGGTGGAGGCCGTCGACCGCGAACTGCGGTTCGTGCCCGTCCGGCACGAGGCCTCCGCCGTCAACGCGGCGGACGCCTACGGACGGGCCCGCGGCTCGATCGGCTGCGCGCTCACGTCGACCGGTACCGGTGCGGGCAACGCCGCCGGTTCGCTGATCGAGTCGTTGAGCGCGGGCAGTTCCGTCCTCCACGTCACGGGCCAGGTGGAGAGCGCGTTCCTCGGGAGCGGCCGAGGGTTCATCCACGAGACCAAGGACCAACTCGGCATGCTCACCGCCGTATCGGCGTACGCGGCGAGCGTCCCCGACGCCGAGCAGGCGGGTCGGATCCTTCGCGAGGCGGCGCGGGCGGCGCTTGCCGCACCGGGCGGTCCGGCCAGTGTCGAGTGGCCGATCGACCTCCAGTACGCGCCCCAGGTGGACGCCCCCGCGGAGCTTCCCGTACGGGTGCCTCCCGCGCCCACGGCGGGTGAACTCGCGGCCGCCGGGGCCCTCCTGGCCTCGGCCCGCCGCCCGCTGATCTGGGCGGGCGGCGGCGCCGCAGGCGCCGGGGACGAGCTCGCCTCCCTGCTCGAGGCCACCGGAGCCGGGCTGCTCACCTCCAACTCCGGGCGCGGCACGGTGCCCGAGGACCATGAACAGGTCATCGGCAACTTCGCCACGGCCCCCGCCGTGCGGGCCCTGCTCGCCGACGCGGACGTGCTGGTCACCGTCGGCACGCACTTCCGCTCCAACGAGACCGCCGACTACACGATCGGTCTCCCCACCGCCCACATCCAGATCGACGTCGACGCGGCGGCGCTCGGCCGGGTGTACCCGGTCGCGCACCCGCTGCACGGCGAGGCCACGACCACCCTCGCCGGTCTTGCCGCGTCCGCCCGGCCCTCGGAGGACGGCTGGCGCGAGCGCGTCACCTCCGTCCGTACAGAGGTACGCGAGGCGCTCCACACCTCGATCGGGCCCCAGGCCGCGATCTGCGACGCCATCCGGGCCGCTCTGCCCCGCGAGGCGGTCGTCGCACGCGACGTCACGATCGCCTCCAGCAGCTGGGGCAACCGCCTCCTGGAGATGTACGGCACGCGGGACAACGTCTTCCCCCGGGGCGGTGGCATCGGGCAGGGCCTCGGCATGGGCATCGGGGCGGCGCTCGCCCGGCCCGACGCGCCGACGGTCGTCATGGCGGGTGACGGCGGGCTCGCCGTCCACCTCGGGGAACTCCTCACCCTCGCCCAGGAACGGCCCCGGCTCACCCTGGTCGTCTTCAACGACGGCGGATACGGCGTGCTCCGCAACATGCAGGACCGCTACGGCGAGCGGCGTTCCGGCGTCGACCTCGTGACCCCCGACTTCGAACTCCTCGCGCGCGCCTGCGGGTTGCCCTATCTGCGGATCGCCGCCGAGGAGCATGCCGATCCGGTCATCCGCCAGGCCGTGGCCTCGGACGGGCCGACGCTCGTCGAGGTCGACCTCGCGGCCCTCGGCCCGATGAAGAACCCGTTCACCCCGCCGGTACGGATCCCGGGCCAGTAGCCCGACCCGTACCGCTCGATCACCGGAAGGAGGCACCGGACCATGAGCGAGAACGCGCTGCGGCTGATCGTCCGCCGCATGACCTGGGAGGCCGAGGGCGTCCTGTCCGTCGAACTCTCCGACCCCGACGGCAAGCCGCTGCCCGCCTGGTCGGCCGGCGCCCATCTCGACGTCCACGTCGGCGGCCAGGTCCGCCAGTACAGCCTGTGCGGTGACCCGCACGACCTGGGGTCGTACCGCATCGGTGTGCTCAACGAGCCGTCCTCACGCGGAGGTTCGCGCTACGTGCACACGGCGCTCCGCCCCGGCCAGACCGTCACGGTCTCCGAGCCGCGCAACCACTTCGCCCTGGAGGACGCCGACGCCTATGTCTTCGTCGCGGGCGGCATCGGGATCACACCGCTCCTCGCAATGTCCCGGGAAGCCGTGCGGCGCGGCACCCCCTGGCGCATGGTCTACGGCGGCCGGAGCCGGGCGTCGATGGCGTTCGTCGCCGAACTCGCCGCACTCGGCGGTGATGTGACGTTCGTTCCGCAGGACGAGTCGGGCCACATCGACCTGGACGCGGCTCTGTCCGGGCTCTCCGACTCCACGCTCGTCTACTCCTGCGGCCCCGAACCGCTGCTCGCGGCCGTCGAGGAGCGGTGCCCCGAGGGCCGGTTGCGCCTTGAGCGCTTTGCCGCGCCGGTCGTCGACCGCACTGGGGACGACGAGGCGTTCGAGGTCGAGTGCCGCAGGTCCGGACTGACCCTCGGTGTCGGCGCGGACACCTCGATCCTCGACGCCGCGGAGAGCGCCGGAATCAGCGTGAACAGCTCCTGCCGCGACGGGATCTGCGGCTCCTGCGAGACCAGCGTGCTCGAAGGGACGCCCGACCACCGCGACTTCCTGCTCAGCGAGTCGGAGCAGGCCGCGGGCGCCACGATGATGATCTGCGTCTCGCGGTGCGCCTCCGGCCGGCTCGTCCTCGACCTCTGACCCCGCCCCCTGATCCCCCGCACCCTCAGGAGACACCGTGACCGACACCACGAGCGACGCATGGCCGTACCTGGACGTCCACCAGTCCCGTACGCACGAACCCACCGCCTACGAGTACAAGCTCGCCTCGACCCTCGAAGAGGTCTTCGCCCAGGAGGGCCACGAGATGGCCGACGTGGTGCGCGGGCTCAACGCCCGCAAGGTCCATGCCGCCGACGGCGCGCCGTGGACCGAGGGGTCCTTCCGTGCCGAGATGAACCGACTGGGAGCCTGACGTGACGCTGTCGTCCACCGCCACCGCCGACCACATCTACGCCACCGGTCTGCGCAACCAGTGGCACCCCGTCGTCCCTTCGCGCTTCGTCGCCCCGGGCGCGATGCGCAAGGTCACCGCGCTCGGTGAACAGTGGCTGCTGTTCCGCCGCTCCGACGGCCGGCTCTCCATGCTGGCCGACCGCTGCCCGCACCGGGGCGCTCCCCTGTCGCTCGGGAAGCATCTCGGTGACCGGGTGGCCTGCTGGTACCACGGTGTCGAGGTCGAGACGGACGGGACGGTCTCCTCCGTCCCCGGGCTGCCCGGCTGCAACCTGGAAGGCAAGAAGCTCGTCACCTCGCTCCCCGTGCGCGAGATCGGCGGCGCGATCCTCGCCTACTTCGGCGACGAGGAGCACCCCGAGCCGGTGGAGCTGACGCTGCCGGAGCCGTTGACGGACCCGGAGGTGGACGCGTTCCTCTGCTATGCCGAGTGGGAGGTGCCCTGGCGGTACGCGGTGGAGAACCTCCTCGACCCGATGCACGGCGCCTTCCTCCACCACGAGTCGCACACGATGTTCGACGGTGACACGACGGCCAAGTTCCGCATCCGGGAGACCGATCGCGGCTACTTCTTCGAGAAGACCGACCAGCGGGGCGTCAATTTCGACTGGGTCGAACTGTGCCGTACGGGTGTGGACTGGGTCGACCTGTCCATCCCGTATCCGCCGTCGGCCGGTCCCGGCGGACCGTTCGGCATCGTGGGCATGGTCTGCCCGGTGGACGCCGGGCGCAGCGGGGTCTTCTTCTGGCGCTACCGCCGGGTCGCCGACTGGCAGCGCGCGACCTGGCGCTTCCTGTACCGGACGTTGATCGAAAAGCGGCACTGGGAGGTCCTGGAGCAGGACCGCGTGATGCTGGAGGCCATGCCGGCGGACGCCGACCAGCAGGAGAACCTCTACCAGCACGACCTCGGGGTCGTGCGGCTGCGCCGGCTGTTCCGCGCCGCCGCCGAGGCACAGTCCGCGTCCGGAGCCTGACCGAAGGACCTGGCCGAAGGGACCTGGCCGAAGGACCGCCACCCCCGTACGGCCCCCGCCCCCGTGGCGGGGGCCGCTCTCGTTCTTTCGGCTCGCGCGCACAGTAACGCCCAGAAACATTGCGACTGCTCTTGCTCGACATAGCAACCGCTTACATCCTGTCGGGCAGTTGGGGGGGCGAAGCTCACTCTGTACGGCCGACAGCACGCCATCGGAGGACACATGCCAGGACTGTTCGCACGAGCGCTCGCCACACGGGGCGCCGCCCTGCTGACCGCGTTCCTCGCGGTGGGGGCGGTGGTTTCGTACACGCCGGCCACCGCGGCGCCAGCGGGACGGAGCGCCGAGCCCGGGGCCGAAGCCCTGGCGGGGTACGCGCTGATGGAGAACGACCACCGGGCCGACGCCGGGCTCGACAGCTGCCTGCGGACGTTCTCGGGGAACAGCACCGTCGAGGTCGGCGACTGCGTCGGGCAGGGCGGGGCCACCGACTACACGTCCATGCGCCAGTGACCGGGCGTACCAGTCAGAACTGGCCCGCAGAGCCCATGAGTTGGATGCCGGTGGCGCCAAACTCGTGCTGTGCGGACGGCCTTCTCTCGGCGAGAACGACCCGACGGTGGGCGTCGAGTACGACAACAAGGGCGGCGCCTTCGCCCTCACCGACCACCTCATCGCGCAGGGACACGAACGCATCCTGTATCTCGGCGGGCCCGTCGGCCTGTCCACCACCATCGACCGGATCGCCGGCCACCGGCGCGCGCTGGAACTGCGGGGCGTCGAGCGGGACCCGGAGCTCGAGCAGCCAGGGGCGTTCAGCAGGTCCTTCGGCTACCGCCGGATGACCGAACTCCTGCGTGAGGGCCTGGACTTCACCGCGGTCTTCGCCGCCAACGACATCGTGGCGGCGGGTGCGGCGCAGGCCATGGAGGAGGCGGGGCTACGCGTCCCCCAGGACATCTCCCTGGTCGGCTACGACGGCTGTTCCAGGTCGTTTCGGAGCAGTTCCTCGCCTCGGTGGGCGCTCCGTGCAGCCGGAGCGACATCGGCGGCGGCCTCGACCGCATCGAGGACTGGTACGTCGGCGACGGCTGGTACACCAACGGCCACGGACGGAACTTCGACTACTACATCGGCTGGGCCATGCACCTGTACGACGGAGCGCGAGCTGCCGCTGCCCGTCGAGCGGTCCGTGCAGTACACGGCGTTGCCCGCGCCCGTTGGCTGCTGCACGGCACCCCGCAGGACGGCATCGTCCGTCTGATCAACCACGGCAGCGACCACAATCCGCTCGAAGGTCCGGCCACCGACGACCCGCACTACGCCAAGCTCGCCTACTCCACGGCCACCTCCCCGGAAGCCGCGCCCCACGCCTGGGTCCGCGCCACGGACAACCACCTGGCGCTGCTCGCGCCCGACGGCACCCCGTCGCGCCGCCGCCGCATCCACCCCCTCACCTGCGAGGACCGCCGTGCGTCCTCCCGCCACGACGCGTACCTCCCGGGCTGCGACGAAACGTTCCCCGTCGAGTCGACGAGCCTGCTGCACGGTCCGTGGGAGCTGCGCGTCCACCGCGTCGAGGCCCCGGCGGACATCGCCGTACGCGAGGGCGGGTACGCGGTCGCCGACAGCGCGCGGCCGCACTCCGCCCAGGGCCCCGGCTGGGCCCTGACGCGCACGGAGAGCGGGCTGACCAGCGTGGTGGTGGGGCTGTACGGGTGGGACGAGGAGACCGGGGTCGCCGAGGAGGTGGAGGCCAACGCCTTCGGGCCGTACTCGGCGGCTCCCTGCCTACGGGCGACGGGCCGTACCGGCGGCCCGAGCGTCCATGTCTCCCTGGTGGCGCTGACCCGCGACTCCGTGCATCCGGAGGCGCTGCGTACGACCCTCACCCGCGCGGTACGGACGACGGAACGGTGAGCGTCACCTTCCCGGACGGGGCGACGCTGACGGCGTGAGGCAGAAGCCCGCGCCCCCGCGTGGCGGGCGCCCTCGCCACCGCGGACACGGGGCTCTCATGGCGGCGGATTCTCGGGCGGGAAGTCGTACGACTCGGGGCGGGGTTCCATCCGGGCCACCATCTCCGCAAGCCGCGCGCAGACCCGTTCGATCTCCTCATGGGTGGTGTCGCGTTCGGTGATGACGGCCGCGAGCAGGAGAGCCGTCAGCGCCGTCGTGCCGTTGAAGGCCTGGAGCGTGACCATGTTCGCGAAGACGTCCTCGTCGACGAAGGGGCCCGTGTCGCCGGCGGCGGACAGAATCGCGAGCGTCGACACCGCGAGGGCGCACGGTGCCGCGCCGGCCAGCCGGAAGCGGAAGGCGGCCCAGATCAGGAACGGCGAGACGAGGAACAGCAGGTCCGAGTCGGGTGTGCGCGTCGCCAGGAGCGTGACGAGGACCGTACCGACCGCCAGCGCCACCGCCTCGAACCAGCGGCCGGGCCCGGCGAGCAACGGCCATCGGGCCGTGCGCAGCACGAGCAGGAAGGGGGTGACGACAAGGATTCCCATCGCGTCACCGGTCCACCACACCGACCAGGTCGGCCAGAAGTCGCTCGCATCCAGTGCCCCGGAGAGGACCAGCGCGCCACTGCCGATGGTGGAACTGATCAGCATCCCGGCGAGCGCACCGAGGAAGACCAACGCCAGTACGTCCCTCAGCCGGTCCAGCTCGGTCCTGAACCCGGCTCTGCGCAGCATCAGAAAGGCGCAGACCGGTGCCAGGGTGTTGCCCGCGGTGATGGCGAGTACGGCGGTCACCGACGGCCCGAGGAACACGTTGACCAGGAACGCGCCCAGGGCGATGCCCGGCCAGACCCGCAGCCCCAGCAGGAGCAGGCCGGCCAGCGCGACGCCGGTCGGCGGCCACAGGGGGGTGACCTGGTCGCGCACCAGCTGCTGAAGGAGACCGACCCGCGCGGCCCCGTAGTAGAGGGCCGCGACCGCGAGGATGCGCAGAGCGGTGGACCCGTGACGACCCATCTCCGCGCTGCGCACGACAGCAGTCTGCACGGGGATCCCGGCACCGGCGACCGCAGCGGCCCGGTCGGCGGGGACGGGTCCCAGGGACCGTCGTAGCGGACGACAAGGGCGGCGCGACGGCTCCTAGGGACCGTCGTAGCGGACGACGAGGACGGCGGCATCGTCGCGGTGGCCCGTCAGGTCGGCCACCTTGACGACGGCGGAGGCCAGCACGTCGGGGTCGGCGTCGAAGCCCGCGCGCACCAGTGTGGCCACCTCGGCCAGACCTGCCTCCATCGGGTAGTGCGGGCCCTCGACCACCCCGTCGGTGAGCAGCACGAGCACTCCCGCCTCCGTCAAGCGCCGGTGGGTCACCGGATACCGCTCACCCGGCACGATGCCGAGCGGCGGCCCGCCGCGGTCGAGAGCGATGCCGTGGCCGCCTCCGGCCGTGGCCCAGACCATCGGGACATGGCCGGCCCTGGAGACCGTCAGGTCGCGACTGACCGGGTCGAAGCGGAGGAAACAGCACGTGGCGAAGAGGCCGCGTCCCATCGCGATCAGGAGATCGTTGGCGCGGCCCAGGACCTCTCGGGTGTCGTTCGTCGCCTGGGCGAGGGCGCGCAGGCTGGTGCGCACCTGCCCCATGAAGGCGATGGCCTCCACGTCATGCCCCTGTACGTCGCCGACCGTGAGCCCCAGTGACCCGTCGTGCATGACGAAGGCGTCGTACCAGTCGCCTCCCACGGCCAGGCCGTCCCGCGACGGCGCGTACCTGGCGGCCAGATGCAGCCCGGGCAGCTTCGGCAGCTCGGGCGGCAGCATGTGGCGCTGCAGGGCCACGGCGAGCTCGACCCTGGCACGCTGGTACTCGATCCGTTCCACGGCCTGATCGACGAGCTGCCCGAGAGCGACCAGAAGCTCCTGCACACTGTCGGGGGGCTCGGGACGGTGTCCGCGCATGACGGCTCCTGGCTCCCGCACAGCCTCCTCACCTCACCCTAGCCGCCACTGCCGCCTGCCTCTACAGGGGTGAGACGGCCGGCCCTCGGGCCCGCGAGGTACGCCCGTTCGGATGGACGGGGAGCCGGGCTCGCGGCCGGCCGGTACGAGTCGGTGGCCGCCGGGGACACTGGTGCGCCGCACCGGAGTTGTGGTTTGCTCGGTCCATGAGCCTTCTCGTGATGCGTCGACACGTGGACTACGTGCGCGTCACGACCATGGCCTGTTCCGGCTGACTCGAGGCCTCGACCCGGCGTCCGGACAGCCACGCGCTCGCCACCGACGCTTCCTGGGCGCCACCCGTACGGCCTCGTCCTGCCCCCGCGGCCCCTTCCTCCTGCCTTGCCCACGCCCGGCAGTGGACACGCGGCCGCGTCCACACCACCCACAGCAGCAGGAGGAGACGCATGAGCGTCGACAACGACTCGTACGAGAGCGCCGACACCGCCGGTTCTCCCGATCCGGCGCGCTTCGCCGCGGAATGGGAGGAGTGGCACCGGGACAAGGACGCCCGGCTGGCCTCCGAGCACGGCTTCCTCGCGGTCACCGGTCTGTACTGGCTCTCCGACGAGCCACAGAGCTTCCCCGGCGCGCCCGGCACGTGGTCGACGGGGCCCGAGGGCGTCACCGTGGACCTCGACGAGGGGACGGAACTCGTCGTCGACGGCACGGTGGTGCGGGGGCGGCACCTCTTCGGCGTCATTCCGGAGCGCGGCGGCGTCAACGCCGTCTGGAAGGACACCGTGATCGAAGTCGCCAAGCGCGGCGGCCACGACGTGGTCCGGCCGCGGCACCCAGGCCACCCGCTGCGGGTCGACTTCACCGGGACGCCCGCGTACGTCCCCGATCCGCGCTGGGTGGTCACCGGCCGCTACGAGGCCTTCGACGAGTCGCGACCGACCACGGTCGGCGCCTCCGTCGAGGGACTTCGGCACGTGTACGACGCTCCGGGCCGTGTCGTCTTCCGGCTGGACGGACAGGAGTTGAGTCTGACCGCGTTCAACGGGAACACACCCGGCAGCCTCACCGTGCTGTTCACCGACGAGACCTCGGGCGTCACCACGTACGCGGCCAACCGGCAGCTCGGAGTGGACGCGCCAGGACCCGACGGCGTGGTCGTGCTCGACTTCAACCGCGCGACCAATCTGCCCTGCGCCTACACCGACTTCGCGACCTGCCCGCTGCCGCCGGCCGAGAACCGACTGCCCGTGGCGGTCGAGGCGGGGGAACGCATCCCGCGCGAGCGCGGACCGGTCGACTGACGGGACACCCACGGATGCCCGACGGGTGACGGACGGGACACCCACTGATGCCCGACCGCTCGACTTGGCGGACCCGTCGACGGACGGGACACCCACGGGGGCCCGACCGCTCGACTTGTTGCCGCGGTATGGCGACGGTATGGCGACCCGGTGACGGCTCCGCCCGTCGTCCCTTTCCGGCCACGCCGCGCGTCTAGCATCTCGGGAACGGCCCTGTCACCGGCTGCGGTGCAGGGCCACTTCCCGTCGCTGCCAAGGGCAGGTTCGCCATGAGCATCTCCCCCACTCCCCTCACCGTCGGCCAGGCGGAGCCTCGGCTCCCCCAACTGCACGTGGTCGACGTCCGTACCCCGGGCGAGTTCGCGTCCGGCCACCTGCCCGGCGCCGTCAACGTCCCCCTCGACCGCATTCGGAAGAACCTCTCCGACCTGCGGGGCTCCGCCAGTCCTCTTCTGCTGGTGTGCGCTTCCGGTCCCCGCTCCGAGAAGGCCGTCGCGGAGCTCGCCGTCCACGGGATCGCCGCGGAGAGCCTCGCCGGCGGCACCCGGGCCTGGGCGGCCGCCGGCCACCCGCTCGAGTTCCCGCCAGGACCCGTACGAGCCATCTGGGGGATGGAGCGTCAAGTCCGCTTCACCGCAGGGGCCTTGGTCCTCCTCGGTCTGGCCCTCGGGCTGCTCGTGCACCCGGCGTTCCAGCTGCTGTCGGCCGGGATCGCCGGAGGCCTGGTGTTCTCCGCGCTCACCGACACCTGCGGCATGGCGGCGCTCCTCGGCCGGCTTCCCTTCAACCGGCGGGGCACATCACCTCACGCGTGATGGGCGCGGGCGGCCGTGGAGGCCGCCCGCCGAGCGAGCCGGCTAGGGTCTTTCGTTTGGATCAGGCCGGATCAGGGAGCGGGCTCTGGTGCCGTGCATCGCAAGGCGGAGGAGGGCGTCATGGCGGAGCCATGGCA
>NZ_JBICYI010000026.1:0-18386 GCF_043200825.1 Streptomyces sp. NPDC048370 | reverse complement strand
TCTTGTCCGCAGACTTCCGCCCGCGACCAGCACGAGCACCACGAGAGCCGATCACACCAGCCCTTTGACCTGGGACTTCAAGTTGGCGGAGGCTCAGTGGTCCTCACCGAGATGGGAGTCGTCGTGGATGTTGTCGTCGCCGGTCAAGGCTACGTCGGGTTGCCGCTCGCTGTGCGCGTCGCTGACGTGGGCCATCGCGTCGTCGGCTACGGCGGCCCTCAACATCGCCCGCCGATACGACGGCACCACCGGTGGCCGCCGGCTTCGCGAACTCACGCTCCGAGTCACCTCCTAAGGGCTGCCCCGCAAGTGCGGCCGTGCTCTGACTTGAGGCCGTCTCGCTAGGGTCAGGACCGTAGCCGGCGGAAGAGGATCGTTCGATGGCGACGTACGGCCAGCTGACCGAGTGGGCCGGTCCGGGGCATGTCAGCCGGGCCCGACGAGACGTTGTGGCCGGCTGGCGGATCCCGGGCGTGATGAAGGCGCAGCTCGTCGAGGTGGGCATCCCGGTCGCTCCGCGCCTCATCGAACGAGTCGTGATGCAGATTGATGGCGATCCTGTCCTGCTCACGTCCCGGGGCCGGTTCTACCGTCTCACCGAGCAGGCGGACCCCAATGATCCGGCCGAGCGGTCTGAGCCGGCTGGCCGAGGAGCTGAAGGAGGGAGATCGACCCTGCGGCCTTCAGGGGCTACGAGGGGTTTCTCTGGCCACGGCTGCTGGACCGATGGCTCTACTGACCTCGGCCCGGCGGAGCCACGTCCCGTATGTCTGGAGCGTGCAGGGGCGCCTGGCCAACCCTGAGACGATCTTGTCGTGGGGGCTGTGATCACGGCGTCGGAGCGTCATGGACAGCGCTGTACTCCGGGTTGAGTCCGAAGCAGTCGGCAAGCGGAGCCGCTTCCGCGGAACGGTACAGATCGTGGACGGCACCCTGGTCTCGACACGGGACCACAGCGTGGCGGAGCGGTCCAAGAACTACCGCTACTCGACCAACCACCCAGTCGTCATCGACGCCGACTCACGCCTTGTCGTCTCCGTCGGCCGAACCGTGCCCGGTATCCGTAACGACTGGAAGGCATGGGAACTGTTCGGAGCCAAGAACTCGGTCGGCAAGACCACCGTGATCGCAGACGGCGGCTGCCGCGGCAAGGGTCTGGTCATCCCGCACCGCCGAGAACCCAGTCGGACCGAGCTACCGGCCTGGAGGGAGAAGTGGTGTGGCTGTTAGTTTCCTTGCTGTGTCGGAATATCAGGACGTGACCAGGGTGGCTTACGACGGGGTCGTCGACGTTTATGCGTCGATGTTCGCCGATCGGTTGGAGACGCAGCCGTTCGCGCGGAACATGATCGGCACCTTCGCCGAGCTCGTGCGTGGCACGGGGAACGTGCGGGCTGCCGACGTGGGGTGCGGCCCCGGTCATCTGACGGCCATGCTGCACGACTTGGGGCTGGAGGCCTTCGGGCTCGACCTCTCCCCGGCCATGGTCGACCACGCTCGGCGGGCCCATCCGGCGCTGCGGTTCGACGAAGGGCGCATGGAGGACCTGCCGGTCGAGGACGGCGCGCTGGGTGGAGTGCTGGCCCACTACTCGATGATTCATACCCCACCTGGAGAGTTGCCCGCGCTGCTGGCTGAGCAGGTGCGTGTCCTGGCACCAGGGGGTCTGCTTCTGGTGTCTTTCTTCGGGACGGAGGGGCCGGAGCCGGTCCGTTTCGACCACAAGGTGGCGCCCGCCTACAGCTGGCCGGTGAGACGGTTTGCCGAGTTGTTGGCCGGGGCCGGTCTCGTCACGGTGGCACGGTTGCTCCACGACCCGGCGTCCGAGCGGGGTTTCCTCGACACCCACGTGCTGGCCCGCCGCCCGTAGGGCGCGGCCCGCGGCCTGGCTCGTACGGGTCGCTCCCGCGCGGCTGCGGGTCGAGGGTGGTTCCGAGGAACTGGACCGCCGGATACGGCTCCTAGGACTCACCGGTCCCGCTCGCTGGGGCGACCCGCACTGGCCCGTCCACCGTTACTGAGCCGTCACGTCGTCGCCGCCGTCTTCGCCGGGGCATCAGCATGAGGGGTTTCCTTGTGTTTGCCCCGCCGGGGTATGGGTGGTTGCGGGTTCCGGGCTGTTGCTGTCCGAACCGGGTGAGGAGCGTGGCCCCTATCGCGACTTCTGCCGGGGAGGGGGCTCATGGCTGTGTGGGGATGTCTTTCACGGAGGTGGGGCCGAGTTGTGTGGCGCTGGCGTACTCGGGCATCGACATCGGTCGGTCGAAGAGGAAGAAGGACTGGTTGGTGCCGACGGTGAATTCCATGTAGGCGCCGGTGGTGGCGTCGAAGCCGTAGTAGGCGTTGCAGGTGGAGCCGGTCGCGTAGGTGCCGTCCATCCCGGGCTGCGGCAGGACGGCCTTGCCGTCGGAGGTGTCTTCGAGTCGTTCGGTCGGGGTGAGCATCTTGCAGCGCGGAACGGGCAGGCCCTTCATGATGAAGTACCCGTACTCGCCCTTGGCGTTCTGGATGTAGACGTACGAGAGCTTGCCCCGCTTGCCCCAGGTCTCGACCCACTGGTTGATCGACTCGCGGGTCGGCGAGTATTCCATGCGGCCTGCTGGTTGCTGTGCCACCAGTTGGTCGTAGTTGTCCTGCTTGGCCTTGGTCTCTTTGTCCTGGCTGGAGTCGGAGCAGGCGGTGAGCCCGAGGCCGAGAGTGAGCGTCGAGACGGCGGCGACGGCGACGCGCGTGATGTGGTGCATGGAGGGTTGTCCCCTTCCCGGTATCAGTCGGTGCAGGTCGTCTTCTCGGCGTCGGCGTCGAGCCGGTGCGGCAGGCCCTTGTCGAGGAACGGCGTGCGGTGTTCCTGGGCGGCTTTGGAGTTGTACTCGTTGACGGATTCGATGCGGATCGCTCGTAGTGCGGTGATCGACTGGTCGATCTGGCTCTTGCGCGCGGTCGAGGCCGTTCCCCGTTCCTGCTGGAGCACCTGGATCGTTCCTTCGGCGTTCTGTACCGCCTCGCACAGGCCGAAGAACTCCTCGTAGGTGGTCAGGCGGAACGCGCCGGACCCTACGGTGTCCTCCCGCTCCTCGACCTCGCCGCGGAACGGCGCGGTGATCCATCCCGCGCCCCCGAAGACGAACACGCCGATCACGTAGACGACCGCCAGCCCAACGATTCCGCCGACGGCCCACACGCCGAAGCGCGCACCTTCTCGCAGATCCCCCATGACATCTCCCTGTTCTCCGGTCGACCGCCGCAGACGTGGAACATCACTCGGTAACTCGCGTACTACGAAGGATTGTTGAACGATTCCCTCGTGGGCGCAACCCTGCGAACAGACCCCTTTCACCCCGCCACTGCGCACCCGCTCCCGGGGCAGGTCCGGCGACGGGGGCGAGCATGAGAGCGAGGCGCCCGCCCTGGTCACGTCGTACAGGGACTGCTCCCACTGGCCCTCCCGCTCGGGCCCTCCCGCTCGTGTGAGGGTCGCCTTTCCGGGCTGGGTGGTTCCTCGCGCCGAGGCAGGCCGAGCCGCCGGCGTCACCCGGCAGGGGTTCCCGTGCGGTGGGATGTGGCCTGGCGGGACGTCGGGGCACAGCCGCGTACGGCGACGGGGTTCACGGCGCGGGGCGCCGGGCGGTCGCGGGGGGAGGCGCCGGGCGATGCGGGAGGGTTGGGGTGTGGTGTCGCATCACGTCTCACCGCAGCACCTGTCACCGCCCCGGCGCCGACCCGCCGGCCCGCCGGCCCTCCGCGCTCTGGCCGGCCCTGCTCGCCGCGCCCATTGCCACCGGAGCCGACGCACCCGTCCTCATCCTTCCGGACATGGCCCGCTCGCTGGGTGTCGTCACCGACCGGGCGACGTGGATGGTCTCCGTCTTCGCGTGGGCGATGACGGTCGGAACCTCCCTGTTCGCCGCCCTGGTACGGCACCGGGGTCTCGAACCGGCCCTCGTCGTGTCCGCGGTGACCGCGCCGGCCGGGACCGCGGTGCTCGCTCTCGCCCCATGGTTCTCCGTGGCGCACGTCGGCAGAGCCGCTCAGGCGGCCGGCGGTGCGGGGCTGGTCGCGGTGGCGATGAACCTGGCCGGTTCCACACGGCGTATGGGGGCGATCACGGCCGGATTCGGCGTGCTGGGCGCCGTCGGACCGCTGGCCGGTTCGGTCCTGTCGGCCGGGGTCGCTGCCCGTGCCCCGCTCGCCGTCTCAGGCCTCGCGCTCCTGGCCGTCCCGGCCGTCCGGCGTCACATCGCCGCGCATGAGACCGCATCCGAGGGCACCACCCGTCGCATGTCAGGGTTCGATGCCGTCGGAGCGGGCCTCGTCGTGGCACTGGCGTCCGCACTGGTCCTCGCCCCGGCCGCGCCTCTGGCGGGCGGTCCGACGGCCGCCGCCGTGGCGGTCCTGCTCGCCCTGCACCTGTGGCGGCGTCCGGACGGTTTCGTTCCCGCCGCCGCGGTCCGCTCGCGCGCCTTCCGTCACTGTGCCGTTCTCGCGTTCGTGTTCTCCCATTCCTGCTTCACGCTGCTCTTTGTTCTGCCCGAGCTCGCCCGGCGGCGGACGAAATGGTCCGCCCAGGCGGTCGGTACGGGCCGGCTGGCCGCGCTCCTGGCCGGGTCCGCGCTGTCCTGGATCCTCGCTGCCACGGCTGCGCCGGCGCGGCGGAACGAGGCTGGGGCTCCGGTGGTCGCTCATCCTCCTCGTCGCGCTGGGGACGGCCGCGCCCCTGGCCGTGGTCATGGCCACCGCCGCGCCTGTACTGCTCCTGGCGGCGGCGGCCGGGGTGTTCGTCGCGACAGGCAGCAACGCCGTCCTGTCCGTACACGCCTCCCGGCAGGTACCGGCCTCCCAACGGCCGGCCGCGATCGGACTCTTCGTCCTGTGCTACCAGCTCGGAGGCGCTGTGGGCCCGGCGCTCGCCGCCCTGTTCGTCCTCACCTGGGCGGCCGTCACCGCCACTTCGCAGCGACACCCCGATCCGCAGCCGCCGATGCTCCTGCGAGGCTTCGGCCGGAGGGGCGGTCGTAGGCCCCGGAAGGCAGCGGTGCTACCAGCCGGGTCACGGCCATGCGGGGCTTCCTCGGGAGGCGACACTCGGCGTCGGCGTCGGCGGTGGCGGTGGCGGTGGCGTTGGCCTGGTGAGGCGAGATGTACCCCCGCCCGGGCCTGGCGGTCCGACTGGCCGCGAGCTGATCGTCGAACGCCAGACCCGCACCGGGATCCTCATCCCGCTCCCGCTCCCGCTCCCGCTCCCGCGCACGTGCCCGCGTCGCGAGCGGCTGATTCCCGGGAAGGACGGAGGTGCCCTCTCTGGCGCGCGTGCGAGGGAGGGCACTGCTGTTTGCGGCTCTGGTGCAGGAGCGTCTGTGCCGGCGTACCCGTGAACGTGCGCTGCGGTGTACGCCTGCGCGGTCGCCGGGTGCGGTGATCAGGTCGGGTGGGATGGGGCCGGGCAGTCGGGCTGTACTCGTGATCCTCGGCGGGGCCTGCGCGCCGGTTGGGGTCGAAGCCACCCCCGTGCGGACCGGTGAGGCTGCTGTTCTCCCGTGCTGGTGGGTCTTGGAACCGGCCCTGTCCTGCCGCGCTCCAGGTTGCGGGGGCTGACAGGTCGGTGAGTGCTGTGGGACGAATGGCTCAGCCGATCGATTTGGGTGATCCGCACGCCCAGATGCTGGAGCTGCCGGAGTTCTTCCATGAGCACAGGGTGGCCTTGCCGCTGAGGAACGTGCCGGGGTATGTCAGCTCGCGGGTGGCGAATGTGTAGTTCTTGTTGTTGCCGACCGTCGCGAAGGGGTTGTTGTAGGTGCCTTCGGTGGTCGTGACGGAGATCCAGAGCTCGCTCTCACCCCGGTGGAACCCTGTGTCCCTGATCGTCCCGTTGGCCTTGACCTTCCCGGAGCCCACCACGATCGAGCCGCTGTACGTTGCGTCGGCGCTGGAGAGGCTGACGGCTTGCCGGCTGCCGGCCCCCGACGCGGATGCCGGCACCGTCGGCGCGAAGGCTGCCGCAGCCGCGACCGCGGTCACGCTCAGTCCTTTGAGCAGGTTCATTTCGATCCCTTCAGAACGTCGGTCTCCGACGCCCCAAGAGTTGCTACAGCCCCTCGGTCCTGACCAGGGACAACCGCTGTCCCGGACAGAACGGCGGTTGTTCCACCTGTTCGCCGCGTCGTCCCTGACCTGTCCCGGACACGGGAAGGGCCGATCCCGCACGCAACGTGGAGCAACGCGATCACCTAGCTCGACGCCGGCTCCCTCTCGCTGTCGACCGCGACCTCTTCGCCGGGACCGCGAGGAACAGGCTGCTGCCGCCGGCCGGGCGACCCCTTCCCCGTCGCCGGGCGGCCCGTGCCCCCCGCCCGGCTACTCGCCCCACGGTCCCGGCGCTCTGCCTGGGTCGGGCGGGGCGACGCTGGGGTCGTGCGGGGCGCCGTTTGGGTGTCAGCGTGCCCGGGCGTACAGCTCCTCGATCAGCCGGGCGCAGTTCTCCGGTTCCCGCAGTGTCGGGTAGTGGTCGGAGGCGGCGAGGCGGACCAGGCGGCAGCGGGGGATCCGTGCGGCCATCTCTTCGTTGCAGCGGACCACTTCGGGCCGGTCCAGTTCGCCCAGCGCGAGGACCGTGGGCGCGGTGATGTCGCCGAGCCGGTCGAAGGCGGGGGGATCGGTCTGTTGGTGGTCGATGTTGGCGAACCATGCGGGCAGCACGGCCCTGAGGTGGTCGGCCGCGGCGGGGTCGGTCTCGGGGCTGCCGCCGGCGGCCTGGCCCCAGCGGCTGAGGCCGAGCCGGACGATGCCCTCCGTGTCGCCGGTCTGCGCGAGTTTCCCGATGTCCTGGTGGAGCGCGGTGTCGGCGGGACTGTCGTAGCCGGTGACGGCGGGGACGAGGAGCGCGAGGCCCGCGACTCGTTCGGGGGTGTTCAGGGTGAGTGTGATGGAGGCGGCACCGCCCATGCTGGAGGCCACGAGGACGGCCCGTGTGAGCCCGAAGTGGTCGAGTACCGCTCTGAGGTCCGCGGTCGGCGAGTACGCGACGTCGGGGGCGGGTGAACGCCCGTAGCCGCGGGCGTCGTAGCGGATGACCCGGTGCCGTGCATCGAGTGCCGGCAGGACCGGGTCCCAGATCGTCGAGTCGCCGACGCCAGGGTGGACCAGGACCATCGGCAGTCCGTCCCCTCCGGTGTCGTCCGCCCAGAGTTCGCCGCCGTCCACCGGCACCATGGTTTCCATGGGGTCAGTCTGGGCGGGCGGCCGGGTCCCGTGCCAGCCTGAGCCCGGCCATGTCGGCGTCACGTACCGAGTCGGGCCGGTCCTGCTGACGACTGGTCAGAGGGTGCCGAAGCGGAGAGGGGCAGCCGGAAGCCGGGATCGCCCGCGGTGGAGGTCAGTCGTCGTCGAGGCCGCGCTGTGCGGTCCCTGCCCGAACCGCGCACCCGGACACGGGCGAAGAGCCACCCGTCCAGTGTTGGTGTGGTGTCGGGGGGTGTTGTGGGGGTGTGTGTTAGTCGGTGGGCCAGGTGTGTGCGGGGGCGTTGAGGTGCATGTAGGCGATGTATTGCTGTGTCATGTGTCGGAGGGCTTGGTGGCGGTCGGTGTGGCCGGTGTTGTGGATGCGGTGGAACATTTCGGTTTGCCATACGGCGCCGTTGCGGCCGGTGGTGCACCGTTGTTCGATGATTCCGAGGAGTGGTTCTCGCCAGGCGGTGTCCAGGCCGAGTCGTTGCAGTCCGTGGTCGGCCAGGGGTAGCAGTCGTCGTAGCACGAGTTCGGTCGCGGGGACTTCGCCCATTCCGGGCCAGTACTGGGGTGCGTCGATGCCGTGTCGGGCGGCGGTGTGCAGGTTGTCCTGTGCTGCTGCGAACGACATGCGTGTCCAGACGGGCCGGTCCTCGTCGACGAGGGCGCGGAGGAGTCCGTAGTAGAAGGCGCCGTTGGACAGTGTGTCGGTCACGGTGGGGCCCGCCGGCAGGACCCGGTTCTCCACGCGCAGGTGGGGTACGCCGTCGACGACGGCGTAGACGGGGCGGTTCCAGCGGTAGACCGTCCCGTTGTGCAGTGTGAGCTCGGCCAGTCGGGGGATTTCGCCGTGGTCGAGTGTCTCCTGTGGGTCTTCGTCGTCGCAGAGCGGCAGGAGGGCGGGGAAGTAGCGTGTGTTCTCCTCGAAGAGGTCGAAGACGGAGGTGATCCACCGCTCGCCGAACCAGACCCGGGGCCGTACTCCCTGCACCTTGATCTCGTTCGGCCGGGTGTCGGTGGCCTGCTCGAACAGGGGGATACGCGTCTCGCGCCACAGCTCCTTGGCGAACAGGAACGGTGAGTTCGCCGCCAGGGCCACCTGCACTCCCGCGATGGCCTGCGCGGCGTTCCAGTGGTCGGCGAATTCGTCGGGTGAGACCTGCAGGTGGAACTGGGTACTGGTGCACGCCGCTTCCGGGGCGATGGTGTCGGCGTAGGTCCGGAGGTGTTCCACGCCGTCGATCGAGATCAGCAGGTCTTCTCCTCGTGCGGAGAAGATCTGCTCGTTCAGCAGGCGGTACCGCGGATTCTCGGACAGTGACGCGAGCCCGGTGTCCTTGAGCTGGAGCGTCGGCAGGATCCCGATCATGACCAGATGCGCGCCGATCGCCGCGGCCTTCTCCTCGGCGTGGTTGAGCGCGTCGCGGATCTCCTGTTCCCAGGAGTCGGGACCGCCTTCGGTCAGCCGCCGGGGGTCGATGTTGATCTCCAGGTTGAACTGTCCCAGCTCGGTCGACCAGGTGGGATCGGCGATCGCCTCCAGGACTTCGGTGCTGCGCATGGCGGGTTCGGCGGAGGCGTCCACGACGTTCAGTTCGATCTCCAGTCCGACCTGTGGCCGCTCGAAGTCGAACCGCGACTCGCGCAGCATCTGCGCGAACACGTCGAGGCAGGTGTGCATCTTGTTCCGGAACCGACGACGGTCGTCACGTGTGAACATCAGCTCCGGGACATCGCGTCCCATCCGGCCCTCCCGATCTCCTCGGCACGGCCCCTCACTCATAGCGTCCCACTTGGGCCACGCCCCAACCACCGAGACCACCGAGACCACCGAGACCACCGAGACCGCCGGGAGCGCCGGGACCGCCGGGAGCGGACCCCGTTCCTCACCTGGCGATGACGCGGGGCAAGCCCGACAGGCTCCGGGCTGCGACCCGCACCGGCTGCGCCTTGGTGGAGGCGGCATCGGGTGGGCGGCAGCCTTCAGGGCGTCCGGCTCCTCGGCATGCCGTGACCGGCGGCCCGTCCAGGGGGTCGGTCGGCAGGCGCACCGCATCGACCACTGTGGTCGTGCCGTGTTGTTCTCGCCCACGAGGACCGTGATCGCCTGTGGCAGAGGTGTTCGCACCTCCTCACGCGACCGGAACCTCTCCCTTGCGAGCCCGCTCCAGGCCATGGCGAGCACTGTCAGTCCTGGTTCTTACGATCACCGCATGTCTGATGCCTTCACCGTGCTGTGGACCCACGACACATGCCGTGCCCTGCGTAAGGAAGGCCGCGTGGGCGAGCGGCCGCCGGTCGCCTACTCCGGCGTCCACCAGTCCCTGCCCACCTGGTCGGGAGCCCGTGCCGGTGACGAGGTGTACGCGCTCCACGCCAACCGATGCGAGGTATTCGTGGTGTCCCGCATGCGGGTGATCGACATGGCACGCGGCGACTGCTGCGGCGCCGCCCAGGCGACGTGGCAGGATCCGCCGTTCCCCGGGCATGACGATTGGTGGATGCTCGGAGCCGGCGGCTGCGGCGCCAGTGCGGTCCACGTGGACGCGACACCCGTACGCTTCGACACCCCGATACCCGGCGACCTGCTGCCGACCCTCACCTGGCGCAATGCCCGAGGCAAGACCCGCAACCTGAGGGCCGTCGTGGACGGCCACCTGGAGCGCTCCGTCAGCATCCAGGGCTTCTACCGACTCACCTCCGAGTCCGCCCACGCGCCGGCCGGGCTCGTCGGCAGCGTCCCATGAGGCCGGGAAGCCGCGCATCTGGATGCTCACTGATCGGGGGATCTGTCCCCACGCGCTGTACGCATGGCCACCCAGGTCCTCGTCAGCGCCGGTGGCGGCCCCCGACCAGCCCGCGGCGGGGTCTGTGTCGAGACACCCTTCGTCATTGAGGAGACGGCGCAGGCCCGCGTCCACGTCCCTCTGCGCGCGGCCGGCTCTCCACCCGCCAGAGGAAGGCTGACGTCACTCACGCCTGCGCGTGATCACACCCTGCGCTGTTCCATCGGCTTGCCGCAGGTGGTCTCGCAGGGCTGCACGCAGCGCCGGCAGCGCCGTCCGGGCACCCAAGGCAGGAAGGACGTCAGGGACGGTCCAGGTGATCAGGCCGCCCTGGCGGGACAGGTAGAACCCGACGCGGTCGGTGCGGTACGCGTCGTCGTAGTCCAGGAGCAGGTAGCCGGCCAGCTGCTGTACCTGGGCTGTTCCGATCTGGTGGGGCCGGGTGGCGGCCTTGCAGTCGATGAGGAGCCCGCCGGTGATGACGTCGGCATCCGCGCCCTCAGCGCCTGTCGGCGGGCTGTGGATCTCATGCGGCACAGAGGCATGCGGCACAGAGGCATGCGGGGCCCTGAGGCCGCCATGCTCCGCGAGCTGTCGCGCGCCCTACTGGCCCTGGGCCGCACCGATCAGGCCATCGCGGCCCTGGCCCGGGCTGTCACCTGCCTCGGTGAGGAAGGTGACCACGAGGGCGAGGGTGAGGCCCTGTTCGACCTCGGCAAGGCGCTGGTGGAGGCGGGCCGGTGCGGGCGGGCCGTCGTCGTCGCCCTGCGCTGCGCCGACGTGAGCCGCGGCGCACACCGTCCCGATCTGGAGCAACGGGCCCTGAGGGAGATCGGCGCCGGCATCGCGAACGCGGGCCGGGCCGAGGAAGCCCTCCTTCCGGCGCCTCCACGAGGCCTGTGCGGCAGCCGGTGACACGGAGAAGGAGGCTGGGCACTGGGCCTCGTGGCCGGGGCCCTGGTGGATGCCGGCCGCTTCGCTCAGGCCGTCCCCGCGCACCACCAGGCCGCCGGCTTCTGCCGCACCACGGGCAACACCCTCGGCACGGACACGGCCCTGAGCCGACTGAGAAAGGCCGAACTGGGTCTCAGACTGCGGGCCCAGACGGGCGGCACTCCCTGAGAGTGACAGGAAGCAGCACGAGACCACACTTGTTCCGGCGCGGCCCCTCGACGACGACACGTCGGCCACCTCCGTCAGCCGGTCCCCGCCCGCGCTCTCCTAGACACTTGCGTGGCCGTTTCCGGGCTTCCCGGCCCCCCCTTGGGCGAGGCCGGGCTGAACGTCGCTCAGGGCGCCGTACAGGGCCTCCTGCTGAGCGGCTGTACCGCGAAGGGCTACCGCTGGGGTCAACATTGCCACCCCGACACCCCGAACGAGTCGGAATCTGCAACCCATATGCGGATTCCGCATCATGGATACTAGGGTGGTCGTCATGATGAGTACCGAGGAGATCCTCCGACTCACGGTTGCCGCGCTGATGACGCGGACCGACGAGCGCCAGGGCGACCTGGCCGCCGGGCTCGGGCAGTCGCAGGCACAGGTATCCCGCAAACAGGCCGGGCGCGCCCACTGGTCCCTGGAAGACATCGACCTCCTCGCCGCCCACTACCGGCTCCACGTCCTGGACCTCCTGGCCGGGCCGACACACGCCGTGGCCGTCCTCCACGGCGCGGTACCGAGCGTCGTACCGGGCAGCCTCGCCCCGCTCGCCGTACCGCCCGCCCAGGCCACCCTGCCGGACCGTCAGCCTGCCGCTCCCGCCCCGACCCTGGGCATGGAACGCGAGCCGGCGGGGCGGTGCGTACTGTGCGGCGAGCCGGCGTACGACGACGTCGACGGCTACCCCCAACACCTCGACCCCGCCGACTGCTCAGCCCTCGCGACCGCCGTCCAGGACGCCCCGGCCGCTGTGCCGTCCGCGGCTGCCGACGTCCCCACCACGGCGCCCGTGCCCGATCCGCCGGTCGCGGTGCCAGCCCCGCCGGCCCCGCCGGCCCCGCCGGCCCCGCCGGCCCCGCCGGCCCCGCCGGCCCCGCCGGCCCCGCCGGCCCCGCCGGCCCCGCCGGCCCCGGCCGAGATCCCCCCGGCCGCTCCGCCCACTCCAGTCGCCGCCCCGCCTGCCGCAGCGCCGGAATCGCCGACCCCGGCCGAGACGCCCACGCCCGCCCCTCCGCTCGCCCCGACCATCGTTCCGGTTGCCGTTCCGGTTGCCGTTCCGGTTGCCGTTCCGGCCAACTCGCGGAAGTCCGCCCCGGGCTACGCCTCCACCACGCTGGTGGAGCAGATCACCGACCGCGTGCACGAGGTGCTCGCCGAGTGCTCAGGTGACGTCGACGCCGCGCAGGCCGCGCTGATCAAGGCGGCGATTCCGGACGTGATGGCGCTGCTGAAATCTTCCCGGGTCGGCGGCCGGTACGAACATTCGGAATTCCCGCCGACCGCCGAAATCCTCCGCAAGAAATCGCAGAAGGGCGCTGACGAAATCTGGGAGGGCCGCCCCAAGTGGCGCAACTCCGACCTTTTCGCGGCGGCGAAGAAGGGTGAGCGGATCGAGGTGACCGCGCTCGACATGAACGCGGCCTACTGCTCGGCCCTGAAGTGCTGGCTGCCGATCGGCCAGCTCCGCGAGGACACCAGCGGCACACATGACCCGAAGAAGGCCGGCGTCCACCTCATCACCCCCGCCACCTGGGAACACCCGGACCTCCCCAACCCGTTGGGCCACCGGATCGAGCCCGGCGAGCTCTGGGTGACCGAGTCCACGCTCCGCCTCCTGCTCGACTGCGCCCGCCAGGACCTGGCCGACGCCCCCACGATCCACCGCTCCCTGGTCTCAGGTGCCTCGGAAGCTCTCCTGGAAAAACTCCGCCGCGCCCTGGCCGAATCCCGCAAGAATGCACTGGCCGAAGGTGACGAACTGACGGTGGCTTACGTGAAGGCCATGTATTCTAAGTTCGTGTCAACTATTGGTGAGTCAAGCGCGAACCGGGAAATCCGCCGCCCGGACTGGATGCACATCATCCGCGCGAAGGCTTTCGCGAATCTGTGGATGAAAGCCCACAAGGCACACCGCTCGGGCCTCCAAGTCGTCGAGATTTCCGGCACCGACGAACTCCACGTGACGGGGGAGTGGCGCACTGTTTTCCCGGAGGGCCGGGACCTGAACCAGGTCAAGGAAAAGGACACCTACATCCTCGGAGGTAGGCGCTGATGGCCGGGTCATCAGAACTGTGGGGACGCTGGGGCGATTTCGGCAAATACAACGCCCGAGGAATCAAAGGCGGGGAAGCTCTCATCCAGGAGCTGAACCGCATCGTCCACTCCTCCCAGATCGCCTCGCCCGTCACGTCCGACCGCGGACTCCGGGCCCGGCTGCGCTACCTCGACAGCGAGGCCGGTCGCGAAGCCCTGGCCCAGCAAGGCGTCAAGCCCCGCGCACTCAAGTCCTGGACGGAAGGCGAGCGCCTCCCCAACAACAAGAGCCGGGAACGCATCGACAACGCGTACTGGCAGCGGCGCCGGGCCAACCTGATCCGCTCCGGATGGCTCAAGCGACACCTCGACAACAACGGCGCCGGCCGCCGCATGGAGATCTACCCCGTCGACCAGACCCAGGTCGACGAGAAGCGCCGCCGCCCCGGCCTCTCCCAGCGCTCCATCACCGTCCGATACATCTGGAACGACCTGGTCGACGCCTACGCGAACAAGGACGACGACCTCATGGACGAAATCTGGGACGACGTCATCACCGACCTCGACTCCGACTACGCCGCCTACGCCTACGTCGCCTCCGTCGGCATCGGCGCCTGACCCCCGGCCAGCCCCCGGCATCGGCGCCTGACCCCCGGCCAGCCCCCGGCATCGGCGCCTGACCCCCGCCTGACCCCGGCCAGCACCGCTGCGCCCCACCCGCCACCCAGGGGGCAGGCACCCCGCCTTCCTGACACACCAGACAGTCCGTACGGCGCCCTGAGAACACCCCAGGACCTGCCTGACAGAGGAGATCACGCTCCGACCCCAGCCACCCTCCTCAGACACGGGAAAACCGCGTGCGGGAACGTCATACGTGTGATCAACCAGCATGATGACGTGAGCCGCGAACCCCTACTCGCAGGTGGCTTGAGCCCCACGGACGCCGTGCTCCTGCACCGTGAAACGCTTCACATGCTGCGCTCCGGCATCGACACCGCCCACCTCGACGCCTACAGCGACGATCCCTGGCCACCCACCGTGCTCCGTTCATACGAACACACGCTGCCCCTGGCCCAGAAGGCCGTGGCAGCCGGCACTCGCCCCCGACACGCCGACCCAGGAATGGGCATCGACATCGACGTCCGTGACGACGCACAGTTCGAGCTGCTGCCGGACCTGGCTCCCCACACGATCCACGCCGAAGGCCGACGAGGGAACCAACTGGTCTTCAACGCCAGCGACTCAGGCACCTCACTCCGGATGGCCCTCACACAGGAACAGAAGACAGAACTCCTCTCCCGACTCCACACGCAAGGCATCCCACCGCAAGCAATCACCTCCCCCGCCCTGCGACCCACGCCACCAGACACCACATCCTGACCCGGCCTCAGCGACGAGACACCCCCTCAACAACCGACCCGTGGGCCCCGCCGGGCCCGCGCCGCCACCTCTCGCAACAGCAGCACGGCGGCCGCCCCCACCGGCGGACCGGAGCCCCGCACCGCCAAGGAAGCACCCGCACGACGCACCGCCTCGAGCCGCAGGCCCTGGACACCTACGAGAGCCCGCACGAAGGGCCGATACGAACCCCCCACCACACCCATGAGAGGGCCGGCCGCCACCAGATCGACCGCCGCCCGATCCACCTGCTCCCCGACCAGCCGCCCCAGCGCCACGCCCGGCCGGGACAGGTCCGCCCCGTGCCGCGCCACCGCATCCGCAGGCACACCCGACCGGCCCCCACGCACGTCCTCGGACAAGTCCTCCAGAAAGTCGATGCGCTGCATGGCCCGGATGAGCCGATGACAGCCGTCCACAAACACCACCCGCCCCGACACATCCGCAGGCGCGAGGAGACAAGCCGTGAGCATCAGCGCAGGCAGCGAGTACTCCCGCACGTACTGCTCCAGCTCCTCCTCATCCGCAAAGGCCCGCCACACCACCTCACGCTCGCAGCCCCGCAGAAACCCCTCCACATACCCCCGCACATCCGGATAGCACTCGGCCGTGCGCACCAGACAACGCAACACAGGCACCCCGGAATCACCCTCGGCGAAAGCCTTCCGCACCAAGCCGTCCCACTCCACAAGCGCGGCCCCCCGCTCCTCCGCCGCCCCACGGTCGATCCGGTCATCGGTGTCATGCATGAACGCGACGGCGGCCACGACATGCGGCAACAAAGCGGCGGGCAGCAGCAGCCGCGCGGCCGCATACTCGGCCGTCGCGAACCTCCGCACCACCCGCCGCTGCTCCGTGTAGTCCCGCCGCAGCAGCGGCTCCCCGACCCCGGCCCGGTCCAGAGCCCCCTTCCACATGCCATTTCTCCCATCGTCGCCGACCGCTCGTCGCCGACCGCGAGCCTACGGCCGCCCAGCCCGGAAACCCCGATGAGCCCCCACACCCCGTCTGCCACACTCCTCGCGATGTACAAGGGGTTCGAGATGCACAAGTTCGACAACGTCTACGAGACGCATGTGACGGTCCGGTGCCGCACCGAGCAGGAGCGGACCCGACTCGGCGTATGGGCGGCGAGCCGAGGACTGAAGGTCACCACCATCGTCCTCGCCCGGGGCCGCACGCCCCTCCAGCCGATGCTGACCCTGCCCGACCGAACCAGCCACCCAGCGGTCCTGGCCGCCCTGCGAGAGGCCGGCTTCGAACCGGTCCGCGTCAAAGTCGAGACAGTGCCATGGAGCACAGAGCCCACAGGCCCCGGCGGCGGCTACTACGAACACCACCTCAAACTGGCCCTGCCCACCACATACGACCGCGCCGCGCTCGAAGCCCTCGTCATGCCACACAACGCCCACGTCTCCTGGAACGCCCGCCGGGTCCTACCGGGCCAGAGAGGCCGACACGAACGTTTCGTGACCCAGCGACACCCAGGGCCGGCAGACACGGCGGGACACGCCTGCGACGTGCTCGTCGCCGCGCTGATCACCGCCGGGCACGAACTGATCGCGCAGGAACGGGAACTCGTCCTCTCCGACAGCGACCTGTCATGGGACGAGGGATGGCTGGAGGAAACCCTATGAACGATATGAACGACAAACCGTGGGCGCCGTCGATGCACCGCAAGGACGAGCTCCCACACACCCTGACCGCCGGCATCGGCGACGCCGCCGTCCAGCACCGCGTCTTCGACCCGGCCCTCAAACACTTCGACGACGCCTACCGGCCCAGTGACCACGTCGTCGAAGACCCAGAACTGCGGGCCCGCTGGCAGACGACCCGACATACGGCCCTGGAACTCGTCCTCGCGGCCACCGCCGACTCGCCCTGGGCCGACTCCCTCGTCCTGCGCGGCAGCATGCTGATGACCACCTGGTTCGGCAAGGCCGCCCGCGCCCCGAAGGACATCGACTTCGTCGTCATCCCCGAAACCTGGCACATCGAGGAGCCGCGCACCCGCGCCATGCTCGACGGCATCGCCAAGGCGGCCGAGCGCCACGCCGAGCAGAGCGGCACGGACCTGTCCATCGACGCCGCCGACGGCGTCTCCGAGTACATCTGGACCTACGAACGGGTACCCGGCCACCGCCTGGTCCTCCCGTGGACCGCACCCGGACTGCCCGGCGGCCAGGTCCAACTCGACTTCGTCTTCCAAGAACACCTCCCCACCCCACCCCGCCCGACCAAGATCGTAGGCGCCCACCTCCTGGCCGCAGACCGAGAACTGTCCCTGGCCTGGAAACTCCTCTGGCTCAGCTGCGACATGTACCCGCAAGCCAAAGACCTCTACGACGCGGTCCTCCTCGCCGAGAGCTGCGCCCTGCCACTCACCCTCCTGGAGACAGTGCTGCGCGAGGCGGACGAGTGGCCGGGCCACCCGAACGAGCCGCTGAACCTCGCCATGTTCGAGAACGCCGTCCGCGAGACCGACTGGACAGGCTTCGACGACGCCCATCCACACACCGAAGCCGCGAAGCGGGACCTCGGCACCCGCCTCCTGACCGCCCTCGCTCCGGTGCTCGGGACACCTTGAGGACCGTCTCGACCTGCTGGTCACGGAGCTGGCCGAGTTCAACGCCCACATCGTCGGCGAGATCCAAGTGATCCACGAGTTCCGCCGAAGCAAGGAAGCTTGCTGACGGGGCACGCTGGGCCGGTGCGATGATCCCGGCGTGGCTTGTGTGATCACGGCCCCGGAGGCGTCCTGGACAGCCCTTGGGCCCCGGTCGGGACGATTTTCGGGCGACCTCGACAGCCGTCTGACGATGAGCCACAGTCACGCTGCGTGCGCGACCACAAAAAGTGGACCAGAGCCGCAACTCGCCAACAAGGCTACGGACCCCTGCCCCCACGGGGGAGCCCGTGCCAGGCGTCGCGGGGCAGACGGGACTTTCGCAACATGCCCCAGGCGTCGCCGAGTTGGCCGAGGCCCTGATCCTGCGGATGCTCGACGGCACCGATACGGCACTACGGCTGCCGCGGATCCTGGTCGACGTCTTCGCGGACGACGCGCCATCCATTCTCCGGGGGCTGCGCCTGGCGGCGTACTGGACGCTGCGCGCGGTGCACTCTGCCCGCTGACACTTCGCCAGATCTGCTTGAGGGAGTTCAAGCGTCCGGGTTTTGCGTATATTGCATTCTGGATGCGTGGTTTTGATGGTCTGTCTTTTGCGGTTGGTGGTTGGTGTTTGGACGGGGTGTCAGGATAGGTTTTATCGGGGGTTATGAGGTTTTGTCATATGGGTTGTCTGGTTGGCATTTCAGGATGCCCGCCACCTGATTTTCCGGGCTCCCGTGACCCTCTCTTCTTGCTGCGTCTTTTATATTGGTGTAGACCTATTGCCATCCCATGTACCGGCTTTGAGGCACTCTGCGTGTCCGGTGTCCCGACCGCAGGGAGGGCGGACATGACCCGCTGCTCCCTACGTAACGTCACTACGAGAGAGCGCGATACTGCAACGGGAGAGGCCGGCCCCGCAGGGGGCGGAATCGAAACCCTCAAGCCGACAGCGATCAACCAGCCCTCTTACCAGCATAAATACCCCCGCAGGGGGTATGGAGCCACCACCAGGCCCTCACCCCGAGCCCGCGCTCCCGGTCCGAGCCGGACCAGCCCGCAGGCACCGAAGGTGACTGCCCGTCGGCTCACTTTCCTCGGCGCCGCGCAGCGGCGCGGCAGCGTTGGGAGTGACGCAGTCACTCCGCGTCGTGTCTCCGCAGGAGACCGCGCGC
>NZ_JBICYI010000025.1:0-37166 GCF_043200825.1 Streptomyces sp. NPDC048370 | reverse complement strand
GACCGCCGCGATTCCTTCGCTGCGACCCAACGGTCCCCAGAAGACCACGTCTGAGGTCAGGGCCTGGGAGAGCAGGGCAGTCACATAGCTGTCGTTCGAGGCGTTGAACGCGGAGATGAACGTGTCGATCGCGGAGCGTGCGGTCTCTTCCTGCATGCCCCAGTAATACCAGCCGTTTCGCGTGCGCTCGTCCCACGAGCCGCCTTCCGATCACGGTGAACCATCCCAGTCACAGCACTAGGCCGACGGGTCCTAAGACGTCGTTTCCTTTGGTGTCCGGCGTTCGTTGACGGGACGTGGACCGTCTTGTTGAGCAGTTGGTGCCGGACGAGCATTGGGAGCTGTTTCGGCGGGTGGTGCCGCCGAAGGTGGTGCATCGGCCGCAGGGCGGGGGACGTCGGCGGGCCGGGGACCGTGAGGTTCTGGCAGCGATCGTGTTCGTGGCGACGTCGGGCTGCACCTGGCGCCAACTCCCGCCGGTCTTCGGAGCTTGCTGGCAAACGGTGTACAAGCGGTTCGCGCGTTGGAGCCGCGAGCGCGTGTGGGCCCGCCTCTACCGGGTCATCCTGGACGAGCTCGGCTCACGCGGGCAGCTCGACTGGTCCAGGTGCGCGATCGACTCGGTAAGCATCCGAGCCCTCAAGGGGGCATCTGACGGGACCGAATCCGACCGACCGCGGCAAGAAGGGATCAAAGATCCACCTGATCTGCGACCGCACCGGCCTGCCGATCTCACTCGCGATCTCGGGCGCCAACCTGCACGACAGCCAGGCCCTGGAACCCTTGGTGCGCGGCATCCCACCGATCCGCTCGCGCCGTGGACCACGTCGACGTCGCCCCGCCAAACTGCACGGCGACAAGGGCTACGACTACGACCATCTGCGGCAATGGCTGCGCGAGCGCGGCATCGTGCCGCGGATCGCCCGCCGTGGCGTCGAGTCCTCCCAACGCCTGGGCAGCCATCGCTGGGTCGTGGAACGCACGATGTCCTGGCTTGCCGGCTGCCGTCGCCTGCACCGGCGATATGAGCGCAAGGCTGAGCACTTCCTCGGCTTCGCGGGCATTTCCGCAGCCCTCATCTGCCACCGCCGCCTCGTCCGTGCAGACGCGCGGAACCAGTCAGCGTGAGACTGCTCCAACACTGCTCGCCCAGACCCGGAGGGGCACCACCTCCGGCTCGGCTACGGTCTGCTCCGAGGAGTTCTGCACGCCTTCCAGGCCCGACCAGGCCGTGCCGCCCGGCTCACCGTCGACCAGGAACCCCTCGATGATCGGCCCGAGGTCGTCAGAAAGTACGTAGGCGCCACCGAACGGCAACGCATCCGCCGGAACTGACCCCGTCGAGCACCGGAGCTGCCCGGCCTGCTCGTCATGCCACACGTAGAACGTCGCCACCCCGGGAAAGCCCAGCTCGCGGATACGGACCTGGATGGCTGAGGCAGTCCACTCGAAGGCGGCCACCACCGCGGAGACGGACAACGACCTCCTGTCCTCGTCCTCCGCACTCAACCACCAGGTGTTGGTCTCCCACTCCACCCGACGGTCAGCCGGCTCCAGTACCAGGGGCTCGTCCGCCACCTCAGCGATCCATGTCAACAGCACCACAGCAGTATCCCCGCATGGCCCGTGGCCCCAGGAACCGCCATAAGAAACGACGTCTAAGGCCTGGCTGGACGACGACGGAGCGACGGTGTGGGATCCCTGGGAGCTTCGTCGCAGCACACGGTTCGACCGTATGGCAGGCCTCGTCGTCGATCTCGAAGCCGGCCGCCGTACGGGAGGCGGCGTCGGCCCGTTGTACATTTACCTGCACCTCGTCGGCGTGTGCGCGGCCCCCGAGGTCAACCCGGACCCGCTGCCCAATCCATACGACTTCACCCTTCCCGACTGGACCTGAACGGATCTCCGGGGCCAGCGCTCCACGCGGTCCAGTGACTTCGTCATCAAGAACGTCACCAGCCGCACGGTCAACACCGGCGGCTACTTCCCGGACATCACCACCAACACCTACGGCCGGGCCCTGCCCACCTACTACCTGCCGTCCGGGCCAAGGCCTACGTCCACACCGGCAGCGGCCGCAACTACCGGGACAGCAAAGGCAACCACCACATCTACCGCGGCTACGTCCGCCACGTCCTGCTGAACACCAGGCGTGAAGAACCCGGACCTGCGGCTGAAGAAGCCCGGCAGCCGGGACGACAACACCTCCACCGGCAGCATCAGCACCTGCAACTGGAAGACCGCCGCCAACGGCACCACCTACGGCTGCTGGCACACCAGGGCCCGCAGCGCAGAACCAGGGCCCGCGGCCTGGTTCTGCGCTGCGGGCTCCGTCACGACGGGTGAGGTCAGACCGTCCACCTCGTCCTTGCCGTCGAGTCGGCGGAACTCCGGGTCGCCGTCGGCCCGCCACCGGACTTCAGCTTCCGGTCGGGCTGGTACTTCGACGCCTCGTTCCAGCGCAGGTTCTCGGAGAACTTCGTGAGGTCGAGGGTGACGGTCTGATTGCCGCCGGTACCGATCATGCTCATCAGCCCCGGGGCGGCCGACGGTGAGCGTCTCGTCGGTGGTGTCCGGCTGGATGTCCACCCCGTGACCCCCTTCGCGTGAGCGCGGGATAGGTGCGGGCACCGGGTGGGGTGCCGTCCACAGGGGTCAGGGCGTGGCCCCTCAGGTGTGGTGCTGGCCTGGGTGCGGGTCAGGCCGCGTCCGGGCGACGGAGCCCATCTCCTCGCGCGCTTGCGGGCTGCGGTCTTCACGGCGTCCGTCGTGCCGACCGGGGTACGGGCCGGGAGCCCGCTGGCAGGGGGCGCGGGCGGCAAGGTCTGCGGCGCCGGAGTGCCGCCGAACAGGGTTGCGCGGCTTCGCCTTTTACGGGGAACACGATGTCGCCGAGTTTCGGCTCTGGTCCACTTCTTGTGATGCGTGACAGTCCATCACGGGTTCGAGCGAGTGCGCAGCGCGGAGCATGGCGTGAAGGGGGTGTCATGATCGTGCCCTTGGCGAACGAGGCGGTGATGGGGAGGACGAGTGGAGCGCTACACAGCCGATCAGCTTCGAGTGATTGCGTTCGAGGAGGACGTGCGGGCCCGTCCGGCTATGTACTTCCGTGTTGAGCGAGACAGCCCCGAGCTTCCCACTGAGGTGCTTCAGCGGGTGGTCTGGGATGCGCTACACCGCCGTAACGGCACGCATGGGCTGATCAGTGTGGAGATCACATCTGACCTGAGTTTCACGGTGGAGGACGATCAACCTCACAGCGCCGACGAGCAGCAAAGGCCCCTTCCCGGGTTCTACGAATCTCTGCTCGACAAGGATCGATGGGCTCCCGCAGCAGCCGCTGCACTCAGCGTCCGAACGGTCATTGAGGTCTGGCTGGACCACCGTGGCTATCGCCAGGAGCTGGTCGGGGCGGCTCCTACGGGCGCCTGGCAGGAGTTTCGGGCGCGCAGGCCGTTCGGAACCAGGACCACGTTCCACCTCGATCCCTCGTACTTCGGTCCGGGGGAGACCATCGGCTGGGCATTGCGAGCAGAGGAACTACACGGAGAAGGATGCGACTCACATCCCTCACCCGCGACGTTCCCGATTCACGATTTGCGCTCAGGAGCCGACCGCTCAGCTGGCGAGTAGAACCCGCTTCCGTAGCAGGTCGAAGCCAGCGCGACCGTACATCTGGCGCTTGAGCATCTTGATCCGGCTGACGTGGCCTTCGACGACTCCGGAGTTCCACGGCTGCGTGAGTCCGGCGGTGACGGCGTCGAGGTCGCGTTCTAGGTGCCGGGCGAATCGCTGGAGGCTGGGCAGGTCGGCGGTGGTTGCGGCTTCGATCCATGCCGGCAGTTGGTGGCCTTGCAGCTGGGTGAGCATGTGGGCGAAGGAGCGGATGTGCCCGGCGAGTGCGTGCAGTTCTGGGGTTCGCCAGTACGGCCTTGAGCTGGAGTTGGTCGCTCTCGGCCGGTGTCGGCGTACACGTGAACGTGCTCAGTCACGTACGGATGAACGTGCTCACTTCCTGACGTACCGGAGCTTGATCGTGGGCAGTCTGCTGCTGGCCTGTGAAGGGTGGCGGAGGGCGGCTGATCGTGGTCTTGGACCCGCAACGATGGGTGGACCTTCGACGTTTCCGCGGGCTGTTCGAGTCCGGGGCGATGAGCCTGTCGGAGATCGTGAAGGAGACCGGGCTCAACCGCCGCACGGTCCGTAAGTACCTGTCCTCTGAAGGCCCGGTTGCCCCGCCTCGTCGAGTTGCGCCCGGACATGGCCGTCGGCGAAAGGTGGATGAGGTCGCGCCCTTGATCGACGCGATGCTGCGGTCCGAGGTTCTGATCAAGGGGGCCGTGGTGCACGAGCGGTTGGTGGCCGAGTACGGCTTCACCGGCACCTACCAGCGTGTGAAGCTCTATATGCAGGAGGCCCGGCCACGGATCGCGGAGGAACTGGGCATCAGCCCGGGCGAGCTGGCCGGCCTGCACCGCCGGTTCGAGGTCGTGCCTGGAGCGCAGGCCCAGGTCGACTGGGGAGACGAAGGCCAGATCCTCGCCCATGTAGGGATTCCGAAGGTCTACTCGTTCCACATGACCTTGTCCTATTCGCGAGGTCCGTTCTGCTGCTTCACCACCAGCCAGGACTTGGCTACCTTCTTCGACTGCCACCGGCAGGTGTTCGCCCACTTCGGCGGGGTGCCGATGTCGATCGTCTATGACCGCACCAAGACCGTTGTCCGACGCCACGTCGCACCGGGCGAGGCCGTTCCCTTGCACCCGGAAGCGGTCGGATTTGCCGGGCACTACGACTTCGACATCGACGTGCTGGCGGCCTACCGCCCCACCGGGAAGGGCCGGGTTGAACGTCAGGTCCTGATCGTCCGCGACCACGTCCTGGCCGGACGGTCCTTCTCCTCCATCGAGGAGCTGGACTCCGCTTTCAACGCCTGGGTGCTGTTGCGTCGGGCGAGGTCCCACGGCACCCACGGCGAAGTCATCGGGCACCGCGCGATCCGCGACCACATGGCCCTCAGGCCCCTGCCGGGCTGGGGCCACGCGGCCGGTGGCTTTCACGGGTTCCACGCGCCTGCTCCGGCCATGGGATGCGTACCGTCATCGGCGGCTGGGACGACGTCCAGCCGGCAGGCGCCCCTCCGACGCCGCGTCAACGGCATGCCCGGCCCTCTCACCAGGGGGTGACTCAAGGCGCGGGGCCCCCGGGTGGTGATTTCGTCTCCGGGGCCCCGCGCCACGGGGTTCAGTCGTCCCCGTTCGCGTCGTCGGTGGCACCCCAGCTTGGATACCGAGGAGCCGCAGCGTCAGGTGTCGAGGTACCGGACACGGACGGGCTCGCCCTCCCAACGCTTGGGGGCGGTGGTGGCGACGATGGCGCCGTCGGGCCAGCGGGGTTGGGCTGAGCAGAGTACTGAGCGTGAGCCTGGGCCCTGATGGCCTGCCGGGCGATAGCCGGGACGGCGGGGAGGCCGAGGTCCAGCACGGTGATGCCCGGCAGCGCGGCCAGGTTTCGGCTGTGCCGGGGCGTATCCGATCGGCCTCGGCGAGCGCGTACAGGTACCAGTCGACTTCCGCGTGAGCACGGTGGATCAGCCGGGAGGCGAGAACGTTCCCGCAGCCAACGGCCGCCATCGCGGTCCCGTCCAGGACGATGTGCGTGGCGTCGATCACGGGCGCTGCACCTGCGCGAGGCGACGGCCGAACTCGTCGTCCAGGTCGCCCTCCTCGGTGAACGCATACCCGGCCCACGGAAGCAGGGAGCAGTCACCAAGGGTGGGCAGCCCGGAGGAGAGCGGGGGACCATCCCCACCCGAACGGGGAACAGACAGCGGCGGCAGCGGGATCACGAGCCAGTCGGGGACCATCCCCGCACGAGCGAGGAGCAGATGCCGCGGACCTTGGGTTCGGCCTTGGCGTCGGGACCATCCCTGCGCGAGCGGGGAGCAGCCGACGTGAACCTGACCCTGAAGCTCCGCCTGCCGGCGCCCGACGGCGAGCGGATCCGTCCCCGCGGACCATCCCCACGCGAGCGGGGAGCAGCTGCGCACGATCGTCACCGAGCGGGTGGCGTGGGGACCATCCCCGCGCGAGCAGGGAGCAGTCTCCCGGTCCGCCCAGTACCGGCGCGAGGGAGCCATCCCCTGCGCGAACGGGGAGCAGCCGGATTTCACGCCGGAGCTTGCCGGATTCGTGGGACCATCCCTGCGCGAGCGGGGAGCAGGCCGTTCAGCCCGCGATCGCATCGATCGGCGCGGGACCATCCCCGCGCGAGCGAGGATCAGTAGATCTCCGGGAAGGTCGGCTCGTCGGTGTAGGGACCATGCCCGCGCGAACGGGGAACAGCCCGAGGGCGGGTTCCTCGTCGCCCCGCAGCAGGGACCATCCCCGCGCGAGCGGGGAACCGCCGTCCGCAAAGACGATGTCCCGGACGGCGGTGGGTCCATCCCTGCGCGAGCGGGGAGCAGCCGTCCTTCATCAACTTGGTCGGCTTGGCCAGAGACCATCCCCGCGCGAACGGGAGCAGAGGGAGGGGCGGCGGTCGCTCGTTCGTGTCCGGGGCCATTCCCCACGCGAGCAGGGAGCAGCACAGCTGGATGCGGTACGCGGTGCCGCCGGCGGGGCCATCCCCACGCGAGCAGGGAGCAGTCTGTGATCCGGGTGCCCAGGACTGAGAGGGGTGGGACCATCCCCGCGCGAGCGGGGAGCAGGTCTTGCTGACGGCCGCTCTCCCCTAGTGCAGGGGACCATCCCCGCGCCAGCGGGGAACAGGTGTACACCCCGGCCGACGGCGAGCCCGAGGAGGGACCATCCCCACGCGAGCGGGGAGCAGGTACGGCTCCATGGAAATGAGGTAGACGTGCAGGGCCCCGCGCAAGCGGCAGCAGCCGGCCCCGGCCCTCCCCGGCGAGCACGGGGTGGGACCATCCCCGCGCGAGCAGGGAGCAGGCACCGGCCACCACCTCCGGGCCCCGGAGCCAGGGAGCAGGCACCGGCCACCACCTCCGGGCCCCGGAGCCAGGGACCATCCCCACGCGAGCGGGGAACAGGAACGCGGCGAGCTCGCGCGCGGACGCGTCCCAGTCCCGCGCAAGCGGGGAGCAGCGCGTACTGGGCACCGGTCTCGACGAGGTGCGCGGGATCATCCCCGCGCAAGCGGGGAGCAGACCCGACGGCCGGCTCCGCGACATGGAGGGCCGGGGGCCATCCCCGCGCGAACGGGGAGCAGCCCGAAGGCGGGTTCCTCGTCGCCCCGCAGCAGGGACCATCCCCACGCGAGCGGGGAGCAGGCGGAGTGATTGGCGATCGACTTGACCTCCCCGGGACCATCCCCACGCGAGCGGGGAGCAGCGCAGGGGTCAGGCCCCGGTGCCGGCCTTCGTGGGACCATCCCCACGCGAGCGGGGAGCAGTGTGCGGTCCGTCAGCCCCTGGCGAGGCGGTCGGGACCATCCCCACGCGAGCGGGGAGCAGGCGATCGCCGAACCCGTCCACCCCATGACGGCGGGACCATCCCCACGCGAGCGGGGAGCAGTCCCGGAGGCTCTTGTTCTCCGCGTTCTTCTTGGGACCATCCCCACGCGAGCGGGGAGCAGCCTTCACTCTCCGTCCATCGCTCCGGACCGTGGGGACCATCCCCACGCGAGCGGGGAGCAGGCCGGGGTGCCGAGGATGCCGACGTGTTCCCAGGGACCATCCCCACGCGAGCGGGGAGCAGCTGATCACCGAAGCGGTGAAGTGTTCCCGCTCGGGACCATCCCCACGCGAGCGGGGAGCAGGGCCTGGCCGCCGGGCGCGTGGCCATGGCCGCGGGACCATCCCCACGCGAGCGGGGAGCAGATCACCTTGGCCGCCGCGTTCACCCGCTTCGCGGGACCATCCCCACGCGAGCGGGGAGCAGGACAACCCCGACCAGGTGCCCCTGGACGACGTGGGACCATCCCCACGCGAGCGGGGAGCAGGAGCGTTCCGGCGGAACCGAAGCTGCCCATGAGGGACCATCCCCACGCGAGCGGGGAGCAGAGCCATGACGCTCATCTTGCCACTCCGTGTCAGGGACCATCCCCACGCGAGCGGGGAGCAGACCATCCGGCGACCGCCCCGCTCGCCAGCGAGGGGACCATCCCCACGCGAGCGGGGAGCAGAGCCAGGCCGTCGCCCAGGCCGCCGACGTCACGACGTCGACAGAGGGACCATCCCCACGCGAGCGGGGAGCAGTGCGAAAACTTGCGGGGCTGAAGCTCGACGACGGGACCATCCCCACGCGAGCGAGGAGCAGCGGGACCGGAGAATGTCGCCCCGCACGGTTTCGGGACCATCCCCACGCGAGCGGGGAGCAGTCTGCGGTGCGGGTGGTGGTGGCGCGCAGGTCGGGACCATCCCCACGCGAGCGGGGAGCAGATCTGATCCGCCAGCCGCCGGGCCGCATCCTTGGGACCATCCCCACGCGAGCGGGGAGCAGTGCCCCATCTCGGGGAGGACGTCGCGAAGGTCGGGACCATCCCCACGCGAGCGGGGAGCAGCGCCGGGTTTGGGGTACGCCGTACTCCTCGGCGGGACCATCCCCACGCGAGCGGGGAGCAGAGCGAGATCGCCCGCGTACTGGCGTACGCCGCGGGACCATCCCCACGCGAGCGGGGAGCAGACTCGATGACCTGCAGTTCTACCGCACGAGCACCACCGCCTAAACCACTTTCACCGAAACCGGCAAACCAGACGCTCCCTCCCACAGACACCGAACCAACCCACGGGCACGAAGAACAGAACGCGCAACAAATCCTCCACTCACCTGCTTCGCACCTTCCTCTCCCCGGTCGAGAGGACGGCGAGCCAGGCGAAACCTGGACGTGAGGCACCGCCCAGCCACCACACCCCGATCATGCCGGGGTGCACCTTCTCGCCGACAAACAACGCCGCCGTCGCCCCGTTCACCAAGTCGATCTGAACCGCCGCGGTGTGCAGGAGGTACATGCCGCCGAACCCGGCGACGAGGATCGCGCACAGCGCCGGTCGGCAAAAAAGCGTGCCAAAGCCGAAGCAATCGACACCGTTCAGGGTCCGCACCCCAACACCCAGGTAAGGGCCTCGCAGTGGCGAGCCGCCGCTCAGGCGCCAGGCGTTCACCGGTCCCCTCGCTCGTGCGTGCAGAACCCGCGCATCAGCCCCCCACCGCGCTCCGTGAACCACCCCTCGGCGAGAGGTCCCGGTCCGAGAAGCGTCCGAGGCCGGCCTCGGTCTAGGGGGTCAGCTCGATCGTCGCCCATCCTCCAGCCGTCTGGGCGAAAGCCTCTGCGATCTCGACGAACGACGGCCCACGGAAGTAGATCACGGCGGTGTTCGTGGTCTCCAGCGGCGTATGGGACTGGTCCGACACCAGCGTCCCGGGCGATCTGCCGCAACTCGAAGTAGGTGTTGAGCGTCGCCTTGACCTCGTCCCGCATCACGTTCAGCACCTGCTGGCGGTGCGTGGGCGGCTTCAAAGAGGTCAGATACGAGAAGTCTATGCGGCTTCCGTCCGTCCGGGTCACCTCGAAGCCGGGGTACGGACCACGCTGCGGCGGGGCGATCGCGAAGGTCTCGACGCCCGAACCGATCTCGTCCGCTGCCTCATGGTGCAGGTCGAGGAGAAGCAGATGGTCCTCCTCCTCGTCGACGATGCTCCCCACGGAGTACCGGTACAGCACCTCCTATACAGCCTTCCTCGCGTCCCCCTTCGTCCGGAAGGAGCGATGTCCGATCGTCGGGCATGTACAGATCCCCTCTGTGAGTGCTTACCTGCGTCCGAACCTGCGTCGCTTGGACGCGTTGCTCCACCCGGGCCTGTCCTGTGTGCTGCTCGCCGACGAAGAACCAGCGCCGCCCGCTGCGGGGCGGTGGATGAGGGTCAGCCCCTGGTGGTCGACCGGGTTCCAGACGTGGTCAAAGGTGCGGAAGGTGTATCCCTGCTCGTTGTTCGTCGTATGGGCGAGCAGTGCTCTGCCCTGGCCGGCGTACTGCTGAACCTCGTTCCAAAGGGCGTCACGGATCCTCGCCGAAGGGTTCCCGACGAAGACGCCGGCGGAGATCTCCAGAAGCCAGCGGGTCAGGAAACCCCGCAAGCCCGCTGGGCAGTTGGTCAGAACGATCACGGTCACCAGGGCAGCGCCATTTCCTCGTAGCGGCTTCCCTCGCCGTGCCCGTCGCCGTCACCGTGGTTCCAGCCGGCCGCCACCCGCCCACCCCTGTCGCTCAGCACCATGACGACATCTCGGGCACCTTCCAGATCCATTTCCCCGGTCTCGTCGGCCCCAAGGAGAAGCCGCTTGATGTCGCCGACGCAGCGGTCGAGCAAGGAAGTCTGGTGGATGCGATCACGCAGGGCCCTGCGCGTACGGGAACCGACGTCCTCCTCCCCCTCGGCCGCGACCTCGAAGGCGACGGGGATGCCGATGTCCGTCTTATAAAGGTCCGCTATGTCCAGGACGAAGGAGAGCTCGTGGCCGGAATGGACGAAACCGAGCGCCGGACTCCAACCCAGGGACGTGACCACGGCATGAGCGACGCCGTACATGCACTGCGCCGCCGCCGTGATCGCCTGGTTGACCGCGTCGCCCGCGGCGAAGTCGCCAGGAACGTACCTACGACCGCGCCACGGCACTCCCGTCCCCGCGGACTGGGCGCGGTAGCACTTCTTCACACGGTCGCCCTCGCGGCCGAGGAGTTCACGGCGGGTCGCCCCGCTGGGGTCCTCGTCGGGGAACCTCAACCGGTACATGGCACGCGCGACAGCGAGCCGCGACCGGACATTGGCCCACTGGACGGCCTGGGCCTCGACCAGTGCCGAGGAACGGCTCAGCGCCCGCCCACTGGCGTAGTACCGCACTCCCTGCTCCCCCACCCAGACCACAGCCGCGCCGGTCTCCCCCAGAACGCTCATCGCCTGGTGGGTGACGCGAGTACCGGGGCCGAGGAGCAGGGTTCCGATCGTCGCCGAGGGATGTGGGTGACGCCGTCCGCGTCCGTGGCGGTGATGGCGTTGGCGTCCCGGTGCACCGTGCACCGTTCGAGGTAGACGAACGACATTCTCTCGCTCGCGCGGGTCAGTTCACGCGGGGTCAGTGCGCCGCGCTGGGAGACGGTCGTCAACGCGCCGCCCCCTGCGGGAGAGGCGCCAGGGTCATCAGACCGCAGCCGTACGCCTTCGCCTTGCCGATCCCCTGGGTGAGGGTACGGCGCATGAGTTCCGGATCGGTTACCTCTAGGCGCCCGTCGAAGGTGGCGGTGACGAGGGTGACCGGCTTGCCGCGCTTCGCACCCGACGCGCGGGACTTGTCGAACGCGTGGGAGCGGTGGTCGCGAACCGTCAGTTCGTAGCGGTCGCCGTGGTGCTCGCGCCCCTCGTGGGTGGTTCCTCCGGGCAACAGCCGCTTGTCCTTGGGCTTCTCAAGGATGCGGAATCCGCCGCGCTGCTGGCGATCATGGTCCAGCAGCCACCCTTGCTGGTGGTGGGCGGTTACGTGGGCTGTCCGTTTGCGCGGCTCGTCGGCCGTGCGGCGGATGTGGTGCACCGGGTTGGCCGTGAGGCGAAAGCCCCACTGGCCCCCTTCCACCAGCCGGTCGAGGAACGGGGCGTAGGCGCGGGTCTGCCAGCCGGGGCCGTCGACCATGGCCGTCGGCCACCCGGCCTGCTCCACCACGTGCGTGAGGTCAGGGGCGTCGGGGCTGACGAGGAAGAGGAAGACCTCGCCCGGTGCGTTGTTGTCCAGGCGCCAGAGGACCCGAGGGGCGTCGGGCGTCGGCTGGTCGGTGGGCAGCAGGTTGGGGAACGCCGCCATCACGGCGGCGTGCATCACCTGCCGTGAGGACAGAAGGCGACGGGCACCGATGCGGGCTGCGTTGAGCCGGAAGCGGGTCAGATACATCAGTCGCTCTTTTCCGCCAGAGCGGCGAACGGATCGTGGTAGGACGCGGGCTGGTGTGGGCGTGAGTGCGGGTGCGGGTTGGGCGCCTCGACGTCGCGACGCGCGATCGTGCGAAGGGCGTGGCGCCGGTGCTGGGCTGAGAAGCTCAGCGGCTGGTCACGGAGGATGTCCGCAGCAGGATCGTCAGGCTCTGTCTCCTGCAGAACGGTCAGTCTCACGGTGGGGCCGTTGCCCTGTCGTCGCGCGTACCACCGGGATGCCTGCCACGATTCGATGCTCAGAGCCTTCAGCAGGTCCCTTTCCGGGTGGAATCCCAGGTCCACAGGCTGGGCAGGAGGGCAGGAACGGCGGCCGAGGAACGGGGGATACACCGGCGCCGCCAGCGCGGTGCGAAGTTCGTCGAGGAGGTCGTGATCCCCCTCGACGGCGGCGACGAACACGGCGTCGGCGAGGTAGAACCGTTCGGACAGCGGCATGGACTTGCCGGAGTCCGCATGGCGGGCGGTCTGGAAGTCCCGTAGTCGCGTGCCCGGTTGGTCGATCCGTACGGCGAATCGCAGTGCCGCAAGCGGCGCGAGCAGCTCGTCGTCACCTCGCTGGATGCCCTTCGCAGCGGCGAGGAGGCCGATGACACCGCTCTTGGTCGGGGCGGACTCGGTGGTTCGGCGGGCGAACCGGGCCGCGGCCCCCCACGACTGCAGGGGGCCAGCGAGCCTGAGGGTCAGGACGCTCATGCAGGCGTCTCCAGGTGGTCCGCGACAGCCTTGCCTACGGCGGCGACGAGTTCGCCCAACGATTCCGCCTCGGTGCCGAGTCCGCTGAGCTTCTGAGTATTCGGGCCCACCCGCAGGACCCACGTGAGCGTGGTGGCGTCGTCGCCATACTTCCTCTCGACATCCGGGATGTACTTGACCAGCTCCTCGACCGCCTCGCGGACGTGACCGCCCTGGTCACCGCGTACCGGTGCCTCGAATACCGAGACGAAGCTGATGGGGCGGGTGGTGCGGAGCTTGACGATCACAGCGTCGGGGAGAGTGTGATTGCCGAAGGTGTTGATCTTGCCCTGGGGCAAGGAGGCGATGAAGCCGTGGACGAAGGCCTCGACGGCACGGCGTACCGGGGTCGTGAGCGGCTCGTCCTCCCGCAGCCCCTGGCCGAGGTTCTCGGCCAGCTGATGGACGCCAAGGGCGGCGTACCGGTACAGAGTTGCGGAGTTGAAGTCGACAGTGCCGATCATGCCGGCGCCGGGTTCGTCGTCCTCGTTCTCGTCGTCGACGGCCGTGAAGTAGTCCGACTCGTTCTCGACCTTGTGGACGCTGATCGCGTGGGCGACTTGAGCGGCGGCGTCGACGTTGATGTCGGTGACATCGGCGACCATACGGCCGAAGAGCGCGATGTCGACGGAATGGCGGGTGTCGGCGAGCTGCTTGGCCCGGGCCTTGTTCTCCTTGCCCTTGAAGAACGCCTTGCTGTCGGCGGCGCTCTCAACGGCGAGAGCGGCCAGGCCGTCAAGCTGGCGGGAGCTGAGGAAGAGCAGGTACTTGGCCTCGAGCAGCGGCGCGGGCTCCCCGTTCTTCGCCGCGGACTCCGTCTTGCGCTTGGGGGGCGCGATCTGCAGACCGGCAGCCTGGACGACCTCGGCGGCAAGGACCTCTGCCGGCTCACCCTTGAGAGACGTCTCGAGGGCCCCGATCCTGTCGGCGAGCACCTCGACGACCTTTTTGGTACGGACGCCGAGCTCGCCCGGGTCGAGCAGCTGCCTGTCCTCGAAATATTCCCGCGTGGCCCGCTTCCAGGCCTGGCTGGAAACCCGAGCACGAGGCACTCCCCCGTACACGGCAGTCTTCGGGGCACCGGTGTCGTCCCGGTTGAGGTTGCTCGGGGGGACGGTCTGCAGCGCGTGCACGTCGAGGAAGTAGTGGTTCACGAAGCGTCCTTGTCGATGGCGTTGGTGTCGGTGGCGTTGACAGCGGAGTCGGTGAAGGAGTCGTTCAAGGGGTGGCACCTACCTCCTGGGCTTCCTTCTCGTCCTTCTCGTCCTCTTCCTCGCGCCAGGCGTGGAAGGAACGGCCCCAGGCCGTACGAACCACGTCCGAACCGCCTGGCCACTGCCACTGGTAGAGCTGCCCGGCGAGCAGGGAGTAGTCGAGGGGGACGTCTTCACGCCGTAGAAGCAGAACGATGTCCCGCAGTCGCTGCGCGAGCGTGGCCAGGTCGGATGCCTTCCCGGCGCGCACCAGCCGCTTGCGCAGCGGGTCGTCGACCTCACCGGCCGACATGAGTCGGCGCACCGCGGCGCCGAGGCCACGGGACCGGCCGTACTTGTCCAACTGGTGTACGCCCGCGCTCCGCGACTGCTGGTGCAGGGCCCAGAGAGTGAAGGTCATGAGCAGTGCCTCCTCGGCCCGCTCCAGCTCCGCCTCGCTCCATGGACACCCTTCACCACGCGTGTCCTGCAGCGACGCGAGATCGACCAGATCCCACAGGTCGAACACCTCCGCCGCGCTCTTCCCGGCCTCACGGCTGAGCCGGGCCCGAGCCGCGACGGCTTTCGCCTGGTCGGTGACGTAGCCGCGCTGCCAGCTACCGATCTGCCGGTGGGCGAACTTGGCGACGATCTCATGAACCGGAGCCGACACGGTACTGGTGGTCATATGCGTGCACCTCTAGAGGGATTCCTCCGCCGCGCCCGGGTCGGACCGGCGGTCGGACGGGAAGGACTGGCCGAGGCAGGTGCGAAGCCGTGCCCGGAACCATCTCTCGGCGAGCGCGGAGTTGAGCCACACGCTGCCCTGCTTGGAAGACACAGTGCGCCCCTCCCAGGCCCGGTCGCCCGCATCGGCGACCAGCTGCCTGCCGAGCCGGAGAACGATCCCGTAGACCTGGCGCTGCCAAACGTCCCGCTGCTCGCAGGGGTCGTCCGCCGAGCCCAGTGCGGCGAGCCACGTGCGGTAGGGGCCTTCGAGTGCACCGAAGGCGCGGTCTCGCGCGACGCTGCGGGGACCCTCGTTCTCCGTGCCGGCAGCACGTTCCAGATCGGTCGCGAGATCGCCGAGCGTCTTGACCGCCTCGTCGGCGTCGCCGGCCGCGTCGATCGCCTGTTGCGCGTACTCGCGGTCCTGCTCGTGAAGAAGGACCACTGCCATGGTCAGGTGGTCGTCGACGACTTCGTCGACGACGGACTGTTGTGTGCCATAGGTGGTTCCGATGACCCGGGCCCGAACGAGGAAGCCCCGCTTCAGTTTCCGGCTCGTCACCAGGCGGGCCACCCATTCCAGCACCCCGGGCCGCAGGTGGAGGAGCACACCGTCCGTGCCCTTCTTCATCTGGTGCCGGTCAGCCACAAGCGAAGCGACCCCGCGCCACGCGGACCGCGTGGGATCGTGCTCGCGTGGCAAGTAGATCAGGTCCTCGCGGTGCTTCTTCTCCTGCGCCTGGCTGCGGCGCCAGGCGGTCATCGGCTCGTGCGTGTGCATGTTGCGTGCGGGAAGAGGATCGCCGTAGCCGAGGACGACTCCGTGCACGCCGCCGGCATCGGCGTGCAGCCGCATGCGTCGGCTCTGCCACGTGTACAGGTCACGGAGCCCGGTAGGAGTGCGCTCCGCTCCCCCGGGCCCGCTCGGCTTCCGTCGCCACGCGGGCCGGTCGTCGGTCCCGAACACGAGCCCGCTCGTATCCGCCGCCACAAGGTTGAGCAGCAGGGTCTCCCTCAAATTGCCCCCTTCGACGAAGACCCCGCCAAGGTTCCCGGCCCAGCCGACGCCCAACGGGTAGACCTTTCCTCCCTTGGCGCGTTCGTCGCCCACGACACCGCTCTTGATGCCGGAGGTGTCGTACGCGTGGGCGTGCACCACCCATCTCGCCGCCTCCGCGAAGCTCAGCCGGTCGACCGCGGGCAGCCGAGCCGAGAAGAACGGATCGCCGTTGGGCACGTCCGCAACGATCCTGTTGAGCGAGGAGACTTCGTCCTTCGCCGTCCTCAGTCCGGCCGTCTGGAAGAACGGCACCTCCGGGGCCAGGAGGTCGAACGAGCCTCGGTGGACGTCGAGGTACTCCCCCACTCCCGCGAAGCACTCCTCGTCGTTCCACAGTCGCGCCCAGTGCTCGATGTCCTTCGGGCCGTCGAGCGCGTCATGGACGATGGCAAGGAGGAGCCGTGTCAGGGCGAACTCCTGTGTAGGCAGATCGCCCGCGATCCGACGGATTTCACGGGCCTGCGAGAACACCTCACGTATCGACAGTTCGCTTTCCACGCCGTCCCGTTGAAGCACTCTGATCCACGGACGCTCCGTCAGGTCGAACGACAGCGCGCTTGCGCCGGCCACGCTTGGCATACTCGCGCGGTCCGCCGCCCTCGTCCCGCTCACCTCAGACACGGGTCACCTCAAGTCCCTCGGTCTTGGAGTACCGGAGCGAGAAGCCTGCCAGCTGGGTCTGACAATCCTCGTCGAGAGCGAGAATCAGCTGGCCGGCGAGCCAGGGGCTGTCCTTCGACTGCCAAGCCGGTACGTACAGTTCTTCAAGTTCGCTGATGGCCTGGTTCATCACCTCTCCGTACGAGAACTGCACGGGCAGGCCCAGTCCACTCGCCGCCGCCGCACGCGCGGCCAGCCGTTGCGGTACCTGGTCCCACGGCAGTTCCAGTCCGCCCAGCCGTCTGCCCCGGCGGTCCTCGCCGAGCCACGGCACGGTCGTCAACGTCCCGTTCCCCCGCCTCTGCACGACGACGACCTCCAGACCGTCACGGGTGTCGCGGACCTGGGCCCGTCCCTCGGGCGTGTCATCCGCGTCCCCCGCGCCGGCGGCCACCCACCCGAAGAGCGGTTCCCCGGGCTTGCGGACGTCGTCCAGCCGGAACGTCGCCGCTCTCCTGGCCTGGTCGGCACGGTGCTCCTCGTGCTCGGCCCACGCCTCGCCCAACGCCGAGGCCCAGGCCTCCGGGACCGCCTGCCCGTCGGCGTACGCGCCCTGCACCAGCGGGCTGATGTCCTCCGGCAGCCGTACGGGCACGGGGGCCGTCCCGTCGAAGTGCGGGAGCAGCACGGCCGCCGAGCGCAGGAGCAGGTACTTCCCGTACACCGTGACGGACCCTCGTACCGACACTGGTACGGACTCTCCCCAGTCGGCACCAGTCACCAGACACCGCGGCTCGCGAAGCCTCTCAGGCCGGTCCGCCTGGCCCTCTCCGCGCTGATGACGGTGCAGGCGCCCCATGCGCTGAAGCAAGAGGTCCACGGGGCACAGGTCGGTGACCAGGAGGTCGAAGTCCACGTCGAGGGACTGCTCGGCGACCTGGCTCGCGACCACGATGTGTCTCCGCCGAGGGCGGTCAAACGTCTCCCCGGGCGGTCCGAACCTCCGCAGGAGCTCCTTGTCGTTCGCCGCCCGGTCCAGGTCGAGGAAGCGGGCGTGTGCCACGGTGACGTCGTCGTGGCCGAACCGCTCGCGCAGCACGCGTGCCATGTCCAGCACGCGCTTCACGGTGTTGCGCACCACCAGCGCACACCCACCGTCGCGCAGTTCCTCGGCCAGCCGGTCCACGAGGACCTCGGGATCGTCGTCGAGGCGCTCCACCCGTACGGAGACACCGCGGCCGGACGCCTCGGGACGCCACACGACGGGAGATCCGCCCGCGGCCACCGCCGTGAGCAGGGGGTAGCCTCCCGCAGACGCGACAGCGTCGAAGGACTCTCGCTCGGTCCCATCGCCCGCACGCGCGTCGGCGTACGCCTCGACGAGCCCTCGCCGGCGGGCCGCGGGCAGCGTCGCCGACAGGATGACCACCGGCACCCGATAAGCACCGAGCCACGACAGGACCCGGTCGAGATAGGCACTCATGTACGTGTCGTACGCGTGTGCCTCGTCGATGACGACGACCTTGCCCGCGACCGCCAGGTGCCTCAGCGCCAGGTGCTTGCTCTTGAGCCCGGCGAACAGCAGCTGGTCCACGGTCCCGGCCACGAAGGACGACAGCATCGCCTTCTTCCTGCCCCGCAGCCAGGTGTGGGCCACCAGTTCCGCCACGGCCGCGCGAAGCCCTGGGGACGGCCGTCCTACCTCTCCTTCGGCGTCCAGGTCCACAGCCGCGACCTTCCCGGCCCCCTTCATGACGTCGGTGAACTCGTCGTTCAGCGCGGCCTTGGAGTGGGCAAGCAGCACCGAGTGCCGCTGGCCCTCCAAGGACGGCAGTTTCCTCAGCCACTTCAGCAGCCGGGGAAACATCGCGTTGCCGGTGGCCATGGTCGGCAGTGCGAAGAACACTCCCCCGGCCCCGGACCGGGAGGCGAAGATCTCCGCCACGGCCAGCGCGGCCTCGGTCTTCCCCTCCCCCATTGGCGCCTCGATCACCATCAGACCCGGCGCCGTCATGGACCTGGCCAGCTCGACCGCCGCCGCCTGGACAGGCCGCACCGTCGCTCCCGTCGGGAGCGCGAACCTGGAGGCGAACAATTCCCGGACGCCCTCGGGCGGATCCGTCGGCCGCCACGGGGCCGGCAGGTCGAGCCCGCGCCAGGCGGCCGCCGCACGCTCGGCACCGCTCCGTGGACCCTCCTGCGGGTAGTACGGGAACAGCTCCGGGTTGCTCGCGATCCAGTCGGCGACGATCACCAGCGCCGTCAGCAGCACCTGCACGGGCTGCGGCAGCTTCACCGCTCGCCACTCCCCCAGCCGGTCCCGCACACCGAATTCGTCGGCACACGCTTCCAGCAGCTCCGTCTGTACCCGACGCCACAGGGGCCTGCTCGCGCCCGCCGACCGCAGCAGGTGTCCACGATTGTCCAGCGCGCTGATCTGCCCGTACTCGGGCGGCACCCCGTGGTGCCCGCCCACGACCACCGAGAACTGATCACACTGCCCGGGCGCCCAGCCGCAGCGCTCCTCCAGCCACTCCCCCAGCAGCAGCTGACTGGCCAGCGCGTGCGGCGCCAGCCTGCGGTCGGGACCCATCTCGCGGTACGACCGCATCTCAAGGCCCACATCCCGCATTCGATCGGCCAACGGCTCGACCTGACAGGCGAACGCGGGCGTGGCCTTCCCAATGTCGTGGACCCCGGCGAGCCACATGACCAGCCGGCGCCCGTCGGCCTCTCCGGCGGGCAGCACCTCACCGATCAGCCGGCGAATCTGCGACGGAACCCACTCGTCCCACAGCATGCCTGCCACAGCCGCGCTGTCATCCATGTGCTGCGCCAACGGCAGCCACCCATCGGAGTCCCTGTCGTGCTTACCCCACAGCGCGAGCACCGGACCCTCAAGTCTGCCGCGAAGGCCTGAACGGCCCTCCCCCTCACGTGCCATGGGTGATGCATACACGGCGGCGAAGGGTGCCGGGAGCCGTTCGAGACAAGATCCGGGGATCTTCATCGACTTGCGCGGTACTGACACATAGACAGCGACCGACCGCGTAGAGTGAGTGCTCTTTGCGCTCGGTGCGGTGACCTCCCAGCAGGTCTGACTACTCCGCCGCAACGCAGCTCCGCAACAGTGAGGCCCAGCGGTAGGCCTTCGTTCAGGGTGAGGAGGAACCTCCGGTCCGCGACATCAAGGTCCTGGTCCGCGAGGAGCCGGAGCGTCTCCACCGCAACACACCCTGGTCGACTGGGTCCCTGAGGTAGCCGTCCGGGCTGGTCCCCGCGCAAGCGGGGTGTTCGGATTGCTCCGCCGATCCCTGCCATCACCCCGCCGTGGTCCCCGAGCAAGTAAGGGCGTTCTGGCCGGGCCCTCACTTCTGTGGTCCCCGCGCAGGCGGGCCCGCCTGCGCGGGGACGCCGCGATGGGCGTCACCGCCCTGCACCAGCCACTGCAGCGGACGCCCCCCGTTAGCCGGGCTTACCGCCCCGCTTCCGCGCGGTCGGCGCTGATTCTGGTCCATGCTGGATCCGAACGGGTGGGAATGGCGGTTCACATGGCGAGTGGTGAGGCGATTTGCCTAGGCTGCCTCGACATGAAGGGGTGGCCATCGGGGCCAGCCTCGCGGTGATGGGTGCGGGAGAACAAACCGGTGAACCGCAAGGGTGAGTACGGCAAGTTGGTGCGGGACCGGATTCCGCAGATCATCCGCGAGGACGGGGCCGAGCCCGTCACCTACATCGCGGCCCCGGAGGAGTACCGCAACCGCCTGCGGGACAAGCTCGGCGAGGAGGTCACCGAGTTCTTGGAGGCAGACGACGCCAAGGCGCCGGAGGAACTCGCGGACGTGCTGGAGGTCGTGCACGCGCTCGCCGCGGACCTGGGGGTCGACGCGGGACAGCTGCAGAAGATCCGCGAGGTCAAGGCTTGTGAGCGCGGCGCCTTCGCGGACCGGATCGTCTGGACCGGCAACCGCTGACCACGGCCGCTTCGACTGTCATTCGGTACACCACTTCGTGCACAACGTACGCGACTGAGTACGTTCGTTGGTACGCGTCTCTGTGCACCAGGCCGCAGGCAGCTGGGGACGTTCGCCGTACGTCCTACGCCGTCGGCTTGGCCAGGACCGCATGGCAGACCCCGGGCAGCGGCAGCACTGGGGCGCCCTCGGCCGGCTGGAGCCCGGCCTGCCGAGCGAGAGCGGTGATCTCGCCCGGGGTGATGCCGCGCTGGAAGGTCCCCTTGGCCTGGCTGGACCAGAACCCGTCGTGATGGACGCTCCAGCCGCCGTCGGCGGCGGCCTTGGTGATCTCCTCCGGCGAGCGGGTGACCACCACGACATGCCCGCCGGGGCGGGCGAAGGACGCCGCGTCCTTGACCGCCTGGATCCGCTGCCAGGGATCGGGCAGCACGTTGAGGACGAACATCGAGGTGACCAGGTCGAACCCTCTCCGCTCGGGGCGGGGCCAGCCGAAGTCGTCGTGCGGGTCGAAGCCCTCGGCCTCCAGACCTGCCGAGCGGTAGTGGGCGATGTCGGCGCCGCGGCCGCAGCCATGGTCCAGGACGCTTCGGACACCGAGTGGACCGGCTAGGTGCTCGGTCACCGCCCGGGAGGCCGGGGAGGGTGCCTGGCGGCTCATCGCGGTCTTATGGGGCTGATACTCCCGCCTGGCCGGGGCGGCGGGGCCTTCGCCGGTCAGCTCGCTCAGGGCGAAGAGAACGTCGTCCGGCTCGGCCGCCTGAAGGGTCAGGGGCAGGTCGATCAGCAGCGCGGAGTGGTCGGTGAACGCCGCCGGACCGCTTCGCCCCGAGGCATCCACGGTGACGGTGGCCGTCGGAGTCAGATGGTCGCTGAGCAGGGCGAGATCGCAGCGGAAGCGGCTGGGCTTGCCGTTGAAGATCCGCTCGAAGGTGAAGGCGGGCGCCTCGTCGGCGGTGGTGTCGACTAGGGCCTGTCTCCTTGACAGGCTATGGGCGCCATTCCTGCTGGTAGGCGGGGTGTTCGGCGTATGACTGGGCAAGGACTCGCAGCGCGTATGCCAGGCCGGCCGAGCGGGAGTCCGAGGGGTCCATGGCCTTGTAGTCGTGCGCCAGTTGCTCGGTCAGGTCGAGCATGGGGAGATGGCTGTCGAGAAGAGCCTCGCCGCCCAGGGTGTCGGCCACGTAGGCATAGGCGTGATTGTCGTCCATGATGCGTGCGACGAGGAACTTCACAAGATCGTCCATGTGGTCATCTTCGCGGGCAAGGTGCTTCGGCAGTCAAGCGGCTGTCCAGATGAGGATGGCGGCGAGGTGGAGTGCGGCCTGATAGGCGATGGCGAGCTTGTCCGTTCGCATGGCCAGTCCGCGCCACTGCTTGAGTCGGTTGATGCACCGTTCGACGGCGTTGCGCTGCTTGTACGCCTCGGCGTCGAAGGCCGGTGGTCGGCCTCCGTCGCGGCCTCGCCGCAGACGGTGGCCGACCTGGTCGGACGGCTGGGGGATGACGGCGCGGATTCCGCGTCGCCGGAGGTGATTGCGGATCGCGCGGGATGAATACGCACGGTCCGCCAAGACGGCATCGGGTCTGGTCCTCGGTCGTCCGAGTCCGCTTCGCGGAACACGGATGCCTGCCATGACGGTCTCGAAGGCCGGGGCGTCGCCCGCCTGGCCTGCGGTTATACGGAGAGCTAGGGGCCGTGCACGGCTATCGCTGGCAAGGTGAACTTTCGTGCTCAGGCCACCGCGGGAGCGTCCGAGGCCATGATCGTCAGGTTCGGCCCCGGGGGCCCCTTTTTCCTGGCGCCGGCGGCGTGCTGGTGGGCTCGGCAGACGGTGGAGTCCACCGAGACGGTCCAGCCGATGTCGGCATCAGCGTCGGCCGCTGCCAGAATTGCGGCGAGGATGCGTTCCCAGGTGCCGTCCACGGCCCACCTGATCAGGCGTTTGTGAGCGGTCTGGAACGAGCCGAGCTCGTCCGGCAGGTCCCGCCAGGGCGAGCAAGTGCGGTACTTCCACGCGATGGCTTCCAGAGTTCGGCGGTGATCGGCCCATCGCCGACCACGGACCGGATCGGCCGGCATCAGCGGCTCGATCCGGTCCCACATCGCATCAGTGATCACTAATCGGACAGACACATCCGATCAACTGACCAACCGATCAAAGAGACACGCTCAGGCCCGCTCCCCGCGTCAGCTGCTGCAGAACCTGCCGTTCGACCTCGGTTGTGAAGGCGCTGGTCTCCTCACCGAACAGGCCGTCCGCGGGGCGGGGGGCGAGGTTGAAGTCCCCGCAGACCAGCAGCGGGCGCCCCTTCTCAGCGGTCGCTATCGTGGCGAGCTCGGCCAGCTGGGCGGCCCGGGAGGCACCGGCATAGGCGTCGAGATGCACCTGGAGGACGAGAAGCCACTCCAGCTCGACCCGCTGAACCCACGGGGCCGGCGAGGACACGGCCGGCGGGGCGAGGTCCTCGCTGACCCAGGCGGCCAGATGCCCGTCCCCGCCTGCGCAGGCGAAGCCTCCCAGAGTCGGCGGCGTCCGGTCGGCGGGCTTGAACGGCTCCTGCGCGAGCACGATCTTCACGCCGTGTTCGCGGAGCCACGCGGCGAGGTTCGCGCGGGCGCCGGAGGCACCGAGACGCTTGTTGAGGTTGACCGAGGCCAGCAGCACGAGGGTCCTCTTTGGGGTGTCGCTGAAGGCGGTCGACATCTGGTGGGCGAAGTGGCAGGCCGGCGGGCGGGAGGCGCTGGTCATGCGTCCTCGTGGCAAGTCGGTCGGGGTGCACCAGGTGCTCGGGGAGGCCGAGCAGGCCGCGGTGCGGCAGGCGGTCCTCGATCACCGGCCCTGTGACGTGGGGCTTTCCGGTCAGCTGTGGACACGGCGGTTGGTGGGTGAGCTGATCGCGAAGCTGTACCGGGTGCGGCTGACCGAGGTGGGGGTGGGCAAGTACCTGAAGCGGTGGGGGCTGTCCTTCCAGCGCCCGGACAAGCGGGCCGTCGAGCAGGACCCCGGGGCTGTGGCGCGCTGGCATCAGGAGACCTGGCCGGAGATCCGCGCGAAGGCGAGGAAGGACGGCGGAGAGAATCTCTTCGCCGATCAGGTCGGGATCCGCTCGGACCAGGTCACCGGCCGGACCTGGGGCGAGAAGGGCAGGACGCCCGTGGTGCGGCGGAGCGGGAACCGGTTCTCGGTCAACGCGATGTCGGCGATCAGCACCAGGGGCCGGATGCACTTCATAGTCTTCACCGAGAGCTTCACCGCCGAGGTGATGTGCCGCTTCCTGGACCGGCTTGCCGGCCACTTCGACCACCAGGTCCATCTCGTGGTCGACGGGCACTCCGCCCACCGTTCCAGGAAGGTCCGCGACTGGCTCGCCGCCCACCCCGACGACATCGAGCTGCACTTCCTGCCGTCGTACTCGCCCGAGCTGAATCCCGATGAGCTGGTCAACGCGGACCTCAAGCACAGCCTGCCCAAGCAGCATCGGGCCCGGAACCAGTCCGAACTCGCCGCCGAGACCCGCCGCTTCTTCCGCAGACGCCAGCGTCAGCCGCACGTCGTCCGCGGCTACTTCGGCGGCCCGCACGTCCGCTACGTCCTGGACGAGAACCCCATGAGTTCCTGATCAATATGTGCTGGCGGGCAAGACACCCGTCCTCGTACACAATTCCAACCGCGGGCCAGCGGAGTATTATCGCGGCACCAAGGGCGGCGGGCCGAGTTTTGTGCCGAGACCGAACGACTACAAGGTGGACCCCGCAACAGGATTCGTTAGGGAAACGCACGGCGTTTCCTTGTTCGATAATCCTGGAAGTATCACGAGCCGCGGTTTCGAGTCACATGGAATTGATCCGGCATCTATGCCTGGCACGCTTCGAGTCATTCAACGGGGCAAAGATTTGAGACATTATGAAATCGTACCTGCACCGGGGGCAAATCTAACCCCTGCGAGGTACGCCGAGGAGCTATCGAAAATTCGGTGCAAGTGCGGTGGGGGCGGATGAACTTGGTGACGTACCACGTCAGATTTCCCGATTATCTCGATGGCTATGAGGCTGAGACCGAGGCCAAAGGCTATCTGGTGGGAGTGGTCGTAAGTGCAGGGAATAGATCCTTCGAACTTACGGTCTACGACCGGGCTCGCCTGGTTCAAGAACTCGATGATGAGCTGGATTCTGATCGCGCGCATTTTGCCGTTCCTAACTTGCTCGTCGTCCGATCGGTAACAAGGGCCGAGATCTTCAGGACCGTCGAAGCCCTGGCGAAAGGAAATTTTCAGGAGTTGGTGCCGAATCCGGCGGAATAGCGAACCAGGCGCCAAGGTGCGGAGCGAGCGGACATGGTCCGCCCAGATGTACCGGACCGTGATCGAGCGCTCGGAGAGGTCCGGGCGCCGGCGCTTCTCGTCCACCTGGGCCTGGTCGACGGGGTAGATCTCCATCCGGCGGCCCCGGCCGTCATTGTCCAGGTGGCGCTTGAGCCATCCGGAACGGATCAGGTTGGCCCGGCGGCGTTCCCAGTACGCGTTGTCGACGCGTTCCAGGTTCGCCTTGGAGGGCTTGGACTTGCCCCGCATCCACGACTTGATCGTCCGAGGGGTGACACCCTGGTCCTTCAGGGCGTCACGGCCAGCTGCACTGTCGAGGTAGCGCAGCCGGGCCGAAAGTCCACGGTCGGAGGTGACGGGCGAGACGATCCCAGACGAGTAGACGATGCGGTTCAGCTCCAGGATGAGGGCTTCCCCGCCTTTCATGCCCCGGGCGTTGTATTTGCCGAATTCGCCCCAACGGCTCCACAGTTCGGACGACCCGGCCATCAGCGCTTACCCCCGAGAATGTAGGTGTCCTTTCCTTGACCTGATTCAGGTCACGGCCCTCCGGGAAAACCGTGCGCCACTCCCCCGCGACGTGGAGTTCGCCAGTGCCGGAAATCTCCACGATCTGAAGTCTGAACCGGTGCGCCTTGTGGGCCTTCATCCACAGATACGCGAAAGCCTTCGCGCGAATGATGTGCATCCAGTCGGGGCGGCGAATTTCCCGGTTCGCGCTGGACTCGCCAACAGTTGACACGAACTCAGGATGCATGGCCTTGACATAAGCCACCGTCAGTTCGTCGATATTGGCCAGGGCAGTTTTCCGGGCTTCCGCCAGGGCGCGGCGGAGATTTTCCAGCAGGGCTTCCGATGCGCCCGAGACGAGGGAGCGGTGGATCGTGGGCGCGGCGGCCAGGCCCTGGCGCGCGCAGTCGAGGAGGAGGCGGAGGGTCGACTCGGTCACCTACAGCTCGCCGGGCTCGATCCGGTGCCCCAACGGGTTGGGCAGGTCCGCGTGTTCCCAGGCGGGCGGGGTGATGAGATGGACGCCGGACTTCTTCGGTCGTGTGTGCCGCTGGTGTCCTCACGAAGCTGGCCGATCGGCAGCCAGCCCCTCAGCGCCGAGCAGTAAACCGCGTTCATATCGAGCGCGGCCACCTCGATACGCTCACCCTTCTTCGCCGCCGCGAAAAGCGAGGGGTAACGCCACTTCGGACGGCCCTCCCAAATCTCGTCGGCGCCTTTCTGTGACTTCTTCTGGAGAATGTCGGCGGTCGGCGGGAATTCGGAGCGCTCGTACCGGCCACCAACCCGCGAGGCCTTGAAGATGGTCATGATGTCGGGGATCGCCGACTTGATCAGCTCGGCCTGCGCGCCTCCACGTCACCGGAGACGTCGGCCAGGACCTCGTGCAGGCGATCGGCGATCTGCTCCACGAGCGAGGCGGAGGCGTAACCCGCAGCGGACGTGCGGGAGTTGGCCGGAGCTGCAACCCCGGCGGGCGGAGCGGGCGGCACGGACGGCTTCACGGGGGGGGAGCACTCGCGGCTGGCCCCGCCGGCTCGGCGGGCACGGACTCCTCGGAAATGGCGGGCGCCTCATGCGGCGCCGCGCGAGCAGCCGGTGCGGTAGCGACCGGAGCCGGTGGCGCGGCCTGCGTGACCGGCGCAGTCGCTTCGGGCTCCACGACGGGCTCGGGCGCCGGGACCGCCGCTGACGGGGCGTCGTCGGTCGCGGACGGCGCGGCGGCCGCGGCCTGGCGGACGTCGTCGGCGACGGCCGGGCAGTCGGCGGGGCCGAGGTGCTGAGGGTAGCCGTCGACGGCATCCCGGGCCGACTCCCCACACACACGGCCGCGCCACGACCATGGGCGCGGGGATCGGTGGGTCCTGCCTCGGCGCTTGGGTGACCGGCGAGGCCGGGTCCGGCTCGGCCTCGGACACTGTGGCAGCCAGGGCGATTGGGGCTCGTGGCGGGGGCGGTGCGGCGAGCGTCTGCGCGCCGGGGCGGAGCTGGGTACCGCGCCGTGCAGGACGCCCACCGCGTGCGTGAGGCCGGCCAGCAGGTCGAGCACGTGCAGTTGGCAATGCACGGTGAACAGGTCGACATCCTCCAGCGACCTGGCTCCTGGCGGCCTGTTTGCGCGAGACCTGCGCCTGGGACTGGCCGAGCCCGGCGGCCAAGTCGCCCTGCCCCTCGCCCGTACGCGTCATCAGCGCGGACACCGTGAGCCAGAAGATCTCCTCAGTACTCATCATGTCGGCACCCTGGAATCAGAAATACAGAATCGGGAATCCGCATAGAGGATGCGAATGTTGAACCCTTCGGAGGATGTAGCGGGCGATACTGACCCCCTCGTATCCGGCCGTACGAAACACCGACAGCTGGGACCATCCCTGCGCGAGCAGGGAGCAGGACATTGCGCCGCGGACGCGCACGGCGAGTTCGGGACCATCCCTGCGCGAGCGGGGAGCAGGTCACCTACGGCACCTACGTGGCACCCACGAAGGGACCATCCCCGCGCAAGCGGGGAGCAGCGGTCGATGGCGTAGGTGACGGTGGGCACGGCGGGATCATCCCCGCGCAAGCGAGGAGCAGCCGGCCCCGGTCCTCCCCGGCGAGCACCGGGTGGGACCATCCCCACGCGAGCGAGGAGCAGGCGGGCTTGCCTCGCAGGTCGACGCGCTCGGCGGAACCATCCCTGCGCGAGCTGGGAGCAGTGTCGCGCTGGAGCGCGCCGCCGATGGACAGGGGGACCATCCCTGCGCGAGCGGGGAGCAGCAGTAGATGTAAGCCATGGCCTGGCCGGCCTTGGGATCATCCCCGCGCAAGCGGGGAGCAGGCGGCCCCGGCCGAGACCGAGCCGTACGAGATGGGATCATCCCCGCGCGAGCGGGGAGCAGGCCGGCGGCGGCACCAAGACCGTGGCCCAGGGACCATCCCCGCGCGAGCAGAGAGCAGTGTCCTACGAGCCGTCCCGCGCCGTCGAGCGTTGGACCATCCCCGCGCGAACGGGGAGCAGCCCGAGGGCGGGTTCCTCGTCGCCCCGCAGCAGGGACCATCCCCACGCGAGCGGGCAGCAGCCGTCGGTGTCGGTGATCGTGAAGGACAGCGGAGGACCATCCCCGAGCAAGCGGGGAGCAGACCGACCCGGACCCGGACGCCAGGCTCACGATGGGACCATCCCCGCGCGAGCGGGAAGCAGGCCCGTCGAGCGGGCGCTGGCCCGGTTCGTCGAGGGACCATCCCCACGCGAGCGGGAAGCAGCCGCGGCCCCTCATCCCCTGTGTTCCCCGGCAGGGACCATCCCGCGCTAGCGGGGAGCAGAGGGCGACCGCTGTCCGCATGGCCTCGACCGTGGGACCATCCCCACGCTAACGGGGAGCAGATGACCCCGGCCGCCGCGCTGATCCGCCGCGTGGGACCATCCCCGCGCGAGCGAGGAGCAGACGCCCGTGGACCCGCTTACCTCCCCGGCCTTGGGACCATCCCCGCGCGAACTGGGAGCAGCACGGGGTCAGCGACATCACCGTGCGGAAGGCGGGACCATCCCCGCGCAAGCGGGGAACAGAAGAAGGCGGAGGTGAAGAAGGCCCAGGTCACGGGGCCATCCCCGCGCGAGCAGAGAGCAGATCGGCACCGTGCGCACCGGGAAGGAGCTCGTGGGACCATCCCCGCGCAAGCGGGGAGCAGCCGGGCAGGTACGCGCCCAAGGAGTGACGGCAGGGATCATCCCCGCGCAAGCGGGGAGCAGGTGTACGGCTGGAGACTGAACCCGGTGGGGCAGGGACCATCCCCACGCGAACGGGAAACAGCTTGCTGCACCTTCCGCCGGCCGCCCGCGTGGGGGACTATCCCCGCGCAAGCGGGGAGCAGAGCCATCAGCTGGAGCACGACGTCCCGCTCGCGGGGACCATCCCCACGCGAATGGGGAAGCAGTTGCGGGAGGCCAGCCGCCACGGCGTGTGGTGGGGACCATCCCCACGCAAGTGGGGAGCAGGTCGTCGGCGCCCTCGACGCCCTGTGGGTGGTGGGACCATCCCTGCGCTAGCGGGGAGCAGGTGAAGGGCGCCGTGATCGCGTTCATGGCGATGGGACCATCCCCCGCGCAAGCGAGGAGCAGGTCGTCAGACTGGCTCGGATGCAGGATGAAGTAGGGACCATCCCCACGCAAGCGGGGAGCAGGCCACCTTCTCCTCCGTCGACTTGGTGTAGTCGGGACCATCCCTACGCGAGCGGGGAGCAGTAGGCGCGCAGCCCGAGCCACGCGGCGAACAGGAGACCATCTCCGCGCAAGCCGGAAGCAGCCGCCGTCGCGCCGGTTGGTGCGCTTGGAGGCGGGACCATCCCCACGCGAGCGAGGAGCAGTCCGTGGAGCCGATGAGCACGCTGATCTTGCCGGGACCATCCCCACGCAAGCGGGGAGCAGCGGGTTGGCCAACCCTCCTTGCAGGTACGCGAAGGGCCATCCCCGCGCGAGCGGGGAGCAGGCCCGGGTGCCGTACGAGCACAAGGAGGGCGCGGAGCCATCCCCACGCGAACGGGGAGCAGTCGGCGAAGTACCTCGGCGACATGATGGACCAGGGACCATCCCTGCGCGAGCAGGGAACAATAGATCTCCGGGAACGACGGCTCGTCGGTGTAGGGACCACCCCCACGCGAGCAGGGAGCAGTGCCTCGGGACTCGTGTTCGCCGACCGTGGACGGGACCATCCCGGCGCAAGCGGGGAACAGAAACTGGACGCTGCCGGCGCCGTCCTTGTGGAGGGGCCATCCCCACGCGAGCGGGAAGCAGGCCTCGGGCACGACCACGTGGATCCTGAACCAGGAACCATCCCGACGGGTGCGGGGAGCAGCGCCCGGAATGGGCTCGATCATGCCGCAGTGGGGGACCATCCCCGCGCAAGCAGGGAACAGGGGCCGGACGCGTCGGAGGACATCAAACGCCGGGTGCCAATCCCCCGCGCGAGCGGGGAGCAGCCGAGGGCCTTGGCTATGGGGCCGGGCACCATGGGACCATCCCTGCGAGCGGGGAACAGCCCCGGCCGGAGTCCAGCCGGGGGCGGTGGTGCGGAACATCCCCACGCGAGCGGGGAGCAGTTGACGTCGTCGTTGCGGTCTCCGAATTCCAAGGGACCATCCCACTCGAGCGGGGAGCAGGCCCAGGAGGAACGGACCGAGAGCACGTGGTGGGGACCATCCCCCTGCACGAGCGGGGAGCAGGCGGCGGGTTGTCCGGCGGCCTGGCGGGCGGCGGGACCATCCCCGCGCGAGCGGGGAACAGTGGATGTTGAGGTCCCCGAAGATTTGCAGGTTGGGACCATCCCCACACGAACGGGGAGCAGGGGCGTAGGCCTCCGAAGATCCTGCCCATCAGGGGACCATCCCCACGCTAGCGGGGAGCAGAGCTGGGACCGGTTCCTCGTCGAACAGGCCGTCGGACCATCCCCACGCTAGCGGGGAGCAGACTCGATGACCTGCAGTTCTGCCGCACGAGGACGGCAGCCACTCCGATCGGCCACGGCGAGCGCGCAGGCAGGCGCATACAGGTACCAGTCGACTTCGGCGTGAGCACGATGGATCAGCCGGGAGGCGAGAACGTTCCCGCAGCCAACGGCCGCCATCGCGGTCTCGTCCAGGACGATGTGTGTGGCGTCGATCACGGGCGCTGCACCTGCGCGAGGCGACGGCCAAACTCGTCGTCCAGGTCGCCCTCCTCGGTGAACGCATACCCGGCCCACGCAAGCAGGGAGCAGTCACCAAGCCCCGGAGGAGAGCGGGGGACCATCCCCACGCGAGCGCAGGGAGCAGTAGCGGAAGTGGGCGACGTCGCGGGTGTCCCAGGGACCATCCCCACGTGAGCAGGGAACAGCGCGCGTCCGTCGGCCGCCTCGGAGGCGATGAGGGGCCATCCCCGCGCGAGCGGGGAGCAGCGCTCGTTGCCCACGTTCGTGAGCTGGAACTGGGGACCATCCCCACGCTAGCGGGGAGCAGAACGATCTCCGCTACGCCTTCATCTTCGACACGGGACCATCCCCACGCGAGCGGGGAGCAGCTTCGAGCCACCCACCTGGAGGTAGTAGAGCTGGGACCATCCCCACGCGAGCGGGGAGCAGGCTCATGATCAGGTCGTAGGCGGCCTGACGGCGGGACCATCCCCACGCGAACGGGGAACAGGGCGATGCGATCCCCACCGAGGTCCTGGAGCCGGATCATCCCCACACGAGCCCGGAGCAGGCCGCCTCGGGATCCCGGTCGAGCCCGCCACCGGGACCATCCCTGCGCGAGCGGGGAGCAGTTCCTGGCGGCGCGCTTCTCGGCGCGGTCCCGGGGATCATCCCCGCGCAAGCGGGGAGCAGTGCGGCTGGAGTTCGACTCCGCCGTCCACCTCGGGATCATCCCCGCGGAAGCGCGGAGCAGCCGACTCCTGGGGCTGCCAGACGGTCGAGGTCGGGATCATCCCCGCGCCAGCGGGGAGCAGTCGACCGCGTATCCGGTGGAGCAGTCCACCTTGGGGCCATCCCCGCGCGAGCAGGGAGCAGATCGCCGCCTGCATGCGGCCGTCGGCGAACGCGGGACCATCCCCGCGCAAGCGGGGAACAGCCGTCCTGTGCCCTCTGGCGGCCGGCTCCCGCGGGACCATCCCTGCGCGAGCAGGGAGCAGGTCAGGGGCCACGTCTCGCCGGCTGAGTACGGGGGATCATCCCCGCGCAAGCGGGGAGCAGACCGCCCACGACTCCCCGAACAGGTACCGGGAGGGATCATCCCCGCGCAAGCGGGGAGCAGGCAGCGTGCGCAGACGCGGACACGAACCTGTGGGGACCATCCCCGCGCGAGCGGGGAGCAGTCGCCGTCGAAGCCCCCCGCACCGGGGTACCGGGGGACCATCCCCGCGCGAGCGGGGAGCAGTCGCCGTCGAAGCCCCCCGCACCGGGGTACCGGGGGACCATCCCCGCGCGAGCGGGGAGCAGACAACACCCGTCGGTAACGAGCGCAGGGGCCTGGGGCGGGGAGCAGAGTCCGTCCAGCACGCGTGCCAGAGCGGGCTGGGGACGCTCCCCGCGCGAGCGGGGAGCAGGGGGGCTCTGAGACAGAGGACCATCCGCACAGGGGACCATCCCCGCGCGAGCGGGGAGCAGGGCAGCTGCGGCTTGGTCTCGGCGTGCACGGGGGGACCATCCCCGCGCGAGCGGGGAGCAGGTGAAGTCCTGCGTGCCGCGGCCGATGTCGATGTCGATGTCGATGGGACCATCCCCGCGCGAGCGGGGAGCAGACCAGAACGGTGGTGAGCGGGGCGCCGGTGTTGGGACCATCCCCGCGCGAGCGGGGAGCAGGATGCCGCGATCCTCTGGGCAGATGCAACGTCGGGACCATCCCCGCGCGAGCGGGGAGCAGTCGGGAGTCCGCATCGCCGGTACGAGGAGGGAGGGACCATCCCCGCGCGAGCGGGGAGCAGTGCTCGGACGCAAGTGGACGTTGCGGCTGCTCGGCGCCTTCCTGGTGGGACCATCCCCGCGCGAGCGGGGAGCAGTCGTGGAGGACGGGCAGGGCCTGGGAGCGCTTGGGACCATCCCCGCGCGAGCGGGGAGCAGTAGCCCTTGTGGTCGAGGCCGATGGTCAGGTGGGGACCATCCCCGCGCGAGCGGGGAGCAGACTCACCCGACCGATACGTCGGGTTCCTCCGCGGGACCATCCCCGCGCGAGCGGGGAGCAGATCCCGGCGTGCGCGACTACCGACCCGGAGGCGGGACCATCCCCGCGCGAGCGGGGAGCAGCAGAACGGGGAGTCGATGGGCAGGGTCTCGCCGGGACCATCCCCGCGCGAGCGGGGAGCAGGCCGCCGAGCACACCCACCGGCTCGTCGCGACGGGACCATCCCCGCGCGAGCGGGGAGCAGCGACTCGAGGTCTACGACAAGATCTTCGACCGGGGACCATCCCCGCGCGAGCGGGGAGCAGCTCCAGCACGACGAGGAGCACCACCGCCTCATGGGACCATCCCCGCGCGAGCGGGGAGCAGGGGCGTCTCTCCGCTGCGGGTCACCGGCTGGCGGGACCATCCCCGCGCGAGCGGGGAGCAGCTCCTGGCGGCCGTCAAGGGCATCCAGGCCGGGGGACCATCCCCGCGCGAGCGGGGAGCAGTCGGCGCCGGCGTACCAGTCGGCGCTCCGCGGGGGACCATCCCCGCGCGAGCGGGGAGCAGGCCTTGGCTCCCTTGGGGTGAGCCGCGATGGCGGGACCATCCCCGCGCGAGCGGGGAGCAGGTCTTGAACTCGTGCGCCGAGTGGATGATGAGGGGACCATCCCCGCGCGAGCGGGGAGCAGCCGTAACCATCGCCGCCGCGGCGGCCGTCACTGGGACCATCCCCGCGCGAGCGGGGAGCAGCGGCACTGGCGAAGACGCTGGCCGGCAGTGACGGGACCATCCCCGCGCGAGCGGGGAGCAGAGTTCCTTCTCCAGGATCCGGCCCTCGGTGAGGGGACCATCCCCGCGCGAGCGGGGAGCAGATCGCGAAAAGGACGTGGAGGAAGACGACGTAGGGACCATCCCCGCGCGAGCGGGGAGCAGAGAGGTCCCCGAGGAGCTGCTCGACGGCGAGGGGGACCATCCCCGCGCGAGCGGGGAGCAGAACACGAGATCGCCGGGCTGGAGGTCGGCGGGGGGACCATCCCCGCGCGAGCGGGGAGCAGTTGTCCCGGGTGTGCTCGTGGGTTCGGAGGGTGGGACCATCCCCGCGCGAGCGGGGAGCAGTCCGCGACCCGGAGGAAGTGCACGAGCCGGTCGGGACCATCCCCGCGCGAGCGGGGAGCAGTTCCGCCGCTCGTCAGGCTGGTGACACTGCTCGGGACCATCCCCGCGCGAGCGGGGAGCAGCTCCGCCTCCCAGCCCTCGTGCCACAGCGGCAGGGACCATCCCCGCGCGAGCGGGGAGCAGCATCGCGGACCTAACTCCCGAGCAGCGGCTGACGGGACCATCCCCGCGCGAGCGGGGAGCAGATCGACGCCGAGCGCACCCGCCAGATCGCCAAGGGACCATCCCCGCGCGAGCGGGGAGCAGACAGAGGCGCTCAGGCCCTCTGGCGGGGTCGAGGGACCATCCCCGCGCGAGCGGGGAGCAGCCCGCGAGCCCCCGCCCAGGGGGCGGGCCCTGGGGACCATCCCCGCGCGAGCGGGGAGCAGCCACCGTGAGACTCGACCAGCTCCCGCAGTGTGGGACCATCCCCGCGCGAGCGGGGAGCAGTCCGGGGCGTCGCCGTGGACGTACAGGTGGTGGGGACCATCCCCGCGCGAGCGGGGAGCAGTCGTCCACGCCAGGGGCGGTGTAGTGCAGGAGGGGACCATCCCCGCGCGAGCGGGGAGCAGCTGACTCGATGACACTCACGGCAGTAGCGGACGGGACCATCCCCGCGCGAGCGGGGAGCAGTCGACGGGGCCGCGCCGCTGCTCTTGCGTGGGGGGACCATCCCCGCGCGAGCGGGGAGCAGAGCCGAGGCCTGGACCGACTGGACGAGCTGGAGGGACCATCCCCGCGCGAGCGGGGAGCAGAACGCGGTCACCCCGCCCGCAGCGCGAGACCTGGGACCATCCCCGCGCGAGCGGGGAGCAGACTCAATGACCTGCACTTCTACCGCACAAGCACCCCTGCCTTAAACTACTTTCACCGAAACCGGCAAACCAGACACTCCCTCCAACAGACACGAAGAACAGAACGCGCAACAGATCCCCCACCGCTTGGCACAATCCACTTCCCACTCGACCGACCGGCGTACCTCAACACCCACCAGAAAGCCCCGCAGCACCGTCCCTCGCAGATCGCACACGAAGCCGGGCCGCTTGGCAAAGCCCGACAGGAAAAGGCCTGCGAGCAGGTGAGGTTGCTGCGCACCCACGAGGCGCCTTCCTCGCGCGTGTCCGGCTGCGTGAGACTGCCGAAGGCGGCGTCCGAGAGGAACGTCGCGGAGGAGGACGCCCCGAGCCGCGAACTGGGCCGCGTCGGAAGCGACATGTTCCGGCCCTGGCCAGACGGCATGCGGCCTCGTGCTCCAATTCCTCGACGAGCTGGAGTAGCTCCTCGGTTGAGTTCCGGCCCGAGCGTGCGGCGCCCAGCACCGGGGCCGCACAACGGCCCACCGCTGGGCGCAACCGGCCGTTGCCGACACAGCAGAGGCCCCGCCGGCACGAAGCGCGGGCGGGGCCTGCCGGGTCTGACCCGGTTGACGGCGGGCGAGCCCCTTCATGAGCGGTGCGGTCCGCTCCGACCTCAACAACGACCCGGGCTCGCCTCCGGATACGGGCCGCGGTCGCAGGTGCGGGCTACGGGGCGGGCGTGTAGTGGACCACGGTGGTTTCGCAGGTGTCGGCGTAGACCTTGATGGCGTCGGCCTCGGCCTGGTCGGCGGTCAGACCCCAGCGGAGCTTGGTCGCGGTCCACTCACCGACGTAACGGCAATGTGCATCCGGCAGTGGCGGCATCCACTGTTTGATCACGAATACGTGGGTATCGGCCAACGCCGGTCGGTGAACAGCGGTTTCGCGGACAGCTCAGCCGTGGGAGTGAAGAGGTTCACCGAGGCAACGGTCCGCCGCATCCCACCGAACGGCAAACGTCATCGGCCCGCTGCGTGGCTGGCCACGCCGTAGTCGGATGGTTCATTCGCTCTGGTCCTGCAGCGCCAGCGACTTCACCAAACCGAACGACATTCGAATGTTCGGGGCGGAAGAATGTGCGGGTGATCGTTATCAGCGCGGTCATAGGAGTTGCAGTCGCCGTAGGCGCGCTCGCCGTCAGCGATCTGGCGCACCGGCATCAGATGGCCCGGGCGGCCTCCACGAAGCAGGCCGAGGCGGAACAATCAGCGCGTCAGGCGGAAGCGAAGCGGGCGTCCGTTCTAGTTCAGGCTTCCTACATCCAGGCGGGGGTCGGATGGCGGCCGTCTTCGCTCGCCGAGGGGAGCAGGTCGCGGAACTGCGACTGGCGAATCACAGCAGCCAGTCGGTCACGCAGCTGCGCGTGGAAATCGCCGGCGTACCTATCGCGGAGGCGTCTGGCTCTCTAGGCCGTGTATCGAAAGCCGATCTTGAGGCGCGGATGATCACGGTTCATGGGTCGGGGTGATCTCACGGACGAGCAGTGGGCAACGCTGGAGCCGTTGTTGCCGAAAGGGACGAAGGCAGGACGGCCGCCCGTCTGGTCCCGACGGCGCCTGATCGACGGCATACGGTTCAGGGTCCGGACCGGTGTCCCATGGCGGGATGTGCCCGTCGAGTACGGCCCTTGGGGCCGGGTCTACGACCTGTTTCGCCGGTGGCAGCGGGACGGCACCTGGCATAGGGTCCTCACCCGGCTCCAGTCCCTGGCCGACGCGAAGGGTGCGATCAGGTGGGATCTGAGCATCGACTCCACGGTGTGCCGTGCCCATCAGCATGCGGCCGGGGCCCGCAAGCAGGGTGACCTGCAGAAGGAACCGCCGGGCGGTGTGTTCACCGAGCCCGGAGATCACGGGCTGGGACGCTCGCGCGGCGGGTTCACCACCAAGCTGCACCTGGCCGTCGAGCAGGGCCAGAAGCCCCTGTCGATCGTGATCACGGCAGGACAGCGCGGGGACTCACCACAGTTCGAGCCCGTGCTGGAGAAGATCCGCGTGCCCCGCATCGGGCCGGGCCGGCCACGCGTCCGCCCCAACCGGGTGAGGGCGGACAAGGCGTACGCGTCCCGCAAGAATCGCGCCTACCTGCGCCGCCGCGGGATCCGCTGCACCATCCCGGACAAGGCCGACCAGGCGCGCAATCGCCAAAGACTCGGCTCCCATGGCGGTCGGCCGCCACGTTTCGACGCGGTCGATTACCGCGAGCGTCACGCGGTCGAGTGCGGGATCAGCCGCCTCAAGCGCCACCGGGCTGTGGCCACCCGCTACGACAAGCTCGCGGTCCGCTATGAGGCCACTGTCGTCGTCGCGGCCATCAACGAGTGGCTGTGACCAGCACACGTCGCTACAGCTCGTAGTCCTGGGCCAGCTCCTCCCAACGAATGCCGCGAAGCGCAAGGTCAGCGTCCTCACCCGCCGGTACCTCCGGGACGGGCTGGAACCAGGCGACGACGAGGGAGGAACCGTCCATTGTCGGGTCGAGCGCCGCGGAGTCGAAGACACCGACGCAAAACACGGAAGGCAGCACCTCAACGGGACCGAAGGCGCCGGCGGGCTCGTCCGGGTACTCGCGGGAGGGCGGAACGAGATGGACCGGCGTGGAGGAAAACGCGTGTTCGGCCTGCCTCTGAAGCCAACTGACCTTCCGGTCGTTAATGCGCTTGCACGGGTAGCCCTCCAGCATCCCCCCGTAGGTCGAAGACATCCGAAGCTCGGTGAGCCGGATCGAGCGACCGGACGAAAGGACTATGTGACCCAGTGACATGCCGCCACCCTATGCACAAGATTCACTTCCGATACACGGCCTAGCAGCGGTCCAGGTGCGCGTGTTCGTCGTCTCGTGAGATGCCGTGGGCATCGCTGACGAAGCATTGGACCTGTACTTCACTGGGCCTCCGCCAACTTGAAGTCGCAGGTCAAAGGGCTGGTGTGACCGGTGCTCAGGGTGCTCACGCTGGTCATGGGCGGCTGTCTGCGCAGTAG
>NZ_JBICYI010000024.1:0-38866 GCF_043200825.1 Streptomyces sp. NPDC048370 | reverse complement strand
GCCTCCTCCAGCCCTCGGGGCTCTGGCGCCCCGCTGTGGCTCCGGGGGCCGCCCCCCCCCCGCCGCCCGCCCCGCCCCCGCCCCCCCCCGCCCCCGGCCCCCCCCCCCCCCCCCCCCCCCCCCCCCACCTCTCTCTTCCCCTGGAGTCACCCGATCATGCAGAACGCACCTGTTCCTTCGTTGGTCGGGGAAGAGTACGAGGTCGAGGTCGGTCCCGTGGCGCACGGCGGCCACTGCATCGCGCGTACGGAAGGCGGCCGGGTCCTCTTCGTCCGGCACGCCCTGCCGGGCGAGCGGGTCGTGGCGAAGGTGACGGAGGGCGACGAGACCTCCCGCTACCTGCGCGCGGACGCGATCACGATCCTGGACGCCTCCAAGGACCGGGTGGAAGCCCCCTGCCCCTTCGCGGGCCCGGGCAAGTGCGGCGGCTGCGACTGGCAGCACGCCAAGCCGGGCGCCCAGCGCCGGCTCAAGGGCGAGGTCATCGCCGAGCAGCTCCAGCGCCTGGCCGGGCTCACCCCGGAGGAGGCCGGCTGGGACGGCACCGTGATGCCGGCCGAAGGCGACAAGCTGCCGTCCGGCGAGGTCCCGCAGTGGCGCACCCGCGTCCAGTACGCGGTGGACGCCGAGGGCCACGCGGGCCTGCGCAAGCACCGCTCGCACGAGGTCGAGGTCGTCGACCACTGCATGATCGCGGCCGAGGGCGTCTCCGAACTCGGCATCGAGAAGCGCACCTGGGAGGGGATGGCCTCGGTCGAGGCCATCGCGGCCTCGGGCTCGGGCGACCGCCAGGTGATCCTCACCCCCCGTCCCGGCGCCCGCCTCCCGCTGGTGGAGCTGGACAAGCCGGTCTCCGTCCTCCGCGTCGACGAGAAGGACGGCGGCGTCCACCGCGTCCACGGCCGCCCCTTCGTCCGCGAGCGCGCCGACGACCGCACGTACCGCGTCGGCAACGGCGGCTTCTGGCAGGTCCACCCGAAGGCCGCCCAGACGCTGGTCCTCGCCGTGATGCAGGGCCTGATGCCCCGCAAGGGCGACACCGCCCTCGACCTCTACTGCGGCGTCGGCCTCTTCGCGGGCGCGATCGCCGACCGCGTCGGCGACCAGGGCGCCGTCCTCGGCATCGAGTCCGGCAAGCGCGCGGTCGAGGACGCCCGCCACAACCTCGAGGCCTACGAGCGCGTCCGCATCGAGCAGGGCAAGGTGGAGACCGTCCTCCCGCGCACCCGCATCACGGAGGTCGACCTCATCGTCCTGGACCCGCCCCGCGCAGGCGCCGGCAAGCAGACGGTCAAGCACCTCGCAGGCCTGGGCGCCCGCCGCATCGCGTACGTCGCCTGCGACCCGGCGGCCCTGGCCCGCGACATCGCCTACTTCAAGGAGGGCGGCTACCGGGTCCGGACACTGCGGGCGTTCGACCTGTTCCCGATGACGCATCATGTGGAGTGCGTGGCGATCCTGGAGCCCATCGCGAAGAGCGCCTGACCTGCAGTTTTACCCGGTGTGCGCTACGTGCGTTACGGGCGATATCTTGACGCACATCTGACGCACATCTGACGCACATCTGACGCACGTTTGACGCACGTGCAGCACAAGCTCTGGCGGATCGTCAGCATGCAGATGCAGCCTCCGGTACCGGGACTACAGCCTGGCGCGGGAGGCGGCCTTCTCTGTGAGCTGGCGAGGGCCCCTCCACCCCGACGCCTTGTGATCACGCTCCGTGACGTCGCGACCGTTCCGCGGCATGTGCCGGGTGCCCGCCAGCAGGCGCCCGTTCTACACCGGAGACACGCTCGTCACGCCGTCTCCAAGGTCCGCGACAAGGCCCGTAGGTGCTATGACCGGGGGGCGACGATGATGGTGAGCTCGACTTGGTCGTGGGCTGCCAGCCGCTGCATGCCACTGCTGTCGGCGAGGGCCTGGGTGCCGGTGCGCAGGATGGCCGTGACCATGGGGGAGGGCTGGTCCACGAGGGCCAGTGCGAGGGGACTGGTGCTGCCCTTGGCGATTCAGCCGAGACACAGCCCGTCGCGCTCGACGCTGGTGGCGTTGGGGTCCGCCGGGTTGTGGGGTCTCGGATGAGGTCGAGGCGGGTTCCCGCCGGGAGGCGGGCATGTACCTGCCGTTGCTGGCGTGCCGGACGCCGCGCAGGGAGGTGGTGAACGTGTCCGGCCGCTGAGGATGGTCTTCTGGGCGACGTGCCCACCTGTGTCCGCCCCCCACTAGGCCGACGGGCGCCACGGCGTCCGTCTTCTGTGACCGTCGTCAGCGGCTCAGAACCGCGTCCAGATGCTCCTGCACCGGCTCGAACAGGCCGTAGGGGACGTACTGATTAATCTCTGCATGGGCAACCCATGTGAGTTCGGCTAGCTCGTCGGTGTCCGCCACGTGCGCGTCGCCACCGACTACGTCGCAGGCCGTGTAGGACATCAGCCGTCCGGTGGACGGGTGGACCCGTTCACCGAGGAGCTTCACCGCCTTCACGGTCAGGCCGGTCTCCTCCTGAGTCTCGCGCATGGCGGCATCCTCGCGGGCTTCGCCCTGCTCGACCTCGCCGGCCGGGAACTGCCAGGAGAGCTGGCCTTCGCTGACCCGGCGCCGCACCATGAGCACGCGGCCCTCGTGAACCACGATGGCCGCGGCGATGCCCGGTCGCTCGTCAGCGTTCTGCTGCGTCACGTCTGCTCCCCCAGGACGGCCAGGATGGGTGGGAAGATCGTATCGACGGGGATGAACCGGGTGAGTGAGTTTTTCGGAACCCACATGACGTCCGCGTTCTCCGCGGCGTCGGCGTTGGCTGCCTCCCCTGCCAGGTACTCGCACAGGAAGTACTCGCACAGCACCCGGTCACCGGGTGGAGGCGATTCCCCAGGTGCTGGCGCACTGCGCAGTGGACGCCCGTCTCATCCAGGGTTTCCCGCACTGTGGTGGTCTCGGCCTTGCCCCCGGGCTTGATCACTCCGGCGGGGAACTGCCACGGATCCCGGACGCGTCGTCGTGCCGCCGGCACACCAGCAGGACCTGGTTGTCGCGGATGACCAGGGCGATGGCGACCCGGAGCGCCTGAGCGCCGGCCTGACTGGACGCCGCCGCGCTGCGCTCGTTTGCGACCAGGAGGGCAGGGCGAATCGCTGACGGGCTGCCGAAGGAGCTTGTTCGTACGCGGAGTCGAGGAGCTGCTGCATCTCCTTGCGCGGTACGACGACGGCGTCGGAGTGCCAACCCGCGACGGTTCGGACAGCGATGCCGAGCTGTGCGGCGAACTGTTCGTTGGTGAGCCGGAGCGCGGACTGGAGCATGCACGCGTACCGCCCGCTCCAGAGCTCGATGACCTCCACGCGCCGCCCCTTCTCGTCGCCGCCCTCGGTGCAGGAACCCATGCGCTGAAGGTGCACTCCAACTGCACTGGGGCTTCATGGTCGTGCGGGGCGCGCCCAGCTAATTCGTCTGGGCCGAGGTGCCGGCCCGGCCACCGGCCGCCATCAGCGAAGCACCCGATGGTCTCAGCCAGACCACCCCACTCCTTCTGGGACAGGTCCCAGCCTCGCTACGGGAGCTCTAGGAACCCAGTCCACCCTCCGCCCCTGGAAGCGCGGCGAGCCGAGCTCAGGGGCCCAGGCGTAGGAGCCGAGGCTGGCGGTTCACGATCAGGACAGTCACCTCGGCACGTGCCCTTACCGATGCGAACACGACGGGCACCAGCACGGCAGTGTCCTGAAGGAACCGGAAGATCATCGAGCGGCAGCGTCCTGCTGCTGGCAGCAGCTCCTGCTTGTCATAGCCGAGCGATATCGTTGGTGGGTCGCCCGCCCGGGGTAGTACAACACCCGCGCGGGCTCACACGCGATGGGACACGCTCGACGCATTCCGAACTTGACCCGTCGGGCTACCCGCAGTAACGCACGGCCTTCGGGTCGCCGCCCTTTGACGAGCAAGGACACCCCCGACTGATGGCAGTGACCCAGCAGGAGATCGAGAACCGGTTGTGGGACGCCGCCGACGAGCTGCGCGTGGCGATGCCCGAAGCGCAGTACTCCTCGGTCGTCTTCCCGCTGATGTTCTGGAAGTACCTGTCGGATACCTGGGAGCACAACCACCAGGAGTTCTTGGCCCAGTACGAGGGCTTGGATGGCCTGTCCCCCGAGGAAGCCCGCGAGATCGAGTACCGCGACCACCAGTCGTTCGAGATTCCGTTCATCCACGCTGGAACCGTCCAGGAACTTCGCGCCTCTTGGTCCTCCATCCTCGCCACCGTCGCCCAGCACGGCCTCGGCCAGCGGGTTCGCGCTTCCCTTCAGGCCATCGAGTCAGCCAACCCTGACAAGTTCTCCCGTCTGTTCGGGTCCATGACCTGGACCTCCGAAGCGGTGCTGCCAGGGGAGGTGCTGGCCTCGGTCATGCGGGCGATGAACCGCACTCCGAAAATGCACGAGGGCAACATGTCCCACGACGTGCTCGGTGGAGCGTACGAGTACCTGCTCAAGCGCTTCTCCGACGGGTCAGGCACCCGCGCCGGCCAGTTCTTCACCCCGCGTGAGGTCGTCGAGCTGATCATCGAGCTGCTGGACCCCAAGAACCACGAGTCGGTGTACGACCCGACCTGCGGGTCTGGTGGCATGCTCATTGCCGCCGCAAACCTCCTGAAGGCCCGCGGCGGGCGGGGGTACACACTCAGCCTGAACGGGCAGGAGGCGGTAACGGATACCGCAGGTGTGGCCCGCATGAACCTCTTCATGCACAATCTGACCGAGTTCAAGGTCGAGGTCGGCGACACCCTGAGGGATCCGCGCTTCAAGAAGCCGGACGGGTCCGTCAAGCAATTCGACGTGATTGTTGCTAATCCGCCCTACAGCCTGAAGTGGAAGCCCTGGACCAACGACCCACGCGCCATCGGAGGGGTCGCCCCACAGTCGTCGGCGGACTGGGCATTCGTGCAGCACATGATCGCCAGCATGGATCCGAAGAAGGGCCGTGCCGGCGTCGTCCTGCCGCACGGCGTCCTCTTCCGAGGTGGCCAGGAGGCAGCCATCCGCCGGCGCGTCCTGGACGACCGCCTCCTGGAAGCCGTGATTGGGCTGCCTTCGAACCTCTTCTACAGCACGTCGATTCCGACCTGCGTCCTCGTATTCCGTCCCCCCGGCACCAGGACCCCGGAGCGGCAGGACGGCGTGCTGTTCATCGACGCCTCCACACGTTTCACCAAAGCCAAGAACCGCAACCTCCTCACTGACGCAGACATCACCGACGTCGTGACGGCCTACCACTCGGGCTCCGACGGTGGCGGAGAGGCTGGCCTCTCGGCGCGGTTTGTCCCCACCACAGAGATCGTGGCGAACGGGTACGACCTCAACATCGGCCGGTACATCAAGCAGGCCGCCGCCGAGCAGGAGGACCTCGGCACCCTCATCGACGCCTACAACATCGCCCGCGTCGAGCGCGAGAAGACCGAGCAGCGCATGCTCGCGGTCCTCTCTTCCGCCGGGATCGAGGGCTTCGATGAGTGACTGGCAGCAGATCAGCCTCGGTGATCTTGAGACTCCCGTACGTCGCAAGGGAGCCGTTCCGCCGCAGAGTTCGAGGACTTCGGTAAGTGACGGCTATCCGCTTCGTCCGCTCGGGGAAGTGATGCACCTCGACATCCAGCGCACACCGATGAAGCCTGCAACTACCTACCACCTAGCCGGGGTCCTCAATGCAGGGAAGGGAGTTGTTGCTAAGGGCGAGCTCGACGGCGGAGATACAGAGTACGCAGCAATGAATGTGCTGCGCGCTGACCAGGTCGTGATGCGAAAACTGACGGCGTGGGAAGGCCCGATCACCGTAGTACCTGCCGAGTTCGACGGATTCGTCGTCAGCAACGAATTCCCGACGTTCACGCTTGGTCCAGAACTGATGCCCGACTGGATGAGGCACGTATGTGGCTCACCGCGACTGTGGGCAGAGATGAAGAACCGAGTGAGCGGGACAGTTCAACGGCGCAAGCGCCTCAACCCAGAGCAACTTTTGCAGATCCAACTGCCGATCCCACCCCGGGAGGTACAAGCTCTGATCGTCGAGATTCTCGATGCGGTCGATGACCAGATCGCAGCACTCGACAAAGAGGCTGAGGCGCTGGACCGCGTATCGATGGCAGTTGCCGAGGACATGCTCGCGGACGAACCAACCGTGGCGCTCGGGACGATGCTCAATGACATTCGAGGTGGCAAGAGTCCCCAGGCGAACAATAGGCCCCCAGGCGCTGACGAGCTTGGCGTGTTGAAGGTCAGCGCGGTAACGCCCTTCGCGTTCCTCCCGGAAGAGTCCAAGAGCCTTCTACCTGGCACGTTCATGCCTGAGGCCGCGCTTGTTCGGCCCGGAGACGTACTCATCACGCGAGCGAACACGCCTTTGCGAGTCGGGGCCGTCGCACGAGTCCCTGCCGATGTTCGAGACGGCCTCTACCTTGCTGACAAGACCCTTCGCCTAGTGTCATCGTCACAGCTGGACGCGGACTTCCTCGTGGTAGCTATGGCACTGGAGGCGGCCCGGAACCACCTCACGAGTTCGGCTACAGGGACCAGCGCGTCCATGGTCAACGTCAGCCAAGACCGCATTCGTGACACGCCTATCCCGCTTCCTGACTTTAGTCGGCAGAGGGAAGTGGCCTCCGCCGTACTTTCCGTTCGTGCGAACACCGATGGGGTGCGCGCTGAATCTGCCTGCCTCCGGAAGGCGCGCTCCGGCCTACTCGCTGGACTGTTGGACCAGAGCATCACCATGGACATTTAGTCTGACCAGGGGGGTCTGAGGCGTGGCGAAGGGTATTCGGGAGCGCGAGTTCCAGAACCAGATGATCCAGTGGTCCCTGCCGATGGGTTGGGACTACACCGCGGGCCGGGTGCTACCGCGGGAGACCATACAGACGGTGATCGTCTCCCACTTGCGGGAGGCCATCGTCAAGCTCAACCCAGGGGTGATTGACGGTTTTGACCTGGACGCGGTGATCGAGGAAGTGGTGGCCACGGTCACCGCAGTCGAAGGCGGACTGGTACGGGCCAACGAGCAGGTACTGCGCCTGTTGCGAGGGCGGAAGGAGTTCCGGGACAACGACGGCGTGTGGCACACGCTGAAGCTGGTGGACTTCGACACGCTGACCGCCAACACAATGGTCGTCTCGGACGAAGTGACCATCAGCGTGCCGGGCAAGACCTCCCGCCGGTTCGACCTCGTCTACTGGGTCAACGGCCTTCCCCTGGTCGTGGTCGAGGTGAAGTCCCCGACCGCGAAGTCCGCCTGGGCTGACGCCGCACGCGATATCAACGACGTGTACGCCACGGAGTACCCGTGGTTCTTCACACCCAACGTGTTCGCTGTCGCCACGGACGGGCTAAAGCTGCGGTTCGGTGCCGCTGGCGCGCCCACCAACCTGTGGCAGCCGTTCCGATCCACCGACGATGACGAGAACCTGTCCGGCCACGCAGACGTGAAGCGCTCCGTCGAGCTGTTGATGAACCCGGCCACGGTCTTGGACTTGCTCGCCAACTTCGTCCTTTTCGACACCGCCGGGGGAGGGACCGACAAGAAGTACCTCCCCCGCTACCCGCAGATGGAAGCTGCGCACCTGATCCACGAGCGCGTGCTGCAGGGCGGCTCGAAGGGGCTGGTATGGCACCACCAGGGCTCTGGAAAAACCCTCCTCATGGTCTTCGCCGCCGCGCTCCTGCTGGCCGATACTCGCACCGAGTCGCCCACGATCATTCTGCTTTCGGACCGAACTCATCTCGTCCGGCAGACCTCAGGGGTCTTCACCTCGGCGATGGGGGATGCGTACTTCCACAAGCCTTCGAACAGCCAGAAGTTGCGTACCTTGCTGGCCGACGACGTGCGTGGCGTCATCTCCACGACCGTCCACAAGTTCGCCGAGGCCGGCAAGAACCTGTCGGTCCGGAGCAACATCATCGTGCTCGTCGACGAGGCACACCGCACCCAGTCCTCCGATGAGGAGTCCCTGGCCGGGCAGATGCGCGCAGCGTTGCCCAACGCGAGGTTCTTCGGCATGACCGGGACACCCATTAGGAATCTCGCCACCGACACCTTCGATCTCTTCGGGGAGGAGGGCGACCCGGGCAGGGTGATGCACCGGTATTCGGTGTCCCGCTCTCTGCTGGACGAGGCGACCGTCCCGGTTGTCCTGCATCCGCATCCGGTCTCCTTCGACATGGACGACCAGGCGTTGCAGGCCGAGTTCGACGAGTTCGCTGACGACTTCGACCTTGATGCCCCCGACCGTGAGGCCCTGTCCCGTAAGTTCGGACGCCTGACCTCGGTGTTCGCCAACCCTGACCGTATCGAAACGGTCTGCCAGCACATCGTGGACCACTACCTGTCCGGCGCTTACCGCAACGGCCTCAAGGCGCAGGTCGTCGCTTACAACCGTGAGCTGGCAGTGGTGTACACGGACAAGATCAACGAGCTGCTTGCCGGCTTCGAAGCATCCCAGGTGCTCGGCGAAGTCGGGAAACACCAGCGGATCACGGCAGAAGTGAACATCTCCGTCTCGGACTCCAAGACCGAAGACGTTGACATGAAGCCGTACCAGCTCTCGGAGACCGAGGAAGAGGAGCAGAAGCGGCGGTTCCTCAGCCCGGACGACCCGCTGTGCTTCCTGGTGGTGACCGCGAAGCTGATGACCGGGTTTGACGCACCCAACGAGGGCGTCCTCTACCTGGACAAGCCGCTGAAGGCACACAACCTGTTCCAGACAATCACTCGTCCGAACCGGACCTGGGTGTCACCGACCGGTTTCGTGAAGACCTCGGGCGTGGTCGTGGACTACATCGGCTTGGCTGAAGAGGTCCAGCGGGCCGTCGTCGACCCCACCTCGGCTGGGCCCAGCAAGGGTGGCGGGTTCGTCACCGACTTGTCCGAACTGGTCAAGGAGTTCCGTAAAGCCTTCGCCCGTATCGAGGACCTCCTCGCGGACGTGGACGACCTGGACCTGACAGTCCATGGATACCAGTCCGTCCGATCCATCAACGTCTTCCTGGACGCCAACCCCGACGCTGCCGAGGTGTTCAGCAAGGACTACCGACTCTTGGCCCGCCTGTACCCGCTCATCAACACTGACAAGCGGGTCGTCAAGTACAGCGACGGCTTCGGACTATTCGGGTCCGTGTACACGACCCTCTTCAAGAAGTCCTCGGACGAGGAGAGGAAGGAACGGCTCGCTGAGCTGGGGCCGATGGTCCTGGAGATCATCAACGCCCACGTCCACTCCTTCTCCGTGGTCGCCTCTCAGGAGGAGACCCTTGTGCTGGACGCCCAAGGCATCGCCATCCTCAAGGAGCTGCTGGCGCTCGTCCGCCCGAAGACCGACAAGGGCGGCAGCGAGGATACGCCTCCGCCGTCAGCTGCGGAGATCTTGGACCACATCAAGGCTGCCCTCGACAAGGGCGTCGAACCGGATTCCGCGAAGTACACCGCCCTAGCGGAGCGGATCAAGCAGCTGCGGGACCGGATCATCCAGAATGCCCAGGACGCACTGGACTTCCTGTCCGAAGCACTTCGCGTGGCCCGGGCGATCGTCAACGCCGAGAAGCACCCCGACGAAGCGGTCGTCGTACTGGACGACGACCGCATCGGTGTCCTGTCGCGGATAATCCACGACCACGCACCTCCCGGCCTCACCATCACGGAGAAGTACCTGGCCGAGGAAATCGACCAGGTAGTTACCCGCACCCTCGCTCGATCATGGGACAACGCCGACGCCCGCAACCGAGGCGCCCGCCGCGCCACCGCTGCGGTCTTCCGCCGTTACGCACTGAAGCCGGTGGGAGAGCCATACGACTCCACCGTCGCCTACATCGAAGCCCACTACCTCGTTGACTGACGAATGCACGGAGGCCCGGCAGCCTGCCGCAGTTGCCGGGCCTCGTCTCGCTGCTCGGCCGTGATCTATCCCCTGGGACACGATGCGATTCAGCTCCTCGGCGGCGGCTACCAGGTATCACTGCCGGAGTTCGACGCGCTGGCTGATGCGTACGTCCGGATTTGCGGTCCGCATGCCGAGTGGGCCCGCGCTTCTCGGGCCCACTCGGCACGTTGCCGCACTGAGCTGAATCAGGTGACGGAGGAGTTGATCTCGCGGCAGGGCACCCTCGGTACCGCACGACCCGTCGACGGCGACGTCAGCGACGAAGCGGTCCAATTGCGACGAGGAATCGGGATGTTGCTTCTCGCGTAGGGACGGATGCCGGAGGCGCGGCGGATTCTCACCTTGCTCCGCAAGGACGTGCGGGTGGTTCTCGGGTCTGACGACGAGATGACCGAGGCGCTGGCACTGCTTGGCCTCGGCAGGCCGACTTCCAAAACGGACGACGCGGTGCCTACCGTCATGGGACGATCTTGCCCACAGGCGGGAGTGGACGACACCGCTGTGCCCCCGGGGAGGTACAAAGCATGACCATCAAGCACGCTGGGACTGGCGAATCGGACTTGACCTTGCAGGTCCGCCAGGTCAAGCAGGCTTTGAAGACGGTCTACCTGGACTCAGGGCTTGTCGACGGCAGCGATCTGGCGGGGAAGGCGGGCGATGACCTCGAGAGGCGGATGCTCTCAAGGGCGCTGACCGCCCAAGCTGTCCGGATCGTCACAGGGTTCGGCGCGCAGGAAGCAGCGCTCACGGTGATTGACGGGATTGCCGACAAGGGGATCGATGCCATCGCCGTCGTGGACGGCTCGGACCCGCATGTCTATCTTGTCCAGGCGAAATGGAGCAAGGACGGCAAGGCCAAGGGCGAGCGGGAGGCTGTCTGGGAGCTGCTCGCAGGACTGCGGCTCATCGACGACGAGGACTTCGCCGCGTTCAATCCGCGCGGGCGCCAGTTGGCGGAGTACGCCAAGGCCGTGATGGCGAAGGGCCCGACTCCGGTCACTCAGGTTGTGGTCCTGATGCGAGCCGACGAGGTGAGCGAGGGCTTCCGCCACGCCCTGGTTGACGGCGAGAAGGAGTTTAATCGCCACGGAGAGGTCCTCGACCACCGGATCATTCTCGGGCCCGAGGTCTGGGCATCGGTGCGAGAGGATTTGGCGCCCAAGCCGGTTCAACTCACGGCTGACCTCTTCCCGTGGTTCGCGGTCAGTGTCCCGTACGAGTCCTACCAGGGTGTCGTAGAGGCCGAGCAGGTGGCCCAATGGATGAATCACGGCACGAATTTGTTCAACTTGAACATCCGCAATCCGCTGGGCCGAACACCGATCAACAACGAATTGATCAGCACGCTCAGTGAGGAGCCGGACAACTTCTGGTACTTCAACAACGGCGTCACGGTGCTCTGTGAGTCGGTGGAGCGAACCCACCAGGCCATCCGTAACCCGCAGGCACGTCCGATCACGCTGACGCTGCACAACGCTAGCGTCGTCAACGGAGCCCAGACCGTCAGGTCGGTGGCCGAGGCGGTTGCCGCGGATGAATCGGCTGCGGACGCCAAGGTAGGTATCCGAATCATCGTGACGGGCAAGGCCGCGGAATTCGCCAAGCGGACTACCCAGGCAACGAACCGGCAGAACAGGGTGGAACCTCGGGACTTCATCGCCCTCGACCCGGTCCAGGCCGCCATCCTGGAGGAGATGCGGGCCGAACTTGGCCTTGAGTACAGCGTCCGGCGAAGCGAACTGGACCCAACCGAGGACACTGGCTGCTCACTGGTCGAAGCTGCCTGCGCGCTGGCCTGTGCCCACCCCGACAGCCAGTACGCGGCCAGGATGGCGACTACCCTCGATGTCCTGTGGGAGCGAGGCTCGCAGGGCATCTACGACGTGTTGTTCCGGCCTCAGCCCAGCGCTTACCTGCTGTGGAATACGGTCCGGATATTGCGGGAGGTCCGCCGCACCCTCCACGCCCTTCGGGCCGGATACGAGGGTCGCGGTGCCGCGCTCACCGAGCATGGTCTCTATCTGCTCACCCATCTCGTGTTCCGTCGCCTCGACACCGAGTCCATCGACGAGCCGGATCCAAAGCAAGAGTGGGTAACCACAGCTGAGGCACAAGTGCCCGGCCTAGTGCGTGAGCTGTTGCCTGCGGTCGCCGGGGCGATCGACCAGTTGTACGGCGAGCGCTCGCAGATCCGTGCCGTGTGCGCAGATGTTGCCCGCTGCCGTGAGGTCGTCGGCCGTGTGCTCCGCACCACGGTCGGGTACGAGGATCAGCCGGCGCTCGACAAGTACCGTCGGGTGCCGGCGCAACGCAAGCCCCGCCGTCCCAACGCGGTTCACGTCCTCATCGACCGAGGCGCACTTGACGAGGGCGCCCCTCTCACCCTCACCACGGCCTACCCGTTGGAGACGGAGGCCCTCAAGGACTGGCTCGCCGAGGACGAGAAACGTGGCCGGGCTACCTGGACCAGGCACCGCACCAAGCCGATTATTTGGGCCGCCGACGGCCGGCAGTATTCGCCGTCCGGACTGATCACCCGAATGTGGGAGCTGGCCGAGTGGGCAGACCGCCCGGTGGCGAACCAGGGCACTGCCCGATGGGTGACGGCTGCTGGCGAGACGCTCGCAGACCTGGCCTGGCGGATTCTCGGAGAGCTCGAAGAACCGGACGACGACGAGATGTCGGCTGCGACGCCCAGCAACTAACGGGAGCCGGTAGGGAGCCATGCTGCTCCATTCAGCCCGTGGAGGAGAACCGCCGTCAGGCCAGGACATGCCGCCAGGCGGACTCAGACTGCTTCCGCCAGTGCAGTATCGGCCACCGCATGAATACCGCGCCCAGGGCGGGGCCGGAGATGCTCACCCCTGCGGCGAACAGCGCGAACAGCGGCACGGCGATGCCGGCGGAGATCGGATGGACCAGGTGCGCGACCCGCGAGGCCGGCGAGACCTTCTCGCCCGCGTCGCGGTTGGTGCGCAGGATCAAGCCCATGGCGACGCCTGCGACGGTGGCGTGGACGCCGCCGTTGTACATCAGCGCCCAGATCGCCACCCCGAGGGGCACGTACCACCACCAGCCGCGCACCCGCAGCCGCTGCAGCAGGTGGAAGAGCCCCAGGCCCGCGAAGGCACCGGCAAGCGCCCACAGGTTCAGGTCGGAGTGAAGAACACCGCGTTGATCAGGATCGCGCCGAGGTCGTCGACCACGGCGAGGGTGAGGAGGAAGGCGCAGCGCGGCCGGCAGGTGCGTGGAGAGCACCGCGAGAACCGCGAGGGCGAAGGCGATGTCGGTGGCCATGGGGACGGCCCAGCCCGCATGGCTGCCGCCGCTCGCTGTGACCGTGGCCAGGTAGAGGGCGGCGGGCACGGCCATCCCGCGTATCGCGGCGATGACGGGCAGCGCGGCGGTGGCCGGGGTCCGTGTTCACCGACGCCCAGCTCGCGTTTCAGCTCGATCCTGGCCACGAGGAAGAGCACGGCCAGCAGCCCGTCGGCCGTCCAGTGCCCCACCGACAGGTCCAGGCCCAGGGCTGGTATCCCGAAGTGGAAGTCGCGTATGGACGCGTACGCCGCGCTCCACGGGCTGTTCGCCCAGATCAGCGCGAGGACAGCCGCGGCGAGAAGGACCAGGCCACCGGCGTCTGGGTCGTCCCCCGGCTCACCGGCCGGGCCAAGGCTGCGATGGTCGCCATCGAGTACGACGAGTTCGGCGCATGCCGCGCCGAGCGCATCCACGCGCGGCTCTTCGCCGACCTACTGGCAGACCTCGGCCTGGACACCGGCTACGGCCGCTACCTGGACCACGCGCCGGCGCCCCTGCTCGCGACCGTGAACCTGATGTCGCTCTTCGGGCTGCACCGCGCCCTGCACGGCGCGCTCGTAGGGCACTTCGCCTGCGTCGAGGTCACCTCCTCACCCGGCTCCAAGCGCCTCGCCAACGCCATGCGCCGCTGCGGGGCTGGAGCCGCCGCCGAGCACTTCTACGCCGAGCACGTCGAAGCCGACGCCGTCCACGAACAGGTCGTACGCCGCGACGTCATCGGCGGCCTCCTCGCCGACGAGCCCGCCCTCGAAGCCGACGTCGCCTTCGGCTGCGCTGCGACGATCCTGCTGGAGGACCGCCTCGCCGACCACATCCGCGAAGCCTGGGACCAGGACCGCAGCGCGATGCGCAGGCCCCTGCCGGACAGCGGGCCGGCCCGGCAGGAGGCGGCCGCACCCGCTGTCGCGTGAGCATGGGCGGCTCACCCCGCCCGCCCTCGCCGTGTAGAGCCGCCCGGGCTGGCAGACGCCCGGCATGACCAGCCGCGGTGGGCGCGACCATCCGCGCGGCCACGGGCCCCTGGAGGGCCGCGTCGCGTCGTCACGGGCGCCGCACGCGGACTCGGCCACGGGCTGGCGTACGCCCTGTCCCGTCACGGCGCCCGGGTGGCGCTGGTGGGCCTGGAAGGAGAACGCCTCGCCCGTCTCGCGTCAGACCTGCCCGGAGCGGCCGGGCACTGGACCGTCGACGTGACCGACGCCGACGAGCTCGCCGCCACCGCCGAAGCAGTGCCCCCCGGCGCCGTGGTCACCCCCGCCGACCTGCAAATGGGGCCCAGGTCATGTACTACGGCGGCGATCTGGTCGAAGCCGCCCTCGCCATCCTTCTGGCCGCTTCCTGGTACCAGGCCACCGGCCGGGCCCAGCAACAGCGCCGCCGACCGGGCAGGGAGGTAAGCCACGCGCCCGCGCTGCTCTGACCGGGCGTGAAGCCCATGCCAGAGCCGCAGACGTGACCCAGCTGCCCTTCCGCGGGCGCCCGCCAGCGGCGCCAGTGGAGCTGTCACGGCAGCTGGGTAGGCCAGGAAGCCACGAGCCGGTGCCTCACGGGAGGCCCGCCCCTGCGGCGAGCGGCCCCGCCCACGGGTAGCTGTGTCCATTACGGACTGACCGGCGCAGCCGTTCCCCAGAGGCCGGCTCCCTGGCGCAGGAGGAGAAGAACCTGCTGGTCGTCAGGTCGGTGCGGCCCGGGAAGCCAGACCAGGACGATGCGGCCGGTCGCGAGCGCCATCTCCGTCCACGAGTCCGGCACGAGGCCGGGAGGAGATCGGTAGAACTCAGCTCCGCCGTAGATCACGACCACAACGCTGCCCCTTACGACGGTCGACCAGGACGTGTCCGGCCTGGCGCCGGCGACTGCGGCGTAGCCCAGCGCCAAGTGGAGCGAGAGGTCACAAGGGACAGGGGAGCAGGGGTACACCCCCTCACAGTCCCCCGGGGTCCTGCCGTTCCAGAGGGTGCAGTGCCGGCCCCTGCACCACTTCGCCGTCAATGCCGAAGCGGGAGCCGTGGCACGGGCACTCCCATGTGCGTTCGGCGTTGTTGAAGGCGACGATGCACCCCAGGTGGGTGCAGACGGCGGACACGGCGTGCAGTTCGCCCTGGTCGTCGCGGTGCACGGCGCAGGGTTTGCCATCGGCCCGGACCACGGTTCCTTCGCCTGGCCGCAGGTCGCGGACGGGGCCCGCCGTGCCCTCGCCGAACGTGTTGAGGCGGTCCTTGACGAAGTGTTGCCCGGTGTCCCACTGCGCCTTGAGGAACGCCGGTGCGGACTGCGCGGCGGAGGCGATTCGGCCAGGGTCGTAGAGGCCTGCCCATCGCTGGGGCGCGCCACCGACGAGGGAGGCGATGAGCGCCCCGGCCATGACCCCGCCCGTCATTCCCCAGCCCGCGAAGCCGGTTGCGACGTACACGTTCTCGCCGGCCGTGGGCAGCCTGCCGACGAGTGGCACGGTGTCCGTCGAGCTGTTGTCCTGCGCCGCCCATCGGTGGGAGATGCTCACCCCGGGGAAGTGTCGCTCGGTCCAGCTCTCCAGGCGGGCGTATCCCGCCTCGGTGTCTTCGCCGCTGCCGGGAGTGAACGCCTCGCCGGTGACGATGAGCAGGCGGTTACCGTTCGCGAGGGGAGAGGTGCGGACGGAGCGTTTGCCGCCTTCTGTGGTGATGTACATCCCGCGGGGGTCCCGATCGGCGGGCAGCGAGCCCGCGACAACCAGGTCGCGGTGCTGGGTGAGCCGGGGTGCGAGGACGGCGTGGTCGAAGACGGGGTGGTGGGCGGCCACGACAACGTGTCGGGCGGATACGGTCGCCCCGGCCTCCGTGGTGAGTCGGTACGGGTCCCCCTCGTCGAGGCGGGTGACACGGGCGCCCTCGTGGATCCGGCCGCCGCGCGCGACGATGTCGTCGACGAGCCCGCGCAGGTACTTCAGCGGATGGAACTGGGCCTGGTCCTCGACCTGCACGGCGCCGGCGACGGGGAAGGGCAGGCCGGTCTCGGTGACGAACGACGCGTCGAGACCGGCTGCCCGGGCTGCCTCGGCTTCCGCGCGCAACGCGTCGGCGCCGTCCGGCTGCTCGCAGTAGGTGAGAGCCGGGCGCCTCTCGAGTTCGCAGTCGATGCCGAGCTCTTCGGCGATGTCGAACACGCGTTGCAGGGCTGCGCTCTGGGAGTCCGCGTAGTCGCGGGCCGCTTCGTCGCCGTGCTTGGACCGGAGCGTGTCGTACACGGAGGTGTGCAGTGCGGTGAGCTTTCCCGTCGTGTGCCCCGTGACGCCGCCGGCCAGGCGGTCGGCTTCCAGCACGATGACGTTCAAACCCGCCCGAACGAGTTCCCACGCCGTGCTGAGGCCCGCGATTCCGGTGCCGATGACCGCGACATCCGCCTCGGCGGGCGCCGAAAGAGGGGCGAAGGACGGAAAAGACGCCGTCCGCATCCAGTAGGACCGTCCGGCATCGGGAAGTCGGCTCATGGTCTGCGACTGCCCGAGAAAGCGAACGTGATGCGCGGTCGCTCCGCCGGCCACCCGCGCATTGCGGTTTCCCGCCGACAGCCGGCGTACGCGCTGTCCCGTCGGGGCACTGGTGGCGCTGGTGGCTCGGAAGGCGGGCGCCTTACCCGCCTCGCGGCGGACCTGCCAGGGGGGACCCGAGCATGGAGGGGCGAGGTGACCGGGGCCGACGAGCTCGGCACCGCAGCCGGAGCGGTCACGGAACCTCGGCAGCCCCTGTCGTCCCCGACACGGGCGTGGCCCTCGGCCGGCCCCCGCTGGTGGGACAACGACGCCTGGCACGAGTGATCGACGTCAACGGGCGAGGCGGTGGCGAGGGCGAAGAAGGCGCTGAAAGCGCTTCGCCGACGTGGATGTCCTGCGTTTGTCCCGCGGGTGCTGCCCCATCCCGAGCGCGTTTCCCGAGACTCCGGGACTGCCGGACATCTCTGCCGACGGTTTTCAGGGACGGGGAATTCGGATCATGGCAGGGGCGTGCCGCCCGTGGCGTTCACGATCTCGCCGGTGATGTAGCTCGCCTGCGGCGACGCGAGGAAGACGTACGCGGGTGCCATCTCGGCGGGCTGGGCCGGCCGCCCCAGCGGCGACTGCTCGCCGAACGACTTCGCATCCGGCATCGTCGCCGGGATGAGGGGCGTCCACACCGGCCCGGGCGCGACGCCGTTGACGCGGATGCCCCGCTCGGCGAGCATCTGCGCCAGCCCATGGGTGAAGGAGACGATCGCCGATTTGGTCATGGCGTAGTCGAGGAGGTGCGGGCTCGGCTGGTAGCCCTGGACGGACGTCGTGTTGATGACGCAACCACCCTTCGGCATGTGCCCGAGGGCCCTACGGGTCAGCCAGAACATCCCGTACAGGTTGGTCTTCATCACCCGGTCGAACTGCTCCGTCGTGATCGCCTCGATCCCGTCGGGCTGCGACATCTGGTAAGCGGCGTTGTTGACGAGGATGTCAACGCGCCCGAGTTCGGCCACGGCCCGGTCGATCAGGGCCGCGCACTCGTCCTCGTCGCGGATGTCGCATGCGACGGGCACGGCCGTGCGGCCCGCCGCGCGCACCAGCCGGGCCGTCTCCGCCGCCTCATCCGATTCCTCGGCCAGATGGGTGAAGACGACGTCGGCACCTTCCCGGGCGAAGGCGAGGCACACGGCCCTGCCGATGCCGGAATCGCCCCCGGTGACGACAGCCGCCCGGTCGAGGAGGAGGCCGTGCCCGCGGTAGGAATGCTCACCGTGGTCGGGCCGAGGCTCCATCGCCTCGGTGAATCCGGGGTGCTCCTGTTCCTGATCGGGGAAAGGCGGCCTGGGGTGGCGGGTCACGGGGTCGGGAACGCGGGGTGCTTCGTGAGGCATGGGGGATCTCCGTGGTGCGCCAGCTCGGACGGGATCGGAGGAGTGGCCGTCATCGTTCCGCCGGCCGGAGCGCCGGGGAGGCGTCTGCCACTCCGGAACGACTGCGGTCAGCGGCCGAGGGCGGTCTTCAGCTGCTGCTTGTTCATGGTCGAGCGGCCCTCGATGCCGCGCTTCTTCGCCTCCTCGTACAGTTCGTCCTTCGTGCGCTCGGACGAGGCTCCGCCCCCGCCCGACTGCTGTCCGCCTGACCGGGAGGCGGACTTGCCCTGTGTCGAGCTGCGGCCGGCCGTCTTGCTCTCACCCGACCGGGCACGTTCCTTGTTCGCCGTGCGTGATGCCATCTCCTTGGCACGGTCCTCGGACATGCCCCGCTTTTCGCCGGACTCCTTGATGTGGTCGTACTGGCGCTCGCGCTTGGGGCTGGATCCTCGGGGCATGACGAACCTCTCATCGTGGGGTGTGACGCCAAGGTCATGGTGCGCGTACAGGGACCTCCCCGCATCTCACGCCGATCGGACGGTGAATGCGGATTTCCCGGGCTCGTGCCAGCCGGCACGCGGCGATGGTTGGGGCCGGTGCGCACGTGCGCTGCGCGTGGTTCGCCAGGCCCGTCCCACCGGGGGGACAGGATGGGCGTGGCAAGGGCGCGAGCAGAGAGCCCGTCGGCGACGCGGCATGGGAGGAACGGTCGTGAACGAGCCGGATGCGGGACCCCTGTTGGTGTTCGCGAACTTCCTCTCGGACTTGGCGGTGGACCTGGAGGAAGGCCAGGTGTTGGCGCAGTGGGCCCAGCAGGCGCCGCGCAAGGCGTGGCTGCTGCGGGACGGCGACGCACTGGTCACCCCCGGAGCGCTGAGCGAAGAGTTCCGGCGGTACGTGAGTGACTTGACGGGGCTGCCCCGCGAGCGGACCGCGGTCATCAAGGTGCCGCCGGCCGGTGCGGTCCCGCTGGCCCTAGCGGTTCGCGAGGCCGGGCTGATGGAGCGGGTCGCCGCTCACGCGCGTCAGCCCGGAACGGCGTTGTTGCCGACCGCCCCTGACGCGTCCGCCGTCGGGTTCGCGCGCGACCTCGGTCTGACCGTCCATCCGTACGCGACGGCCGACGAGGCCGCCGCCGCCCTGCCGGTGACGATGTTGTTGAACACGAAGGCCGGCTTCCGTCGAGCGGCCATGCAACTGGGCATGCGACTGCCCGCAGGTCGGGTGTGCCGCCGACCCGAGGTCGAAGGCGTCGTACGGCAACTGCTCGCACGGTACGAGCAGGTGGTGGTCAAACCCGACCGCTCCGCAGGGGGCCACGGGATGCGCTTCCTCTCATGGAAGGACGTGGAAGGAGGGGGCCTGGCGCTGGCGACGGTCGGCGGCCCGCAGGGGACGTGGGTGGTGGAGCAGCGCGTGGCCGTGGCCGAGTCCGTGAGCATCCAGATGGAGAACACGGTTTCAGGGACTCGTGCCCTGTTCAGCGGGGCGATGCGGACGGAACAGGGCTCCTTCACGGGGTACGCATCACCCCTGCCGATGTCGTGTGCGCACGTGGCGGGCGAGCTGGAGGAGTGGGGGCTGAAACTGGGCCGCAACCTGGCCGCCCACGGCCACCTCGGCCCGTTCGGACTCGACGCACTCGTCGACACGGACGGAGTGCCGTACGCCGACGAGAGCAACGTCCGCAGGACCGCCACCACCACGCCCCACGCCATGGTCACCCGCCTCACGGCCGCGTCCGGCGAGGCCCACCCGGCGTGGACGGTGTCCAAGGGACACACCCGGACGGCTTTCGGTCTGACTGAAGCTCTCGACCGGCTGCGTGCCCACCGGCTCGCGTTCGACGCCGAGTCCGGGGAGGGGGTGGTGCTCTACGCGGACGCCCCGCCGGACGGCCGCTCATGGCGCTACGCGGTCATCGCGGCACACGCGGACGGGGTGAGCGAGTGGGAAGGCGCGCTGGTGGAAGCCTTCGGGCTCGAGTGAACGGCCGCTGTGGCCCGGGCCGCCCGAATGCCGGCGAACGCCCGGGGACTCGTCGGCGAGGCGGGACGTGCACCCGCGGGACACACTGGTGCAGTGGGGCCGCTGGTGGGACGCGGTACGCGCGCACCGCTCCGCTCCGCCAGGCCCCGGCCCCCGCTCGCGAGGGGAGCAGGACGAATAGAAGTGGCGACTCCCATGACCGGTACGGCGCTGATCGTGATCGACATGCTCAACACCTATGCCCACGAGGACGCCGAGGCCTTGGTCCCGTCCGTCCGCGAGGCCCTTCCCGGGATCACGACACTCCTCGAGCACGCGCGGGCGAGTGCGTCGCCGGTCGTGTACGTGAACGACAACTTCGGCGAATGGCGCTCGCACCACGGGGAGATCTTGCGAGCCGCCCTCGCCGGCCGACACGCCGATCTGGTGGAACCCGTGGCACCCGACGAAGAATCCCTCTTCGTGGTCAAGGCGCGGCACTCGATCTTCTTCGAAACCCCTCTGGCATACCTGCTGAACCAACTCGGAACCGAGCGCCTGGTCCTGTGCGGCCAGGTGACCGAGCAGTGCGTGCTGTACTCGACTCTGGACGCCCACATCCGGCGCTTCGACGTCGTCGTGGCGCAGGACGGGGTCGCCCACATCGACGCGGAGCTGGCCGCTGCGGCCTTGCGGATGATGCGCACCAACATGTCCGCCGTGATCTCCCCGGTGAATGACATCGCCTTCGACGCCCGATCGGCACCCTGAACCAGACGGTCGAGGAGACCGACTGCGTCGTCGGAAGCACCACCTCCGCGTGAAAGATCGGTACCGGGGAAGGCGCCCGCTGAGCATCCCGGCCCTCGTGCGCGACAGGCGCGGGACGAGGCAGAGCAGGGCTGAGGAACGGTAACGGTGGCCGTAATGGAGGGGAGACAGGGCAGGACTCGTCCCGGCGAGGCGCTCGCCGCCCGTGAGGACCGGGCGACGCCGTGGCAGGATCTGGCACGAGTCATCGACCAGATGTTCGATCCCCTGGGGCCGGTCCTCCGGCGGCGGTCGGTGGGCTGCAGGCCCAGAGCCCGCTCCCGGACCGTCGGCGTGCCCGCCGCGGCTGGGACCGGGACCGCGGCGGGCACCGGCCATGAGCCTCCCCTTGACCGCCACCGCAACGGCATCCGCCGCCGTGCCCGGAAAGGCCGATGTGGCCGAGGCGGCGGAGTGGGTGCGCATCGCGTCCGTCTCCTCCGACGCGGACCGGGGCCATGGCGTGCGCCGGTCCGCCCGCCGGCTGGTCGAGACACTGCACAACGCCGCCATCTCGGCGCGGCACTTTCCGGTGTCGCCGAGACCGTGCGGCGGGAGGCCGCCGGAGGTCCCACCGCGTGAGCATCCATGGTGCACGCAATTGCCCTGCGGGTTCCGGTGGTTGGCGGCCCGGCATGATCCAAACGAAAGGTCCTAGCCCTGCTTCGGGTTGCTGTCCAGCTTGTGCTGTTCCCGGCGGTTGGGGTGGCGGATCACGACTCCTCCCGCGCCGCCGGATCCGTTGAGCCGGATGAGCGGGGTTCCCGGTAGCCGGTCGGGAGTGGTCTTGTCCGTCAGGCCGCCGGTGCCGGGGTCCATGCCGCTGGTGTCTGCGGCCCAGGCGTCGGGGATGACGATCGTGACACCGGAGGTCTCCCCGTACGCCTCCACCACGACCTCCGTGAGGCGGCACTCGACCCGGGTGAAGTCGACCTTCACACCCCCCACGCCGCCGTGAGCGATCACGTGCCCGGGAACCTCCCAGCGCCCGGGGCCTTGAGACGCGCCGAACATGCCGCCCTTGAGTACCAGGGGCGGCCGGCTCTCGGGGGAGCTCGGCCTCGGCAAGTCGGCGGTCAGGGCGGCCAACTCGGCGTGCGTCTTGGACTTCAGAGCCTGCTCCAGGCGTGAATCCAGCTCGTCGAAATCGATTCGCCCCTCGGCTGCCGCGTCGCGCAGTTGCTCCACCACTGCTTCCCGGTCGTCGTGAGAGGCGCGGAGCTCTCCTGATGGAGCAGGGCGCGGAGAGGGGTCCGGGGGCTGGACAGTCATGGTCACAAGGATATGCAGCCGGCCGGCTGAGGGGGCTGGGACTGCGTATCTCTCAGGGATCGGTGTGACGAGCCGCGCTTCACCAAGAGGCAGTCACGTCTTGGACTTCTCCGGACCGGCCGGGGTCGGCGCCGGCGTCGTGGGGGTGGGCGTGATGGGGCGACGTGTGGTTCCCAGGTGTCCTAGGAGGGCGAGGGCGGTGACGGCGGCGGCCACCAGCCCGAGTTCGGCCGGGGCAAGGCCGAACCACTCCTGTGCCAGCCCTCCGACACCGCCACCGAGAGCGACGCCGAGGTAGAGCGCTGAGGAGTTGAGGCCGAGCAGGACCGGCGCGGCGGCGGGGCTGAGGGCGACGAGTCGGTGCTGCTGCGGGACGACGATGACGCCGACACCCAGGCCCCAGACCGCGGCCCAGAGCAGGGTGGGCGCGAAGGAGTGTGTCGCCGGCGGAGTCAGTGCCAGGGCGACAGTCGAGAGGGCGAGCGAGCCGGTGAGGACTCGGGCGGAGTCGTACCGGTCGACGAGGCGTCCCGCGGTGATGTTCCCGGCCAGGGTGCCGACACCCCAGGCCAGCAGGATCCAGGTCAGGAGCGACTCGTCGCCGCCGGTGGCGTCCCGTAGGGCCGGTGCGATGTACGTGTAGAGGGTGTAGGCACCGAGGAACGCGAGGGACGTGACGGTCAGAAGTGCCAGTACGCGCCCCTGCTTGAGGGGACGCAGGCGGTCGGGCAGCGAGGCGGCGGGGAGGGTCACCTTGGGGAGCCCGACGGTGATGCCGACCATCGCCGCCAGGCCGATCCCGGCGACGGCCCACAGGGTGATGTGCCAGTCGGTGCGGCCGATCAGTGTGCCGAGCGGCAGTCCCAGCGCGGTCGCCGAGGTCAGGCCGCCCAACACGAAGGCCAGGGCCCGGCCGCGGTGTTCCGGCGGAGCGATCGCCGCGGCGGTGCTGGAGGCGACGGAGGTGATGATGCCCGCTCCGACGGCGGTGGCGATCCGGGCGGCCATCACCGTTTCGTAACTGGTGCCCAAGGCGGTGGCGGCGTTGCCGGCGCCGACAACGCCAGCGTCAAGGCGAAGACCGTCACCAGCTGACCGGCCGCCGGGATGGGCACCGAGAGGTCGGCGGCGATGGAGGGGAGTAAGCCCGCGATGACGTAGCCGTCGGTGCCGACGGCGAACGTCGCCAGGGCCAGGGGGAGCAGTCGTTTCAACACGGATCGTGCCGCCTTTCCGAGCAGCGCGGAGGTAGGTGATCGGCACCGTACTCAATACATGGATGCTTGTCCATGTATCAATGAGTGGGTAGGCTGAACTCCTGTCACGGACGGAGGGAAGCGACGATGCGTGAGGTGTCCCAGCCGGCGACCGAGTCGATCCGGATGGTGGAGGTGCTGCGCGCGCTGGCCGATCCGGTACGGCTGGAGATCGTCCAACGGCTCGCCGTGACCGGCGAGGAGAGCTGCAACGCCATCGGTGGCGATCTGGACGTTCACCAGACGACGCTGTCCCACCACTACCGCGTCCTGCGCGAGGCGGGAGTCACCTGGACGACCGTCAAGGGCCGCTCACGACTGGTGCGGCTGCGCCGTGACGACCTGGACGCGTTGTTCCCCGGCCTGCTCGACTCCGTACTGAACGGAGTTCGCCGCACGCGTCCAGCCGTAGGGGGCTGACGCCAGACCGATGTCGCGCGGTGGCGTGATCGGCCGGAGAAGTCCTGGCTGCTCGGTGGCGCTACTGGTGATCGGCGACCTGGTTGGACAGCAGGCGCAGCGCGTCGGACGAGGCGGTGTCGTTGGGTGTGTAGACCTCAAGGCGGTGGTCGGGGCTCTCGGGCTGGAGCCAGACCTGATAGTCGATGTCGAGGTCGCCGACGGTCGGGTGCTGCAGGTGCATGGTGCCGACGGTGCAGTCCGCGACGTCGCCCTTGGCCCACAGCTTGGCGAAGTCGACGCTGCGCATGGCCAGTTCGCCGATCAGTTCGGCCAGCCGGGCGTCGGTGGGATACCGGCCCGCGGTGAGCCGCAGGTAGGCGACGTGGATGCGGGCGAGTTCATCCCAGTTCCGGTGAAGGTCTCGCGTGAGGGGATCGAGGAAGAACATCCGGGGAACGGACGGCCGTCGGGTCGGATCGTGGGGCGCCGTGAAATCGACGTGCTCCGCAACGAGGGCATGTCCGGTGCGGTTCCAGGCCAGCACGTCGCCGCGGCGGCCGAGCACGACGGCCGGCGTGCTGTCTCCCAGCGACGCCAGGAGCGAGAGCACTCTTTGATGCGGCCTTTCCGGGCGGGGACGCACCAGGTGTGAAGTGGTCGACTGTCGGGAGAGGTTGTGCAGGTGGGCCGTCTCCGATGCATCGAGTTGGAGCACCTTGGCGAGTGCGTCGAGGACCTGTTGGGAGGCGGTCCCGGCCTGGCCCTGCTCCAGCCGCGTGTAGTAGCCGGCGCTCACGCCGGAGAGCTGGGCGAGCTCCTCGCGGCGCAGGCCCGGCACCCGGCGGGCGGTGCCGTAGGTGCGCAGCCCGACGTCGGCAGGCGTGACCCGGTCGCGGCGGGTCTTGAGATACGCCCCGAGGCTCTCCAGTTCCATGACTCCGAGCGTAGGTGCCGCGGTCCGTGTCTGGGTGTCCCTGTGAGGTGTACCCATGACGCGGGGATGGTTGCCGGGCTGCCGGCGGCGCACCGTCGGACGCATGAATGCACAGCGTATGAATGCACAGCGTATGAATGCACGGCCCACCTCTCACTCGCCCGATCTCCGGGCGTGGCTCGGCCTGTTGGTGGTACTCGGCCCGGTGCTGCTGGTCGCGATGGATGGCTCAGTCCTGTTCCTGGCGATGACCAAGATCTCCGAGACGCTGTCGCCGACCGCCGATCAGGCGTTGTGGATCCTGGATGTCTACGGATTCGCCGTCGGGTCGCTGCTCATCGCGTTCGGGAACATCGGCGACCGGTACGGGCGGCTGAAGCTTCTGATGACCGGCACGGCGGTGTTCGGCGTGGCCTCGACGGGAGCGGCCTTCGCCCCCGGACCGGAGCTGCTGATCGCCTTCCGGGCGCTCATGGGCGTGGCCGGTGCCACGCTGCTGCCGTCGGCGCTGGCGGTACTCAGCGAACTGTTCACCGACCCGCGTCAGCGGGCGAGAGCGATCGGGATCTTCGCAGCCACCTTTGCCGCCGGCTTCGCGATCGGCCCGGTCGTCGGCGGACAACTGCTGAGCGGCTTCTGGTGGGGGTCGGTCTTCCTGATCAATCTCCCCGTCGTCGTGCTCTTCCTGGTCCTGGCCCCGGTCCTGCTCCGCGAGGTACGCGCCACACGTACCGGCCGTACGGACGTCCTGAGCGTCCTGCTCTCCGCCGCGGGCATTCTGCTGACCGTCTACGCGATCAAGCACGCTGCGGCTGAGGGGCTGACCGCGACCCCGGTGGCCACAGGGGTCGTCGGCATCGTCACCCTGGGGTGGTTCGCCCGGCGACAACTCCGCATCGACCACCCGCTGATCGACCTCAGCCTCTTCCGCGACCGGGTGTTCACGATCGCGGCCATCACGGGGCTTCTGCCTCTGGCCGCATGGTCGGCAACGGCCTACCTCGGCGGCATCTATCTCCAGTCCGTCCTCGGACTGACGGTCCTGGACTCGGCTCTCGTCGCACTCCCGGGCGCGGCCGTGCTCACCATCACCTGCATCGTCACACCGGCACTGGTCGCGCGTACCGGCACACGAGCAGCACTCATCACCTGCCACTTCCTCATCGCCGCAGGCCTGCTCCTGCTGCTGGTCACCAGCGTCTCCAGCGGTGTCGGCTGGTACGTGGCGTCCACCGTCATCGCCGGCCTCGGCTACGGCATCTCCTTCAGCGTGGTCGCCGACACCGCCGTGGCTGCGGTTCCCGCGGAACGCGCCGGGTCCGCGGCAGCCATCGCCGAGACCGGCAACGAGATCGGCAACGCCCTCGGCATCACGCTCCTCGGCTCGCTGGCTGCCCTGATCTTCCGGCTCCAGGGACCCGACGTCGCCGGTACCCTCAACGAGACACTGCAGGTCCCCGGCCTCCCGGCCGCGGTCGTCGGCGATGCGAAGTCCGCGTTCGTCACCGGTCTGCACATCGCCGCCGTCATCGCGGGCATCCTGCACGCCGCACTCGGCGCCTTCGCCCTGCGCCACTTGCCGAAGGCCCCCACCGACACCGACGACGCCCATCAGGGCCGCCCGGCCCAGGACGCCATCGGAGAGAGCGGCGTCCGATGAAGTCGCGGACCATGCGGCAGATCGGTGGCGCTGCACGTGCGTTGGTGACACCCTGATGACCGTGATCATCAGGGTGAGTGAGGCACGCGTACGTCCTGACCGGTTCGAGGCGTTCCACGACATGATCGTCTCTGCGGTACGAGAGTTTCCCAGCCTCTACCCAGGGCTGGTGGACCACGAGGTACTGATCGCGCCGCCCGATTCGCTGCTGTACGTCAGTCGTTGGCGCAGCGAGCGGGATCTGGTCGACTACGCGGGCGAGCACTGGCGTGACCAGCCCGTGGTGCTGCCGGGCGAGGACGAGTACCTCCTCGCACCACTTCAGGTCCGGCACTTCACGCTCGCATCTCTGAGCCCGGAGAGTGTGCCGCGCTAGGAGCAGGATTTCGTGGGAGCAGTTCAGCTGCCCCGGCCGGACCGGGGCAGCTGACCGCGGGCCGAGCCATCCGACCACGCTCTAAGCAGGCACCCTGTCGGCCTGGCGGGCGGCTGCGGCACGTGCCGGGATGTAGGCCCACAGCGCGACGCCGATGAAGATCAGCTGCTCGGGAATCCTGAACCACAGCGGCGTCGCCGGCTCCCCGTTGAACGAGACCTGCTCGACGGCCGCGTAGATGTTGGCCGGGAGCATCAGGACGAACAGCGCGGCGAGGCCCAGCCCGGCCGTCGGCCGAGTGGCCTCCCGGACGAGTCCGGCGGCGCCGAGGAGCTCCAGGACGCCCGTCGCGTAGACCGCGAGGCGGGGGAACGGCACGAACGGCGGGACCATCGCGACCAGGTCGTGGTGGCCGGGCATGGGGCCGAGGGCGGACGGGACGAAGTGCGCGCTCGCCGTGAACACCAGCATGACCGCGAGGCCGTGCAGGACGGACAGCCGCCAGGTCGCGAACCGTCCGACGCCGAACGCGCCGAGCAGCCGGAACAGAACGGTGGGGACGGCGATGAGCATGAGTGTGCCGAACATGAGGAAGGAAATCCTTTCGGTCGTCGTGTTCAGGTCGGCCTCGTGTTCAGGCCGCGGTGCAGAAGAGGCCATTGCCGTACGCCCGGAAGGCGGGGGTCGATTGCCGCCGCCGCAGGGGGTTGTTGCGCGATCAGGGAGGCGCCTTGGGCGCACGGCGCGGGGTTCGGAGCAGAATGGATAATAGCGCTATCCGCTATCCGTGGCCCAGGAAGTGAGTGGATGAAGGTCTCCGAGCTCGGTCGACGCACAGGCGTACAAGTGCCGCTGATCAAGTACTACTTGCGCGAAGGGCTGCTTCCCCCGGGGCGGGCCACCGCGTCCAACCAGGCCGACTACGGCGAGGACCACGTGCACCGGCTCCGGCTCATCCGCACGCTGATCGGGACGCGCGGTCTGTCGACCGGCGCGACGAAGGAGATCCTGGACGCGATCAGCGCCGAACAAGAGGATCTGCACCAGGTCTTCGGGATAGTGCTCGGGGTACGTCCGACCACGCTGGATGCGGCTCCCGAGACGGAGACGGCCCCGGAGTCGGAGCCGGCGGGCTTGGTCGACGCGCGCAAGCTGATCGCCGAGATGGAGTGGGAAGCCTCCCCGGGCAACCCGGCCGCGCACACCCTGGCAGAGGTCCTGGCCGCACTCGCCGACCTCGGTGCGGACATCGACTGGCGCGGCCTGCTGCCCTACGCCCGACTCGCCGACGGCATCGCCGACGTGGACGTGCGGCAGATGGCCGGCGAGCGCGACCTGCTGGCCCAGGCCGAACGGGCCGTTCTGGTCTCGATCATCCTCGAACCCGCCCTGTTGGCCCTCCGTCGACTGGCCCAGGAATCCAAGTCGGCCCACCACTTCGGCGGGACCGGCGGCGGGGGCGGCCGGCCCGGTGAGGTGAAGTCACCATGAAACGCACGGTGGGAATTCAGGTGCTCCGGCGCGCGGCGATGTGAGTCGATCCTGAGCAGCAGAGCTTCAACGGTGCCCTGGAGAGCATCCACACCGCGGCCGAGTCGGCGCTGCGCGTCTTCCGCGACGGTCAACTCAAGCCCGACGCCGTCGAGATCGAGTTCGGCATGAAGCTCACCGCCGAGGCAGGGGCGGTGATCGCCAAGACCTCCATGGAAGGGCACCTCGTGGTGAAGCTGAGCTGGACGCCCGGTGCCGCTGGGGGACCCCGGCGGGCTGATGAGCTCTCAGTCCTGGCAGGTGCGGGTCGCTGCGAGCGGTGTCGGTCCCGGATTCCTGGTGACCGACCGTCATGTGATGACCTGCGCGCACGTCGTCCATGGGGCGGATCGCGCCGAGGTGACGCTCGCCCAACCCCCCGACCTCGGCCCGCTCCGGGCGCGACCTGAAGCTCACGGTCAGGGCTGAACACCGCGACAAGATCGTCTGGCTCTGGCGCGACGTGGATCTCCTGGAGAACACCCTGCTGCACATGGCCGACGACGACCGCGAAGCGGTCCTCGCGCATCGGACCGGCCAGCGCCGCATCGACGAGCTGTTCCGGCGCGTACGGAACCGCCGGATCGGACGTAACGCGGTCCGCACCCTTGCACAGCAGACGGACTACATGAAGCGCCTCCGCGGGCCCGGTGGGACCCGCGACACGCTCCGGGCCGAAGGGATCATCATTCTGGGCGACGTTCCGGCCCACCAGGACATCGCTCGGCAGCTGTGGCTCCCCGTCCCTCAGGACGGGGAATTCGTCAGTGTCCGGGTCGTGCCGGCCGTTCCTGGCAGTGGCAGGCCCGCCGTGGAACTCGACGACGCACAGTGGACGGTGGCGCTCCCGGGCGACCCTGAGGTCACCGCGCCGGTACTCCCGTACAGATAGCGGAGGTCAGCTCGCTACGGCGGTCGCCCAGAGGGGGGCCACCGCCGAGCGGGTCATTCTGTCGTCGCGGCGGCGGAGGGGGAGCGGGTCCTCGCCGGCGGCCGCGTGGAGGATCTCGGACTGCAGGCGCTGCAGGTCGTCCGAGGGCTCCAGGCCCAGTTCGTCGTTGAGGATGCGGTGGAGGTTCTGGTACGCCTGGAGGGCTTCGCCGCGGCGGCCCGCCTGGTGGAGGGTCGCGATGAGCTGGCCGTGGAACCACTCGTGCAGCGGGTACTCGTTGACGAGCGTCCGCAGGTCGGGGAGGAGTTCGCGGCGTCGCCCGAGACGGCTCTCGGTCTCGATGCGCAGCTCCAGGGCGCGTATGCGCAGCTCCTCCACGCGCGCGATCCGGCCGGCGAGCACGCATCCGACGGGCACGTTGCTCAGCACCGGGCCGCGCCACAGAGCCAGTGCGCGCTTCAGCTTCTCGGAGGCCCGCTCGAAGCCGCCGTCGGTGAAGTCGGCCTGGGCTTCCCGGACATGACGCTCGAAGACGCTGACGTCGACCTCGTCCTCGCGCAGCTGGATCGCGTATCCGGGTGCCCTGGTGACCAGGAGGTTGCGGCCCGGGGCGACCGCCCTCTCGTCCACCAGCATCTTGCGCGCGTGGTAGACGTGGGTCTGGAGGGTGCGCAGGGCGCTGCGCGGAGGGTTCCCTCCCCACAGCTCGAGGATCAGCGAGTCCGTGGCCGCCGCCTCACCGGGTTGAAGCGCCAGCAGCGCCAGCATCTGACAGATCTTCGGTGCATTCGGTGCGTATTCCCTGCCGTCATCGGTGATGATCTCGAATGGACCGATGAGGTTGAACTGCACTGCACACACTCCTGTTCCGCGCGTCCGCGCGCGACTCGATCGGAGGACATCCCCGGCACGCTCGAACCGTCGGTGGAGGTCGAACTGCCCATGGGTTGCTTCGTCTTGCGATGCGTCGGGTGACCCCGCGACGGGTGACCCAGCGTCGGGTGACCCCGTGACGCTCACGTCCCGGTGTGGCTGCACCGTGCCGGAGGCGACATCGCCCCGACCGAGACCTGAGGTTGCTGACCGAAGTCCGATTCCATGGCTCCCCCTTGTGTGCGCGGACGAGCGGCGGCAGGCCCCGTAGTCCGTGGAGCCCTGGCGCCGAACAAGTATCTCGAAACAAAGAAACCATTCATCCGGTTCTTTGTATAGAGGTTTTTGGGGAGCCCTGGAGGGTCTCAGGTGGCGGGCCTGACCGCGCCGTAACATCAATTCCGCAGGTCAGGTGGCATGTTGGTGGCGAGATGGTGTCTTGTGGCCTCGTGATGCTAAGCCTGCGTAAACATACCGGCGATTCAGTTTTGGTGGCGGAGGCGGGTGCCGGGGCGCCGGAACGCCCCCGGCGCGGCGCCGTTCAGCAGGGCTCCGCCAGTTCTTCCGCCAGTTCCTCCGCCAGTTCCTGCGCCTCCTTGAACAGCCGCTCGCCCCGGTCGGGAGAGGTGTCCAGCCTCGCCAGCACTCCCGGTACGGCGATGCTCGGCAGCAGGTGGTCGAAGAGGTTCGCGGCCTCCGTGCGCAGGTCCAGCTCGTCGGGGATCGCCTCGGTCAGCAACTGGACCCCGGTCCACGCGCCGACGGCCAGCCGGGCCGTCGCGCGGGGATCGACATGCGCGAGCAACTCGCCCCGCTCCTTGGCCTCGCACAGGATGCCCGCGCCCAGCTCGATCCAGTCGGGCCAACGGGTGCCGAAAAGCCCCCGTGCCTTGGGGTCGACGGACAGCCGCACCGACGCGCTGAGCAGGGGTTCCCGGGGCAACCGGTGGGCGAGCACAAGCCCCAGGTCCACCCACTCCTGGAGCTTGTAGGTCTGCGGCAGGACGCCGTCCGCGGTGACCGCCTCGGCCAGGACGCCGCGCGCCAGCTCTTCCTTCGACGTGAAGTGGAAGTACAGCGCGCCGCGGGTGAGGTTCGCCCGCTCCACGATGGTGGCGATGGACGCGGCGTCGTAGCCGCACTCGTTGAAGACGTGAGCGGCGGCCTCCAAGAAGAGTCTGCGCGTGCGGATCGCCCGCTCCTGCTTCGGTTCCTGTCTAGCCAATTCATCACCCGCGTCAAGTGGTTTTGTCATCTCTTGAAAAAGACCGGAGAGCCGGTATCTTAACAGCGTTGCGGACGATCAACTGTCCAGTCGTCGCCACGTCCATGGGGGGAACCGTGCCTGAGGCAACCACGTTCTTACACGCGCCTGGAGCTGCAGGGGGAGTGCCGAAGGAGTACGTGCACCTCCACGACGAATCATCCGTAGTCGTCACGGGCTGGACCCGCAATGACGACGCCCTCTACACACTGACCGCTCAATGGCCGACGCCCACGGTCGAGGGCCCGTACGACCCGCGCGTCCTCGCCCAGACCATCCGGCAGAGCGGTCTCGTCATCGTCCACGCCGAATACGGCGTTCCGCTGACCCATCAGACCCTGCTGTACGACTTCAACTACACCGTCCACCCCGACTTCCGGGTCTCGCCCGCCGAGCCGCCCGCGTTGGACGTCGAGGTCCGGGTCACCGAGACCCGGCGGAGCGGTCGCGTCATCAGCGCGCTGCGCATGGACATTCGTATACGACAGGGTGGCGTCACCGTCGCCCGGGCCGACACCGAATTCGGATGGGTCTCCCCGGCCGCGTACCGGCGCCTGCGCGGTGAGCACCTCGCCGTGGACTGGGGCAGCTGGACCGTGCCGGAGCCCGTCGCACCGCAGCTGGTCGGCCGCACCGATCCGGCCGACGTCTTGCTCGCGGCCGGCGACCGGCCGGGCCGCTGGCAGCTGCGCAACGACATCGGCAACAGGCTGCTCTTCGACCACCCGGTCGACCACGTCCCCGGCCTCGTCCTGATCGAGGCCGCCTACCAGGCCGCGCACGCCGCGGCCGCGCCGGCGTACTTCATGCCCACCGATCTCGCCAGCAGCTACGAGCGGTACGTCGAGTTCAACGAACCATGTTGGCTGGAGACCGAGTTGATCCCGTTCCCCGCCTCCGGCCGGCTCACCGTCCGGGTCACCGGGTTGCAGGGAGGGCAGAGGTTCTTCAGGGTCGACCTGAGTGGTATCGCTCAGTAGCGGTCCGGTGTGGAGGATTGGCGTCGGAGTGCGCCGTCGGGGTGCGCCGTCGGGGTGGGCAGGCGATTCGTCTGCCCACCCCGACGTGCGTGTCACCGGCCGTGCGTGTCACCGGCCGTGGGTGTCACGGGCCGTGCGTTTCACTGGTTGACGAATCCGCCGTCCACCGGCAGTACCGTGCCCGTGAGGAACGGGCAGCGGTCGCTCAGCAGCCAGGCCGCAGCGGCCGCGATCTCCTCCGGCTCTGCGGCACGGCCCTGAGGGGTCATCGAGTTGACCATGTCCTCCAGGCCCGGGTTGCGGCCGAACCAGTCCGCGGTGATCTCGCTGCGCGTCGTGCCGGGAGCCACCGCGTTCACCCTGATGCCCTGCTTCGCGTACTCGTCCGCTGCCGCCCGGGTGAAACCCACGACCGCGTGCTTGGAGGCGATGTAGGGCGCGGCGGTGGGGATCGCCACCAGCCCGCCCACGCTGCTGTTGTTCACGATGCTTCCCCCGCCGGTCTCCAGCATCGCGGCGATCTCGTGCCGGAGGCAGTTCCACAGCCCCCGGACGTTCGCGTCCATGATCGAGTCGTACACGTCGTCCGACATCAGGTGTAGCGGGGTGCGGTCGCCGCCGATCCCGGCGTTGTTGAAGGCCGCGTCCAGGCGCCCGTACGTGGACACCGTGAAGTCCACCGCGCGGGCTGCGTCCTTCGCCGCCGACACGTCACAGACGACGTAGGAGGCCTCGGCCCCGCCGTCCCGTAGGACGCCGACCAGTTCGGCCAGTCGCTCCTCTCTTCGGGCGGCCAGCACGACCGTTGCGCCCTCTTGTGCGAACACCTTCGCCGCTGCCGCGCCGATACCGCTGCTCGCGCCTGTGACGAGGACGACTTTTCCAGGGAGGAGGCCACTGTTCATGGGGCGCAGTCTAGAACGTGCGTACGGGAGGCTCGTGATCTCCGGGCGGATTTCGTGGGCCAGGGCATCGGCGAGAGCCGTCCTCGCCGGCCGCCGTGCGGGGGTGGACCGTACGGGAGTTGTGGACCGTACGGGAGAGGCGGGGCGTGCGCCAGGAGCGTGCCGCGCCGGGGGGAGGGCGGCCGTGAGCGAGCGGATCGTCGCCGTGGCGACGCCGAACGGATCCGGTAACTCCGCCTCCTCGGCGGCCGGTTGTGGCGGAGGCTGAGCTGCCGTCGACTGGGCGAGCGGCGTGGACGATCTGCTCAGCCCCTCGTTCAACGCCTCGACGAAACTGCGCCCGACGAAATGCGGCCAGACCCCGTCTTCGGATCGTTCCGCATCCTCGCCGATTCCCTTTCGCATAGCGCGACCACTTCCCATGCTCCCACTATTTGGATACGGCACTTACCTGTTGGAACGCTCCGCCGAAGAAGAGCAGTCCCGACGTTTCCGAACCGGTGCCGGCGGCGACCACATTCCCGAGGAATATGGAATGGTCGCCGGAATCGTGCACCTCGGTGAGCTCGCACTCCAGCCAGCCGAGCGCGCCACGCAGGAGCGGCGCCCCGGTGTACGTGCCCGGCTCCCAGTCGAGCCCGTGGAACTGCTCGGGTCCCAGAGGTCGCTTCTTGTCGGCGAAGTAGCGGGCCAGTTGCTCCTGCTCGGCGCCGAGTACGGAGACGCCGAAGCGGCCCTCGGCCAGGATCGCCTTGTGCATCACGGCGCTGTGCGACACGCAGCACAGCACGGTCGGCGGATCCAGGGACACCGAGCTGAAGGCGTTGGCCGTCATTCCGTGGATGCTGTCGCCGCCGACACTCAGGACGATCACACCGGTGATGAAGCGTGACATCGTCTCGCGCAACGACGACGGATCACCCATGGGGATTCGGTTGATTGTTTCCTCGGTGGACACAGAGCTCATGCCGAACCCTTCAGGAGATTCATGAGACGAACATAGGGGGGAGGGCACCTGCGGTCGCTCACCACGAGGTAATCAGGTGCCCAGGAGGGGTCTCTGGTCAGGGAATTCACGGTTCTCGGAGTTGCCACGGTTCTCGCGGTTGCCACGGTTCTCGCGGTTGCCACGGTTCTCGCGGTTGCCACGGGTCTCATGGTTCTCGCGGTTGTCATGGGGTCTGTTCCGGGGTCGCCCTGTTGCTCATCTGTCGGACGATCAGCCACTCGCCCTCGAGGAGCCGCCACACCACGAGCTCGTTCGTGTGCTCCTCGTGCACCGTGCCGTCCGGCAGCGTCACCGTCGTCACCGCGATGCCGGAGTCGAGGATGAGGTCGCCGTGGACGGTCACGTGCGGCTCGCCCAACGCCCGCCAGGCGAGCGTTCCGCCCTGGGCGCGTACCTCGTCCAGGAGCGCGCCGAGGTGGGCGGCGATGGCCTCGCGGCCCGCGATCGGCCCGCTGTGTCCATCCGCGAAGAGCAGGGCGTCGGGCGCGAAGCCCGCCGCCAGGGCGGCGGCGTCGCCCTGCGCCATGGCGCGTGCGACGTCGCCTTCCATACGGGACATCAGCCGCAGGGCCTCCGTCTGGGTGATGCTCATGACGTCCGGTCCCCTCAGGCCTCGACGAGCTGCGGCGCGGGCGCGAAGTGGCCGACCTCGACGAAGAACTCGACGTACTTCCTGAAGAGTTCCTCCGTCAGCTCCGGGCACTCGATACCGGTTCCTTCAAGGGCCGCGTCGGTCTCGCCGGTGTCGAACGGCGGATAGAAGGCGTCCGTGTTCGAGACCATGATGTCGAAGGCGTGCAGCAGCGGAGTCATCACGTTCTCCCGGTCCGCCCGCACCGCCTCGCTCCACGAGGCGTGGTCGGTCTCCGCCAGCTCGTAGCCGAGGGAGCGCAGATACGTCGCGCAGGTCCGCAGGCTCAGCGAACTCCTGTTGTAGAGGTGGAAGGTTCGGCCGGCTCCCGTGCCCGTACGCTGCGAAAGGGCCACGACGGCCGCGCTGACGTAGTCGACCGGCAGCATGTGGAACCGCCCGCCGTCCACGTCCGGAACCGCCTTCGCCTGCAGCAGACCCTTGAGACTCAGCCAGACGAAGTCGCGTGTCTGGCAGGCGCCGTTGTCCTGGTCCCCGGACACCACGTCGACGCGGTAGATGGACACGGGAAGGCCCCGGCCCCTCGCCAGTTCGATGATCTGCTCGGCCACCCACTTGCTCTGCGTGTACCCGCTGGGCAGAGCCTCACCGGGGCCGGTCGGGTCGGTGACCTTCGCCGGTCCGCCGTGCGCCGCTCCGCCGGCGAAGACACCGACCGTCGACACGTAGTGGACAGGCACGGTGCGGTGCCTGGCGGCCAGCCGCAACACCTCTTGCGTGCCCTGTACGTTGGCGGCCTTCAGGTCCGCGTACGGGCGCAGCCAGTGGACGGTGGCGCCGTTGTGGTAGACGACGTCGACCTTGCGGGCCAGTTCGTCGAACACCTCCTCGCCGAGGCCGAGACGCGGCAGGGACAAGTCACCGACGATGACCTTGATCCGCTCCGACTCGCCCTCCATCTCGTCCCAGACCCGGTACCACCGCAGGCTGTCACGCAGCCGCTGCCACGCCTCCGCCTCGTCGGATCCGCGTACGAGGCAGTGGATGGTCGCGCGCGTCGCCCGCGTCGTACGCAGCAGGTCACGCAGGAGGAACGCGCCGAGGAAGCCACTGGCACCCGTCAGAAGGATGTCGCGCGGGTCTTCGGGCGCTCGGTGCTCTCCGTCGGGGCGGATGCTCTCGTCGAGAAGGATCTCCGCCGCGAAGTCGACCTTCCGGGTCTCGGGCGTCGCCGGCTCGTCCTGACCGGTCCCGGGCTCCAGCTGAGCCAGCAGCTCAGCGTGGAGATACCTCGCCAGGGATGCCGGATCGGGGTGGTCGAAGACCACCGTCGCCGGCAGCCTGCTGCCCGTGAACTCGCTGAGCTGGTTGCGCAGTTCCACGGAGGTGAGTGAGTCGAAGCCGAGGGTCCCGAACGCCTGCTCGGCATCGAGTCGGCTGGTGTCGGGATGACCGAGCACCTCCGCGATCTCCGCCATCAGCCGGTCGCGGACGAACGGCAGCTGCTCGTCGGCGGGCAGGGCCGCCACGAACTCGGCGGCCGAGGCAGAGCCCGTACCGGTGTTCGTGTTGCGGGCCTTACGGCGGTACGGAGTACGGACCAGGGCGCCGAGCACCGCGGGCGGCCTGCCCGGCTGGGCGCGCAGGGCGGCGATGTCCAGGGGCGTGACCACCGTCGTGGCCCGGCCCAGACGCATGGCGGTGTCGAGCAGGCCCGGCCCCAGGTCGGACTCGACGGGCCGGAACCCGGCCTTGGCCATGCGCTGGAGATCAGCCTCCCCCAACTGACCGGTCATGCCGGTGGCTTGCGCCCACAGGCCCCAGGCGACGGAGGTCGCGGGCAGGCCCTGCGCGGCACGGTGCTCGGCGAGGGCGTCGAGGAAGACGTTGGCCGCCGCGTAGTTGGACTGACCGGGGCCGCCGATGACGCCGGCGAGGGACGAGAAGAGTACGAACGCCGAGACCGTGGGGATGGTCCGGGTCAGCTCGTGCAGATGCCACGCCGCGTCCACCTTGGGCCGCAGGACCGCCGCAAGCCGCTCCGGCGTGAGCGAGGAGACGAGACCGTCGTCCAGGACACCCGCGGCGTGGATGACGGCGGTGAGGGGGTGGTCGGTGGGGATGGTGTCGAGGGCGGTGGTGAGGGCGTCTCGGTCTGCTGTGTCGGTGGCGGTGATGGTGATGTGGGTGGCGCCGAGGGTGGTGAGTTCGTTGTGGAGTTGGGTGGCGCCGGGGGCGTTGGGTCCGCTTCGGCTGGTGAGGAGGAGGTGTTTGATGCCGTGGTGGGTGACGAGGTGGCGGGCGAAGAGGGCGCCTAGGGATCCGGTGCCGCCGGTGATGAGGACCGTTCCGTTCGGGTCGGCGCTCCACGAGGGGGCTGCCGGTGCCGGTGCCGGTGCCGGTGCCGGGGCCGACGCCGAGGCCGGTTTCGGGGAGGCGGACTGCGGTGCGAGGCGTTGCAGGCGCGGCAGGAAGGTCTTCCCACGCCGGACTGCGGCCTGGCCCTCATCGGTGGAGAGCAGCGCGCTCAGGGCCTCGAACGAGGCCGCGTCGTCGTCGAGGTCGGCGAGGACGATCCGGCCGGGGTTCTCGGACTGGGCCGAGCGCAGGAGTCCCCAGACGGCGCTGGCGGCCAGGTCTGTGATGCCGGTGTCGGTGTCCCTGTCGGTGCCGGTGCCGGTGCCGGTGTTGGTGGTGGTGTCGGTGGTGGATACGGCGCCGTGGGTGAGTACGACCAGACGGGTCCGGGCCAGGCGCTCGTCCGCCAGCCACTCCTGCACGACGGCCAGCGTCTGTCGTGTTGCGTTGTGTGTGGCGGTGACGACGTCCGTGTCGGCTTCGGCGGGGGTGCAGGGGAGGAGTACGGCATCGAGCTGGGTGCCGGTCTCGACTGCCTTGGCGACGGATTCGACGTCTGTGTAGTGGTCGGCGTCTGCGTAGGTGGCCTGCTGTGGGGTGCTCTCGTAGCTGAGGACACCCCAGGTGGGTGATGCCGCCGGCTGGGGGAGAGCGGTCGGCAGCCAGTCGAGGTGGAAGAGGGAGTCGAGGTGCCCTGCCGTCGGGTTGCTGAACTGCCCCGTGGGGGTGGCGCGGTAGGTGAGTTCGTCGATGGTGAGGACGGGCTGGCCGGTCTGGTCGGTGAGGACGACGGAGACGGTGTTGTCGGCCCCGGTGGGCGTGAGGTGGGTTCGTACGGCTGTGGCGCCGGTGGCGTGCAGGCGTACGCCCTGCCAGGTGGACGGGACCCAGATGTGTCCGTCCCGGTCGGGGAGTTCGTGGCCGGCGAGGGCCGCGTTCAGCAGTGTCGGGTGCAGGCCGAATCGCGGCACGTCACCCGCACGCTCCTGCGGGATGAGGACCTCGGTACCGGCGTCATCACCTGACCACCCGTTCCAGGCTCCGGTTCCGCTGCCGCCAGTAGCGATGCGGCCTTGGGCGTGGAGGGTCCAGGGGGCGTCGGTGGTGTCGTCGGGTCGGGCGTGGACGGTGAGGGAGCGGCTGTTCGTCGCCGCGTCGGGGGTACCGACGCGGACCTGGAGCTGCACGCCGCCTTGCGCCGGGACGGTGAGAGGGGCCGCGAGTTCGAGCTCGTCGAGCACGGTGGCTGCGAACTCGTCACCCGCACGGATCGCCACGTCCACCAGCGCTCCGGCCGAGAGGACCGTCGTACCGGCGATCGTGTGGTCGGTGAGCCAGGGGTGGGTGTGGAGTGAGAGGCGGCTCGTGAAGACGTATTCGTCGCGGTCGGCGATGGCCATGGCTGCGCCGAGGAGGGGGTGGTTTGTGTTGGTGAGGCCTAGGTCGGTTGCGTCGCCCTTGGTGGTGGGGGCGTCGAGCCAGTAGCGCTGGTGTTGGAAGGCGTAGGTGGGCAGGTCGACCTGCTTGGCGCCGGTGTCGGTGAGGTAGGTCTGCCAGTCCACGGGGGTGGTGGTTTGGGTGTGGATCTGGGCGAGTGCTGCGACGAGTGTGTCTGCCTCCGGGCGGTCGCGGCGGAGGAGGGGGATGGTGGTGACGTTCTCGGTGGTGTTTTGGACCATGGCGGAGAGGACTCCGTCGGGTCCTGCTTCGAC
>NZ_JBICYI010000023.1:0-82113 GCF_043200825.1 Streptomyces sp. NPDC048370 | reverse complement strand
TCTTGTCCGCAGACTTCCGCCCGCGACCAGCACGAGCACCACGAGAGCCGATCACACCAGCCCTTTGACCTGGGACTTCAAGTTGGCGGAGGCTCCTTGCACTTCAAGGGCGGCAAGTACGGAGGGTGCGGCTTCACGTCGATCGCATGCCGGTCGTAGATACTCCCGAGATCGTCTACGACATACGGGATACGCACCCCGTGCTTCTTCTTCGGCTTCGCCAAGAATCTCTCCCCCACCCGCGATGACGACGGTGTCCCACTTGATCTTCCCCCAGCGGACGCAGCGCTCCGGTCGACTTGGCGGGGTTTCTTGGCCGGGACGTCGGAAGATCGAGGACCGCGCGGCGTCGTGCCGCTCAGCCGCACGTACGGGCCGTGTCGGAATGGGGTGGCCGCTACTTCTTCGGGTGCTGGTGAGGTGGTAGCCGTGACACGGGGGCAGCGGTACACCCGCTGCTCGCCACGGCCAGCGATGCTGGCCCGGGTCATGGCCACCTTCGCCGTGAGCTTGTCGCCATAGCGGACCTTGCCCGAGGGGCATGTCGAGGTGGGGCGACCGGGCGTGGTCCTCACCTACTTGCCTTTCCCGAGTTGGGCGACGCGGGGGACGGAGAGGCCGAGCAGCGCCCCCACTTCCGCCAGTGTGCGGCCTGTTCGTAGTTCCTTCACCGCGTCCTGCCTGGCCCGCCCGACGTCCACGACGGCCTCGCCCACCGCCGCACGCCGAGAGGAGGATGACCCTATGGGAAAGGTGAGCAAGGCGCTGATCGTGTGCACGGCAGCGAGTCTGGTCGCGACCGTGGTCACCACGGTCGCGGCCGGAATCCGGCCGCTGATCTGGATGACGTGGATCCTGCTCGCGATCGTGACCGGCACGGTCGCCGTCGCCGACCGGCGCGGCCCCCGCAGCTGACCCCGACTGGTCCTGGCCTCCGTCACCACCAGGTGGCGGAGGCCTTCGCATGACGTGCGGCCGGCAAGGCCGGAGGCTTCGGCCGAGCCGCCCGATGGAGAGGGAAGAAGTCCTCTTCCTGGTACAGGAAGAGGTGTCGGCGTCGCGAAAAGGTGACCCACTGGGGCTGACCTGCGGCGACAGACGGTGCCGTGAAATAGGTCGGCAACCAGTGAGGCGACCAGCCGGGCAACGCGTGAGGCACCCAGCCGGGCGACCGGCGAGGCAACGAATGGGGCAACCGGGTTCAGGCGCTGGCGGCACCCAGGAGCAGGCCGAGCAACGTCCCGCTCGCGAGGAAGGGCCCGAAGGGAACGGCCGACTTACGGGACGCCTTGCGAAACACGAGCAGTGCGAGTGCGTAGACGCCGCCGAGGACCTGCGCGGCCATCGCCCCCGCCACGAGGGGCGTCCAGCCGTACCAGCCGAGCGCGACGTCGAGGGCGAGCTGCACATCGCCGAATCCGAGACTGCGCGGGCTGATCAGGAAGAGCACAAAGTACCCGCCCACCATCGTGAGCATGCCCCCGAGCACCCCGGTGAACGATCCGCCCGCTCCGGGGAGGAGGGCTGCGGCGCCGAGCCCAGACAGGACAGGGGGCGGCGAGCGGCAGGGTGAGGACGTCGGGGAGGCGGTGCACCGTCAGGTCGACCACGGCCAGCAGGACGAGAACCGGGGCGGCGAGAAGCCAGACCATCAGCTCGGGGCGCGGTCCGGTGACGTGAGCAAGGAGCGCGCAGCCCAGCGCGGTGGTCAGCGTGACCGGAAGGACGGATGGCCCGGAGGGGGCGGCTGCAGGTTGCGCTGCGGGCGGGTTCGGTCGAGGTCCGGATCGGGTGACCCTGCGGGCAGTTGGCGCGCCTGGGTGTCTCGGGCTGGACGGAGAGGCGGTCTGCGGCGCGTGGGATGAGGATGCCGGCGGCGACGCCGTAGAGGGCGGCGAGGCGCGGCAGCTGGGTCACGTGACGAGGGTACGAGGCGGATTCATCTTGTCTGAGCGCCTGCGGATTCGCGGAGCCGGGGTGAATCGCCTGCGCGCCGGATGGTGACCCAGAGGGCTGGGTGGGGTGACCCGGTGGGGGTTCGGGGTTGGGTTGCCGATTGGGCAACCGTTTGACCTGCTGTTTTGTGGTTCTGGGTCACTTTCTGGGTCAGGGGTGCTGAGGACAGTCGACGACACGTGATCAAGGAAGTGGGGCCGTGTCGTGGACATCCGTGTCTTCAAGGGACTGAACGCCGAGTGGGCGCTGGTGTGTGCCGAGCCGGGCTCGGGTGCGCGGGTGCGGGGCTGGCTGGAGCGGGCCGGCGTGCTGCGCCGGGGCGAGGGCACCATGGAGTTGGAGGAGCTGCTCGGCTGGATCGGCGTGCGGGACCGGCGGTTGGGCCGTGCGCACAGCGACCGGTGGATGGGGGCCCTTCTGGCAGAGGCGTCGGGCGAGGGCGCGGACGCGCGGCTGGCGGCTCGGGTGGTGGTCCAGGCAATGCTGGACGGGGCTGTGAAGATGACGCTCTCGTTCCTGCGGCCCGAGCGGGACTTCGACGAGGTGGGGCAGGCCGTGGTGGCGAGCCTGTACGGAGTGGTCCGCTCCTATCCGCTGCACCGGAGTCAGAAGGTCGCCGCGAACGTGTTGTTGGAGACGTTGCACCGGGCGAGCCGGGAGCTGAAGAACGACGATCCTCGGGGGCTGGGGTGGGATCCGGCGCTGCTGGAGCTTCCGGGTGCCGAGAACGTCGCGGAGACCGCCTGCCGCAACGCGCTGGTGGAACAGGCCGTGGCCGGTGGGCTGGCGGAGGATCTTGCGGAGCCGGAGTCGGCGCAGGCCGAGCTGGCCGAGCTGCTGCTGTGGGGGGTGCAGAAGGGGCTGCTGACCCGGACGCGGGCGCAGCAGATCGCGGGCGAGGCGCGCGAGGAAGCTCGGTCGGCAGCAGAGCAGGCGGGGGTGTCGGCAGTGACGTGGCGTAAGCGGCGCAGCCGGAGTGTTGCGCAGTTGCGGGCGGTCGCCGAGCAGTGGGTGCAGGCCGCGTGAAGTTCTCCGAATTGACTTGGGCGCGGGTGTCACGTTCGGGCCTGGGCGGCTCCTTGCGGGGGTGGCACGGCGGATCGGCCGCCGGTGAGCCGGTACTGGAGGAGTCGGCTGTGGTGGAAAGGGTGTCGGATGAGGCGGTCCTGGTGCGGGCCCGCCGCCGTCTGGGAGAGCTGGCCGCGCTGTTGGAGGTCGCGCCGTTCTCTCCGGACACGGAGGAGGCGATGCGCGCCTATCTGCGGGATGAAGCTCCGTGTGCTCGTGAGGCGTTCGCCCGGTGGGCGGAGCTGCCGGAGCAGACCCGGCGCACACGTGCCGCGCGGCTGCGGGAGGCGCTGTCGTGAGGCGCCGGGTGGACGGCTCGGCCCGTGAGCGTGCGGGCGGACGGTCCGGGCCTCGGGGCCGGCGCCGGTCGAAGCAGGAGTCGGCCGAGCTGCCGGTGGAGGCCGGCGGGTGGGCGCTGGGGTCTTTGGGGGCTGCGGCGAACGCGGTGACGGTCCTGCGGCGGGCGGCCTGGGTGCTGCTGCTGGCCGGGCCGGCCCTGGGGGCGTGGGCGCTGCTGGCACAGCCGGACGTCGCGGTGGGTGCGGCTGCGCCGGAGCGGACCGTGAGTTCGGCCGTGGAAACCTCGGCCGGTCCGAGCGGGTTCGCGGAGTTGTTCGTGAGCGCCTACTTGGAAGCCGGGGAAGGGACGGAGGCTTCGCTGGCCGCCTTCTTGCCGGACGCGGAGTCGGTGGTGCTTTCTGCTGATCCGGGGAGCCAGGTGGTGGAGCAGGTCGCGGCGGTGCGGGTGCGTGCCGTCTCGGACGGCTACTGGGCGGTGACGGTCGCCGCTCGTATCCGCCCCATCAAGGCCGCCGCGGCCACGGAGCCTGCGGCGCAGGGGCAGGGCCACGTCGGAGCGGCGTCAAGGGTGGCAGTGCTGCGGTACTTCCGGGTGCCGGTGCGGTCCGGGCCCGCGGGGGCACTCACCGCGGTTTCGCTTCCTGCGGAGGTAGGTGCTCCGGCGGTCGGGAAGGCGCCCGCGCTCATCTACGGGCAGGGCGTTGACCCCAGCCAGGCGGATGCGGGGGTGCGGACGCTTGGAGGGTTCTTCGCCTCGTATCTGGCAGGCGAGGGGGAGCTGGACCGGTACATGACCCCGGGCAGCACGCTGACGTCGATCGTGCCGGCGCCGTACGCGTCGGCGAAGTTGGGGCGGATCGCGGAGTACGGGACGAAGGCGCCGGGAGCGGCTTTCCCCGAGGGCGCAGAGATTGCGGATGGAACCCGTCGGCGGCTGTTGGTGAACGTCACGGCGGCTGATCACGCAGGCGTCGAGCGGCCGCTGACGTATGCGGTCGCGCTGAAGGCACGGGATGGGCGGTGGGAGGTGGAGGCCGTCGAGGCGGCCCCTCTCCTTGCTGTCTCGGCTGGTTCTGGTGCGACGAAGGAAGGGAGCAACTAATGGGGAACGTGGTGGTGCTGGCGGATGCGCTCACCGACGCCGAGGGGCTGGGCTCACGGATCCGGGATCTGCTGGTCGGCACGGTGATGTCCGTGATGCTGGTGGTCTCGGTGATCACCACATGGAACAAGTCGAAGTCGGTGCTGGCCGCGGGCGCGGCGTTCCTGGGTGCGGCGGCGCTGTGGTTCGCCGTGATGAACGCGGTCGTGTTCCGCGACAGTGTCGGGGAGACGATCAAGCCGGGCGGGGGTGGTGTGCCGTCGGTGACCGAGGGGCGCGGGCCGGCGGTCGTCCGGGTCGTGGATCCGGCGGATGGTTCGGGTCCTGGCGGTGAGGTGCTGTGAGCGCGGACGCCGCGTCGGCCGGGGACGAGGTGCTGGTCGGCCGGTGCTACACGAAGGCGCGTCGGCATCCGCTGATGATCGGGAAGTGGCCGGGGGGCCGTGGCGCGATCTGGGGCGGCCCGTACACGGTGCCGCAGGCGATCGTGATCGCGGTCGTGTTCGCGGCCTTGATGCTGACGCGTGGGGTGTGGGCGCACTTCGGGCTGGTGAACGTCGTGATCGCGATCGGTGTGCCGTATGTGCTGTCGCTGGTGGTCCGTCATGTCCACATTGACGGGCGGAATCCGCTGCTGGTCGCGGTGAGTGCGGGCGGGGCTGTGGTGGCGCCGGCCGCGGGGCGGCTCGGTGGAAGGCCGGTGAAGGCCCTGGGCCGCTATCGGCCGCTGGTGGGTGTGTGCAGCGTGACCTGGACGCGAGCGGCGGCGCCTGATCAGGACGCGCGTCGGGTGGCCGGGGAGCAGGTGAACCCGGCGGCCCCGCCTTCGGCCGGGGAGGCCGTTTCTTCATCGGGAACGGGGGGCGGTCGGCCGGTGCCGGTGGCCGCCGGTCTATTGGCGTTGCGTCAGGAACGTGCACGCATTCAAGCGGTGCGTACGGATGGGCGGGGGTGTGAGCGGTGAGGATGCCGATCCGGCACGTGGCCGGGAACGTCGTGTGGACGACGCAGGGGACGGTCTGGGCGGTCTTTCGGGTGCAGGGCGCTGATACGGCTCACGCGTCGCGGCGTGCCAAGCAGCAGCGGCTGGGGTATCTGGAGGCGCTGGTCAAGCAGTTGCGGGGGGAGTCGATGCTGCTGAGTCTGTGCCCGGCGGTGGACCCGGCTGCGGTGGTGGCCAAGATGTGCGCGGACATCGACCTGGTTGCCTCTCCGCGCTACCACCGGAGCGTTGAGGTTCTGCGTGGTCAGTTGGAGCAGTTAGAGCTGACGGGACGGTCGGACTGGCTGGCTCTTCCCTTGCCGATGCAGCGGGGGGAGTCGGTGCGCGAGGTGTTCGCGGCCGCGCGCGCCGAGGTCGCCCTGGCGCTGGGGCTGCTTCCCCGGCCGGTGTCCGCGCGTGAGGAGGAGCTGCGCCTGGCCCAGGCGGAGCGTCTGGTGTCGATGTTGCCGTCGGGGATCGCTCTGCGTCCCGCGTCGACGGCTGAGGTGCTGTGGATCTACGGGCACAGCGCGCGGCGCGGCCTGGTCGAGCCGGTCCTGCCCGGTGGTGCGCAGGGCGAGCGGCGGATGCGGGGGCGCGGGCGGGGGGCGGCCGCGCTGGGGCAGGTGGTCCTGGCCGAGGGCGGCAACCTGCTTGCCGGGCAGGCCCAGGACGGCGATACGGCCGGCGATCGCGGGACGAAGGGGCGGGGGAACCCGTTCGCTCGGCGGTGGCTGGAGGTGACGACGGAGTGGGGGCCGTCGTACCAGGCGATGCTGGCGCTCGCCGAGATGCCCGAGACGTTCGCGTTTCCCGGCTCGGAGTATCTCGGCCAGCTGGACGATTTCTCCTTCCCCGTCGACTGGGTGGTGCGTCTGCAGGTGGCGGGCGGCGCGGAGGCGGAGGCCAAGAGCCGGCGCCAGGCGCGGGAGCTGGCCAACCAGTACCAGGAGTACGACGGGGAGACGGCCGGGGTGCCGGCCAGCGTCGACAAGGCGGCCTCGGGCCTGGATGAGTTCCGCGAGCGTCTGACGTCCTCCCAGACGGAGGTGGAGGTGCGGGCGATGACCGCGCTGTGCGTGTGGGGCGGCACTCCCGAGGAGGCGGAGCGGCGGGCTGGTGAGCTGGCCGGGCACTTCGCCGGGGCTGAGTACACCTTCGCCCGGCCGCGCGGTGAGCAGGAGAACCTCTGGTACGGGATGCTGCCCGGCGCCCGTACGCCTTCGGTGATGGCCCAGTACGCGCAGTACCTCCTCGCCCGCGACTTCGCGATGGCCGGCCCTTTCACCGGCAGCGCGCTGGGGGACGAGACCGGTCCCTTGTACGGTCTGCAGCTGGCAGGCGGCGGGGTACGGCCGGTGCTGTGCGACTGGTCGCGCGGTCCGAGGGAGAACGTGTCGGCCGCGGCCGCGTGGGTCGGCGAGCTGGGCAGCGGCAAGTCGGTGGGCATGAAGGGCGCCATGTTCTCGGTGCTCGCCGCCGGGCGGCGCCGGAATGGTGTGACGCGGGGCCGGGCCGTGGTGGTGGACCGGACCGAGCAGCAGGAATGGGTGCGCTTCGCCGAGGCATGTCCCGGCGAGACCGAGATCATCACCATCGACGACCAGGCGCGGATCTCTCTGGACCCGCTGAGGATCTTCACCAAGTCCTCGGAGGCGCAGCGGTTCACCGAGTCGTTCCTCACTCTGCTCCTGGGGCTGGCGCCGATGAGTGATGAGGGAATCGCCCTGTCGGAGGCGATCGAGGCGGTCCTTCAAGAGCCGAACCCCTCGATGCGGGTTCTGGTCGAGGAGCTGGCCAACCGGGGCGCGGGCGAGGACACGTTCGCGGCAATGGCGGCACGCCGGCTGGCAGCGGTGCGCCGCAAGGACCTTGCCCGCGCGGTGTTCGACGAGTCGCTGCCGGTGGTGCGTAACTCCACTGCCGACAGTGTGATCTTCGCCGTCGCTTCCCTGGCATTGCCGACGAAGAGCGAGCTCGAGGCGGGCCGGCTGGAGAAGCTGCAGTTCGAGAAGACGTTCGGTCGTGCGGTGATGTATCTGATCGCCGCCCTGTGCCGGAAGATCGTCTACGCGCAGCCGGATGAGTTCGCGGTCGTGGTGTGGGACGAGTGCTGGTGGCTCACCTCGTCCCCCGAGGGCCTGGACCTGGCGATCGAGCTGGTCAAGGACGGTCGCAAGCACAACGCGGGCGCCTGGTTCGGCGGGCACGACGAGGACGACATCGGCCCCGCCTCCAGCGAGAAGGGCCAGATGCTGCGCGGGCTGATCCCGCGCAAATTCCTCTTCCGTCACACCAACCGGAACCTCGCCCGAAGGGGCCTTGCGTTTCTGGGCTGCAATCCCGAGGACGAAGACCTGCTCACCCTGGTCACCACCGGTCTGTCCCCCAACCGGCCGGACATGAACGATGCGGAGCGGTCCGCACGGGCCGGCGAGTGCTTGCACCGCGATCTGACCGGCCGGATCGGCACCATGCAGGTCGTCATCCCGGCCGACCGGCAGGTCGCCGACAACATTCACTCCCAGCCCGTGCGGCAGGCGGCCTGATGCCCCGCCAGCCCCTCGTGCCCAGCGCGGCGCATCTGGGTGTGGGGATACGGGGCCGTGCGGCCGCTGTACTGCGGTGGCTGCGGCCGGGCCGGGCGATGCTGGTCGCGGTGGTGCTGCTGATGCTCGCCAGCGTTTCGTCGCTGACGCTGGCCTCCGTGGCCGCTGCCGCCCCGGAGCCCACCCCGTCCGCGACGACGCCTTGGCCGCTGGTGCCGCCGGTCGATCCGGACAATCCGCTGGCGCCCCCTCCGGTCTTCACCCCGCCCAAGGACGGCATCTCGCTGGAGGAGCTCGGCCGGGAGGCGGAGAAGAACGCGGCCGCCGAGAGGAAGGCGAAGGAGCAGAAGGCGAAGGAAGCCTGGGAGAAGGAGGTGGACAACTACCTCAAGACCCAGGCATCCCAGGGCGGTGTGCTGTCCGCGTTCGAGGTCACTGACCGCAACAACATCCCCGTCTCCGCCTACCGTGTCTATGCGGACACCGGTGACTGGAACGACTGGGACCTCAAGGTCGAGCACTTCCTCGTCGAGATGATGTTCCTCGGCAACAAGTGGCTGGTCTCCTTCGCCTGCTTCCTGATCGCCTGGGCGCTGTCGTTCTCCCTGGCCGGCCTGCTCCTCAAGCCCGCTCTGCAGATCTCGACCTCGCTGTATGGCGGGGTGATCATGCAGTTGGGGCTGCCCGCGCTGTTCCTGACGTTCTCAGCGGTGGTGGCCTCCTGGCACCTGCTGTTCGGCAACCGGGCGCGTGGGTGGGGCGAGATGGCCGCGGCGATGGTCATCTCCGCGCTCGCCGTCGGCGCGCTCGCCTCGCCGCCCCAGATGCTGCTGTCCAAGGACCGCGGCGCGGTCGCCGCGGTCCGCGACCTGGCGGTGGAGACCGCCGCGCTGGTCCTGGACAAGGAGGCCATCGACGCCGGCAGCACCGCCACGACGACGGCCGGAAACACGTGGGAGAAGCCCGGGCAGGGCGCGACGGTCGGGCAGCGGGTGCGCAGTTCGGCCGGCTCGATCGCCCGGCCCATCACCGACGCCTTGGTCGATGCGTTCGTCGCCCGCCCGGCGATGATGCTCTCCTACGGGCGGGCCTTCGAGGACCCGAAGGACGGTAAGGGTCCCAAGTGCGGCACGCTGTTCCGCCAGTCCCGTATTTCCCAGGCCGTATTCGACCAGAAGATCGACGAGATCCTGGCCGCCGACGACAAGTTCGTCAAGGACGTCCCCTTCATCGGTGGGACCCTCAGCGACCTCGTGGACGCGACGACCCAGCCCGCTGAGACCGTCATCCGCGAGAAGCTCGCCGCCAAGGGGCCGCTGAAGGAGTTCGAGGCCGCGTGCGTCAAGGAAGGCGCCGCGTCGGCGAAGAAGGCCAGCATGGAGAAGGTCGGCGGGGCCTTCTTCATGGTCATCGCCGCGTTCCTGACCTGCTTCTTCATGATCGCGCTGACGTTCAGCTTCCTGTTCGCCCAGCTGCAGATCGCCCTCGAGGCGATGATCGCGAAGGTCGCGCTCGCCTTCGGTGTCCTGCCCGGACCCGGGCGTGGCTGGCTCTGGGACCGCGCGACCGCCATCGCCCGCGCCCTGGCGCTCCTCCTGGTCTCCATCATCGCCATCGCGGTGTTCATCGTCGTCGTCAACACCGTCCTCAACGCCTCCGACGCCGACATCCCTGGCGGGATCACCATCCGTTTCGTCGTCCTGGACTGCGTCGTCGTCGGCGCCTTCCTCTACCGCAAGCGTCTGACGCGCGCCACCCGCTCTCTGACCATGCGGGCCCGGGCCCGCGTTGGCAACAGCGTGGCCGGCGGCGCGGTCTCTCCGTCCGACCTCGGCCAGCCGAAGCGCGCTGGGATGGGCAAGAAGCTGCTGATGGGCGGGCTCATGCTCGGCACGCTCGCCGCGACCGGCGGCGCCAGTGCGGCCGTCGGAGTCGGCCGGGCAGGTACGGGCCGTCTGGCCGCCAGTCTCGGAGGCCGTGCCCTGCGCGGTACCGGCCGTGCTGTGGCGGGGACGGCAAAGCTCGCCGGCCGCACCACCATCGCCGGCGCCAAGGGCGCGGTGAAAACCACCGCGCTTGGGCTCAAGGCGACGGTGGGGCTTCCGGTGTACGGGCCGCGGGCCGCCCGACGCGTCGGTGCCGCGGCTGCCGCCCTGCCCGGCCGGGCCGCCTCCGCGGGCGCGAGTGCGGTTGAGGGTGTGCAGCAGACGGTCCAGGCGGTGCACCAGAATGTCGTGGCGCCGGCAGCGGACTTCGGCGGGGAGTACACCCACAATCTGCGCTCGCTCGGCCGGATCGTGACCGGCCGGGGCGGGCTGGGCCGCTACAGCGCGCCGCGCCGCCCGGGCCCCTTCCCGCCCGCTCCGCCCGTACGACGCCCGCGTCCTGCACCTCGCCCGCAAACACCCCCACCGGCACCTGCTCCCGCTCCCGCCGCGCCGGCAGTACGGCGCCGTCCCGTGCCGCCGCGGGTCGTGCAGCCGCCGGCCGGAGCGGCCCAGGCCATGCTCCGGCAACGGCTGCACCGCATCCGGACCCAGCCCTCCCCTGCCCCCGGCGCCCCGCAGGCCTCGGCCACACCGCGCCCCGCCCGTCCTGCACGGACCCCGAATCCGGCACCGCGCGGCAGTCGGGGCCGGCCGTGAGCACGACGAAGACAGCGATTTGGGTCGGTTCGGTCCTGCTCGCTCCGCTGGCGTTCGTCGTCGGGCTGCTCATCCTCTTCGTCGCCGCCGTGGCCAGCGGGGCCTCCGGCCACGAGGAGGAAGCCGGACTTTCTTCGGCGCCGGTGGCCGGCACCGCCCCGGCGAGCGTCGCCGGGATCGGCCCGGTGGTCCTTGCCGCCTATACCCGGGCTGCCTCCGCCGTCACCGCGCGACGGCCGAAGTGCTCCGGGATGCGCTGGTCCGTCATCGCCGGCATCGGCAAGGTGGAGTCCGGCCATGCCTCCGGGCGCACGGTCGCGGCGAACGGCAGCGTGTCGCCCAGGATCTACGGCGTGCGGCTCAACGGATCCGGGGCGGGCGGGAACACCAGCGTCCACAGCGACACCGACCAGGGTGTTCTGGACGGCGATGACGTCTACGACCGGGCGGTCGGCCCGATGCAGTTCATCCCCTCCACCTGGCAGGGTCCCTCCGGGCAGGACGGCAACGGCGACGGCGCCAAGGACCCGCACAACATCTTCGACGCCGCCCAGGCCACCGGCGTCTACCTCTGCGGTAACGGGAGCAGCGACCTCACCGCCGACGCACAGCTCCGCAAAGCAGTTCTCCGCTACAACCAGTCCGGAGCGTACGCGGACGAGGTGATCGGCCACGTCCACGCCTACGACCAGCTCACCCCCTCCGGCTCCGGCCCGGCCGGTGCACCGGGCGGTGCGGCGTTCCACGACGGCGCCGCCGACTGGCCCGCTGCTGTGAGGAACCCCCGCTCCACGGCGGCGGCGATCAACTGGGCCCGCCAAGAGGCCGCCAGAGGAGGCCAGGACTGGTACCGGGCCTGTCTCGCTTTCGTCGCCCGCACCTACGGCTGGTCCTACTCCGGCGTCCAGTACGCCATCGACCACTACCGGCAGATGCCCGCCTCCATGCGCCACGACCGCGACCGCACTCCCCCGCCCGGAGCCTTGATGTACTGGGACACCGGAAAGCGAGCCGGGCACGTCGCGATCTACCTCGGCGGCGGGAAGATCGCCTCCAACGACATCCGGCGCAGCGGCTACATCGACATCGTCAACGCCACCGACATCGAAACCGTGTGGGGCGCCACGTACCTCGGCTGGGCACCGCCGTACTTCCCCAAAGGCGGATGACACCCCGACAAGGTCGCGGGCCAGGCAAACTCCCCCATGACCCGGGACGTCGGACCACGGATTGCCAATGCCCCGCGACAGGTGGTGACCCGTCGCTATTGGCCACCCTTGTCTGGAGACGGGCATTTGGGGCCGTCACCCGAACTCGGGACCACGCCTGCAGCGGCTCAAAGTGGTCAGGCAGCTCTACCTTCTTGCTCGGGTTGATCGAGCCATTCGTAGGGTTGGATCGCCCAGGGGTGCTGGGTGTGGCTATCAGGCGGCTGCCGTCTCGTGGTTTCCCTGGCTTCGCCGCCCGGCACCCCACGACGACTCGGCCGCCGATTAGGAAGTGCGAACAAGTCGCTGTGTAGAGCAATGCCGGCGAGGTCGTCCGTGGCACGAGCAGATCGAACACGCACGTCAGGAGCGCGATGAGCCGGATATAAGCGGGGATCGACAGCGGCAAGGGCCACCATCACGGCCTGGCCCTGGACACGGACGGCAAGACGCTGCTGTCGCGGCGGGTGGCCAACGACGAGCCAGAGCTGTTGAAGCTGATCGGCGACGTCCTGGACCTGGCCGACGGCCGTGAGGTCACCTGGGCCATCGACATGACCGGCGGGGAACCCGCACTGCTGTTGGCCCTTTTGGTCAGTCACGGTCAGGAGGTCCTCTACATGCCCGGCCGGCTGGTGAACCGGGCCTCCGACGGTTACCGCGGCGAGGGCACGACAGACGCCCGCGACGCCTACGCCATCGCCGACCAGGCCCGAATGCGCCGCGACCTACGGCCCGTTCGGCTCGGCGACGAGGCGGCCGTCGAGCTAAAGCTGCTGACCGGGCGACGTTCCGACCTGGTCGAGGACCGCACCCGTGTGGTCAAGCGCCTGCGCGGCACCCTGCTGAGCATGTTCCCTGCCCTGGAGCAGGCCCTGGACGTAACCAACACCGGCCCACTCCGGTTGCTGACCGGCTACCAGACCCCGGCTGCGATCCGCCGCACCGGTGTCGCTCGGCTGACGAGGTGGCTGGCCAACCGCAAGGTCCGCTACGCCAGAGCCCTGGCCGAAGCGGCCGTCGAGGCCGCCGAGCGGCAGCACACATCCATTCCAGGGGAGAAGACCGCCGCGAGGCTGGTCCACACCCTGGCCGAGGAGGTGATGGCCCTCAATGATCGGATCGCCGAGATGGACAAGCTCATCGAGGGGCGGTTTTGCGAGAACGAGCTCGCCGACATCGTTCTGAGCGTCCCCGGCATCGGCACGACCCTCGGTGCCGAGTTCCTTGCCGCCGTCGGCGGGGACCTGGATGACTTCGACTCCCCGGACGCCCTGGCCGCCTTCGCCGGCGTCGCTCCCAGACCGCGCGACTCGGGCAAGGTCAGCGGCAACCTAAACGCGCCGAGAGTAAGAAGCACGTCCAGGCCGTGCTCGCCCTCGCCCGCCGACGCGTCAACGTCATCTGGGCCCTGATCCGTGACCGCCGGTGCTACCAGGTCACACCTCCGGTCACCGCGACTGCCTCACTGTTGGGGCACGCATTGTCCGCGTACCCGCCAATGTCCCAGTCGAGTACGTGTGAACGTGCCCATGGCGCCGTACAGCCCGGGGCGGACAGGCCGTCCCCGCTTGCGGCAACTACGGTGAGCGGGTGACCGAGACTTGGAAGACGAATGACACTGGTGTGCTGCGGCTTCCCTCCGGGCGCCTGGTCCGTGGCCGCGCGCTTCGCCGACCGGTTCCGGCCGGTCCGACGCCTGCCTACGCCGTCTATCTGCTCGGCAGGCGGCCTCCCGAGGCCCCCTGGGAAGTCAAGTGGCTGCGCTGGCCAGACTTCTGGCTGCCCAGTAGTCACATCCAGGCCCAAGCCATCCTTGGTGAGGTATGGGCTCGTGCCGGCGTCGAACGCGTCGAGATCGCCTGCGGCGGTGGCCGTGGCCGAACCGGCACAGCCCTGGCCTGTCTCGCCGTCCTGGACGGAATACCTGCCAGCCAGGCAGTGGACTTCGTGCGCCAGAACTACGACACCCGTGCCGTCGAAACCCCCTGGCAGAGGCGCTACGTCCTCCGCTTCGCCGACTGACGGCGACAACTCGCCGGCGCTGGCGAGGGGGTCACCTCGGTCCAGGTCGCCGCTGCCGTGCGCATGCAGGCTCTGGACCGCAAGGTCCTGGACTTCCTCAGTGCCACCTGCGCCGAGTTCGACGTCGACGAGTACGACATGGCCGAAGACATGGACGCCAGGTGAGCAGATGACCTCGTACTCACCTGAGCGAATGAGTCGCACTCCGACGGTGACAACAGCATTAGGAAGCCAGGGTTCGAGGTCAGTCGTACTGCGGATGAGGACAGTCACAGCTCTCTCCGACACGGCGTGGAGGCCCGCCAAACGGGCACCGCCCCGGAGCGGATCAACGGGCGCTTCGTCATTCAGATCACCGGGGGCCTGCCGAGTTTGGTCATCCGCCACACCGTCCGCCACCTGATCGGCCGCCGGGGCGGGCAGGGCACCCTCACGCCCTCGAAGAACCCCGCCCACCACGCTTTCAGGCCGGGCAGCGGATGCCTCTGCGCGACGGTGTACGCCGCCCATGCGGCCAGGTACACAGGCACCAGCACGGCAGGGAGGTGGCGCTTGGCCAGCCACACGCGGTTCCGGCCGGTGTTGCGGTAGTAGACCGCGTGGCGGGAGGCGTCGGTGCGGGGGTGGCGCAGGACGATGTCGGCCCGGTAGTGGATCTCCCACCCTGCGTCCAGGGCGCGCCATGCGAAGTCCGTCTCCTCGTGCGCGTAGAAGAACGGCGCCGGGAAGTCGCCGACCTGGTTGATCACGCCCATGCGGATGGCGTGCGCCCCTCCCGGGAAGGTCGTGACCGGGCCGGACACATGTGGATCGGCACCCCCGAGGCGCGGGACGTGCCTGCGCTGGCTGACTCCCTCCTCGTCCACGATACGGAAACTCACAATCCCCAGGCGCGGGTTCTCGGCGAACGCTTCCCGGACGAGTCGCAGGGTGTCGGTGCGGGGCAGCAGTCCGTCGTCGTCCAGGACCACCACGATGTCGACGCCGTCGTGCTCGCGAAGCCACTGCACCCCGGCGTTCCTGCCTCCGGGGATGCCGAGGTTCTGCGGGAGCTCGATGGCCGCGCCACCGCCCGGGAGATCAGGGAGCTTCACGCCCTGGCCCAGCACCACGACGGTCGCGGAGTCGCCTTCCTGGGCCGCCACCGACTCAAGAAGCGCGCGGAGTTCTTTCGCCCGGTCTCCCATAGTCAGCACCACGACGCCAACCGCCTGTGTGCCCGTACCCCGGCCCGTCATGCCTGAGCCCGCAGCAGCTCGGTGGCACGCTCACCCAAGCTCGCCGCTCCAGGGACTCTGCGCCTCCTGTAGCCGGCCGCCGCCGCCCGAATGGATTTGATCTCCTGTCTGTTCCGGTCGGAGACCACTCCGTCCATGAAGTCCAACGACCGGCTCCACAGGCCCACGGCTTCCTCATGACGGTGCTGAGCCGCCACCGACTTCCCGAGGTTCACCAAGGTCAGGCCATGCACGCGCTGGTACGTGCCCGGCGTACGGCCCATCAACGCCGTACGGTAGTGCCGCTCGGCCGCCGGATAGTCCTTCATCGCCGTCAGCGTCTTGCCTGTGTGCGAGGCGACCGTCGCCGCGATAGGGCCGGAAGCGGCGGCGTACGAAGGCACCGGATCCCTCGCGTCCGACAACGCGTCCTCCGCAGCTAGCAGCGCCCGCGCCGCCTTCCCGCCCTCTTCGCTCGTCCCGTGCGCCCTGGCGCAAGTGACCAGCAGCAGGGCCTCCGTCTGCGGGTCGACCTTTCCCGACGCGCGCCGCAGGGCCTCCTCCGCGAGTTGGACGCAGGAATCGGGATGGCCGAGGTCGAGCGCCTGGTGGGTCATGGCCCGCATCATCCACGCGGCATGTCCATACGGATCGGCCTCGCACGCCAGTTGGTAGCCGAGCAGGTAATACTGCTGGGCCGCGCCTTCGCGGCCGAGGTCGTGGTGTTTCCAACCGACCAGAGTCGCCAACTGGGCAGCCGCCCCGAAGGCTTGTCCGCGGACCATGTCGGAGGGGAATCTCCCTTCCAGCGTGGGGACCACGGTGTCGGTCAGGTACGCGGTGACCGTCGTGAGGCCGTGCCCGCCACCGAGTCGTTCATCCGCGCTGCGGAACGTCTCGGTGAGCTGGCGGACGACGGCGACCTCTTCGACTCCGATCCGGGCTCCGGTTCGGGCCGCCTTGAGCGTGGCGGCGACGGCCTCGTGGTCGTAGTTGAGCGGGAGCCCGACGGCGGCCGTTGCGAAGGCGGAGTTGAGGAATTCCCTGCGACGGAGCATCACGGATCTCCCGAGATCGGTGGCGGTGGCCAGCGGATCGGCCCCCATGGCCTCCCCGATGCCTGCGCAGCCTAGACCGATCTCGGAGACCGTCACCTTCCGCTTGATCTTTCGCGACAGAGCCTCGGCGATATATGCGCGAGTCTGACCGTTAGGCGTTCCGCCGGCGACCCAGTAGGCGATAGCCGACGGCGCGGTACCCAGGATCTCCCCGGCCTCCGCCGCGACGGCGCGGATCTCCCTCGCCAGCGCTAAGTACGTGATCCCAGCCTCGACAATGACAGCCGCCAACGCGGTATTCGGCGTCCGATTACCCGTCACTTCCTGCCCCCTCAAACGATCTTGAACGGCTTGAACGGGTTTCTGATGTGGACACCGTACCGGCACAGCGTGATCGCCGGTTCACTGAATGCACGCACCCCGGAGCATCGACAACTCCGGGCAGTGCTCCCCCCGAAGCAGCGGGTCGTGGTGCGTCCCCGTCGCCTGCGGCCCGCTGCTGCCAACCTCACCCGCAGGAGTGCGCCATGACCACGCCCCTCCCCCAGGACCCCGACGAAACGCCGGAGTACGGCGTCCCCAGTCCCGAGCTCTTCGCCCGCGGCGCCGACGGATACGCGGCGTTCCTCGCCCGGTTCGAGGATGATGACCAGGCCAACGAGGAGACCACGCGATGAGCACCGCAGCGTCCCTCTTCCACGAGGACGGCCACCCGTGGCTGCACAAGACGGTGCGGGACATCGCGAGCCGGGGCGAGGGCGAACTCACCGCGATCGTCCACGAGAAGGCCAACCGGCGGACCCTACGCGTCGCGCACATCCGTCCCGCGTCCGGGATCGAGTGGACCACTGCGGCCGACAACGTCCAGCTCATGCCGTGACCCGATTACGCCTCTGGCCCGGCTGGCGCCAGCATCTCGCCGTCTTCGCCTACGTCGTCGTCTCCACCGTCGCCGTGGTCGTGTTGGCCGTCGCCGGCACGCCCGGTCAGTGAAAAGACCACAAGTTCACTATCCCGTCGCAACCAGCGAAGGAGAACGGACAGATGACCGAGCTGCTGAACTCCGGTGTGAATCCTGGAGAGAAGGAACAGAACCTCGCCAACCTGGCCAGGGAACTGGCCGACGCGACGCGCTCCCGTATCCCCGTACCACCGCTGGCTGCCCGGTTCCCGGAGTTGACACTCGATGATGCCTACCGCATTCAGCAGATCAACATGCGGCAGCGGGTACTGCTTGGCGGGCGTGTTGCTGGCCACAAGGTCGGGCTGACCTCGCTCGCCATGCAGCGACAGATGGACATCCATGAACCCGACTCCGGATTCGTCCTGGACGACACGATCTCGCCCAGCGGGACCCACCTGCGCGTTGCCGACTTCATGACCCCCAGGATCGAAACCGAGTTCGCTTTCCGCCTCGGCCGCGATCTGAGCTCCCCCGCAGACCTGGTCACGGCCCGATCTGCTGTGAAGGAGGTGTTCCTCGCGTTCGAACTCCTCGACACCTGTTTCACAGGTTGGAACATCACGCTGGTCGACAGCATCGCCGATAACGCCGCCTGTGCCGGGGTCATCATCGGCAACCCCCGCCCCCTCGACTGCGCGTGGGACCTCGCCGCCGAGCAGATCACCGTGAGCGTCAACGGGCAGACCGCGGCGGCAGGGGAAGGGCGCGACATCCTCGGCGACCCGCTCAAGGCGCTGGTGTGGCTGGCGCACCGCCTCCCCGCCCTGGGCGTCCCGCTCCGCGCCGGAGACATCGTCTTGGCCGGCTCGGTGCACGCGAGTATCCCGCTCACCGCCGGTATGGACATCCGGGCCACATCCACCCGGCTCCCCGCCATCCACATGCAAGCCGTCTAGCCCCGCCCCTTCTTCCAACGACGAGCGGAGTACACCGTGCTGAACACGGCCGTCCTCGGTACCGGTCTCCTCGCCCTCGACCTGATCGAGCGCATCCAGAACTCCCCGCACCTGCGCTGCGGCCTCGTCATCGGCCGCGCGGCCCACAGCACCGGCCTGCGCCAGGCCGCCGAGATGGGCTGCACGACCACTGCGGGCAGCATCAGCGCACTGACGGACTCGGACGAGGTCTTCGACATCGTCTTCGACGTCACCAACGCCTCAGCCCACCACGAGCACTGGACCCAGCTCGCCGACACCGGGACGACGGTCATCAACCTCACTCCCGCCAACGTCGGTGCGCTGATCGTTCCGGCCGTGAACGGCGACCAGGCAGCCACGCACCGGCACATCAGCCTCGCCTCCTGCGGCGGCCAGACGTCGATCCCCGTCCTCCACGCAATCGCCCAGCACTACGTTCCTCGTCACGTGGAGATGGTGGCCACGGCCGCCACCCGGAGCGTCGGCCGGGCCAGCCGACTCAACCTCGACGAGTACATCGAGACGACCCAGGCCGCAATCCAGCAGTTCACACGGGCCGCCACCGCCAAGACCATGCTGAACATCAGCCCCGCCTCTCCGCCGCCCCGGTTTCGCAGCGCGATGACGCTCGTGGCCCCCGGCGTCGAGGCGGAGCCGGTCCACAAGCTCGTGGAGTCGGCCGCCGAGACCATGCGGGCCTTCGTCCCCGGCTTCCGTGTGACCTCGTGCGCCGTCGCCGACGACACGATCCGTGCGGCCGTGGAGGTCACCGCCACCCGCACCAACATGCCGGTGCACGCGGGCAACCTCGAAGTGATTAGCGCCGCCGCCATCTACGCCGCCGAGCAGCACGCCCTCACCCAGACCCGGGTAGCGAAGGAGAACGCGCGATGACCCCCAGCGATCAGGGCGGCCTGATCATCCATGACCCCACGCTGCGCGACGGCCAGCACGCCGTCCGCCACCAGCTCGACCGTGACCAGATACGGTCCTACGCAACCGCCGCCAACGCGGCCCGCATCCCCGTGGTCGAGATCGGCCACGGCAACGGACTCGGCGCGTCCTCCTTCCAGGTCGGCCACAGCAAGCTCAGCGACGACGAGATGCTCTCCACCGTCCGTGAGGCCCTCACCCAAAGCAAGATGGCCGTCCTCATGGCTCCCGCCTGGGGAACCTCCGCCGACCTCCGCAACGCCGTCGTGCGCCACGGCGCGGACATCGCCCGTATCGCGGTGCACTGCACCGAGGCCACCGCCGCCGAGCGCCACCTCGGAGCGATCCGGGAACTCGGCGCCGAGGCGCAGGCCGTGCTGATGATGAGCCACATGGCCGACCCCGGGCAGCTCGGCGAACAGTGCGCCCTCTTGGTCGACTATGGGGCGCAGGCCGTCGGCATCATGGACAGCGCCGGCTACTACCTGCCCGAAGACGTCTCTTCCCGGATCAGGTCCATCACCGCCGCCGTGGACGTGCCCGTGATCTTCCACGGGCACAACAACCTCGGCATGGCCGTGGCCAACTCCGTCGCCGCCGCCAAGGCCGGTGCCCGCATCATCGACGCGTGCGCCCGGGGTTTCGGCGCGGGCGCGGGCAACACCCAACTGGAAGTCCTCGTGCCCGTGCTGGAACGCTACGGCCACCCCACTGGGATCGACGTGCGCCGCCTGGCCGATGCCGCCGATCTCGCCGAGAAGGCCCTCATGCCCGCCCCGCCGACGATCGACTCCACCAGCCTCGCGTCCGGCCTCGCCGGCGTCTTCTCCGGATTCAAGAAACCCGTTTTGGAGGCCGCCGCTCGCGAAGGCGTCCACCCCTGGGACCTATTCCACGAACTCGGTCGCCGTCAGGTCATTGCCGGGCAGGAAGACGTGATCCGGGAGGCCGCCCGCAGCCTCGCGGCACAGGGGGCGGACCAGTGACCGGCGTGGCCGCCCCGGCAGGGGTGTGGTTCATCACCCCGGGCCACGGTCCCGGCCGGTTCCCGACCGCGCACCAGTGTGGCGCGGACGTCGCCCTCGTGGATCTGGAGGACTCCGTCCCCGCTGCGGCCAAGCCGACCGCCCGCGCCGCCGCCCGCAGTTTCTTCACCGCTTCCGCAGCGACCGACTGTGCCCTCGGTGTCAGGATCAGCTCTCCCACCACCCTCGACGGTGTTCACGACCTGGCCGCCATCTCGGCCTTCGCAGTCAAGCCGCCGATCATCCTGGTACCCAAGGTGGAATCGCCCCGTGACTTCGAGATCGTCGCTGGTGCCCTCGACACCCCCGAATACTCGCCCCTGCTGTACGCGCTGATCGAGACCCCCCGCGCCGTGGAGGCGCTGCCGGATATCGTGCGGGCCGATCGCATCGCCGGGGTCCTGTTCGGGACGGCTGACTATGCGACAGCCACCGGCAGCACCATGGAGTGGGAGCCGATGCTGCACGCCCGGTCCGCGGTCGTCACCAGCGCCGCCGCCGCGGGCATCCCCGCCATCGACTCCCCCTTCTTCGACCTGGACGACCTCGACGGGCTGCGGCGTGAAGCCGAAAACGTCAAGGCCCTCGGCTTCGCCGGAAAGAGCTGCGTACACCCCGGCCAGCTCCCCACGGTGGCGGAGGTGTTCAGCCCGAGCCCCGAGGAGATCGACGCCGCGCGTGCCATCGTGGACGCCGCCGAGACCGCCGACGGGCGCATCGTCCGCGTCGGCCACCAGATGATCGGGCCGCCCATGGTCGCCGCCGCCCGCGATCTCCTCACCCGAGCCCGCACGCCGCGCGAGGTGACGGGATGACCACGAGCGTCCCCCAGGGGTACCGGCAGATCGCCAAGGGCCGCTACCGGGAAGTCGTCGGCCTCGGGTACCAGGAACTGACCGTGGGCATGGTCATCGAGCACCGCCCCGGACGCACCATCACCGAAGCCGACAACATCCTGATGACCACGCTCAGCGGCAACGACGCCCCCCTCCACACCGATGCCCACTACAGCAGCCTGACCGAGTGGGGTCGCCCTTTGGTGTGCAGCAGCATCACCCTCCACATCGTCGGAGGGATGACCGTACGCAGCACCAGCGGTCTCACCCTCGCGAACCTCGGCTTCGAGGAGATCCGGTTCACCCACCCGGTGTTCGTGGGCGACACCCTCTACGCGGAGACGGAGATCACCGGCCGCCGGATATCCAGGAGCCGACCTGGGACGGGGATCGTCACCTGCCGCACCACCGGCCGGAACCAGGACAACGAGCCCGTCATGACGTTCACGAGGAGCTTCTTCGTCCCCCTCGACGCTGACACCATCCGAGACCACACCAACTACTAGAACCGGCGGAACGTCACATGCCCGACTCCACCCGGATCACAGAGGTCACCGACGACGACCTCTTGAAGCAGTACAACGACCTCGCGACCCGAAGCTACGGCCACCCCGTGGACGACATCACCCTTCTGCGGCCCCACGCGGACCTCCGCGTCGCGGTCCGGGACGGCCAGGTCGTCGCCGGTGGCCTCGGCCTCCTCCTCCCCCAGTTCTTCGGAGGGGCCCCCGTGCCCTCCGCCCTCCTCGGCGCCGGATGCGTCGCCCCGGAAGAGCGCGGCGCCCACCTCTCCATCCGCATGATCTCCGAGCGCCTCCGCCCGCTGCGTGACCAGGGCGCTGTGATTTCGACGCTGTGGACCGCCTCCAACGGCTACGCCCGTCGCCTCGGCTGGGAGGCCCCGACCCCGGTGTACTCATGGACCGTCCCGACCGACGAGCTGAAACGCCGCTTCGCCGAGTCCGGATTCGAGATCGCCCACGGCACATCCACGAAGGCCCGCCTGCTCCAGAACGACCTGGCCGCCTCGTGGAACGGGACGTGGCAACGGCCCGGCTGGTGGGAGCACTGGCAGCAGCAGAAGCACCCCGGCCTGGCCACCTACCGGTTCAACCGCTCCGGACGAGAGCCGACCGGAGTCCTCTCCGTGGCCAACGAGCCTCACCCCATCGAGGGACGCCAGATCGTCGTGCACGACTTCTGGGCAGCGGACCAGGAAGCCGCCGCCGCGATGTTCGCGTTCCTCGGCCGCCACAACAGCCGCATCCCCACCGTCGCGTTCCAGCGGACCGGCCTGCCACCCGCACCGCTACTGCTGCACCACCTCCACCGCCCCGGCTCCCTGACCGCACGGTCCTGGCACCCCTGGATGCTGCGCATCCTGGACCTGCGCCAGGCCGTGCAACTGCGCGGCTGGCCCGAGGAGGCGGATCTCACCCTCCCCATCGAAGTCGTCACCGAGGGTGGTGACGCCACCGAGCGGTTCATGCTCCGGATCACCAACGGCAAGGGGGATCTGGAGCCCACCACCGGCGAGGGACAGCTCATACTGACCAGGGGACAGTTCGCTGTCTGGTACGCCGGCGGATACCGCAGTACGGCCGCCGCCGCGCTGACCGGCATCAACGGCCCTCCGCGACGTCTCACCCAGCTCCTGGCCGCCGCCGCGGACCGCGAACCGTGGCTCGCTGACCACTTCTGACCGATATGAGCCCCGAGGCCACCACAGTACCCTTCGTCCCCTACGGGCTCCCCGTATGCGATTCGGAGAAATCACTTCATGACTCAGAGCGCCTCCATCCCGTCCGACCTGTGGCAATGGATCACCGAGAACCTGCCGGACGCGAACGCGGACAAGGCCGTGGACGTCTCCTGGGACCGGGGCGACTCCAGAGTCTGGCGGGTGCCCGCAGGCGAGGACGACACGTTCGTGAAGCTCAGCCCGAGTGCGAAGGACTACGAGCGCGAGGTCGTCGGCTACGCATACGCCGCGCGGGTCCTCGCCCCCCACGAGGCACCCCGCCTCCTCGCCGCAGACCCCGGCTTGCAGGCGATCATGACCTCGTCGCAGCCGGGGCGCGTCGTACGGGACCTGCCTCTCGACCGGGAGGAGGAGCAGTACGTCCACGAACGGGCCGGGAATCTGCTGAGGCGCTGGCACGACGCCTCAGCCCCGGCCTCGGAACAAGACCGCGACATCATCCGCACGTCCATGGCAGACCAGGCCGACGAAGCCGCCTCCTGCCTGGAGCATGCTGCCGGACACCTCGACAACAAGCAGCGCACCCTGGTCAAGTGCGTCTCCCTGGAGCTGCCGCAGGTCGCCGAGCGCCTCCCCGTCGTGTACCGGCACGGTGACTACGCCACCCGGAACTGGATGTGGCACCCCCAGCGCGGTCACGGCGTGATCGACTTCGAGAGGGCCGGCCACGGCATCGCCGTCGAAGAGTTCGTGTGGCTGTACGCGGCGGTATGGGCCACCCGCCCCGACCTCCGGTCCGCCTACCTCGCCGGATACGGCCGCCAGCTGTCGGAGAGCGAGGAGAGGGCGCTGCGCTTGCTGACCGCAAGGCTCGCCGTCTCCTACCTGGCCACCGGCCTCACCAAGCGGAAACCGGCACTCGTCGAGCGCGGACACCTCGTCCTCACTCGCATGACGCACGAGTAGCCGTGGCCGATGACAACCATCCTCATCGTGGTGGCCCATCCCGACGACGCCGAGATCTCCATGGGTATGCGTATCCACGAGTACGCACGAGGCGGCGCCCATATTCGGGTCCACTGCCTCACGACAGGGGCACCCGGATCGGACGGCACAGCGGAGCGCCCAGCTGAGTGCCTGGCCGCCGGCGCGATCCTCGGCGTGGAGGAGTACACCTTCTCGACTATCCCCGACACACGGTTCATCGAGCATCGCGGAGAGATAAACGCCGACCTCTTCAAGGTCTTCCAGGAGGCACGCCCGGACGTCGTCTACACCCACTTTCCCGACGATCAGCACCTCGATCACCGAGTCACCGCGCAGGAAGCCACGACGGTCGCCCTGCGCGCCGCCAACAACCTGGTCTACTTTCGATCCCCCTACAGCAGCGGCTTCGAGCCCACCAAGATCTTCATGGGCACCCAGGAACTCCTGAACACCAAGGCGAAAGCCCTGGCGTGCTTCGCCTCGCAGCAGCAGCTCGACATGGACGTCTTCCGGAAGCTGGACGAAGTCGTCTACCGGCAGCATGTGCACCACAGGGTGGTCGAGCGCTTCCAGCCGGGCTCGGACTGCGCCGAGCTCTTCCGCACGGCGAGAGAAATCGAGTTCGCCAGTCGAACCGAACTTCCCTAGTGGTCCCCTGACCAGAAGATTCAGATGACCGAACGCGTCCGCGCCACCTGACGATCCTGCTGATCAAGCGCATCAAGCCGGGCGTCCCCGTCTACTCAGTCACCCCCGGCGGCAAGGTCGAGACCTCCGACGCCACCCACGAGGATGCCCTGCGCCGCGAACTCAAGGAGGAGATCGCCGGCGAGACCGAGGATCTGCGTCTGCTGCATGTCCTGGAGGACGGCGACGACCGCCAGCACTTCTACCTCACACCGATCAGCACGTGGTCGTTCGAGGACCGCACCGGCCCGTAATTCAGCCAGGAAGACCGCGGCGAGTACCTGCTCGAAGAGATCCCCCTGACCCACGAGGCCCTTGACGCGGTCAACCTCAAGCCCGAGGAGATCGTCCCCGCCCTGCACGAGGCCCTGCACGCGGGACTCCTCACCCCAAGCCGGCAGACCGTCTCCCGACCTGGTGATCCCGTAGCCGTACGCGCGCCGGTCGTCTCCTTCAAGGGCGGCCGCCTGCGCTCACTCAATCGAGCGGAGCGCTGCGAAATCCACACCGTCCCACGCGTGCTCTGGCGATATGTGCAGAGCATTTATGCAAGATGATCTCATGAGAAGTGTGTTCTTGCAGGTCAGGATGGCCGTATAGGAGTTCCGGGACACCTGAGGTCTCAGCTCAGTGTGTAAGCGGTGCCGGCCGCAGTGTCACGAGCACAGGGCCCCGGTCATGTCTGGTGGAGCATCAGAGCAGGTCGGAGCTCGGAGGAAGTCAGAGACGGGGCGCTGATCGCCAGTTGCGAGCGCTACCCATCACCTGGCCGTAGTTATACGAGCGCACCCCCGTGACCGTGGCATCGCCTCCATATTCCTTCCCTGCGGCTGGTCACGTTCTAAGGACAGAGAGTCCTTGCGGATAGTGAACGGGCGGCGCCAGGGTCGCCCCGGCGTGCGGGGAGTACCTGACAGCAATGGACGAACATCACCAGCTCGGGCGGTGGGACGCAGCAGTCGATGTGCTGGTCAACTGGATCGGCTGGCTCCTCGCCCTCGTCTTCGTCGTCGGTTGTTTTCCGGGCTGGTGCTGGGGTGGCGACCTGAACAACCTGCCGCTGATGGACGAGACAGTGGCTCAGGCCGCGGCCGAGCACCGGTGTTGGACCGAGGTGCCGCAGTTGCTCCTGACGTGCGGGGCGCTCCTGGTCTGGTGCGCGGCCGCCGATCGGGTACGCGGGATAGATCCGAGGCTGCGGAATCTCCGCCAGCTGCGCTTTCCCTCGTCGAAGGCGGGCTGGTGATGGGCGAGGTCCTGCTCGGCCCGTTCACGGATCTCACCGCCGTGGCCACTTCGGCGTTGAAGAGCGTATGGGCGCATCTGTGGTTGCTGATGTCGACCGCGCTGCTCGCGACTGGGCTCTGGGGGGCGGCCTGGGTGTGGTGGCGGCGACGGGCCCGTGCCGCGCTTGAGTGCCGGACAGTGGTCGACCTGGTGCCGTCGGCCGGCTTCGATCCGTCGATGGAAGGAATCGGGCGGCACGCGGCACGCCTGGCCCGGGTGCCGACAGCGGCCGGATGGCTGCCGCGCAGGGCCTCGGCCGTGCGAATACAGCACGGGAGCGTTGAGGGGAAGTTGGCGACCCGGCTCGAAGGCCCTGCGCAGTCCGCTGGTCTGCTGCGCCTGCAGTCGTTCCCGGACGTGGATGTCGTGGAGGCGGACCGTGGCGTCGGCGAGGTGCGGCCGATCCGGTTCGCCAACATCGCGCCGCTCGGCGTAACGGACGACGAGCAGGAGATCTGATGAGCCAGGTAGTCATGGAGAAAAAGGTCATCGCTCCCCCGGCCCCTGGCTGGCATCCCGAGACGAATCGGGACGCGGAGCCGGGGCGCGGGACCTATGTGGCGCGGGCGGAGCTGGTGCTCGCCCGTCCGGACCACCGACGGCTCATGGCGGCCAGTCTCGATCCCGATCCGCTGCAGATGATGGCGGCCACGTGCGCGCACGTCGACAGCGACCGGGGCGAGCAGGCGGAACTGATCGTGGATCTGGTGCCGGTGTCCGGCCGGAAGGTGGCGCGGTGGCGGCGTCGGCTGATGCGGCGGGCAGCGAAGCGAGGCCCGTCGGCATACGGGGAGCAGCTCGGGGGCGGTCAGGGCGGCGGCCGGGCGGGTCCGATTCTCGGGCAGGTGATGCAGGGGCTGAACGGCGGGAAGCAGCTCGGGGCCGGTCAGTCACGGGGCAGGTCTGGGCCGCGGCCGCGGCAGACGGACCTGGCCGACGGCGTGGGGAAATTCCTGCCCGGAGTGGACGGACAGGTCTTCGCGGTGCAGGTCCTCATCCGGGTCCAGGCGCGGCATCCGGCGCGGGCGCAGGCTCTGTTGCACCAGGTGATGGCGGTCATGGATGCCTGGAGCGGGGAGAACTGGTGGCGGCCGGTGGGGCCGCGGCGTACGGGTTGGCGGCCGTACAGCAATGTGTGGTGGCGTCGGCACTCCTTCGACCGGCGGTACCGCACCGGCGAGTTCGCCCCTTCGAAGAGGCAGTGGGTGACGGTCCGGGAGATCGCTGCGCTGCTGAAACCGGCCTCGGTGCACTGCGAGGCGGCGAACGTGGTGCGTACCGGCGGGGTGGTGCCGTCGGCGCCGCCGCGGCTGCCGGAGTGGACCGGACAGCCGGGCGTGGTCCCGTTGGGGCGGGTCCTGGGTGCGGACGGCCGGGTGCGTCTCGCCGCTGTGCCGCAGAAGGACGTGCTGTTCGGTGCGTCGTTCGGGAAGTCCGGGTTCGGCAAGAGCGAGCTGGCGCTGTTGCAGGCCATCGCTCTGGCGTACGGGGGGCTGGGGATGTGGTTCCTCGACCCGCACGGCGCGGCGGTGAAGCGGGCGATGCCGTATCTGGCGCATCCGGCGCTGCGCGACCGGCTGTGGGTGATCGACCTGAGCGTGAAGCACCCTGCGGCACGGGTCGGGTCGTGGAATCCGCTGTCGATGGAGCATCGCAGCGCCGCGCAGGTCCAGGACGTGATCGGGGCGGTCGTGGGCGGGCTCGCCTCAGCGCAGGGCTGGGGCGACGGGGCGCCGCGCGCGAGGGCGATCCTGTCCCACGCCGTGCAGGTGCTGGCATACCTGGCGCTGGAGATGTGCCGCCGAGGGCGCCCGGATCTGCAGCCCACCCTCTTCTCCATCACGAGGCTGCTCACCGATGAGGAGTGGCGCCAGAGCGTGCTGGAGTATCTACCGATCAGGCTGAACCGGTTCTGGCGCACCACATTCCCCAAGTACGAAGGGAGCGCAGTGCCGGTGGTCACCCAGACGCTGGAGCAGCTGGAGACATCGGACTCACTCAGGGCCTTCCTGGGCCAGCCCCGCTCGAGCTACGACGTGCGGCACGCCATGGACACCTCGAAGATCGTCCTGCTGCGCTGCTCGGGCACAGGTTCGTCGGACCAGGTCATCACATCGCTGCTGCTGTTCGACCTGTTCCTGGCCGGCTGCTCCCGTGAGGGCATCGACCAGGACCAGCTGGCGACGATGTTCGCGTTCTGCGACGAGCTGACCGCCATCGACGGGGCCTCGCGCGGCTACGTCGCCGCGATCCTGGAGCAGCTGCGCAAGTACGAACTGAGGCTGATGGGGATGACCCAGATGGCCATGCGGCTGAGCGGCGAGACGCGAATGGCGCTAATGCAGAACCAGTCGCTGTTGTCCGCATCGGCGGCCGACAGCGACGAGGCGGCGTTCGTCACCAAGCGGATGGAGCCGATCTCCCCCCAGACGCTGCTGTCTCTGCCGAAGTGGAACTACGTGATGTCCACGATGCTGCACGGCGAGCGCACCACCCCGTTCCGGGTCGCCGGCGTCGCCCTGCACCAGGCCCTCGCCGACTACCACCACCCCGAGCTCCTGCCCGAACTGGACAAGGCCGTGAACAGCAACCTGCGGCGGCGCACGGTCGGCGAGATCCTGCGTGACCTCGAGGGCGACGACACCGGCAGCCGGCCCGGCCTGGACGACCGGATCCTCGCCGAACTCACCAACCCCCGGCCCGGCCCGAGAACGCGACCGGCCCGGACCACCACCATTCACACGACCGGACACCGGGCCGCGGCCAGCGGAAGCGAGATCGGCTGATGCCCACCACCCTGTCCCCCGCCCCCACCGGCCTGCCCCGCCTCGGCCAGCAGCTGCTGCCCGTCCTCTACCAGCACCGCCTGGTCGCCACCGGCCAGCTTCACCGGATGCTGACTCCCCACACGCACCGGCCCGTCTACCTGCGGCGCGTCCTGAACCAACTCCGTGGCCTGGGGCTGGTGGACTGCACCACCCGCCGGGCCGGGAGGATGGGCGGCGCCGAACTGCTGTGGTTCGTCACCCCCCGCGGCGCGGACATCGTCGAGGCCAGCCGGGAAGTCACCGGACGGGCCTACCGCATCAGCCCCGAGACCGCCGCCTCCCAGCTCCAGGAACACACTCTGACCGTCGTCGAAACCGGTCTCGCCTTCACCACCTGGTCTCAAGCCCTCGGCGATGAGTGCGGACCGCTGGACTGGGAACCCGAACTCGTCCACCGCGTACGCGACGGCGAGAACCGGCTCGGAGAAGACGCCCTGCTCATCCCCGACGCCGTCCTGCGCTACACCCGCACCACACCCACCGGCCGCCGGCTCCTCACCTACTTCCTCGAGATCGACCGGGCCACCATGCAGGTCGGACGTCTGGGCCGGAAACTCACCTCCTACGCCCGCTACGCCACCTACGTGCCCGCCCCACTGCCCGGTCACCGCTCCCCCACCACCGTGGCGGGACGCGAGGCGTGGCGCGACCGCTACCCAGCCGTCCCCCGCCTCCTCATCGTCCTCACCGGAGCCAGCAACGCGGTGCTGTCCCGGCGGATCGAAGACCTGCGGGCCCTGGCCGCCGCCGATACCCGGGTCCGGCGCACCCCCCAACTCGCCGTCGGCATCACCACCCTCGAGCAGCTGAAATCCCACGGCCCGTTCGCGCCGATCGTCACCCCGCTCCTCGGCGATCCCACCGCCGGTGACATCCTGCTCAGCGTCCCGCCAGCCGACGTGATCAGCAGCGCAAACCAGGTCGTGCAGTGACGCAGAGACACCTCCCCTCGCTCCCTTTGAGGCCCAACTCTTCGTCGCTACTGGCCTCTTCCGTCCCGCGTAGTGCTCGGACAGCACCGAACTCGTGCAGCGGGACGCTCATTCAAATGGTCAGGGAGATCCCGAGGCCACCCGACCAATCTCGGTCTCGTGGCGAAAAACACTCAGAGGAATTGTGTTGATTTGGCGGGCAGTTGAGGCTGGGGCCTCTGTAACGAGCTGTGTGGTGAAGCGATCTTTGCGTAACGTATGGGACCAGACCAAACTCCCACCTGGGTGCACGCCGAGCACCGGCCAGTGCACGCATCGTGCAGGTGAGGACTGATGACCGCATATTCACGGGGAGGCGCAGTGAAGACCAGCGGACGCGTAGGAAGCGTTTGGGTTCGCACCCGAAACGGCCATCGAGATGCCGCGCTCATCCTTGCAGTGGGCGCCGTCCTGACTGCCGCCGGCTGTACCACGAGCGACTCACCCGACGACAATCTGCCGACTCAGTCGGCGCCCTTAGCAACCAAGTCAGCAACCACTCCGCCTGACCCCACCGAGAAGGCAAAGCAAGACGCAATCGCCACGTACAAGGCTTACTGGCAGGAGATGGAGAAGCTCTACGCGGACAAGAGCGGCAAGGGGGCGAACCTCAAGCAGTTCGCCGCCTCAGCGGCTCTGAGTAACGCCGAGTTGGACGCAAAGCGCGCCCACGAACGAGGCCGGCTCCACGTCGGAGAGGTAGGAGTCGGGAACCCTACCGCCACCAAGACGGACATCAACCGCAAGATCCCGCACGTGATTCTTTCCAGCTGCCTGGACATTTCGCGCTGGCAGGTCGTCGAGGTCAGCACCAAGAAGCCCGTCACGCTGCCGACGAGCCGCCTCACCAAGTACGTCATCAAGAGCACGCTCGAACGCTGGCCCGAAGGGTGGCGCGTCATTCGAGACGAACCCCAGGGCAAGTCATGCTGAGTAGCACTCGGGGGGTAGCTGCTGCTGCGATGACCATGTTGGCCTTCGCTGCTCCGGCCTACGCAGACACGCCCCCTGGCTCGGGCGGGGCGGACTGCGGCTTGTACATGTGTGAGGTCGAGGTAGACGTCCCCGGGAGCGGAGGGGGCAACGTCGGTGGCAGCGGGTCGCCGCCCAACGGTGGTGAGGGCGGAGGAGACAGCGTCCAGGACGAGCCTGCTACTCAGCCCGTGTGCACGTACAAGAAGCTCGACCCTCAGCCACCCGCCGGGAGCCTGGACTGGGAAGGCCACGAGCCCGGCGACGGAGCGGTCTACGAAGAACGATGCACCTACAGCAACGGCCCCGACTTCACGGTTGCTCGGAACGTCTGGGCAGCCACACCGCCAGCCGCGACGGTTGATCCGGCCGTCTTGGCGCAGCGGGCCGTGGACCAGATGATCCTGCGTGGCCCCGCGATCGGTATCACCCCCAAGCCGAGTGGTAGGGGTGTGGTCGGCATGCCGGTCTATCTGTGGACGGAGCGCGGGCCGGAGACCTACGGCCCGAACTCGGCCAGCGCATCGGCAGGCGGCGTCACGGTCACGGCCACCGCGAGGGTGTCGAAGATCGTCTGGCAGATGGGCGATGGGAAGACCGTCACCTGCACGACGGCGGGCACGCCCTACAAGGCGGAGTACGGCAAGAAGCCGTCGCCGGACTGCGGCTACCGCTACAGCACCCCTTCCTCCACAACCAGCACGGGCAAGTTCCACGTGACCGCGACGTCGACCTGGACGGTCGACTGGCAGGCGACGAGCGGCCCGGCGGGCCAACTCACCGAGATCCGTAACAGCGCTGTGGACATCAGCGTCGTCGAAGTCCAGGTCCTCAATTAGCTCTCCGCTCTGTACATCCGAGAGGCCCAACCCGTATGGAATCCCCCGTGGCGCCGCCGGTGCCCCGTCCTGCTGCTCCGGCCCGCCCCGATGTCCCCATCACCACGACCACGCCGGTCAAGCGGGAGCGCCGCTGGTCGGTGGCCGCGCTGTGTGTCGTCCTGGCCGTTGTCGCCGGTCTGGGTGCGGCCGCTGCCGTCACCTCGGCCAGCGACCGCACTCGGGTCCTCGCCATCGCCCGCGATGTCCCGGCCGGGCAGGCCCTCACATCGGCCGACCTGGTCGTGGCCGAGATGTCCGCCGATGCCGCGCTCACGCCGGTGCCCGCCTCGCAGAGGGAGTCCGTGCTCGGGAAGCGGCCGGCTGTCGACCTGCGCAAGGGCGGCCTGCTCACCACTTCCCAGCTGGCGGGCGGTACCGGACTGGGCGACGACAGGCAGCAGGTCGGGGTGCAGGTCAAGCGGGGCCAGGCACCGGCGGGAACCCTCGCCCCGGGCGACAAGGTCCTCGCGGTCACCACGCCCGCCCAGGGTGAGCAGCAGACCAGCAAGGAGGCCGAAGCTCCGCCGTCGACGATCAACGCCGTGGTCGTGACCGTGTCCCGCCCGGACGCCTCCGGCAACGTCGTGGTCAACCTCGCCGTGGCCCCGACCGACGGTCCGCTGCTGGCCACCCGCGCCGCGCAGGGCCGTATCGCTCTCGTGCGCGAACCCCGGAGCTGACATGCCCGTTACCGCACTTGTCTCCGCAAAGTCCTGCGGTGTCACCACGACCGCGCTCGCGCTCACCCTTGCCTCGAAGCGTCTGTCGCTGCTCGCCGAGTGCGACCCGTCCGGTGGGACGGTCCGCGCCGGCTTCCTGGAGGGCGCGGCCAGTGCCGGGTACGGCCTGTATCACCTGGCGGCCGCCGAGCGCACCGGGCCGGACGCTCTCGCGCAGGCCTTCGCGTCTCACCTGTGGCCGATGGACGAGGCGGGGCACCGCAAACTCCTGCCCGGTCTGACCGATCCTGCGCAGGCCGCCGCGCTCGGCCGGACCTGGCCCGCGCTGTCGGAGGTCATGCATGTCCTGTCCGAGGAGGCGGGATACGACGTCTTCATTGACGCTGGCCGTCTGGCGCTCGAGTCCGGCCGACTTCACACCACGCTGACGCCGGCGCCGCTGCTGCACAAGGCCGACATGGTCCTTCTCGTCGTCCGCGGCACTGAGCAGTCGCTGACCCTGGCCCGGCACCTGATCGACCCGCTGCGCACCGAGTTGGCGGAACGCGGCAGCGGTCCCGGCGCGCTCGGTCTGCTGCTCATCGAGGACGGCCCCCACCGGGCTCACCGGGTGGCCGAAGTCCTCAAGGTCCCGGTCCTGGCGGCTCTGCCCTTCGATCCGGGCACGGCCGGCTATTTCACCAACGGTGGTCGTCCTCCCCGGGGGTACGGGCGCAGTCCGCTGCTGCGGCATGCCCGCTCCGCGACCGAGCATCTCGAAGCGGCCGCGTCTCACCGTCGTATCCAGCAGCAGTTCCCGCGTCCGGCCAACCCGGTGCTGGCCGGGGTCCTCGCGCGGCTGGGTGAGAGGGGAGGGGCACGTGGCTGACGCTCACCAGCGGCCCGGCGTGAACGGGCAGCCGGCTATGGGCCGCGAGGACATCGCCAGCCTGCTTGTCAGTCGGATCGGACAGTCCCGCCCGACGTACCCCACCGCCCCTGTACCGGCCCCTGCAACTGAGGTACCTGCCGCTGCTTCGCCTGCGGCGGCAGTGGGTCCGGCGGCGGTGCCGCGGCTTGCCGGCTTGCCCGGCGAGATCCCGGTCGGCTGGGAGGTGATCGAGAACCTGCAGGCCTCCGTGTCCAAGCAGCTCAGTGCCGAGGACCCGGACAAGCTGCTTGAGGAGGACAACCGCCGCGCGCTGGCCAAGAAGTTGGTCCGCAACGCGGTCGCGGACTGGGCTACCAAGTACGCCCAGGGCAACACTCCGCTCACTGCTGAGCAGGAATCTGCGGTCGGCATCGCGGTCTTCGATTCCATGTACCGGGGCGGGCGGCTGCAGTCGCTGCTCGACGAGGGCGGCGTCGAGGACGTGATGGTCGACGGTCTGCGTGCCCATGTGGAGTACCACGACAGGCCGCGCCGCACGATCGAGAAGGTCGCTGACAGTCACGAAGAGCTGATCGCCTGGGTCAACCGTATGGCCCAACTGTCCGGCCACGGCGAACGCTCGCTCACGCAGGCGACACCGATGGTCGGCTTCCGCATGCCTGACGGCTCCCGCGTCACCGCTTCCCTGCTGACGACCCGGCCCTCCGTCGTCATCCGACGGCACCGCATCCGCCAGCACGGCATCGCCGAACTCGTCCAGTGGGGCTCGCTCAATCCGATTCTGGAGCGGTTCCTGACTGCGTGCGTCCACGCCAAGATGAACATCCTGGTCGTCGGCGACATGGGCGCCGGTAAGACGTCCCTGCTGCGGGCGCTGGGCCGTGAGATCCCGCCCGCCGAACGCCTGGTGACGCTGGAGTCGGACCGCGAGCTCTATCTGGACGAGCCCGGCCCGAAGCCCGGCCCCATCACGTTCGCGTTCGAAGCCCGTCAGTCCAACGGTGAGATCCGCGGCGGCGACAAGGCCGGCGAAGTCACCATCGACGACATCTTCCCCACCGCCCTGCGCTACAACGGCACCCGCGTCATTGTGGGCGAGGTCCGCTCCACCGAGATCGTGCCGATGCTGAACGCGATGTCCTCCGGCGGCTCCGGCTCGATGTGCACCCTGCACGTACGCCGTCCCCACGCCATCATCAGCCGCCTGGTCCAGCTGTGCACCGAGGCCGGCATGCAGACGGAGGCCGCGCACCACCTCATCGCCGCGTCCATCGACGTTGTCGTCTACCTCACCTACCTGGACGAGACCGCGATCGGCGGCCGCAAGCACCGCTTTGTGAGCACCATCTACGAGGTCCAGGACGTCGTAGGCGAAGGCGGCCGGCCCGTCACCACCGAGCTGTTCGCCCCCCAGGCCGGGGAGATCCGCGCCGTCTTCAAGAACATGCCGACGTTCATCGACGACCTGGAGCTCACCGGCCTGTTCAACAGGCAGTGGCTGACCGAGAACCCCTTGGGCGCCTGGTTCGGCCCACTGCAGAGGGCAGGCCGCCGATGACGATCTCCCAGCTCGCCCTGGCCGCGGCCTGCTGCGCAGCCCTCACACTCCTCGCGCTCGCCGCCGCCATCCGTGAGATCCGCGGCCGGGTTCCTGACCTGGCCAAGCCGAAGTCCCGCACGGCGGGACGGATCCAGCGTGCCAAGGCGGAGCTGCCGGAGAAGTGGCAGCACCGCTGGCGGCACCTGGTCGCTACCGCGGGCATCGTCGCGCTGGTCGTGTGGGCGTGGACCGGCTGGCCCGTCCACGGCCTCCTCGCAGGTGCCGCCGTCCTCGGCCTGCCCTACATCCTGTTCCCCGGCACCGCGGCGATCCAGCGGATCGAGCGCCTTGAAGCACTCGGGCAGTGGCTCAACCACCTGGCCGGTGTCCACCAGGCCGGAATCAGCCTGCCCCAGACCATCCGCGCCTCCGCCAAGGCAGCCCCAGCACCGATCGCTTTGAGCGTGCGGGCTCTCGCTGACCGGCTGCGCTCCGGCATGGACGCCCACAACGCGTTCGCCCTGTTCGCCGACGAGCTCGCCGACGGCGTCAGCGACCACGTCGTACTCCTCTTCCAGTCCCACGCCGTCTACAAGGGCCCAGGTCTGTCCGACGCGCTCGAGGCCCTGGCGGTCACCATCCACCAGCAGGCGGCCGACGCCCGCGACATCGAGGCCGACCGTGCGAAAGTCCGCAAGTCGAGCCGCATGGTGTCGATCGTCATCTGCCTGGTCGTCGTCGGCTGCATGCTCAACGAGGCCTGGTCCGCCTGGTACCAGTCCCCGCTCGGGCAGATCGTCCTGGCCGTCCTCGGCGGCTTCTTCGCCTGGACCCTGTCCTGGCTTCGCCGCATCGCCCGCACCAAGCCCGACCCGCGGCTGATCGACCCGCTCCCAACCGCGCAGCTCTCAGAAGTCACGGGAGGAACCCGATGATCCCCCTGGAGGCCGTCGTTCCTGCGGCTGCCGCAGGCGCTCTGATCGGGCTGGCTGTCCGCGCCGCAATGCCCGCCCCACGCGACCTCGCCTCCGCGCTGGACCGTCTGGACGTCAGCAAGACCAACGGCCCCCTGCTCCCATCGGCGGCACCCAAGGGGAGCACAAACCTGCAGGAGCGGGTCGGCACCCGGCTGTTCGCCGAGTTCGGAGGCCGCCTCAGACTGCCCGTCAAAGACCTGAACCTCCTGGGAAAAAGCCCGGCCGAACACCTCGGCAAACGCTTCCTGTTCGCCGTGTACGGCCTCGTACTGCCCCAGCTGTTCCAGGGCATGAGCGCCCTGGCCGGAGCACCGTGGCCCTTTGAGGTACCCGTCGTCCTCTCTCTGGTCCTGGCCGCACTGTTCTGGTTCTGGCCCGGCAAGGAAGTCGCCCGGGACGCGGCCGCCGCCCGCCTGATCGTCCGGCACGCCGCCGCCTCCTACCTGGAACGCGTCGCGCTCGCCCGCATCGCCAACTCAGGCGCCGCTCAAGCCCTAACCCAGACCGCCGAGGTCGGCGACGGCTTCATCTTCGTGCGCATGCGGCAGGTCTTCCACGAAGCCGACCTCGCCGGCGTCACCGTCTGGGACGCCCTCAAGCAGCTCGGCGACGAACTCGACATCCCCGAACTGACCCGGCCAGCCGACACCCTTGCACTGGCCGGTGACGGCGCCGCCGTCTACACGACCCTCCAGGCCCAGGCCCGGCAGCTGCGCATCGCCCTGCTGTCCGATGCGAAATCCCAGGCCAATGCTGCGAGCGCCGCGATGATCCTGCCGGTCACCTTCAGCGTCATCCTCATGCTCGTCTTCGTGATGATCCCCATCACGATCACCATCCTCGGAAGCTGAAGGAGAACCCCTCGCATGGACATCCAGACACTGACCGTGTGGATCCGCGGCCGCTACGAAGCACTCAAGACCGGCCGGGACGCCGGGCAGTCCACCCTCGAGCTCGCGATGATGGCCGGTGCGCTGCTCCTCGCCGCCGGTCTCGTGGTCGTAGCCGTCCGCACCAAGCTCCTGGAGAAGATCGGCATCATCAACGGGGGCTGATCTGCACCCGGTTACAGACGATGACGAGGGGAGAACACAGGCGTGAAATACCGGATGCTGAGGAGCCTGGGAGGCTTCATCCGGCGCCGTCGGCGGCGGGGCGACCACGGATTCGCCAACGTGGAGTTCGCCGTCCTGGCCGTTGTCATGTTGGCTCTGGTCTTCACCGCGATCCAGGTCGGCCTGTACTTCCATGCCCGCAAGGTCGCCCAGTCCGCCGCACGGCAGGGCGTGGAGACCGGCCGGCAGGTCGGCGTCAGCGAGGGTGACGGCGTCGCCCAGGCGCAGACGTTCCTGAGCCGTTTCGGCGGCAGCGTGCAGGGCGCGTCTGTGTCCTCGGCCGGCAGTACGACAGAGGAGATCCGCATCACCGTCCGCGGTCACGTCGCCACCCTCGTTCCCGGCCTCACTCTGGAGGTCGTCCAGCACGCCGAGGCTCCCGTCGAGGGGTGGACAAATCCGTGAGCAACCGCCGCACCTACGGTGAGCGCCTCGCGTACACACTCCGCCGCGACCGGGGCTCCTACGCCCTGGAGACGGCGGTCCTCGCGCCGGTGATGATCGGGCTGCTTCTGCTGATGGTCGCCTTCGGCCGGGTGACAGACGCCGACGGCGCCGTGGACGCCGCCGCCCGCGCTGCGGCCCGCGCTGCCTCACTCGAGCGGGACGCCAGCAGCGCGCAGGCCGAAGCTCAGGCGGCGGCAAATCGAAGCCTCGAGGGGGAGGGCATCACGTGCCGGACATCCAGCGTGGTCGTCGACACGACCGGCTACGCCCTCGACCTCGGCGTAGAGGCGAACGTGACCGCCACGATCGCCTGCACAGCGAATCTCTCCGACATCGGACTGCCAGGCCTGCCCGGATCCAAGACACTCACCGCGTCCTGGACAAGCCCCATCGACAGCTACAGGGGCCGGAATTGAGATCCCACGTCCAGCGTTTCACCGCTCGGCTGCGCGCCCCCCGGGGCGGAGGAAACCTCGACCGCGGCTCGCTGTCCCTGTACTTCGCCCTGTCGACGCTCGCGATCCTGATGGTGATGGGACTCCTCGTCGACGGCGGCGGTGCACTGAACGCGGCCAACCGGGCCACCTCTCTCGCTCAGGAAGCTGCCCGCGCAGCCGGACAGCAGCTCGACCCGGCCCAGGCGATCGAGGGCATCGCCATCACGATCGACCCGGATGCTGCCGTCGGCGCGGCCCAGGACTATCTCGCCGCCGCAGGCGTCCAGGGCAACGTGACGGTCACCGACGGCGGGCAGACCATCACCGTCGCCGTGACCGACACCTACAACACGTTCTTCGCGCAGTTCGTGGGCAAGGGAACGATCACCGTGACCGGCACCGCGCAAGCCCATCTGCAGACCCAAGCTGGAGGCTGAGCAACCACATGGCCCACCGCATCCCCGCCCCGCTGCGCGCCATCGGTGCCGTGCTGCGGGCCCTGCTCGGCCTCGCTCTTCTCGCGGCCTTGGTCGCAGGTGTCCCGTATCTGCTGCTGAAGGTGGGTCACCAGCCCACCGAACTCGTGGGCGGCTTCAGCCTGCTGGAGCAGGACGACGGCACGCTGTTCCTGGTCACCCTGACCTGCATCGGCTGGGCGGGATGGGCGGCGTTCACGTTCTCGGTCCTCCTGGAGCTCATGGCCGTGCTCCGGCGGCGCTCGGCACCGCGGATCAAGGGGCTGAGTGGACTGCAGTCGCTCGCCTCGTTCCTCATCGGCGGCATCGTTCTGCTCGCCCCCACCGCCGCGTCGGCCGCCACCCTCCCCACTGTCGCCGCGGCCGCGACCCACACCGCGGGCGACAGCACCACGACGGCGGAATCCTCTAGCGCCGCGTCGGCAGCCCACGCCTCAGCCGCCGACTGGCCCAAGCACACGGTGACTTCCACGACCGAGCTGCCGTGGGATCTGGCCGAGGAGTACCTCGGTGCCGGTACACGGTGGAAGGACATCGCCGCGCTCAACCCGGAGATTCCACAGCTGGTTGCCGGCGACCAGTACCTCCCAAACGGCGCGGTCATCAAGCTGCCCGCCGACGCCCGGCCCGTCGCCCCGGCCTCCAGCACCGCTCCCGGAGTCCGTGCGAGCAGCAACACTACAAAGGCCTCACCGCAGCACGACGACGGGAAGAACAAGGTCGCTGAGACTGCGGACGAGACCGCTACCTCCACGGGGGAAGACAGCACGGACCGGCCTGACCGCGTCACCGTCCACAAGGGCGACAGCCTCTGGTCGATCGCCGACGAACACGGTGACGCCAGCGACTGGCCAGCCATCTACGAGGCGAACAAGGACGAACCGACCCCGGACGGTGGCACGTTCGACAACCCCAATCTCATCTTCCCCGGCCAGGTACTGGATCTCCCCGAGCCCAAGACCGCCAAGGCACCGCCCGCAGACCAGCCCGCTGCCAAACCGAAGACACCCGCCAAGCCGGACAACACGCAGAACGCCGAGACGCCGCAGCAGAACACCTCCGACGTGGATGCCGAGGCCGACCAGAACGAACTGGCGTCCGCGACCCCGCCTCCTTCTCACACTGCTCAGGCTCCGAGCACTACCGCTCCCCCGCCCAGCGCCACAAGCACACCCGCGCCCGCTGTACGGCACAGCGACGAGGACTCCTCCGTGAGCACCGTCATGTACGCGGCGGGCGGTGCTCTGGTGGCTGGCGGTGTGGTGATGATGCTCCGGCGTCGGAGGGCTCTGCAGAGGCGCCGGCGCGGCGACGGCCAGCGCATCGCGATGCCGACCGGCCGCACCGCAGCGGCCGAACAAGCCCTGCGGAGCGTGGACTCCAGTACGGAACTGCGGCTGCTGGACGCTGTTCTGCGGACTCTCGCCGACCAGCTCGCTGCCCAGGAACAGGCTCTGCCGCCTGTAGCCGCCGTCCAGCTGGGCACCGAGGGTGTCCTGCTGCATCTGTCCGCCACCGAAGCAGACAGCGAAGGCGGCGCGGAGCCGAGCGCCATCGAGCCAGTGGTTCCCTTCACGGCTGTCGAGGGCCATCCCGGTGTGTGGTGGTGCCCTGCCGACTCCGCCGACCTCCTGGACGAAGAGTCGCTCAGCGACGTCCCCGCGCCCTACCCGGGGCTCGTACCCCTGGGCGAGGACACCACTGGCGGCATCCTCCTGGTCGACGTGGAGGAGTTCGGCGCACTGCACCTGACCGGCAGTCGGCGCACCCAGTTGCTGCGCACTCTGGGCATCTCGCTCGCCCTGTCACCGCTGAGCGATCAGATCGACATCCTCGTAGCTGGCGAGGACACCGCCCCGGGCCTGTCCATGCTCGACTCCCAGCGCGTCCATCCACACGAGAACCTGGACACGGCCGCCACTGCGGCCCGCGGCCACCACGCCGACCAGCAACGGCTCCTGACCACCTCGGGCCTCCCCGACCTGTTCCACGCCCGTGTCTCGGACGACGCCGAGGAGTTCGATCCCCTGGTTATCCTTGCCGATCTGGAGACATGTCCCTCCGCCGAGGCCATGGAACAGCTCGCCGGAATCCTGGCCGACGAGCCGCTGTCCTCCACCGTCGTCATCACCAGCAGCGCCCAGCCGGCCCGCGCCACCAGCGGCGGGGTGTGGGAGATCGACACCGACAGCCCCGCCCTCCCGGTACCGAACACCCCACTGCACTGTGTGCTGTCGATGTGCACCGACGAGGAGTACGCCGACGTCCTCGAACTCGCGCTGACGGCGGACTCCCCCACCGACATCCCACCAGCCGAGCCGGTTCCTCTGAGCACGCTGCTGCCCGGCACCATCCCCGGACTCATCGCCACTCCCCCAGCTCCCACCGCCCCTGCGCCTGGCTCGGACTCCGTTCCGAGCGGAGCCTCCCCCAGCCTGCTGGCCGTCCTCGCCGACCTCGACGACGACCCCGAGGACGCTGGCGAGGACGACGAAGCAGAGCCTGCCCGTACGGAAGGTTCCGGCGCCGGAACAGATCCCGATCAGGAATCCGCGCCCCGCAACGCCGCGGCCGCCGAGCTGCCCCAGCAATTCCCCCTCGCCGAAGAGAACACAACGAAGGTGGCCGGGGACACCAGCGCCCCTGCTGGCGCAGCCGACGTGAAGACAGCCGGTGCCGAGGGCACGAACACCTCCGTGGTACCCATCCCGCCCTCCTCGGCCACGCCCGGACATGCCGTCCGGCATGCCTCACGAGCCCTGCCCCAGATCAGCATCCGGCTCCCCGCCCCTTCCTCTGTCCAGGGCGACGTCACACCCCAGTCCCCCGCCGAAGCCGGCAAGGCCGCCGGCCCTGCAACGCCGGCAGAGGACCCGGGCATCGACTTCCCCGAAGACCGGCCCCTGGTCAAGATCCTTGGAACCGTGGAGGTCACCGGAGCCCGCGGCACCGTCGACTCCAACCGGCACACCCGCGCACTGGAGCTGGCCGCCTTCCTCGTCCTCCACCCCGGTGCCACCGCTCCCCAGGTCGACGAGGTCCTCTCACCGCGTGGCGGACTGACCAACCCCAAGACTCGCAACACCCGTCTCCGCGATGTCCGGCGGTGGCTCGGCCTCGACGATGAAGGCGAGCCCTTCTTCCGCCGTATGGCCAAGCACGCCGACGGCCACCGCCTGGTCGGAGTGGAGTGCGACTGGATCCAGTTCCAGCTCCTCCACGACATCGCGCTCCAGGTCCCGCGCGCCCAAGGGGTGGTCCTGCTACATCGCGCACTCGAGCTGGTCCGTGGCCGCCCGTTCTCAGGCGTCAGGTCCACGTACTACAGCTGGGCCGAGCCGATCGTGGAGGAAATCAACGACACGGTGGTCAACAGCGCCAGCATGCTGGCCAACTGGCACCTCGAGGCCGGGAACGGACGCGGCGCCCTCTGGGCCGCCGGCCGTGGTCTCGAGGTCGCCCGCGAACGCGAAGAACTGTGGCGTCACCGCCTCCGAGCCCTCGCGCTCCTGGGTGACCACTCCGGCCTCGAGGACGCGATCCGGCGTCTTGAGACCCTCCTCGTTGACAACGGATGGGCCATGGAGGAAGAGACCGCCGAGACCATCCGCATGGCCCAGGTCACTCGCCGCTGACCAATCCGGAAGTCGGACTGTGGGGTGGACCGCACCGGTCCACCCCACAGTGCGTTGTGAGGACCGCTCGAACTCCCTACGAGGTCCCGCCCGTCCCCATCCCGCCGGCCCCTCCCTCAGCCAGCGAAGCGGGTGTCGGCAGGCGCAGGGTCACCGTCCGGGACACTATCTGGAGAGTGGCCCAAACAGTGACCCAGCCGGAAACCAGCAGGTCACCCACTGCAGAGGCCAGATCCGGGGCCGCGCCCGGACACGGCGACCCACCCGGATCTGGTGGTGACCAGTGGACCGAGGCCCGGTCGAGTCACCGGCTACGCCCACCGAATCACTCCGTCGTCGGGCCACCCGCGTCGGTCGGCTGAACGGCACGTGCCCAGAGGTCACTGGAATCCGTCTGCGAGCCACTGCAGTTACCTACAGGCAACTCGACCCGTCTCGTCTCCCAGCGACCCTCACCGAGTTCCCGCTCACCCCGGTTTGGAACTGAAGGTCGTCCTGGAATTCCAGCGCTGCCCCGTGCAGCTCCTCCTCCCGTGGGGGCACCACCTCCGGCTCGGCTACGGTCTGCTCCGAGGAGTTCTGCACGCCTTCCAGGCCCGACCAGGCCGTGACGCCCGGCTCACCGTCGACCAGGAACCCCTCGATGATCGGCCCGAGGTCGTCAGAAAGTACGTAGGCGCCACCGAACGGCAACGCATCCGCCGGAACCGATCCCGTCGAGCACCGAAGCTGCCCGGCCTGCTCGTCATGCCACACGTAGAACGTCGCCACCCCGGGAAAGCCCAGCTCGCGGATACGGACCTGGATGGCTGAGGCAGTCCACTCGAAGGCGGCCACCACCGCGGAGACGGACAACGACCTCCTGTCCTCGTCCTCCGCACTCAACCACCAGGTGTTGGTCTCCCACTCCACCCGACGGTCAGCCGGCTCCAGTACCAGGGGCTCGTCCGCCACCTCAGCGATCCATGTCAACAGCACCACAGCAGTATCCCCGCATGGCCCGTGGCCCCAGGAACCGCCATAAGAAACGACGTCTATGGAGCCCGCCGGCCAGCAGCACGGATCGGAGCCTGCGCGTCTTCTGTCCGACGACCAGATCGGGGAGATCTTCCGCGAAGACGTCCTGCCAACCCTTCGCTGGGTCAGGGGACCAACTCAACAATCAAGTCGTCGATATCGTCGCAGTCCAAGATCCTATAGCCGACTGGGACGGAAGTCGTGTTTGACCTGAATTCGCACCACACGAATGGAGGGAAAATGACGTGGCGACTGATTGGGCCAGACCAAAATGAGGTTCCATCCCATCCGCTCGCGAAATAGCACCAGTATCGATTGATGTCTGCCAAGTCTTCCCCGTGCACAATCGCACTCTGTCCGGGGTTGAGAACCCACCACCCCTTCTTCGTCCAGTTACCGTCATCGCAACCCGGCGTGTACCACATAATGGTCACTTGCACGGTCGTCGTGTATTTGTTGACGAATTGCAGCATCAGGATGCCCCTCCCTCGGCACTGTCGGCATCCGTGGGGTTGCTGACTGGGCGCACTTCCGGCCCTCGTCCGGGCGCCCTTGCCGGTAGCTCCACCCAGGTGAGCTCGCTCTGCTCAACCCGCCCCGTACGGTGCACTACATGCAACGACTTACGGACAGAGGGCGGATGGGCTCGGAATTCGGTGGTGGGGCTCACGCTCACGGTAAACTCATCGCTTTTCGCCATCTTCAAACTCCTACGTGCGGGTCACCGTAAGAACCCTGTTTCCTGTGGATTAGGGCTCGGTCGTCGAATCTGCGTTTCGCCGGGATCCATTCCTGCCCGTCGCGGCAATTCGAGGACATCGCCGGCCGGTCCGTACGTCAAGCCGGGGATTTGCCGTCAACCGTCAACGGGCCGCCCGCCGCGTCGGCGTGGCGGATGCACGACCAATGCGGACACTGGGCCACACATCCACCGTGCACGCCGGACGGCCGGGACGCATGTCGAGACGGGGAACCCCTCATATGCTTTATGCGCTTACGCTACGGACGCTGGTCGCTCCACCGCGTCCAGCGCGGGGCCGGAGCTGGCACGCCGAGTCCGTGCTGACGATGCGTCAGTGAGCATTTGTGGATCCCGGCACGGGGCGGGCGTGGGTGACGGCTCCCGTCCAGCGCTGAAGCACCGTCGTACGTTCGCCACCCTCGCGGGGCGCAGGGTCAGGGGAGGTTAGCCCGGCGGAAGGCGAAGACACCCGCCGCGCCACCGCAGTTTCTCGTAGCGGGCCCGGCTCGGCGCTCCACATGCCCGCGGACACCTATGCCCGGCCCGGCTCTACGCTCGGCACCCCGGAGTTCGGGATCACGCGGCCGCGGGTGAGGGTGGCGTTGGTGTCCACATTGAGAAGCGGACCCGCAGCGAAGGCACGACGCGCTCCCACGGCCGCTCCTGCAAGGCGACCCAGCACACCGCCACCCCGTCCTGCGCGTAGCGGTCCGTACGCATCCGGGCGTCCTGAGGCGTCATCGGCGACAGCTGCGCCTCCAACGCCATGAAGGGACGGCCGTGCTCGTCGAAGACCATCACGTCGGCGCGCCAGTTACGGGTCTCGCTGCTGACTTCCAGATCCGCCCGCCAACCCGCCGCCCGGGCCGCCATGGCCAGCTCCAGCTTCAACAAATGGTGTTCAGGCGACTCGTTCGCCAGCTCGCAGTCCTTGGGTCTCACCTGGTGGTAGAAGTGCCGAGCGCTGCGCTGGGAGACCCGGGCAAAGACCCGTCCCCGGCACTCCGGACACGCCAGCTCCAGCTCCTTGACGCGATGGACGTCTGTCCAGGCGCGACCGCATCCGAGATCGTCCAGCGACGCGTCCAGCCTGCCCCATAACGGGTGTACGGCGGTGTACCCCATCAGCCCCCCTCATGCGCCCCACCACCAGCGCCCCAGCCCAAGACGGGCTCACGCCCCTCACGCCCCTGCGCCGACTACGACTTGATGGTCTTCTGGAAGCCGCCGGGATCCCCGACCCAGCGGGCCCTCGACGACACCGCCGGGTGGAGTGGCGCGGCGAATACACCCCCGGCACCGCTGCCTTGGAAGCTGTACGTTCCCTGATCACCGACGGCGAAATGGCTGAAGAGGGGCCCGCCGGGAACCGCAGGTTCAGGGTCATCCGCTACCGCGGCTGGTCGGGCTGGCGGTACCGGGCGCACTGCCCGTGCGGCTGGAGCGGCGACCTGGCCGCCGTCGCCACCACGTCATCTACCTCGCCATCGCCGACCACCGCGGCGAATGCGGAAGACACTCCACCGCTCGCTCCGCTACTGCTGGCTCCACAAGGTGCGCCCCACCCCGAGGAGGGTCGTGACGAGTCCGATGAGCCATCCGGGGACACGCTGGATGGTCAAGTGGAGCCCGCCTATTCGAAGTTCGAGGAACGACCGGAACCGTTCGCGGGCATGGCGGAGCGCTTGGACATGGGGATGCCCTCTCGTTGGGTGGGGTGAGTTCGCTCCTCGAAGCCTAGGGCGGGCATTTGATCGACAAGAAGTTGATCACGAAAAGTTCCCCCTCTTAAGCCCTCGTCGGCGTGCGGGGCTGGCTCACGCCCTGCACACCGACGCGGTGGTGCCTATTCCTCCCTGGCCGGCGCAGGTTCCGGGAGGTCTCGCAGACGCGCCACGAGGGAACGGCAGATGCGCTCGATCTCCAGGTCGGAAGCGACTGCTTTACTCCAACGGTCGTTGCCTCGGTGTAGTTGCGCAAGCGCCGTCTGGATCCGGGGCAGGGCAGGGTGTGCGGCCTGGCCCATGCGGTTCAGGCAGGCGAGGACATCGGGCGCGGTGGAGTCGTTGTCCTTCCAGGCATTCAGCAGCGCCGCCACAACGGTGCTGGCCTCGCTGTCTCCGGCGATGTCCCACAGTGCTGATGCGGTGTGGACGAGAGTCCACGCGTTCCCCACGTTCAGTACGGCCGCATCGTCTTGCTCGTTCCGTGCGTTCATCTCCGTCTGCTCGTTCAGTATCTGTCGCAGGCGCGGCAGGACGGGAGCGGCGGGAGGTCCGATCCGGCCGGCGAGGCCGATGGCGGCGAAGTTCCGCTGGTGGTCAAGGAGGCGTTCCAGCAGCGGCACGACACCTTCGGGGCGGTGCTCGATTTCCCAGACGGCGGCTGCCGCGGCCGTACGGACATCCGCGTTGTCCGCCTCGGTGAGGGGCCGGACGGTGTCGAGGGCGGAGGCGGCGCGGGTGCCGAACGAGGCGAGTGCCTTCAGGACGGGCTCCACGGTGCGCCACTGCTTATGCCGAACGGCGGCCTGGACGGCGTCGGCGAGGGCAGGTACGGCCGCCGGCTCTCCCAGTTTGGCGAGGGTGGAGGCGAGAGCCGGGGGGCTGACATCGGGCCACTCCCGTGAGTGGTCGACAGCGGCGAGGAGGCGGACGAGTCGGGGCGTGAGTTCGGCGGCGGCTTGGGGCAGATGTCCTGCCGCATTCGCGGCGCGCCAGGCATCAACACCGGTGTCCAGCGCGGTCAGCAGCCCGGGCAAGGCCCGCTCGTCTCCGAGCTGGGCCAGCGCCAGAACGGCCTGCTGAAGCGCTCGGCGCAGCTCGGGGTGCGGGCTCGCCCACGCATGGGGCCTGTGTGTGGTGCGGTGGGTGGTGACGTAGGCGGCGAGGGTTTCGCGGGCCGGCTCGGCCAGCTGGCCCAGGGACCCGAGGGCCTCGGCCGCTGCCGCCGACGTGTAGGAGTCGCGCGGCAGCAGACACTCGGCGAGGAGCCGCACTAGGTGAGTGTGATCTCCCCGCCAGGAGGCGATCAGACCGCGTGCCATGTTGATCGCGTCAAGTCGGCACTGGAACACGCCGTCCGCGAAGACGAGCTGCCCCGCAACGTCGCCCGCAGCGTCAAGACCACCGCACCCCGGCCGACGCGTTTCCGGCCCTTCACCGCAGCCGAGGCCCGCCAGTTCCTCGACGCCGCCCGCACCGACCGGCTCCACGCGCTGTATGAACTCGCCCTCCGCACTGGCCTCCGCAGGGGCGAACTCCTCGGCCTCCACTGGGAAGACCTCGACCTCACCACCGGAACGGCCAGCATCCGGCACTCGCTCCAGCGCACCCGCACCGGCGGTCTCACACATCTGCCCACCAAGACCCGAGCGTCCGAACGCCGCATCGCCCTCCCGACCGAATGCCTCCATTCCCTCAAGGAACACAAGGAGCGGCAGGACATGGAGCGCCAGACTGTCGGCTCGGGCCGGATGGGCAGTGGCCTGGTCTTCACCACGCCGACCGGTGGACCTCTCGACCCTGCCAACCTCACCCGTCGCTTCCGTAGCTTCCTCGACCGGGCCGGACTCCGCCGCATCCGCTTCCACGACCTCCGACACTCGACGGCGACCCTTCTCCTGGAGCAGGGCGTGGACCTCGTCGTCATCAAGGAACTCCTCGGACACGCCCACATCGGCGTCACCGCCGGCGTCTACGCCCACGTCCGGCTCCGCCTCCAACGCCAAGCCATCGACTCCCTGAGCGGCGTCCTCGGCCACGCCGAGGAACCCCCTGACGAGCTGCCTGCCGCAACGCTCGTCCGCTGACGTTGCCGTCAGCGTTGCCGTCAAACGCCCGAGAGCCCCCGCCGATTACCGACTCGGCGGGGGCTCCCAGTGTGCGCCCAAGTGAACCTGAAACCTCTGGCAATCTACCCCTCGGTACGCCTGTGGCGTCGGCGCTTACGACAGGTTGTGCCAGGCGTGGCTACAAGTTCCTCGGCACTCCGTTTCTCTTCGTCGCGTGTCAGCTACTGCGAACGTAGACACGAGGACGCGAAATGCTTTCACGTACTCACCGGGGGGCAGATTTATGATCTTCCCCATCTGTTCGAGAATCGGTTCCCGGACAATCAGCACTGCCGGGGTCATGGTCGGCTTGACGCCTGATTGCGGTAGCCCCTCACGCGCGTCGTTCACCGTTGCATGGGCTTGCATGGCGTAACGAACAACCTCGTGCAGTACCGCCTTCTGCTGAGCCTGTTCCAGCGAGGAGAACCAGGCCACAGCATCGTCCAGGGCGCGGAGCCCTTGAGCGACCTCGTTGATGACGCGCTCTGACGCTCTCAAGTCCTCACCTGCTCCGGGGCTCGAATACCACGTACGGCCTATTCCGATCCAGCTCTGCATAGTCGGGGCGGTTCGGATTATAGCTTTGCCAGAAGTCTCGACCGCGTCCGCTCCCTTCACCATCACCCGTCCCTCTTGGCAGCGAATTCTTGACGCTGTGACGAGTTCTGGACGGGCCAGACAGGATGTAGTCCCAGTCTGACGTCGGGTTGGGAGTTCCGTTTGCGCGGCTCCCGACCACGATGATTGGCTGCCCTGCCTTGTCGGCGGCATTTTGAATTCGCTTGGCATCGTTCGGGCTGATACCAGCTTCCGATGCCGTTCTCAGGCCAGGTCCACACCACCCGTTGGAGTTGTGAACCAGGACCGGAGTCTCGCCCGCCAGCACATAGTACGTGTGGAAGTCGTCCACAGTGAAGTTGTACGTCCGGGCGTGTGCGGTGTACGCACGGTTCCCTGCGACTGTGGCGATTTTACCTGGGGCGGTGAGGAGCGTTGTGCCGGGCCGGAGGCCGCTGGCAGGTATCCAACGCTTCTCTGAGGGTGACCAGAAGGGGTGCTCGTGGGTTGCCGTGAGCTTGGCTTCGCCCTCGGGGGTGGTGATGGTCAGTTCGTTGAAGTGCTTGTCCTCGTCCGTGACGATGAGGCGGGTGACCTTGCGCTTGGCGGACTTGCCTGTCTCGGGGTCTGTGGCTGCTACTTCGTCGCCGACACGTACGTCTTCGATGTCTTTCGCCGTGCCGTCGGCCATGAGGACATCGGTGCCAGCCAGGAAGCAATTATTGCAAGGGCTAACTGACGTCTTCTTCCCCTTGGATGACGAGCCCAGTACCCCAGGCCCTCCTCCCATTCCGCCGCCGTCACTGATGCCGTATTCGCCGACGACAGCATCGAGCTGGCTGTCCATAAAGTAGTTCTTGAGCGACTCAGGGCAATCTAGCTGGTGGCAGACACTATTTGCTGTCGCATAAGCATGGATTGCGCGGGCTCTATTGGAATCGTACGTGTGACCCGCGCGGTACCGACTCCAGAATGCTTCCATCCACCTGGCGGCTTCGTCCGTGCCGCCAAAGTACTGAGAGACCTTGTCCGAGATGTTGCTTAGGACCTGGTTCTCCTCGTTGGCAAAAGCATTCTTGTCATTGTCGGTGAGTGGTTCCTCTTGTTTACCGCCGGGGGTCCACTCGTTGTCGACCCAAGTGCCGTCCTTGGTGCCGTTGCCGCAGGTGGATTGGTTGCCGCCGCAGGCGCCTTCTGGCCGGAGTCCAGTGGGGTCGGTCAGGGTGACGGGGTTGTTGTTGCTGTAGGTGTAGCCGTGGATCTGCTGGGAGTCAGTCAGGTCCATGATCGGGTCGACGCTGATGAATCGTCCGATGACCGGGTCGTATTCGCGTGCGCCGAGATGAGTGAGGCCGGTGTCGGTGTCCTTGGTGCCACCGACGAAGGCCTTGTCACCGATCCAGCTGGTGGGCTGGGTGCCGCGGGGTGCTCCGAAGATGGTGGACTTGCGGCGGGTGACGCTCTGTGCGGCGTCGGCGGTGATCTGGGTGGTTGTTGTGTTGTGGTGGTCGGTGAGGGTGAAGGTGAGCTTGCCTCCCGTGCGCATGGCGATGGCGGTACCGGTGGGGCTGTAGTAGCGGGTGCCGGTGACCTTGCCGGCCTTGTCGAGGTGGAGTTCGTTGCCCGTCGGCAGGTACAGAGTGGTGCCGGTGGAGTCGCGCCGTATCAGCCGCTGGCCGTCGGTCCCGTAGAGGTAGTTGGTGGTGTCGGTGACCTTGGTCAGGGACTTGAGGTGGCCTTCGTCGTCCCACACCAGCGTTTCGGAGGAGTCGTTGCCGAACTTGCGGCTCTTGGTGTTGCCCGCCTCGTCATAGGTGTAGGTGTCGGTGCGGGCTTCGGTGCCGGTCTGGGTGACGGTGGGCAGGTTGTGGGTGCCCGGCGCGGGAGCGGCGTACGTGCGAAGTGTGTCGGCGGACGGCCCGGAGGGTGTCTTGTGTCGGGTCTCTGTCTTGCGGTTGCCGACGGCGTCGTAGGTGTAGCTGGTCCAATAAGAGTCCGCTCCGCCGACTACGGATGTGGACGGGCTGGTTGCGCAGCTCTCGCCGGTGTTGGTCCAGGCTTCGGTGATCCGGCGCAGGGCGTCGAGGGTGAAGCACTGGGTGTCGGTGGTGCGGGTGGCGTCCTGGCCGTAGGCGGTGGCGATGGAGGTGACGTTGCCGGCCGGGTCGTAGGTGTAGCGGGTGTCCTCGATGCGCTGGGGCGCGACCTCGCGGTCGGTGTAGGTGCGGGTGAGGCTGCTGGTGTGGTCGTCGAATTCGTTGGTGATGAAGAGGTGTTGTGCGAACTCGCCGTATTCGAGGCGGGTGTTGCGGCCGTAGTGGTCGTACGTGGTGGAGGAGATCAGCGGGTCGCTGTCCGCGTAGGCGGAGTAGAGGAGACCGGTCGTGCCGTAGGAATAGTTGACGTACTCGTAGGGCAGGTCACCGAGCTCCGGGTGGTCGGTGCCCTTGAGGAGACCGGTGTTGGCGTCGTAGTAGTTCCACCACTCGTAGGTGCCGGCCAGGGCGCCTTCGCTGTCGGGGATGGTGACGGAAAGACCCTCAGGCTGGTACAGGTCGTTGTAGCCGAGGATCTCGTTGACGTATGCCGAACCGCCGCTGTGGCGGGTGGATGAGGTCGCCAGGCCCTTGGCTACGGTGTCGAAGGTCCAGGACGCGAGGGTGGTGCTTCCCTTCTTCAGTGCGGTCTTGCGTCCCAGGGCGTCGTAGTCGGAGTGGAGCGTGATGCCACGGGCGTCGGTGATGTCGGTGGGCCGGTCGCCGGCGTCGTAGACGGTGGTGGTGGTGCCCTTGTCCGGGTCGGTGCTGGAGTCCTGACGGCCGCGGATGTCGTAGCCGTAGGTCCACTTGGCACCCGAGGGGTCGGTCACCTGCTGGAGGCGGCCGTGCTTGTTGTAGGCGTAGGTGGTCGATTGTGAGGCTGTGCGGTCGGTGTTGGTGTACTGCTTGAGTTCGGTGGTCCTGCCCAATGCGTCCGCGACTGCCGTGGTGGCCGTCCCACCCTGGGGCGGTATCACGGTCGTGGTGTCACCCGCGTAGATGGTGGTGGTGCGCTTCGTCTCGTCACCGAACCGCTTCCCGATGACGGCCGTGGTCCGACCGGCTCCATCGAAGACGGTCTCCGTCGACGACGGGTACTTCGTCTCCTGGCCTGTGACGAGGACTGGCTCCGCGGCACCGGTCGCGAAGTACCGGCCCGAGCTGCGTGCCGGCTCGCCGCGGGTGTTGTAGAAGGTCTCGGAGACAAGGCGCCCAGCTTTGTCGGGAGAAGTTTCCTGGGTCTGGCGGGAGCGCAGGAGGCCGTCGTAGAAGGCGTAGCCGGTCTTGTATACGGAGTTGTGGTCGAGGGTCTTGGTCGTGACGACGTTGGGTCCGTTGTTCCGTACCAGGTAGCCGAAGTCGTAGTTCGGCGCGTTGGGGTACGTGGTCTGCGGGCGGGTGGGGAGCCAGACCTTCGTCACGCGGCCGAGGGCGTCGTAGGTGGAGGTGGTGACCTTGTTGTTGGCGTCCGTGACCTTGACCGGCTGGCCCCGCAGCGGTTCGAGGTCCGTGATCACCGTGTGACCGAGCGGGTTGGTGACAGTCGCGCTGGTCGGTACTTCCCCAGTGGCGGGACTGTAGGCCGTCTGAGTCACCTTGCCGTAGGCATCGGCGGCAGCCAGGGACCGGCCGTAGACGTCGTAGCAGAGCTGGTCCTTGGTCAACCCACAGATGGTGGGCGTGGAGCCGACCGTGCCATAGCCGACGCCGTTGCCGTTGATGCGCTCGACCTTGGTGACCAGACCTCGCACCGGCGCAGTGCCGAAGGCGGCACCGTCGTAGTGGGTGCGCACGTCGTCGATCACGTCGCCCGGGCGGCTCACCGCCTCACCGCAGGCCACGGCCACCGTCTCCGCTCGTGCGACGGTCGACAGCATCCACTTCGCCGTGTTTCGGGCGTAGGTGGTGGTGACGCATTGCTCGTCGCCGGTCTTGTCGGTGTCGCCCAGGGAGCTCGTCCAGTCGACCAAGCCGTACTCGTCAAATTGGCGGGTGGTCTTGGTCGTCCGTTCACCGCCGGTGACCGTAGTGCGGGTCTCCTCGGCCTGGGTACCGGTGAGGTAGGCCTCCAGGTCCGGCAGGTCAGCGTCCGAGCGGGTTCGGCTTGCGGTCTTGGCCGAGCGCCAGGGGGTGTAGGAAGTGGCGCTGACGAGGTCGCCACCGTCTCCGTTGTACGTGGCGGTCTCGCGGAGCTTGCCCGCGAACTGTTCGCGGTCGGTGACCGAGACGTCTGCGGAGTCCTTCACCGCGGCACCGTCGATGCCCCGGAAGTAGCGGGACTCGGTCAGAGTCTTGGCGTCGAGGCCTGCGCCCTTGCGGGTCTGGACCAGGTGGTAGCCGCGGGCGACCGAGTAGGTGCGGTCCTCGGCCTTGGTGAACTCGTCCGTTCCCTTGGCCCACTCGGCTCCGTTGAGGTACGCGTACTCGGTGACCACGTCGGGGGACTCGACCAGGTTATCGCCCTCGATCACGCGCTGAACCGCGTAGGAGTTGAACCAGTCGAGCTTGGCTGTCTCCCCCTCGAAGGCCCACTTGACCGGGTAGCAGCGGGTGGTGTTCGACGCGTCGGTGGGCGGCAGGCTGCTGGCGGTGCACTCGGGGTCGTAGTAGTCGATCCCGATCGTGCCGCCGGTCTCCGTGGTGATCTGCGACATCCGCAGCCGGATGAACGGGGCAAGCCCGTCGCCCACCTTGTCGACCCGGTTGGGCTTCTGGACGCCGCTGAAGGTGACTGCGGGCAGCTGGGACGAACCGCCGGCCTTGCCGGTGCGGGTAATGGATTCGAGCCACATCGGTGTGGAGATGCCGTCACCGGCCGGCGGGAAGCCCTGCTTGAGCGCCCAGGAGTCAACCTCCTTGTAGGCACCGCCCGTGAGGACCTTGGTGGAGATGCCTGTGAGCCTCATGCGGGACCAGAAGGTGGGCGAGTACTGGAGTTTGCACTCGGTGGCCCCGTCCCTGCAGAACTGGTCGAAGGGTACGTCAGGCCAGTTCTTGGCGTTGGCCTCGTCGAAGGTGCCGCAGTTGGTCAGGCACCGCTGGTCGACAGCGAAGGAAACCTGGCCCATCGCCTTGGCGGTGTAGACAGTGTCGGAGCGCAGACCGTAGTCGATGTGGTCGAGGTGACCGCCTCGGACGTACGAGGTGACCGTCGCGTCTCCCGTGGTCTCGGAGACGTTGCGCCCGTAGTTATTGGACTCGGTCTTCCAGTAGTAGGCCATCGCGTTGCCGCGGGGGTCGACCACGTAGTCGAGCTGCCAGCGCCATGCCTGCTGGCACCATGCGGCGGCGAACGAGGCGTTGTAGCAGGGCTCGCCGGCCTGGTTGCCGAAGACCGGCGCGGTCCAGGTGGAGTTCGTGACCGGGTCGTCAGCCTCCGTGCCGTGGTCGCTCCAGCCTGGAAGCTTGTTCAGACCGAAGTAGTACTGGGTGCCGTCGGTCGTGGTGATCTTCCAGTGCTCACCCGCACCATCGACACCGGCCGTGCCCTTGTCCGGGTTGGACGCCCCGGTGAGCTTCTCGACCTTCTCGCCGGAATCGTTGGCGGGGTGCCAGCCCTTGGCGCTGTCGTAGACCAGCTCGGTGTTCTTGCCGTTGAGCGACAGGGTGGCGTTGTCGTTGTACCAGCACAGGTCGCCGACCTTGGTGGTGTTGGTGCCGCCGTCCTTGTCGTCGTTGCACGGCTTGTAGCGCCGCTCGATGAACCCAGGTTCCCACTCCCAGCCGTCGCCGATCCAGCTGGACTGGCTGTTCGACGCACCCGTCCGGCCGTCGACCGCCTGCGAGTTGTAGTCGAGTGAGATGCTGGGCTGCTGCCCGGTGGGTACCGCCGGGATCCCGATCGGGTAGGACCAGGTGAAGGCGCCGGTGGACCCACCGGCACTCCACGAACCCGAGGCCTGCAGCGAGGTCGCCTTATAGTCGCCCGTCGGACCCGAGTCCCCCGCCGTGGCCGCCAGGACCGTCATGCCCGAAGGCGCGGCTGCGGAGCGGCTGGCACCCGCGGCGGTGTTCGTGGTTCCGGGCAGAGCGACGGACGTCGACAGGGTGCCTGTCTTGGTGTCGTTGTCCGTCTCGAGCGGCTTGCCCTTGCGGCAAGCGGGCTTGTCCGGGGTGGTGAGGGCGCAGGAGGGGAGCTGGACCAGGCGCAGGCGGGCGGCCCAGTCGCCACCGTAGGCGCCGCGGAAGGCCTTGTAGTCCACTTGGACCTGCACCTTGCCGGCGGTGGAAGCGGCGCCGGCGGGGGTGACCGAGAGCAGGATGCCGTCCACGCCCGCCTTGCGGGCGGCTTCCTTGCCCGCAACAGAGACGTTCACCTGGCCCAGCGGGTCGCCGACCTTGCGCGCCTGCGACGGGGCAGCCTTGACGGCGACCGGCAGAGACCCGGCGCGCTTCGGAGCAGCGGCGGCATCGTCCGCTGCCAGGTCGACGGTGGCGCTGCCCGGGGCAGGCCATGTGACCGTCGGCGTCTTCCAGTCGGCACGCGCGTCGTCGACGCGCTTCTTCGAGCCTCCGGGAGTCATCCTCTGCACGGCCACCGTCGGTGGCTGCTTCAGCTCGGGAAGCTCCACGCCCTTTCTGTCCGCACTGACCGTCGCAGTCGCCACCGCACTGGGCAACAAACTCACCGTCACGGCGAGAGCCAAAGCCCCCGCCCATCCACGCGTGCCGAAACGGCTCACGCCCCACCCCTCGCGCAACTCTAGAAATTTCGCCGCACGATAACAGGGATCAGCACTTGCCAGGTATACCAGAGCACATTTCATGCCACATGAATCCACTTAGAAAGCGCTTGTCCGTTTAGCGCCTCTCGCGCACATGTGAGGCTTCCGTGTCCCTCATAGGCCCAGGTCAAGCAGCTGTGTGGCACTCCTGCGCCACCCTTACCGTGTCCGCATTTACCCCGTATTCACATCTCCTGCACCGACCACCGGCCTTTGCCGAGGAGCGCCGAATTGAATCGCTATAGAGTCCTTCCGTAAATCCGGGACACGGGAAAGGGGAGTTCGATCGTGTCCATATCACGAAGGGGCGGGGCCGCTTCACTCAGGTGGAGATCCCGCCTGCTGTGCGGCGTTGTCGCTGCTGGCCTCATGGCGCCGGTGGCGCCTTTCTGGCCGGCACAGGCCACATCTCGCCAGGCCATGGCGGCTGGCGTCCTGGAGTCCGATCCTGTGGCGGAAGGGAGGATGACCGAGGAGGACAAGGCGCTCCTCGATGCCCAAACCTCCGGCCAACCTGTGGAGTTGATGTCAGCCCGCACGGAGGCGAGTGACACGTGGGCACTGCCCGACGGCTCGTTCTCGGTCAAGCGGCATGGCACGGTGGTGCGGCTGTGGCGTGACGAAGCGTGGGTCGCGGCCGACCCGTCCCTCGAATTCGACACCGACGGTTCTGTGATACCGAAGGCCACCTCGGTTGCGGTGAAGTTCTCTGGTGGCGGTACGGGCCCGATGCTGACGGGCGTCAAGGACGGCCGCACACTGTCCCTGACCTGGTCCAGGCCGCTGCCCCGGCCGACACTCGAAGCCAACGTCGCCACGTACGCGGAGGTGTTGCCCGGTGTCGACCTGCAGCTGAAGGCCGAGGTCGAGAGCTTCTCGCAGCTGCTGGTGGTCAAGACCGCCGCAGCCGCCCAGAACCCGGAGCTGGATGAGCTGCGGTTCACCATGGACACCGTCGGCGTAGACGTGACCAAGGATGCCGAGACGGGCATGCTGACGGCCACCGATCCAGCTGGTCAGCCCGTGTTCACCAGTCCCGCGCCTCTCATGTGGGACTCCACCACCCCCAGCCCCCAGGCCGGCGCCGCCGCGCGGACGCTCCAGGCCACGGAGGAGACCCCTGCTCCCGCCGATGTGTTCGAGCCCGGCGCGGGTTCTGTGGGTGCCGAGATGGGCACTGCGGTCAGCGGGGACACTCTGACCATCACCCCGGACCAAGAACTCCTCACCGGTACCGAGACCACGTACCCGGTCTACATCGACCCGGAGTGGGCGTGGGGCGAGTGGCAGCACTGGACCCGCGTCTACCAGGCCCACCCCGACAACTCCTACTGGGACGCCAAGGGAGACGTCCGCGTCGGCTACGAGTCCCAGACCGGAGGCAAGGACCGCATATCCCGCTCCTTCTTCCAGCTCGACACCAGCGACGCCGCCAACGCCGAGGTCAAGAGCGCGACCTTCCACATCCGCAACACCTGGTCATGGTCCTGCGAGCCCCGGCCCGTCGAGCTCTGGGAAGTCACCGGCATCTCCAAGAAGACAACCTGGAGAAACCAGCCCGGCCAGATCGGGACGAAGCCGCTGAGCACGGTGAACGACTCCAAGGGCTGGAGCAGCGCCGACGGCTGCGCCGCCGGAAACCTCGAATTCGACGCCACCAGCGCGGTCCGCACCGCAGCCAAGGCCGGCAAGTCTGACGTCACCCTCGGCCTGTACGCCGCTGACGAGACCGACACCTTCGGCTGGAAGCGGTTCGATCCGAAGACCGCCACCCTCGAGATCGTCTTCAACTACAAGCCCAAAAAGCCCTACAGCCTGGGAACCTCCCCTCGCACGAGCTGCACCGCCGGCGGCCTTGTCGGCAACACGACCATCAGCCTCCACGCGACGATCGAGGACAAGAACCCCGGCAACCTCACCGCACGGTTCCAGGTCTTCAAGAAGGACAGCACCGTCCCGGTCGTCGACACCAGCGTGCCGGCCATCAACAAGCGCGTAGCAACACTCCCCCTCCCCGCGGCTAACACTCCCAGTGGCGAGTACACGTGGAGGGTCGTGGCCAAGGACGCCGACGGGGTCGAATCAGACCCCAGCGCCACCTGCAAGTTCACCATCGACCGCAACCGGCCGAGTCAACCGCCCGTCATCACCTCCGAGGACGGCAAGTACCCGAGCGGGAAGGACGGCTGGCCCACAACGACAGGACCGGCCCGGGCAGAAGCAAAGTTCCGCCTCGCCCCCAACACCGTCACCGACGTCACCGCGTACTACTGGTGGACCGACACCGACCCTGAAGTGACGGAAGCACCCGTTGATCCCGTCGCAAAGACTGCGGTGGCCACCTTCACCGTGCCCTCCTACGGTCCGCACACGGTCTACGCCTACAGCGTGGACGCAGCGGGCAACCGCTCCGACACCGGCACCTACCTCTTCTACGCCGTTCGATCCACTGAACGGGACGAGCCTGGCGACCTGAACGGTGACGGCTTCAAGGACATCTGGAACACCGACATCAACGGCACCCTTCTCACCTACACCGGCCAGGGCGGCCGGGCCTTCTATACGGCTACCAGTGGCGGCGCCACGTTCCCCGGCCGTCAGATCACCTTCAGCGCCGACTGGATGGGCGAGGACGGCTACAACGACCTCATCTCCCTTGAGTACAACGCGAACGACGAAAAGAACAAGCTCCGCGTCTACCCCAACAACGGCAGAGGGACCATCAACCCCAACGCTGCCGATGGATATCGCGAACTCACCGTCAGGTGCCCCGTCCCTCTTCCAGGGAACGGACCTTGTAAGGGTGAAGAAGGCTGGACCGGCGACGACCATTGGCACAACGCCGAACAGATCGCAACGGGCGGGGACCTCAACAACGACCAGAAGCCAGACCTCCTGGTCAAGCAAGGCAAGCAACTCTGGCTCTACCACGGAGACAGCTCCGGCAAACTCGATCACGTTCGTAAGAAGGTGATCCTGGTCGGAGAAGCCGACTGGGACAAGTTCACCGTCATCGTCCCCGGGGACCTCAATGGCGACACTGTCCCGGACATGATCCTCCGCGAGAACACCACCGGTGACCTCTACCGCTCCTACGGCGCGAAGGATCCCACGGGCAAACTCGACGCGGCCACCTGGGGCAGCGCCGCCAGCCGCGTGAAGATCGCCAATGGCACCATGCCTCAGGACCTTTACCCCGTCATCGGCTCCTCCGGCGACCTCGACGGTGACGGCAACGGCGACGGCAACATGGACGGCGACGGCATCCCCGACCTGTGGGCCCGCAAGAAGGACAACACCTTCACCGGGTGGCCCGGCGTCAAGACCGGCAACGACTACACGGGCATCGGCGCCGCGTTCCTCATCGACGGAGTCAACGGCGGCCGGAAGATCGCCCCCGGCACCAGCCTCACGAGCGGGCAGTCCGTCACCTCCAACAGTGCCAAGCTCACCATGCAGGCCGACGGAAACCTCGTCGTCTCCTCCAACGCCAACAAGACCCTCTGGTCCAGTGGCACCGCAGGACACCCCGGAGCCACCGCACGCGTCCTCGCCAACGGCGCCATCGCGGTCTCCTCCGACAGCACCCCCCTGTGGACTTCCCCCCTCCCCGCCGGTCACACAGGCGAGGGATACGCCCTGCTCCAGGACCGCGGCAATCTCGTCGTCTACAACGCCAAGGGTGAGTCCCTCTGGTCCAATGGCAGCGGCATCCGCCACGACTACAACGGCGACGGGCGCAGTGACATGGCGGCCTGGTACGTCGCACCCGACAACAAGTCGTCGTTGAACACCTTCCTGGCCAACTCCGACGGCTCCTTCGCGGGCCCCACTAAGTCGTACGAGTCGCTGCCCGGCAGCTGGAACGTCAACTCGATGAAGTTCGCCACCGGCGACTACAACGGAGACGGACGAGGCGACATGGCCGCCCTATACGACTACGGCGGCGGTGTGGTCAAGCTGTTCACCGCACTCGGGAAGTCCGATGGCGGCTTCGACACGCCCTTCATCCAGTCCTGGTCCTCCCAGAAGGGCGGCTTCTACTCCCCCTCCATGACCATGCAGTCGGGCGACTTCAACGGAGACGGCCGGGACGACCTGATGGCCTGGTACTCCTACTCGGCCGGAAATGACACGCTGTTCACTTTCACCGCGAACGTCAACGGCGGCTTCAATCCACCGTTCCCCTCCTACCAGCTCAACCCAGGCTGGTGGGACGTCAAGGACAGCAAGTTCGCCACCGGCGACTACAACGGAGACGGCCGGGACGACATCGCCGCCCTGTACGGCTACAGCAACGGCGACCTGAAGATGCACACGTTCCTCGCCCTGCCGTACGGCGGATTCGCGGGCAGCGTCACGTCCTGGTCGGGGAACGCGACCACGTGGGGAGACTGGGACCGCACCTACCTGCACTCCGGCGACTTCAACGCGGACGGCATTGACGACGTCATGTTCTGGTACGACTACGCCGACGGCCACGACGCCATGTTCCTCTCCGGTTCCACCGCTCGCGACGGCAAGTTCGGCACCGTGACAGAGGGCTGGGTCGGCAAGATCGGCGACTGGAGCTACTCCCAGATGAAGATCGTCCCCGGCGACTACAACGGAGACGGGCGCGACGACATCGGGAGCATGTTCGGCTACAGCAACGGCTCCGTCGGCATGTTCACCCACCTGGCCAAGGAGTCCGGCGACGGCTTCCACGGCGCAACTACCGGGTGGAGCGCCCCAAGCGGATGGGTCTGGTCACGTGGCACCTTCCTCCGCCACTACAACTAGGGCAAACCGCTAGCAAGGCCTCGGGTCGGGTCGCCGGGCATTCCGGCGACCCGACCTCATCCCCGCTGCATCTCAGCCAACCGCCTGCAAGGCCCGGCGCGCGCCTGTCGGACTGCGGGGCACCGGTGCCCGGCCAGAGCGCGGCCAGGCCTCCCCGGGGGACCTGGCAAAGGTTCCGAAAGCGCTTACAACCTTCTTCGCTGCTCGTCTGTCTGATCTGCGGCCGCGCGTTGCGCGGCCGGCCCTTCCCTGAGGAGTGAACGTCTTGTCCCACGCACGTCCGGGTCGTCGTTGCCTTGCCGCCGCGGTCGTCACCGTTGCCACCGTGACTCTCGGCTCCACTGTGCTGTCCGCCTCGTCGATCGCCGCCCCGGCCGACATGGCGAAGGTCGGGGAGTTCGCCACGAAGGCCGCTCGCATCCCCGGGAACAGTTATGTCGCCGGCGCGACCGCAACCGGCTACCTGACCGTGACCCATGAAGGACCGATCGGCGGGGACAACACCGTCTCCACGCGGCAGTGGGTTCCGGCAGACGGCTCTCCCGCACGGGAGTTGACCGGGGCCGGCGAGTACGCGAGCACCGGCTCAGGCGATCTCATCGCCTTCGGCGGCGAGACCGAAGCCAAGCTCCTCGACATGGCGACCGGACAGACCCGGCTCACGGTGCCCGTCGAAGACGGTGACGTGTACGCGGGTGCCGCAGGCCAGGCCCTTTTCACCTACACCCGCAGCATGTTCGAGGCGCGCCCCCTCCGCATGCATACCGCGGCCACGGGAACGGGCACGGTGACGGCCGGGCTGCCGGACAACACCTGGGCCGTCAAGGTCACGGCAGGCACGGCCGACCACGCCCTGCTGACCTACCGCACCGAGACGGACACGACCTCCACGCCGCACGTGGCGTTGATCGACCTCGCCACCAACACGGTGAGCGAGACGCACGAACTCCCTCAGGCCTATGGAGACGCCACTGTCTCGGCGAATCACCTGGCCTGGGTCGAATACGACTGGTCGGACAACGCCACGGTGGTGGTGATCGACCGCGCGACGAAGGCCTCCCAGACCTTCGTCGTCGGCACCGCTGAGGCGCGCGATGTCGAGATCGCCGTCATCGGAGGCTGGATCACCTACGGCACCCGTAGCGGCCTGTCCGCCTGGGAGCCGAACTCTCTCAACGCTCTGACCGCGCGCAGCCTGCAGGACGGCACCACCCGCAAGCTCCTCGACCACACCATCTCTGGCGCCGCCGCACCCGACGGCGCTCAGATCGTGCGTGGCGGTACGGTCGACCAGGGCGAGGGCCTCTACCGGATCGCGCCCGGCGCCGACGGAACTCCGGCCGCCACGCTCGTCGCGAGCAGCGGCGAATCCACCAAGGTAGCCCTGCTGGACACCAAGGTCCCCGCCACGATCGACCTCGACCAGGCCCCCGGCAAGGTCCGGTTCGAGTGGCGGCTGTCCCGGGACAATGTCCTGGCCACCGTCACTCTGCGGCACGTCCGCACGGGGAAGTCGATATACCGGAAGTACTTCCAGCCGGACGACGGGCTCATACCCTTCGACTGGTCGGGCGATCTCGGAAACCACGACCAGACGGCGTTCAACGGCGAGTACACCTGGCAGATCGCCGCCGAGCCCATGAACGGAATCGGCCCCGCCCTGGCCACCTCCGGCACATTCACAGTCGTACGCAAGCCCGCCCCGCACGACTACAACGACAACGGCACTCCGGACGTTGTCGTGCGCGACGGGGCGGGCCGACTGTGGCGCGCCGATTCACACTACGACCCCCAGCTCAGGCCCTGGATGGGGTCGGCGGAACAGCAGGCCCTCGGTGGCGGCTGGGGTGTCTACAACCAGATCGAGGCCGCTGGCAATCTCGCCGGAGCCGACCATGCGGACCTCCTCGCCCGCGACGGTGCCGGTGTCCTGTGGCTCTACCTCGGCAAGGGGGACGGCACCTTCGCCAACCGCGCCAGGGTCGGTGCGGGCTGGGGCGTCTACACGAAGATCGCCGCCGGCAGCGACCTCAACAGCGACGGCAAGCCCGACCTCGTCGCCACCGACACCACCGGCGCCCTGTGGTTCTACAAGGGCACCGGCGACTGGCGGACGCCCTACACCTCCCGCGTGAAGATCGGCACGGGCTGGGGCATCTACAACCAGCTCACCGCCACCGGCGACATCGCCGGAGCCCCCGCCGGCGACCTCCTCGCCCGCGACACCGCCGGCGTCCTGTGGCTCTACCTCGGCAAGGGAGACGGCACCTTCGCCACCCGCACCAGGATCGGCGCAGGCTGGAACGCCTACAGCCACATCGTCGGCATCGGCGACGCCGACCGCGACGGCCGCCCTGACCTGTTCGCGACGAACTCGGACGACACCAAGACATACCTCTACAAGGGCACGGGAAGCTGGAAGGCCCCCCTCGCCCCACGGCAAACCACCACCATGCCCAACAACAAGCCCACCTCCGTCGCCTGATCCGACGGCGCATCCAGATAGTCCGGCCGCCCCGGGACCGATTCGCACAACGGTCTCGGGGCAGGCCTTCGCACTCCGGCGGCGGTGCCACCCCCACGAGTTCGACAACAACCGTCCACACACAACATCCTGAAGGACCTCATGAGACGAGCTGCCCGCAGCATCGCCGCCCTCAGCGCCGCCACCGGCCTGCTCACCGCGGCAACCCTCACAAACTCCGGCCCGGCCGCCGCCGAGGACACCCCGGTGCGCCTCTCCGCACACGACCAGAGCGCCGCCCCCGGGACCGCGCCCCGACTCGCACCCGAGGTGGAGTCCGGTACCCCCGATGGCAAGACCGTGATCGCCTTCTCCATGAAGCCGTTGACCGGAGAGGCCGGCGACGGCGCAGGCGTCCCCGCAGGATTCAGCGCGCACGCGAACGACTGCAAGGAGGTCGCCGGGCTCACAGCCGTCTACGTCTGCGGCCCCTCCGGCCTGTTCGCCGGCTTCGTGATACCCGAGGACGCCACCAACCTGACCACGGTCCACTGGGGCTTCGCGTACGTCCCCAAGGGCGGCGACCTCGCCGCCGGGATCGAAGCCGCACGAACAGCCGGAGCCCGCCCCGCCGACGACACGCACGGCACCGCCAAGGTCGTCGTCAAGACCGCCGCCCACGCGGCTCTCAACACGGTCGACTTCGACCTGCCGCCTCTCCCCGACGGAGGAGCAGCACGTCAAACGCTCCGCGTCCACGCCAAGGACCCCGGCAGACTCCTTCTCCGCTTCGAAACGGCACAGGGCCAGCTCACCCGTATCTCGCCGCCCATCCGCGTCGACGGTGTGACGACCGCACCCGGAGCCACATGCAAGGTCCACGACCCCACGCTGCTCTCAGGCACACAGAACCTGATCTGCCAGCTCGAGCCCGGTGACCACACCATCACCTACGACCTCACAAGCACCCCCGGGCAGTACGCCCAGCTCCTCCAGGCCACGACCAGGTACGACATCTACGACTTCGGCACCCAGTACACCGACGTGCACCAGACCAGCACCCCGTTCGCAGCCCAGGGCCGCCCCGTCCTCCCCCGCCACGGCCTGCTCGCCCGCGACGCCACCGGCGCGCTGTGGCAGTACGGCGGAACCGGCAAGGCCGCCACTCCCCTCGACACCCGTCGTCAGAGCGGCACCGGCTGGCAGACGTACACCACCGTCACCTCGCTCTCCCCGCTCAAGCAGACCCCCTACTACCTCGGCCTCGTCCAGCCGTCCGCCCTCACCCGCGGCCACGGCGACCTCGTCGCCCGCGACGCCTCCGGCACCCTCTGGTACTACGACCGGGAAGCCGGAATCGGCAGCCGTACGTTCGCGCCCCGCGTCCGGATCGGCGGCGGCTGGAACATCTACGACCAGCTCACCGGCGCCGGCGACCTCAACCGCGACGGCCACATGGACCTCCTCGCCCGCGACAAGACCGGCGTCCTCTGGCTCTACCAGGGCACCGGCACCCTCACCAGCGGCGCCCGGTTCAAGACCCGCGTCAAGGTCGGCGGCGGCTGGGGGATCTACAACCAGACCGCGGCCGGCGCCGACCTGAACGGCGACGCCAAGGCCGACCTCCTCGCCCGAGACACCACCGGCACGCTCTGGCTCTACAAGGCCACCGGAAACGCCGGCACCCCGTACACGGCACGCACCAAGGTCGGCGGCGGCTGGAACGCGTACAACCAGCTGGTTCACACCGGGGACCTGACCGACGACGGCAAGACCGACGCCATCGCCCGCGACACCACCGGCGTGCTCTGGCTGTACAAGGGCACCGGCAACGCCACCACCCCCTTCACTACCCGCACAAGGATCGGCGGCGGCTGGAACACCTACAACCGCCTCTTCTGACACTTGCCGTGGGCCCCAGGAACCTTGTTCCGGGGCCTACGACTTCATGGACACCATGAGGGAATGCCTCGCCGGTTCTAGCGGCCGCTCCGCCCTCTGCACTTTCTGTCGGCTCCGCACACCATGCTGTCGCCAGCGGGAAGCGGGTGTTTGGCTTTAATCACGAGTCGTGGTTCTGGCTCAACTTCTGTGACAGGCCACTCTGAGTAGTGGGTGGACGTCTCCGGGTGGTACGCGAAGTCGCCCGAAAGTGAGCCGTGCTCGGGGCGGTTGGGCCGACAGTTCGGGGCCGTGGAAGAGGTCGCGCTCCAGCTGGAGGAGCTGTTGTTCCCGTCGATCGCGGATGTCGCGGTGCTGTCGGTGGACGTGGACATCGCGTTAGTACGCGTCGACGCGCGCTGCACCAGGACGGCGCCGAGTGCCCGGGGTGCGGGGTCTGGTCGAACCGGGTCCATGGCTCCTACCTGCGGTTTCCCGCTGATGTGGCGAGCGCCGGGCGAAGCGTTGTTCTCCGGCTGAGGGTCCGCCGGTTCGTCTGCGGAAACTCGGGCTGCGCACGCCGCACCTTCGTCGAGCAGATACCCGGCCTGACCCGCCGACACGGTCAGCGGACCGAGCGGCTGCGTTCGATCCTGGCCGCGATCGGCCTCGCCCTGGCTGGCCGAGCCGGCGCCCGCCTGGCCTCCGTCCTCGGGGTGTCTGTAAGCCGCAGCACAGTCCTGCGGCTGGTCGACGCCCTCCCCGAGCCCGAGGTGCCCGCCCCGCGTGTGGTCGGCGTCGACGAGTACGCCACGCGCAATGGCCGCCACTACGGCACCGTCCTTGTCGACATCGAAACCCGCCGCCCCGTGGATCTGCTGCCCGACAGGGAGGCATCTAGCCTGGCTAGCCTGGCTCACCGAACGGCCCGGCGTCGAGGTCGTATGCCGGGATCGGGCGCCGTTCTTCGCCGAAGGCGCCACCGTCGGTGCCCCGCAGGCCATCCAGGTCGCGGACCGGTGGCACCTCTGGCACAACCTGAGCGAAGCCGCCGAGCGGAGCGTCGCCCAGCACCGCAGCTGCCTCCGATCCTTGGTTCCCGCGGTCCCTGAACCCGAGCCTGCCCCTGTCGAGGACCCGGACGGTCGCCCTGGCCGCGAGGACACCGGTTCGCCGACCGCACCCGGGCCCGGCACGCTGCCGTCCACGCACTGCTGGAGGCCGGCCACAGCCGCCGCTCGATCCAGCGCCAGCTCGGCATGACCTACCGCACCGTCAAGCAGCTCGCCAACGCTGCGACGCCGGAGGAACTCTTCACCGGCCAGTGGCAGAACCGGCCCTCCGTCCTGGACGACTACAAGCCATACCTCGACGACCGATGGAACGAGGGCTGCGCCAATGCCTGGAAACTGTGGGAGGAGATCGTGCCGCTCGGCTACAAGGGCAGCTACCAGCGCGTCCGCGCCTACCTCCACGACAAGCGCACTTCGCCACGGTCGGCGACCGCCCGGCCGCCCTCGCCCCGGACGGTCGCCGGATGGATCCTCCGGCGTCCGGAAACGCTCACCGAGCCCGAACAGCTCCAGCTCAAGACCGTCCGCGCTCACTGCCCCGAACTCGACGCGCTCACCCGGCACGTCCGCTTCTTCGCGACCATGCTCACCGAACGCCAGGGCGAGCGCCTGCCGGACTGGCTCGATGCCGTCCGGCGGGACGATTTGCCCAGCCTTCACACCCTCGCCGCCGGCATCGACCGCGACCTCAACGCCGTCACTGCCGGCCTGACCCTGCCCTGGAGCTCGGGCACTGTCGAGGGCCATGTCAACCGGATCAAGATGCTCAAGCGTCAGATGTTCGGCCGTGCTGGGTTCCCACTTCTACGCAAACGAGTGCTGCTCGCGTGATGTCGCCCATCAAGGCATCCAGATCAGATCGCGGGGCTACGCAGCACGTCAGTGGGCTCCCACCCGCTCTTCCAGAAGGCTTCAAGCCCGTGCTCGTTGATGAACTGCCGCTCCACCTCATGGATGGGGTACATCCCCTGGATGTTGATCACGTCGTGACCCTCGTGTCCTGGAACGCCAACGTCAATGCCCAGGTAGTCGGCTCTGTCGAGGACCAACGGCGCGAACACGCAGAATGCCGTCATCTCCGACTCGGGCACGATTCGCTCACCGAAGTTGATGGTGCTGCCATAGCTGAATGGGCAGGTGCCACGGAGCTGCTCGGCAAGGAAGCCCACCGCGTGGGCCCAGATCACGTTGGTCGAGTTCACGCTGAGGCAGAGTTCCGGCGAGCCGTGCTGCCATTCCGGATGTTCTGCCAGAGACAAGCCGTAGGTGAGCGTGGTGAGAAGCCCGTCCGGCAGGTCGTCGTAAACGATCTCCGTCACGCCCCGCAGCCCCTGCTTGGTCGACTCGACAGGGAAGAAACGGGGCTCCCTTCCTCCGGAAAGTCGATCAAGGTGGGCGAGGTACTTCTCAACGCGACTGGCCATGTGCCCAGACTGCACGATCGCTCTCCGGTGCACGCCACCGGGGCCGTCACCAGTAACGCTCCGCAACAGGTCCACAGAAGTTGAGCCAGAACCCCTTCTCGTGAAGAGAGCCAGGCGCCGTCTCCGTCCTGACAGCGAGGGGTTGCTTTCGGCCTCATTGCCCGTTCAGTGGCGCCGTCGCCATCGTCCAGCCTGTGGTGGGGCGACTGAAGGTGCGTGTTTGCAGGGGTACTTGAGACTGCGGAAGCGATTGATCCTCTACCTGTCGGGCATCCCCAGGAGGACGGCGAGAGAGGGGCGGGCGTGCTGTGGGGTGTGGGTGCGGCACGCGAGCGGCGGGGGGCCCTGATGGCGGCGCCTTCTGCGCCCGTCTCGCCGTGCCCGGTTGACCGGGCGTCGGCTTCATCGTGTCTTGATGGGAACAGCGGTACGGGAATGACGTAGGGGAATGTGGATGGATTCCGGAGTGATGGCCGCGCTCATTGCGGCAGGTGGCGCCTTGATCGGCGTGATCGTGGGGTGGGTCGGGCCGATCATCGCCGCCCGGACGCAAGCTCGCGCGGCCCACGCCCAGGCGGACGCGGCTCTTGCTTCTGCCGAGCACGTTACCGCAGGTCAGCACCGCACCGTGATGGACCAGCAGGCCCGTCAGGCCCGTCGAGATGTCTACAGCCGGTTCCAAGAAGCGATCCTCGCTTTCGAGGGGAACGTGGCTCGCGCTCGGCGGGACGGAACCGAGTGGGTGGGCGGCGATGGGGGGACGACCACCGCGGCCTTCGCCCAGGTGATGGTCGAGGGTCCCGACGAGGTCGAACAGGCAGCCAAAGAAGTCAAGACTGCGATGGGCGCGGTGATTTACGCGCACCACATAACCACCCTTGTCACCGAGGACCTTGCCAGACTGCACGAAGGCGACCCAACATGGGACGACCGCCAGCGAGCCCTGGCGGGAACGCTGATCTCCGCCCTGGCGGCCAATGAGACGGCATACCGCGCCGTGTCGTCGTCGGTAGTAGGCGACTGCGACGACTGGTTCCAGTGGCGCTACGAGGTGAACGTCGGCCTCGTTCAGGCCAACCACACCGGGCGGAAGCTGCAGGCGGCATGGGAGCGCGCTGGTCGCCCCATGCCACCAGCCGACTTGGCAGCCGCGTACGACGTAGCACTGACTCGTGCCGTGAACGCGTACGTGGAGGCCTCGCGAGAACTGCACCTCCGCTCCCCTGTTGACCTCCTGGCCCGCAGAGGGACGCTGCAGCAGGGCGCCGCGCTTAAGTCCGTAACAGCGGCGGGGCGTTTCGATCTAGCCAAAACCGCATTCCGCCTGGCTGCCCGCCGAGTACTGCACGACGCCTGACCTGTCGTATTCCGCCGACTGGTTCAGTCAACACCACCGTGCCCTGCAAGCTGGAGACCGCGAGATCGTCTCCTTCGTGCCGTGGGACTCGATCGGCTTCCGACGCATCGGCGAGTCCAGCTACTGCATCACCGCAGACGGCCCCGTCGCCGCGAAACCGTACGCTCTGCTGCGGCAGGCGCTCGGCCGCAACGAGAAGGTGGCCGTCGCCAGGTTCGCGCTCCGCGGCTGCGAGCGCCTCGGCCTGGTCCGTCCATACGGTGACGTGCTGCTGCTCCACGCGATGCGCTGGGACGACGAGGTCCGCGACCCCAACGGGCTCGCGCCGGACGCGGTCGACCTGACTGAGCAGGAGCTCGCCGAGGCGATTGCGCTGCTGGACGGGCGACGGTGCAGAAGCTGTGGGACGCCCGGACGTCGACGGCGAGTTGGGACCAGTTCCGGACGCTCCGCTCGCGGTGAAGGTACGCGGCTGACGGGCGGCTGACCAGGGGTTTCCCCATGGACGGGACGGTTCCGTTCGCGTACGGTCCCGTTTGCGACGGCCGCGCGGCCGCGCCGGCTCCTCGGGGAGGGGAGCCGATCACCCGTGGGGGTTCGCTCGACCATGCTCAAGCTCCGCAATCCGAACGGCTTGTCGTACGCCGTCATAGCCCTGCTCGCGGGCAACATCGCCTTCGACCTGTTGCTCGGCGTGATCGATGGCCGCAGTCTGTCGGCCGACGCCATGGACTTCTCCGATCCGGCCAGGTTCGGACAGCTCGACCTGAACATGGCGTACAGCATGGCGTTCACGCTGTACGTGGCGACGGGGATCGTCTTCATCATCTGGTTCCACCGGCTGCGGATGAACGCCGAGGTGTGGGCCGGCGATCTGCAGGGCCGTGGCAAGGGCTGGGCCATCGGCGGCTGGTTCATCCCGATCGGCAACCTGTGGATTCCCCGGGGGATCGCCGCCGACATCTGGCGGGCCAGCCGCCGGCAGCCGTACGCCGCCGACGGTGCCAAGGAGATGGTGCTGCTCAACAGCTGGTGGACCTGCTGGGTCGCGGCTGTCGTGGTGGACCGGATTGCCGCGCAGTTGTCCAAGCGGGCGGAGACCGTCGAGGCGTACACCACCGCGACCTGGTGGTCCCTCCTGGGCTATGGCCTGGACATCGTCGCAGCCGTCCTCGCCATCTTCTTCGTCCGACGCCTGACCGCGATGCAGCACCTCAAGGCCACTGGCATGATTCCGGCCGCGTAGTGGGAAATCACGCCAGGTGGCGCAGTAAGAGGCAGTGCCGCGACCGCGACGGGAGGTCTCGACAAGTCTGCTGGAACTGAACGGCCGGGCCGACGAGCGGAGTCTGGCGGCTGCTGGGCTCGCCTGTCTGGACCGCTCGTCAGCAGGTCGCCACCGTGATGCGGTATTCCGGACACGGTTCCTCCGCGTGCGGGCGACCGACCGCGTATGAAGACCACCTTCAAGAAGACCAGGTCTCTCTCAGTCGATTGGCGGGCCGGTCTTCAGCTCCTTGCGCCGTACGGGGGAAGGCGCGGCCGCCGTTGTGCTTCTCCTTCGCCTGTTTCACCGCGGCGGTGATCGCGGCCTGGACGAACGAGGTGAGCGTTGCGGACCGTGCCGGCCTCGCCGGGCGGTCGTCGCCCTGCAGGGCGACGACCGTGTTCCGCAGCCGGTCGAGCGACTCGTTGGTGATGTAGGCGGGGACCTTCACCTTCCCGCCGGTGCTCACCGTGGAGTGGCCCGGCTCCGGCTCGCCGTCCGGCGCGGTGGCGTCCGGCGTGGGCAGTTCACCGAGACTAGGAGGGCGCGATCTACGGGCCGCGGGAGTGGGCTTGAGTCTCCCGTAAGGGGAGATGTGAAGGTGAGGTCATGGACGACGGCACCCTCTGCTCAATCGGTGAACTGGCTCGACGCACGGGGCTGACGGTCAAGGCCATCCGCTTCTCTTCCGATCGCGGGATCGTGGTGCCGGCCGACCGCACCCGCGCCGGCTATCGCCGCTATGGTCCTGACGCCGTCGCCCGACTGGCCCTGGTGCGGACGCTGCGCGAACTCGGACTCGGCCTCGACGTGATTCGGCGGGTCGTGGAGCGAGAGCTGACACTCGGCGACGTCGCGGAGCAGCACGCGGCCGCGCTGGAAGTGCGGATCGCCGCCCTGCGGCTGCAGCGGGCGGTGCTGGTGGCCGCGGCCAGGCGCAGACCCACCTGTGACGAGATGGAACGCATGCACCAGTTGGCCCGGCTCTCCCAAGCCGAACGTCGACGACTGATCGATTGTTTTCTCGACACCGTCTTCGAGGGGCTGGACGGCGGTCCGGGCTGGCACGCCGCGGCCCGGCGCTCCATGACACCGGAACTGCCCGAGAACCCCACAGACGCACAGGTCGAGGCATGGGTGCAGCTGGCGGAGCTGGCGCTGGACCCGGACTTCCGCGACCGTGTGCGGGGAGCGACGGAGAGGTACGCGGCAGGCCTCTCCGAGAGCGGATCCACCCCACCGCGCCCGGATGTCGTCGCCGTCGTCCGTGACCTCGCCGCAGCCGCCGTCGAGTCGGGGATCACCCCGGAAGCGCCGCAGGCCGACCCTGTGGTCAGGGAACTCACCGCCGGGTGTGCGCGCACCCTCGGCCGCCCCGGCGACACCGAACCCCACCTTTGGTTGCTGCCGCGTTTGGAGGCCGCGAAGGATCCGCGCCGAGACCGGTACTTCCACCTGCTCGCCGTCATCAACGACTGGCCGGCCCCGGAGCCTCTGACACCGGCACTCGACTGGTCCGTCACGGCGTTGCGGTCACGGGCAGCACGATGTAGCTCTTGTCGCCGAGCAGGGCGTGGGGGCGTGGGCGGGGTCGGCCCGGGCGTCCGGCGACGGGCGGGATGCCGTCGACCAGGGCCAGGGTCTGGGTGACGTCGTTGACGTTGGCAGCGGTGGTGATGACCTTGAACGGGGTGCCGCGTCCGTCGCAGATCAGATGGTGCTTGCTGCCCGTTTTCCGCCGGTCGACCGGCGACGGACCGGTGTCGGCGCCCCCTTTTTCGCGCGGACGTGGGAGCCGTCGACGCATGCTCTGGACCAGTCCAGTTCGCCGGCCGCGTTCAGTTCGGCGAGCAGGATCCGGTGCAATCGGTCGAAGGCCCCGGCCTGCTGCCATCGGTCCAGCCGCCGCCAGCACGTCTGGCCCGAACCGAACCCCAGCTCCAGCGGCAGCAGTTGCCAGGCGATGTCGTTGATCAGCACGTACAAGATGCCCTGCAAGCACTGCCGGTCCGGCACCGGCCGCGGGCCGGGAGCATTCTTGGGCCAGGGCGGCAGCAACGGCTCGATCAGCGCCCACAGGTCATCGTCCACGATCCACGGCCGGGTACCCACACCATCCCGAACGGCCGAATAGTCACACCGGTCACGGCCGACCAGGGCCGTTCAACAAGATCGTGTTACGAGCTCTTAGCTCGGTGAGCGCGCGGTGCAATCAGAAGAGATCAACGAAATCGCGCCGCCCATGTCAACTATCACCCCGACACCTGATCTTCAAGCGAAACTACATCAATCCACACCAAGCGCTTCAAGAAACTCTTGCGGCGGGAGATAAGAGTGCTTCTCGATGTAATGAATGATCAAGTTGGGGGCGATGTAGACGCAATCTCCGGAGCGAACGTGAATCTCAGCAGAACCAAGAACAAATTGCCCGTCTACACTTTCAAAGAAGCGTGGCTCCCGTGTCAGACAGAAAGGGCATGCCTTATAGCCTCGCGTACGCCCGTCCCCTCGCAAGGCTAGCTCTTTGAGCTTCTCGACAACCCCCCCAGGGACAGCCCCTCGCCTGAAGAATGGGCGGGATAGGGCTAGCCACCCGACGTTCAGAGCGTCCGGCCGACCCGGGTAGTCGGAGCACCTGGAAAGATCTCTAAGATAGACCATCAAACACCTTTCAGATGCGAGGACGCGACGGAGGCCGCCCACCGGCCTTCGATGCCGAGGCATACAAACAGCGCAACTCGGTCGAACGATGCATCAACCGACTCAAGCAGTGGCGCGGCCTGGCCATGCGAACGGACAAGCTCGCCATCGCCTACCAGGCCGCACTTCACCTCGCCGCCATCCTCATCTGGACCGCCGCTTGACTGCCCAAGCGCGCTGCCCGCGAGGATGGCCGCATGGACGATCTTGTGGAGTTCCTCATCGCACGCATCAATGACGACAACCACGCTTACGCGTATGTGGCCGGCACCCTGGGCGGCGAGGCTCTTCTCGACAGCCACCTCCCCATGCTCGATCTGATCGAGCAACTGGCGAACGACTACAAGCCATGACCCCCTCGGACTCCCGCTCGGACGGACTGGCATACGCGCTGCGAGTCCTTGGCCAGTCATACGCCGAACACCCCGCCTACCAGCAGGAATGGCGCCCATAGCTTTCAAGGAGACAGTCCCTAGGTCATCTCCTATCTGCGCGTGGGCGGGCGCCCGGTCGCGAACAGCGTCCACATCGGCGACTGCGCGCTCGCCGGCCCGCAGAAACGTCCTCTCGGCCAGGAGCAGGCCCGCGAAGCGCTGACCGACGGCGGGATACGCGCCTGTGAGATGTGCCGCCCGGACACCGAGCTCGGCATCCTCGACTGAACGCGATCCGAGTCAGACGTCATCGACTTGCCTGGCGGGGGCACTGTGCTCAAGAAACGCCTCTACCTCGCTCTTCTTCCTTTCGTAAGCTGCGAGGCCCTGCTGGACGCGCCATCCGAGGAGAGCCAGGGGCACCCCGGCCACCCAGACGAAGCCGAGAGTCATCGTCCAGAACATGAAGGAGGCCTGGTCCCTGGGCTTCGGGCCCACGGAGGCCAGGTAGAGCAGGCTGTGCGTGAAAGCTATGACCATCGCAAGACAGAGAAGGACCCACCCGAGAATTGCGACGAAGTAGCCCACCGCCTCCGCTGATGGTTCCTTGACCTCGCCCTCTCGTGCGAGTCGTTCCACTTCGTCCCGATCGGCCGGGCGGGACTCGGTGGTGTTCTGGATCAACTCATGAGCGCGCACCATCGGCTCCTCGGCCCGCTCTGCTTCTAAGAGCCCGCGCTTTGCCACACTGCTCAGTTCGACGCTTCCGACGAGGATCAACACGGGCGCAACAGCGGCCACCGTCGCTGCGAACGGCTCTGTCATCTGGAGCATTACAACAGTCTGAATCAACAGCAGGACTTGAGGGGCCCGGACCCGGATTCAGGAGACGCCGAACTGCGCTGAACCGTCCGACTGCGGGTCAGGCTGGTGTGCCGGGGGCAGGCCTGGGCAGGGGCGAGGAGAGCGAGCGGCCGTCGCCCGCGGGTACAGCCCTTTCCCGTAGGCGTCGCCCGCTCGCTTTCGCGACTGCCGGCTGGGTGCGGGCCTAGCATGCGGGTACGCCCGAGCGCCGCTGGGTTCCGCCCGGCCCGTACCACCTGCGCCTCACCCTGAGGGTGCTGCAGCGTGGCGGCCGGAACCCGGCCTTCCGCTGAGACGACGGATTCCTCTGGCGCGCTTCCCGTACCCCGCACGGGCCGGTGACGCTGCGCGTCGACCCGCGGGCCGGCTCAGCAAGCTCGTCGAGCACCGACTGGTCTCGGTACGGCGAAGGCCCGTCCATCAAGGGCTCTTCGAGGACCACTACCGCAGCCGAAACGTCGACGAAGTCGACGCCGACGCCCTGGTTCGCTACAGCCCCGGCGAGGAGCGCCCATCGTGGGACGGGGCAGGGCCCCCTTCGCCCTCTAGCGTCTCGACACAGCCGCCAGGAGCTTCCTCCGCTGGGGGCCGGCGGCCCTGGGCCCGGCACGCGCCTCGGGCGTACGGTGTGAAGTCCCTGGGGTGTACAGCTCCCTGAACGCCAGTCAGGCGCCGATGCCGTCCGAGGCGACATACGCGTAGGCGTTGTAGTCGGAGTCGAGGTCGGTGATCACGTCGTCCCAGATCTCGTCCATCAGTTCGTCGTTCTGGTCGGCGTAGGCGTCGACGAGGTCTTCCAGATGTACCGGACCGTGATCGTGCGCTGGGACACCGACGGGCGCCGGCGCTTCTCATCCACCTGGGACTGGTCGACGGGGTAGATCTCCATCCGACGTCCCCGGCCGTCGTTGTCGAGGTGTTCGCTCGGTCGGAGGCCGTCGCCAAGCCGCAGCGGTCCTACTCGTGCATCGCGGGAACAATGCGGCCACCTGGCCTGAAATCCCGAGCTCGCCGGATGCCGGACCGTGGCAGCAGGAATCTGATCACGCCATTTTCTTTCACCTGATACAGACCATGATCAGCACACCTCCAGCGCAGCGCCGGAGACGACACGGGCACGGGGCGACCAAATCCCACAGGGCACGCACGGCCCGAGCGTGACATCCAGGCAGCGAGCTCACTGCTCGCTGAAGCCTGCCAGCAGCGGATCTGCCGATGGCTGAATGCCTGCCCGCCCCCTTAACTCGATGGCTCTGTAGCACTTTTTCGACTACACAGACTCCTGCCATCCATGATCGACATCGTCGATGAGAACGGGAGAGATGACATGCAACTCTTAAGATCATTCGCGGTCCTGGGATCCGCCCTGATCGCGATCAGCACGGTAACTGTGCAGCCCGCAACAGCAGATACTCCGCCGCTTTGCCTTTATCCCGGCAACCAAACAGCAGCCGCGCGTATATGCATGAACGACAGTGGCCAGATAGACGGAGCTTTTGCTACTTGGAAGAACGCGCCCGTCACATTTGACAGCGGAGCTGCCATCGGGGACTGGGTGCGGAACTACGTCGATATGACGCCCGTCGACGGCACCGGGATCGAGATGGGCCTGCGATCGACCAAGGCAGGCCAGGTGGGCCGCACTTACGAGCCGTACTGGGCGGAGTATGGCGCACAGACCTACCAGGAACACGCCATCGCCCCGGCAAGAGGACCGGCCAGTGCAGACGGGCTCCAACACAGCTACATGGTGCTGCGCTCCGGTCGGACGACCCAATGGGACGTGCTGTACGACTTCAACCCTGTAGGCCGCACCTCCCTGCAGAGCCAGGGGTACACCGATTCGTTCAGCGTACAGCTGGAAACGAACAACCTCCGGAATACCACCATCGGGGAGATGGAAGACCGGTTCCAGTACCTCGCTCCGGACGGTCAGTGGTTGCGATTCGACCGCGCCAAAGTCTCCACCCAAGTAACGACCTGCGACAGCAACAACCCCCCGCCGTTCTGCTTCAACGCCACCCTGACAGGGAGCCCGAAAGCCATCTCATGGCAGGTCTCCAAGCCGGCAGGTACCTCCTCTGCCCGCCTGGCTCAGCCGCCCCTGTCGATCCCGAATGCCGCGGTCCTCAACGGAGTCGACCAAAGGGCCCTGGCCCGATGCATGGCCAGCGACCCAACCCGGTGCATCAGGGATGTTCCCGGCCTCGTGCGATGCGTACAGGCACGGCTGCTGTGCAACCAGAACGCCTCTGCGGCACAGCGTTCTGCCGCCTCCGCTAATAACGCCTCCGCTCGGGCTGCCGCCAAGACCGCAGGCGTCCGACTCGCCTCCGACCAGGTCAAGCGCCTGGCCGCAGCACGCTTCCACGTCGCCGAGCACCAGATTGAGACCCGGACGATTACCACGGCTGCCTACGACCAGATGGCCGGCACCCACCTGAGCCAGACGTGGGGGGCGAATCTCCCGCTGCGGGTGGCCACCAGCACCGCCGAAGCCCGAGCAGGAAAGAGCGACGCCCAGTACCGCGGTCTCACCGCCGTCTATGACCCGGCCAGCGGACAACTCCTGCACGCCACCCTTGGCCTCCAGCGACCGTTCGCGTAACCCCCTAAGAAGGGCTCCCATCATGATGGCCCGGTTCACCCTCCTGCGGAGAACTCTGCTCACGGCCGCGACCGTCCTGCTCGCCGCCGCGACCACGAACGCTCACGCCAGCGCACCTCTACCCCCCAAGCCCGTCCAGCCGAACACCTACCAGTTCGTCGACGCCGGCAGCGTCCCCTCGGAGCAACTGGAACACCTCAGCACGCCGCAACCGCTCGCTGACTACCAGAGCAGCCGCAGTGAGCCCGGCGCATCCAGGGCCAAACAGAGCGTCACTGCCACCGCTGACGACGCAGACCTGCGGACGGAATGCGCCCGGGAAGGAAACGCAACTGCAGCCAAGAGCGCGACAGGCTGGATCAAGAGCAGATTCGAAACCTGCATGCACCGCCCCTATGACCTCGTCCTGCGCAGCACCGACGGAAAGAAGACCATCGGCAGGCTGTTGTTCGACGCATGGATCCTCGGGTTCTCCTACGACGGGGACCGGCGAGTTGACTACCTCGCAAGCATCGAAGACATCCGAGTCCAAGCTGACGATGACGAAGATGCCACCAAATGGCGCATCTACCAAACGTTCTCGCATTCGGTAGACCCTGCCAACAGCGACCCCGACCCTAAAGTCACCGGACCCCAACAGAATGACCGGGACGGCCTTCTAGGCGACTGGCACACCCAGCCAGCTTGGACCTTGAAGTACACATCTCCCGACAAGGGCCCTCTGTACAGCCAAGGGAACCAACAGCGCGTCAATGCCCTCACGCTGGCGTCACTCAGCGTTTCTTCGCCAAGTTCATCACTGACCTATCAGGACGTCAACGCCTTCCGCTCCAACTTCCGCTTCGACTACGCCGGCCCAGTCGCCGGAAAGTACAAGGGAACGGTTTTCACCGAGGCGCGGATGACTTTCCGGCCGCGCCTCGACGACCCGCTGGGCTGGGAGACAGCTCGGCACATCTATGACGCTCTCCACCACCCGGAACGCACCTTCCCGGCCACCTACCCGAAGGTCATTCCAGGAGAGAAGGAACCGCTTCACCGAGTCCTAGACCCGGACATCATCGAAAAGAACCGTAAAGCGGCCAACGACACATGCGTAGACGTGTGGGGCCCCTACGACGGCAAAAAGTTGAACTGTGACGAATACCCTTTCGCCTCCACCTACGAGGGGGCTTCAAAGAAAGACAATCGATACTCGGCTCGACTGATAGACGCAGACGACAATCAGAAGGTCGGTAGGGAACTCAACACGCAGTTCTACACCCTCAACCGAGTTCTCGATAACGATGCTTTCTACGTGGCAGTCGACGGCGACCCCTCGCTTCCCCCGCCGCGGAATCCAGATCCCAGCCCCCAGCCTCGCTCGAACGACATGAACGGTGACGGCAAGGCAGACCTGATCGCTGTTGATTCCGCCGGAAAACTGCACATGTACCCGGGTCGCGGCGACGGAACCTTCGGCACCCGCCTCACCATCGGAACCGGCGGCTGGAGCGGAGCGTCTATCAGCCACCGTGGCGACTGGACCGGGGACGGAAAAGAGGACGTCGTCGCTCTTGTGGGGGGCGAAATCCGAATCTACCCCGGCCGCGGCGACGGCACCCTCGGCTCCCCTACCGGACTCAACGGTGCGCTCGGCAGCATCCTCCCCAGCACAGCCCAACTCGTATCGGTGGGCGACCTGACCGGAGACTCCTACCCCGACCTAGCCGCCAACTACAACGGAAACCTGTGGCTCTATGCCGGCGACCCCACCAAGAGGCCGGGCGTCAAACCAGCCACCAAGGTCGGCAGCGGCTGGAGCACCTACACGTTGACCGCACCAGGCGACACCGACGGCAACACGACCGCCGACCTCCTGGCCCGTAACACCGCCGACGGCAAACTGTGGCGCTACCGAGGAGCGGCAAACACATTCGGCAACCGCACGCTATTCGGCACCGCCGGCTGGACCACGGCCGGTCGTCCACTCATCGCTTCCGGAGACGACGCCGACAACAACGGCCTACCGGATCTGTGGGCCACGACCAGTGACGGGAAGCTCCTCTTCTACAGCGGCGCCCGAGATGCCGATGGAAACCCCGTGAACGGACCATCGACAATCGTCGGAACCGGCGGCTGGGGTTCGATCACTGTGATCAGCTAGGATCTCCTCGTTGTTGATGGCGGTCCGGGCCGGCATATCCCGGACCGCCCACGGCAACCCGTCCACAGTCCCGTCGGAGGCAAGCGATGGCGCAGCGCCTGAGCAATTACCGAACCCTCGTGATGCCTGATTACGGAGGATTCGATCTGTATGATGCAGATTTCGACGTTCGCGATGATGCGCTTATTAAACCCGCGCGCGCCAGAGCAGCCGCGGGAAACGGATTGGAAGTCTGCGTCGTCTGCGCCCAGACCCGATTCAAAGTGGAACTCGTGATCGAAACCTGGACGGCAGAACCGCCCCTCCTTGACGACTGCGAGGGCTATGAGGAAATGCCAATGGAAATTCCCACCGGTCTATTGGTCATCTCGGAACGGACGCGGGGCGCCTGGGACATCTCCATCCCGAAAGGGACGTACAGGTCACGCATTTCTTTTTCCGGCCGAGACGCAGCCAGCCAGATGGCCGCCGAGGCAGACTCAAGCACGCCGTCGGACGGCCGTGAGGGAACGGAGCAGTACACCTTTCAAATGTGGCCGGCATAGAGGGACGGCTCGCTCTCCCCTCGCCCACGGCGGTGCGGGATGACCGCTCGGAACCATCTCGTCTGCGTGCTCTGGGCGGGGTGGCAGGACGCCGAGGGCTACGACCGCACCCGCTGGACGCTGGCCTCCTCGCCCCGTTCGAAGACGGCCGCGGTGGAGATTCCGTGAGCACGGCCGTCGATACGACGCTGGTGCCCGCCGAGGACGTCGGCGGCCCCAGCCCGTGCCGCTGGGGCCGCCCCGTACGGGCCAATTCCGGGCAACTTCCCCAAGGCCGACTCGCCCTAGACCTGTCACCCAGCGTGTCCCTTCACGGAAAGCGAGCCAGACCCGTAAGTCGCGTACACAGCCAGGCTCACGAACCCTCGAGGTCCTCCGTACGGTGTCCTCGGCCAGGGCCCACGGCTATCTCCGCGACTTCACCACCCTGGCGCCGTGGAAGAGCGACCGCGCCGTTACCGAGTTCATCCACAGGACCCGTGCCGAGCTGGCGGCCGCCTGAGCTCTATCAGTCGAACGCGCACCTTCGCCGCGCCCGCGTCCGCGCGGTCCAGGGCATGCTCTCTCAGGAGCAGCCGCCGCCCCTCATTGTCCGGGCCCGCTCCCTCGCCGCCCCCGTGCGGGTGCCGACGGCGCACCGGTGCACATCGCGGTGGGCACCGGTGCGGTTCGCTCCCTCCCCGATCCGCCCGTACACACGACGCGCCGATCCCCACTGCGGCCCACCTGGTCCTCACGCACGCGACAGAGACGCTCTTCGCGACCGCAAGACGCCGGGTTCGGCGTGTTCGCGGCGGTGTAGTCGGTCTAGCCACTTGTGCGCTCTCCGGGGACGTGTACCGGGTGCTGACAGTGGTGCAACTGCTGGTGGCTGAGGGGGCCTTGGCGTCCCTGGTGCCAGTTCATCCGTTCAGGACAGCACCGGCGGGTGGATCGTCTTGGGCTGCCTGGAGCCGCGCCGGGCGTGGGTGAGCGGGGCGAGCAGCTCGGCCGGCTCGGGCTGCTGGTCCTCATTCAGGTAACGGATGCCATCGCCCTCGGGCGGGGTGCCGGTTTCCTTGCCGATCGGGTGGCGTCGGCTGACGGCGGTTCGCCAGCCGTAGCGCTCGTCCACACGAGGGCGGGGGTCCCGGATCCGCTCAGCAGCACAGCTGCGGCAAGCACATCGGCCTCCAGGCGCTGCACGCGAACGTCCTGCTGTTCGGCCTGGTCGGCGCCGACCAGGACGTCGGCGACGCGCTGCAGGTACCCCTGGACCTGTCGTGCCCGCAGCTCGGTGGCGGCGCTGGCGAGGGCCGTGCGCTGTACCGCGGTCGGGTAGCCGAGGCGGGCAGCGGCGTCCTCGGGGGTCAGGTCCGGTTCGGCGTGCAGCAGGTCGGCGATCCGCTCTCCTCGCAGCCGCGGCAGCGCGCGCGGCCGCGGCATAGGAGAGGCCCACACGTTCCTGGACGATCGCGAGCGTCACCCCCAGGTCCTCGTCGAGCAGCTCGCCGGCTCGGGCTGAAATCTCGTCCCGCGGCACCATGTCCCCCACTGCCCATCGACCACTACCGGCAGATGACCGCCTCCATGCGCCACGACCGCGACCGCACTCCCCCACCCGGAGCCTTGATGTACTGGGACACCGGAAAGCGAGCCGGGCACGTCGCGATCTACCTCGGCGGCGGGAAGATCGCCTCCAACGACATCCGCCGCAGCGGCTACATCGACATCCTCAACACCACCGACATCGAAACCGTGTGGGGCGCCACGTACCCCGGCTGGGCACCGCCGCACTTCCCCAAAGGCCGCTGACTCCGTGGACCACAGGGCCCAACCTGGGGCTGTGAACCGGCCGCGTTAACGACACGACGCGCCATCGATATCTGGGCGGTTACCGTCTCAGCCCCGAGCTCGGTCGGCACGGCGGGCCCTGCACCTGCCTGCCTGCCTGCAATGAAGGCACAGCAGTCCCGCGAGACAAACGGGCCCGGCAGCAGGCCGCGGAGCAGGGCCCGCGAGAACGCCCGGCGGGACCAGCAGGAGGTCCGGAGCAGGGGGCGGCAGACCCCTCCCAACCGCGGCCTGACCGACTGGTGCCATCGATTCCTCATGTGGTTGCCGCCGAAGATTGATCAACAGTAGGTTCGTGCAGCGAAGTCTGACCTGCCTGAGTAGTGGGGGATGCCGGGGTGCTTACGCTGACGCAGGTTGCCGACGATCCGTTGATCCTGACACGCCGCCTGGCGCTGAATGACGCTCCGGACGTGGTATTCCGCCCTCTCGTCCGCACCGACGCGGACCGTCTGGCAGATTTTCTCGCGGGCTTGTCGCGTGAATCGAGGCGGCTGAGCACGTTCGATGGATACGACCTCGCAACCGCGCAGGAGCTGTGTGACGCGATCGCGCGCTACGACAAGCTCAGGCTTGTGCTTGAGGAAGTGCCGTCCCGCAGGATCGTCGGCCTACTCGAGTTCAGCCTCGATCTCCACCCTGAAGACATAGCGCGCTATCGCGAGGCCGACATCCACCTTGCACCGACCGATTGCCGGTTCGGCCCCACCCTGGCTGACGACTACCAGGGGAGGGGGGTGGGAACGCAGGTCTTCCCGCTCGTCACGGACGTCGCACGGCGCTTTGGCAGGAAGAGGATCATCCTCTGGGGCGGCGTTCTCGCCGACAACCCACGCGCCATCCGCTACTACCAGAAGAACGGCTTCCACTCTGCCGGCTCCTTCACCGGGGCGGATGGTGTGCGGTCGCTCGACATGATCCTGGACCTCGATTCGCTACAAGGGTAGTGCCGCCGGTCTCGCTCAAACGTCGGTGACACGGGCTTAACCCTCGCTGTCACAGGACACTGACCACACAACCGGCAAACCTTCCCGGTCGCAGCACTAGGCCGTGTTTGCGTTCGCGTAGTCGTGCTCGACGCGCCAGCATATCTTGGCGCACCGGACCGGGTCGGTGATCGGGGTGGTGCCGGGCAGGTTGGTCATCCCGTAGCCGGTCGGCTCGGCAGCTTCTTAGGGCTGCGTGGAAGCCCGCGCGGAGCGTCCGGTCGGCCACCCGCTCTCCCTCGAGGTCGGCTACGGGATGTTCACCCACCGCGACGAGGGCTGCGAGGCGGGAGTTGGCCGCCGGTGACGGGCGTCAGGCAGACCATGCCGAACGTGCGGTCCACGGCGGAGTGACGGGCCGCCGTACTCTACTGACGCTTCGTCTCGAAGCACGATTCAGGAAGAGGATGTGTATATGGACGCCCAGTTGAGATGGGCCGCGATAGCGGAACTAGCCACCCCGTGCCCCAAGCCTCCGGAGGGGGAGCTTCAGTGCCCCTGCAACAGCCACTGGAGAGGAGGCATGGAGGCATGGCCCTGCCGCATCACTCAGATCGCCCACTCCATCAGGGAGCACAGCCAGCGCCCCGACGCCACCAGGGAAACCGCAGCCGACCTACTCGCCGCCATGTCGACGGGACCGGACGGAGAGCGGCTCCCTCCCTGTCGGCACCCTGGGCCGGACAGCTGGACCATGCTCCCGCAGGGCGGCTTCTTCTGCTCACTGCCGCGCCGCCACTCGGGGAAGCACTGGGAGTCGGGTGCGCCGCGGCCCTGGAGCAATAACGACGATTAGGTGTTAGTCAGCGCGGGCGGCCAGCCAATTGGCGAGGTCGACCGCAATCCGGTCGATGGTGGTCTCGACGCTCACCTCGTGTTCACGGCGGCTGGTGTCCCGTCGGACGACCTCGTAGCCGCCCGCCTCCAGCATGGCGACGGAGGCACACCAGGAGGGACCGGCTGCATCGGCCGTGCCTGCAACATCGTCAGAAAACGGCACCACACCCCCTGTCGCTGCCAGCGCCGGAACAGGCCGCACGCGGTCTGCCAGGGCCCGTACTCACGCGGCAGGTCACGCCAAGGGACTCCGGTCCGCACCCGCCACCGCACGCCGTCCACAGCAGCCGCCGGGGCCGGGGGCCTGCGCCTCACACCGGCCGCAGGCAGCAACGACGCCAACGCCGACCACTGCTGATCCGAAAGATCCCCACGCCCCACATCGTGATCATCATGGCAGGAGACACGGACAGAAACCCCGACCTAGTGCTGCCCTGCGGAAGTTCGTGGAGGGGTGTTGATCAGGTGGCCTTGAGCGGGGTGCCTTCGTAGGTCCATCGGTAGGGCTTGGCGGTCTCGTTGTGCCTGATGACGTATGCCTCCAGCTTCTCGATCAGGTCGTCGCGGCGGGCGAAGTCGCCGTGCCGCAGACCCTGCGGGTCAGGGCCGTCCTTCTCCCACGGAGCTGACCCGTGGAGGGGCTGGCTGGCGCCCTGACGGTCAGCCAGCCGGTCACCTCGGAAGTCCGCTGGGGCGGACGCCCCCTCAACACCGCAGCCTGACCAACCGCGAACAGCAGCCCCCGAACGCCGACGGGGCAAGTTCAGGGGGAAAAGGAC
>NZ_JBICYI010000022.1:0-123117 GCF_043200825.1 Streptomyces sp. NPDC048370 | reverse complement strand
GGGGGGACCCTGTGGGAGAGTAGGACGCCGCCGAACAATCATTGTGGGAAAGCCCCGCACCTTCTGGTGCGGGGCTTTTCTGCGTTCCAGGGCCGCTTATCGTGGGGCCATGCGCTATGACCTGGTCGTCTTCGACAACGACGGTGTGCTCGTCGACAGTGAGCCTCTCGCCAACACCATCCTGGCCGGCTACCTGACCGAGCTCGGGCACCCCACCTCCTACGAGGACTCCCTGCGTGACTACATGGGGGCCGCCATCCACCGCGTACACGATCTGATCGGGGAGCGGACCGGGCAGCGGTTGCCGGCGGACTTCGACGAGACGCTGCACGCGCGCACGTTCGAGGGCTTCGAGCGGGAGTTGGAGCCGGTCGACGGGGTGACCGATGTGCTGAAGCGGCTCGTCGCCGCAGGGGTTCCGTACTGTCTCGCGTCCTCCGGGTCCCACGAGCGGATTCGAGTCGGGCATCGGAAGACCGGGCTCGACGCGTGGTTCAGGGACGAGAACATCTTCAGCGCCGAGGACGTCGGGCGGGGGAAGCCGGCGCCCGACCTGTTCCTGCACGCAGCCGCCCGTATGGGGATCGCGCCCGAGCGGTGCGTGGTCGTCGAGGACAGTCGGCTCGGGGTCCAGGCGGCCGTCGCCGCCGGGATGGACGTGTACGGGTTCACCGCGATGACGCCCGAGGAGAAGCTCGTCGGAGCCACCGGGTTCTTCGGCAGGATGGACGAGCTTCCGGCGATATTGGGGCTGTGATCCATCTACCCATGGGTAGACACGGGACCTACGCTGTGCCGCCATGACGGATGCGCGGTTGCGGCGTGGGCGGGGATCCCTGGCGGTCAGTTTCTTCGTGCAGGGAGTGACGTTCGCGCTCCTTGTGACCCGAATACCCGCGATCCAGGACCGGTACGGGATCTCCGACGGGCTGCTGCCCGTCTTCCTCGCGGCCGTGCCGATCCTCGCCGGTGTGTCCAGCGTGGCCACCGAGAAGGTTGTGGCGCGTGTGGGGCCGGGTGTCGTACTGCGGTGGTCTCAACCGCTCGTACTCCTCGGCCTGCTGGCCGTCGGGGCGGGGACGGAGCTGTGGCAGGCGGCCCTCGCCCTCGGGGTCTTCGGGCTCGCGGTCGGTGCGCTCGACGCGTCCATGAACATGCTCGGGGTGAGCCTTCAGCGGGCGTACGGGCGGAGCATCATGCTCGGCTTCCATGCCGCGTACAGCCTGGGCGGGATCGCGGGGGCCTCGCTGGCGTGGGTCGGGGCGCACTGGGACCTTCCGCTGTTCGTCTCGTATCTGCCCGTCGTGGCCGTGCTGTTGCCGGCGGCTCTCGTGGCGAGCCGGTGGTACGTGGGTGGGGGCGGTGGGGATTCCCCTGCGGCCTCGGTCGACATGGGGAAGGGCGAGAAGAGTGGGGTCGCGTTCACGCTGTTGCTGCCGCTCTGTCTCGTGATGACGTTCGCGTACATCGGGGACTCCACCGTCTCGAACTGGAGCGCCAAGTACCTCCAGGACGTGCTCGGCAGCTCGGAGGAGCTGGCGACCGTGCCGTACAACGCGTACATGGTGACCACGCTTCTCGGGCGGGCCGTGGGGGACTTCGGGGTGCGCAGGCTGGGGGCTGCCACGGTCGTGCGGTGCGGTGCGGTCCTCGCGGCGGTCGGGTTCGCGGTGGTGGCGGTGGCGCCCGGGGCCTGGGTGGGGATGGCCGGGTTCACGGTCCTCGGGCTGGGGCTGAGCGTGATCGTGCCGCAGACGTTCGCGGCGGCCGGGCGGCTCTTCCCCGGGGCGAGCGACGCGGCGGTCGCGCGGTTGAACGTCTTCAACTACGTGGGGTTCCTGATCGGGTCCCCGCTGGTGGGGGCGCTCGGGGACGCCTGGAGCTATCGGGGGGCGATGCTCGTGCCGATGGTGCTTGTCCTGGTGACCGTGGTGTATGCCACGTCGTTCGGTTCTCGGGAGGCCCGATACGGTGGCGGGCATGAGCGGCCGCGCACTGTTGATGTGGGATGAAGCTGTCACGCAGTACGACTTCGGGTCCGAGCACCCGATGGATCCGGTGCGCCTCGCGCTGACCATGGGGCTGGTGCGGGCGTACGAGCTCGACCGTGCCGTGGACGTGGTGGCGGCGAAGCCGGCCGGTGATTCGACGCTGCGGCTCGTGCACCGTGAGGACTATGTCGCGGCCGTACGGGCCGCGTCGGCCGATCCTCGGCACGCGGACCAGGCGTACGGGCTCGGTACGGTCGACGATCCGGCGTTCTCCGGGATGCACGAGGCGTCCGCGCTGATCGCGGGGCAGTCGGTCGGGGCGGCGGAGGCGGTGTGGCGCGGGGAGGCCGCGCACGCGGTGAACTTCGCGGGCGGGCTGCACCACGCGATGCCGGGTTCGGCGTCGGGGTTCTGCATCTACAACGACGCCTCTCTGGCGATCGCCAGGCTGTTGGAGCTGGGCGCGGAGCGGGTGGCGTACGTGGATGTGGACGTGCACCACGGGGACGGGGTGCAGGCGGCGTTCTGGGAGGACCCGCGGGTCCTGACGATCTCGCTGCACGAGCACCCGCGGACACTGTTCCCGCAGACGGGGTGGCCGGAGGAGACGGGCGCTTCGGGGGCCGCCGAGGGGTCCGCGGTGAACGTGGCGCTGCCGGCGGGGACCGGGGACGCGGGGTGGCTGCGGGCCTTCCACGCCGTCGTGCCGGAGCTGATCGCGGACTTCCGGCCGCAGGTCCTGGTGACCCAGCACGGGGCGGACACGCACTTCGAGGATCCGCTGGCGCATCTGGCGGTGTCGCTGGACGCCCAGCGGGCGGTGCAGGTGGCCTGCCATGAGCTGGCGCACGCGCACGTGGACGGCGGGAAGTGGGTCGCCCTGGGGGGCGGAGGGTACGCGGTGGTGGACGTCGTACCGCGGTCGTGGACGCATCTGGTGGGGATCGCCGGGCATGCGGAGATCGATCCGGAGTCGATGATCCCTTCGTCGTGGCGGGACCTGGTGTACGCGCGGACGCGGCAGCCGGGGCCGGTGCGGATGACGGACGGGCGGTGGCCGGTGGGCTGGCGCGAGTGGGAGGAGGGGTACGACCCCGCCGACCGGCTCGACCAGGCGGTGCTGGCGACGCGGCGGGCGGCGTTCCCGCTGCGGGGGCTGCTTCCGTAGCGGAGGGCGTAGACCCAACCCGTAGACCGATCCCGTAGACCGATCCCGTAGACCGATCTCGTCGGTCGAGTCCACAGGCCCAGCTCTGACGGGCCGGTGGTTACGCCGACTGTGGGCTCTCACAAGGGTTTTGGCCCGTCGTTCGCCCCGCTCCGGGAGCATCGAGAGGTGCTGAGTACCGGGGCGCTGCGGGCGCATCTGTTGGCGGCGGGGTTGGCCGGGACCGTGGCGACCTCGCGGGAGGAGAGTCTGCGGAGCTATCGGCTCTTCGCCGCGCGGGATCCGCGGGTGATGCTGGGGCTCGACCCCGAATGGGGGTGGGGCGAGGGAGACTTGCTGCGGCTGATGGCGGACAAGTGCGGGGTGTCGGGGGATCCGACGCACCGCTCGGGGCCCGATGTCATCGATCCGGAGCGGACGTTGAGCGCGCTGGAGGCGTTCGCCGAGCGGCTCGGCGAGGCGGCGGGACGGCGGGCTCCGGTGCTGTTCGGGACCGGTCATCCGCACCGTCTGTTGGGCTTCTACGGAGAACTCGCAGACGCTTTGTCGGCGGTGGGATGTCTTGTACTCACCCCCGCGCAGGGGAGATGTGTCGACATAACGACCCGGTTCGGTCTACGCACATACATCCTCGACTACGCGCGCGGTGTGGCGTTGGTGCGAGAACCCGGTCTGTCGGGAACGGGGCGTGAGACGGGGGCGCACACCCACTCGCCGCTGCCGGTTAGGGCCGCTCTGGAGGGGGTCGTGGAGGGCGGCTGGCCGCTTCCGGAACTTGTCGTGGGAGACCATGGATGGGTCTGCGGGGCAGGTCAGCTGGGTATCGAGGCCATCGGGCTCGCCGATACGGACGATCCCGCGCTGTTCGTGGGGGAGGCCGAGGGGCAGGTCTCCGTGGCCGTTCCGCTTGACGACGCGGTGCGCTCCGACCACTACCGGCCGCTCACTCGCTATGTACTCAATCGAGCGTGTCTGTCACGGTAAACGGCCGATGGCTGCTCCTCTTCCCCACTCGTACCACACGCCCCTAGTCTGGAGCGTGAGCGCACAGCGACGCAGGGTCACCGGAGGGGAAGCCGGTGGGCGTCGTGTGCGGAAGGTACAGGTGGGTCATGGCTGCTGGCGATAGGCCTCTCAACGAGGTCAAGTTTCTTACCGTGGCGGAAGTCGCCTCGGTGATGCGTGTGTCGAAGATGACCGTGTACCGCTTGGTGCACAGCGGTCATCTGCCGGCGATTCGGGTGGGCAGGTCCTTCCGGGTCCCGGAACAGGCGGTTCACGAGTACCTCAGGGAGTCCTTCGTGGGGGTGGAGACGGCTTAGCCGGGAGCTCCCGAACCCCTCGGATTACAAGCTCGGCGCTCGGGCCGGTAGGCTAGGCCGACGTAGGTCGTGTGGGCCCAGACGCCCCGCACCGAGTGAGAAGAAGTGAGCGAGGGTAGTCGTGGGCTCTGTTATCAAGAAGCGGCGCAAGCGGATGGCCAAGAAGAAGCACCGCAAGCTGCTCAAGCGCACCCGCGTTCAGCGTCGCAACAAGAAGTAAGCGACGGCTGTAACGACGGCTGTTTGTGCGTCGAGCGTGGCCCCCCACCGGTTTCGGTGAGGGGCCACGCTCTTTTTGGTGGGGATTTGTTGTCGGGTTCCACCCGGTTGCCCACGGCGGTCATCACGGCGCAACACCGAGGCGCTACGGTGGCGCACAGGGCCCGCGCGGGAGAATCCGGGCCCGTACCGACGGAGAACCGACGGAAGGCGCTGATCTTGGGCAAGGTCGTGCTCGTCACCGGTGCGGCCCGGCACCTCGGAGGCCGTTTCGTACGGCGTCTCCAGCGGGATCCCGAGGTGGACCGGGTGGTCGCCGTGGACGCGGTCGCGCCGACGCACGACCTCGGCGGGGCCGCCTTCGTACGGGCGGACATCCGCCAGCCCGCGATCGCCAGGGTGCTCGCGGAGCACGAGGTGGACACGGTGGTCCACATGGACGTGACGGGGATCGCGCTGGGCGCGGGGGGCCGTTCGTCCATCAAGGAGACCAACGTCATCGGCACCATGCAGCTGCTCGGTGCCTGCCAGAAGTCGCCGCGGATCGGGCGCCTGGTGATCAAGTCCAGTACGAGCGTCTACGGCTCCGCGCCCCGGGACCCGGCCGTGTTCACCGAGACGACCCCGCCGAAGTCGCTGCCGAGCGGTGGCTTCGCCAAGGACGCGGTCGAGGTCGAGGGGTACGTACGGGGCTTCGCGCGGCGCAGGCCGGACGTGGCCGTGTGCGTGCTGAGGTTCGCGAACATCCTGGGACCGCGGGTGGACTCCCCGCTGGCCGAGTACCTGTCGCTGCCGGTGATGCCGACCGTCTTCGGCTACGACCCGAGGCTGCAGTTCGTCCACGAGGACGATGTGGTCGACGTGCTGCACCTGGCGTCGGGCGAGCCGCGCCGGGCGACGCTGAACAGTGGCACGTTCAACGTGGCCGGGGACGGTGTGCTGCTGCTCTCGCAGTGCGCGCGACGGCTGGGGCGGCCGACGGTGCCGGTGCTGCTGCCCGCGGTCACGTGGGTGGGTTCGGCGCTGCGGACGGTCGGGGTGAGCGACTTCTCGCCGGAGCAGATCCGGCTCCTCACCCATGGCCGGGTGGTCTCCACGGTCCAGATGCGCGAGACGCTCGGTTTCACCCCTCGGTTCACGACGGCCGAGACGTTCGCGGACTTCGTCCGCAGCCGTGGGCCGGGGCTGCTGCCGCCCACGAAGCTCGCGGGGGCCGTGGACCGGGTCGCTGCCCGGCTGGATCAGAAGGAGCCCAGGTAACGATGGCGGACGCCAAGGTCATTCCGTTCGACGACGACCGTTCCCGGATGCGCCGGCGGCCCGGCAGGGCGGCCAGGGACGCCGCCGTGCGGGCTCTGCCGGGGCAGCACGGGCCGGAGGACGGTTCGGACGGTCCTCGGGCCGCAGGGCCCGGGGAGCCCCTGGAGGCCGTGGCCGGCCTGGAGGGCGTGGCGGGTCCGGATGGCGGAGCGGGGCAGGATGGCGGAGCGGGGCAGGCGCCGGTCTCCGAGGGGCGCCGGGAGGGGTGGGAGCGGCGGCTCGCCGGCGGTCTCGCGTTTCTGCGGCGGCGGGTGACGGGTGAGTACGAGGTCGACGAGTTCGGTTACGACAAGGAGCTCACCGACCAGGTCCTGATGTCGCTCGTGCGGCCACTGGCGGAGAAGTACTTCCGGGTGGACGTGAAGGGCGTGGAGAACATCCCGGCCGAGGGCGGTGCGCTGGTGGTGGCGAACCACTCAGGGACGCTGCCGCTGGACGGCCTGATGATGCAGGTCGCCGTGCACGACAACCATCCGGCGGGCCGTCATCTGCGGCTGCTCGCGGCGGACCTGGTCTTCATGCTGCCGGTCGTCAACGAGCTGGCCCGCAAGGCCGGGCACACGCTGGCGTGCGCGGAGGACGCGGAGCGGCTGCTGCTGGCCGGGGAGATCGTCGGTGTGATGCCGGAGGGCTTCAAGGGCATCGGGAAGCCGTTCAGCGAGCGGTACAAGCTCCAGCGCTTCGGCCGGGGCGGGTTCGTGTCGACGGCGCTGCGGGCCGGGGTGCCGATCGTGCCGTGCTCGATCGTGGGCGCGGAGGAGATCTACCCGATGCTCGGCAACGCGAAGACGCTGGCGCGGGTCCTGGGCATTCCGTACTTCCCGATCACGCCCACGTTTCCGTGGCTGGGGCCGCTGGGCGCGGTGCCGCTGCCGACGAAGTGGACGATCCAGTTCGGTGAGCCGATCCCGACGGACGGCTATCCGCCGGAGGCGGCGGAGGACCCGATGCTGATGTTCAACCTGACGGACCAGGTCCGCGAGCAGATCCAGCACACCCTCTACAAGCTGCTGGTACAGCGGAGGTCCGTGTTCTTCTGACCGGTGCTCTTCTGATCCGTGTGTACGTACGAGTGTGGGGCGCCCCCTCCTGGGAGGGGGCGCCCCACACTCGTCCTAGCGGGCGTCCTCGCTGTCGATGCCGAGGCCGGGGAGCAGGCCCGGGAGCAGCGGTGGCAGCGTGACGTCCGGCATCGGGGGCGCCGGATGGCTTCCCGAGGGGGTCGGGAGGGTGCCCGTCGGCGCGTTCTCGAGGAGTCCGCCGGTGTTTCCACCGAGCAGGCCGTCGTTCTCCGGGGAGCCCGTGCCCGGGCCGCTGCCCGAGGGCTGGGGCCTGGTGGAGCCTTCGCCGCCCGTGGTGGGGGCGGCGGGGGAGGACGGCGGGCGCTGGGTGTGCGTACGCGGTGGGCCCTGCGGGGTCTCGGCGCCGCCGCTTTCGACGGCGCCCTTCTCCGGGGTGCGCGGGAGCATGCCCTGGAGCGGTTCGACCTCTTCGTCTATGGCGACGAAGACGTCGTTCACCTCGTTGCCGACGTCGCTGAGCTGGACCGGCAGGCGGTCGCGCAGGCCGATCCAGGTGGAGCGGTGGGCCTGGGCGAAGGAGTTGAGCCGGGCCATCGGGCCGATCTCGCCGTCCCGTTCGTACGCCTGGCGCAGCAGCCGGTGGCCCTCGGAGGCGTCGTGCTTCATGCCGCCGAGGACGCGGCGGATCTCGCTGAGCGACTCGTGGTCGAGGTCGCCCGCGCGACCGCGCTCCATGAGTCTGCGGGCCTCGCTGAGCCGGGTCGACGCCTGGTCCAGGTAGATCCCGCCCCGGTCGGCCTCGTCGTCGGCCATCCCGAGCTTGATGTCTTCCATGCCGCGCTTCAGCCCGTAGAGCGAGTCACCCGGGAGGGCGTCGGAACTCGCAGCGGCCACACCGCTGAAAGCGCCCGCGGCCACACCGACCGTGAGCCCGCCCGCGGCGATGCCCTTCGACCAGCGGGAGCGGGGGCGCAATTTCCGGAGCGGGGAGGCCCGGTGGGCACCCCGCCCGCTCGATGTCCGCTGCTCCGGCACCGTAGGGCCCGCGGCTGCGCTCCCCTCCGCGAGCATCGCTTCCATGGCGGCGACGAGCTGGGCCCGTTGCACCACCTTGACCTCGGGGTCCATCGCCGGCTTCGGCAGCTCGCCGAGACCGGTCGCCAGGGCCAACAGCCGCCCTTGCTCGGCCGGTTCGGCCGACACCTCGGGCTGCTCGGCCGTCGCGTCCTCGGGCGTCCGATCATCCAAGGCCTGGGCGAAGGCGTTCGCCCGCCGGTGCGCCGATACGTTCGCGATCACTGGCGGCACCTCCTCTCGTCATGACGGTCGACTCCCCGGGGGGTCCGGAAGGTTGCACGCCTTGAACACATCCACACGAACGAGTGAGTGGCTGTGGGCATGGCGTGACCACAGGGAGCCTGCATCCCGCACAACGAGCGGCGCGGCACTTGGGTTACGCGCGAAAGATGATCGGACCAGTGCGTCATCGAGGCGTCACCGACTGTGAGTTGGACGGGGGTCGGGGGACATGGGGGGAGGGGTGGGCGAGGGGGCGCGACGCGGTGGGTGGGGGGCGCGTGTGGGGGGCGCGAAGCGGTCAGCGGGCGTCGTCCGGGAGCAGGCGCGCCAGGGTGCGCACGGCCCGGTACTGGAGGGTCTTGATCGCACCCTCGTTCTTGCCCATGACCCGGGCCGTCTCGGCGACCGAGAGGCCCTGCAGGAAGCGCAGGGTCACGCACTCCTGCTGTTGGGGGTTGAGCCGGCGGACGGCGTCGAGGAGTGCCGCGTTGGAGAGGGACTCCAGGACCGAGTCCTCGGGGCTGCGCTCGACCTCGTTGGCGTCGAGCATCTCGCCGGTGGTGACCTCGAGCCGGAAGCGGCTGGACTTGAAGTGGTCGGCGACCAGGTTGCGGGCGATGGTCACCAGCCAGGCGCCGAAGTCGCGGCCCTGCCAGGTGAAGGTGGAGATCCGGCGCAGGGCGCGCAGGAAGGTCTCGCTGGTGAGGTCCTCCGCCGTCGCCTTTCCGCCGACGCGGTAGTAGATGTAGCGGTAGACGGTGTCGCTGTACTGGTCGTACAGCCGGCCGAAGGCCTCGGCCTCACCGGCCTGGGCGCGTTCGACGAGGTCCATCATGCGCGCGCTGTCGCTGTCGGCGGTGGGGCGGCGGGCGGCGGTCGAGGTTCCGGTGCCGCCGCGGCTGCCCCTTCTGCCGACAGCGGCTCCGCTTTCGGCGAGGGCATAGCAGGGACCGGCGGGTGCCGGTGCGGCGAAGGCAAAGGCGGGGACAGGGCCGGCGTACGCGGTGGGGACGAAGCCGCGCAACTGGTCGAGGACCGTTGCGCGCAGCGTAGCCAGGCCCGAGGCGTCAACCCCGACGTGTGGGTACACGGGACTCCCAGAGGCAGAGCTTCCATCACGTGCAGTGCGAAACCGTTCACTCGTCGTGGCGACGTGTGGGTTCCGTTATGCGTCTGAGGAGAATAACGCTTCGTACAGGCAGCACTACACCCAGTTGCTCAAATCATCGATTCCGTCGCATCTGTTACTGCTTGTGGGCGGGATCGATCGCGCTTCGTGACCGGTTGTTGATCGAATTACTTCCGAGTGTGACTGCGTGCACGCTCTGTTGTGCTCAAGTGCTAGGGCGTGGAGTGATCCGCCCCGCTGCGGGGTAAGAAGCCGCGAATGCGCCTGAGTCGACCTGTGCGGTCGTGTTCGACCACGGACGGGTGAGGGGCGTTGGTCCCGGGTTGTCGCAGATGATCGCAGCCGAAACGTATCGGCAGCCTGCTGCCACGCCGTCCCGGGACGGGGCTTGGCTCGGGGCCGGGACCCGGGACCCCGGGACGTGGGTCAGCGGCGGCGGCGGTGCAGGGCGACCGCGGCGGCCGTGCCGCCCGCGAGCGCGCCGACGCCCGCCGCGGCCGGGATACCGACCTTGGCGGCCTTGCGGCCCGTCCGGTAGTCGCGCAGCCGCCATTCACGGGCTTTGGCGTGCTTGCGCAGCTTGGTGTCCGGGTTGATGGCGTACGGGTGGCCGACCAGCGAGAGCATCGGGATGTCGTTGTGCGAGTCGCTGTAGGCCGCGCAGCGGTTGAGGTCCAGGCCCTCGGCGGCGGCCAGCGCGCGCACGGCCTCGGCCTTGGCGGGTCCGTGCAGGGGTTCGCCGACGAGCTTGCCGGTGTAGACGCCGTCGACGGACTCGGCCACCGTGCCGAGCGCCCCGGTCAGGCCGAGGCGGCGGGCGATGATCGTGGCCGTCTCGACGGGCGCGGCGGTGACGAGCCAGACCTTCTGGCCGGCGTCGAGGTGGGCCTGGGCGAGCGCGCGTGTGCCGGGCCAGATGCGGTCGGCCATGTATTCGTCGTAGATCTCCTCACCGATGGTCATCAGCTCGGAGACGCGGTGGCCCTTGACGATGGAGAGGGCGCTGTCGCGGGCGTCCTGCATGTGCTCGGGGTCCTCGACGCCGGCGAGCCGGAACCACGCCTGCTGCCAGGCGAAGCGGGCCAGTTCGCGGCGCTGGAAGAACTTCCGCTTGTACAGGCCGCGGCCGAAGTGGAAGATCGCGGCGCCCTGCATCACGGTGTTGTCGAGGTCGAAGAAGGCGGCGGCCTCGGAGTCGCCCACGACGGGGAACTCGGGCTCTGCGGGCTTCTCGGGGGAGACGGCCTCGGCGCGCGCCGCGGTCTCCCGTTCCGCTTCGAGCTGTTGCGAGGTCTTGCGCGCCGCCTCTGCGGCGGCCTCGCCTGCCAGAACGCTGCGCGCGGTGGCGGAGCGCCTACGGGGGGTGAGCCATCCCATTGCGGCCATGTCGTGAGCATAGCCAGTCTGTTCGGTACTTCCCGACCTGTCGGGATGCCGAGGCGTGAACACTCCGCGACTCTCCTGTTAAACGGACATTGGGGGCAAGCTGGATACAGGGGGTACGGCTCCGCGGGCCGGGGGCAGCGGTCGGCGCGGCGCAGAATGGACGGCATGTTTGGACGAGCGAAGAAGAACACCCCCGCCGCTCCTGACGCCGCCGCGCGGACGGTGACGCTGATCGGGAAGCCGGGCTGTCATCTCTGTGACGACGCCCGGGCCGTGATCGAAGCGGTCTGTGCGGAGACCGGGGCGCGCTGGGAGGAGAAGGACATCACCCAGGACGAGGAGCTCCACCGGGCGTACTGGGAGCAGATTCCGGTGGTCCTGGTCGACGGCGAACAGCACACCTTCTGGCGTGTCGACGCCGGGCGGCTCCGGCGTGAACTGGGTGGCTGACGAGAAGAGGGCTACCATCGTGGACGCTTTGTTGGGTTTCGGGGGCGTGATCGCGAGGAGTGTGTACGGTTTTGCCCCCTTCGGGTTCTCAACGGGCTGGTGCGCTCCATGGTTCCGTCCTGACGCGAACCGGATGCGTGACCCCGGTCACTTTGGCCGGACAAAACGGACACCATCTTTGTGCACGCGTTCACAAAGACATAGCCTGCATTCGACGGGGCGGTCTTGGGACACACGGCCGCCTGCAGCCCCGCTCATCCCGCAGGAGCACCGTGGCAACTGGCCGAACTCACCGACCGGCGACTCGTAGCCGAGGAATTCCCGAGGCCACCGTCGCCCGGCTTCCGCTGTATCTGCGTGCGCTCACCGCACTGTCGGAGCGCTCCGTACCCACGGTCTCCTCCGAGGAGCTCGCCGCGGCGGCGGGCGTCAACTCCGCGAAGCTGCGCAAGGACTTCAGCTACCTCGGCTCGTACGGGACGCGTGGCGTCGGCTACGACGTCGAGTACCTCGTCTACCAGATCTCCCGTGAGCTCGGCCTGACGCAGGACTGGCCCGTCGTCATCGTCGGTATCGGTAACCTCGGCGCCGCGCTCGCCGGCTACGGCGGCTTCGCCTCCCGTGGCTTCCGGGTCGCCGCGCTCATCGACGCCGACCCCGCCATGACCGGCAAGCCGGTCGCCGGGATCCCCGTCCAGCACAGCGACGACCTCGAGAAGATCATCGAGGAGGACGGCGTCTCCATCGGCGTCATCGCGACCCCGGCAGGCGTCGCCCAGCAGGTCTGCGACCGGCTCGTGGCCGCGGGGGTCACCTCCATCCTGAACTTCGCCCCGACCGTGCTCTCCGTGCCCGACGGCGTGGACGTGCGCAAGGTCGACCTCTCCATCGAGCTGCAGATCCTCGCCTTCCACGAGCAGCGCAAGGCCGGTGAGGAGGCCGAGAACGAGGCCGCCGCCGTGCCGGCGCCGCCCGTGCCCCTCGGTGCCGCCGGCCAGGCGCAGCCCAAGTCCACCGGTCGTAAGGGACCCGACGGGGACGTCCCCGCCGTGATGCCGGCATGAGCCTCCTCGTCGTCGGCCTCAGCCACCGCAGCGCACCCGTCTCCGTCCTGGAGCGGGCCTCGCTCGCCTCGGACACCCAGGCCAAGCTGCTGCAGGACACCCTCGCCGCCGAACCGGCCGCCGAGGGCGCGGTCCTGGCCACCTGCAACCGCATCGAGCTCTACGCCGACGTGGACAAGTTCCACGCCGGTGTCGCCGAGCTGTCCACGCTCCTCGCCCAGCACAGCGGCGTCGGGCTCGAGGAGCTCACCCCTTATCTCTACGTGCACTACGAGGACCGGGCCGTCCACCACCTCTTCTCGGTGGCCTGCGGGCTCGACTCCATGGTCGTCGGCGAGGGTCAGATCCTCGGCCAGATCAAGGACGCCCTCGCACTCGGCCAGGACCTGCACACCGCGGGCCGGCTCCTCAACGACCTGTTCCAGCAGGCGCTGCGGGTCGGCAAGCGTGCCCACAGCGAGACCGGCATCGACCGGGCCGGGCAGTCGCTCGTCACCTTCGGGCTCCAGCAGCTCGCCGACGGGGCGGACGTCGACACCTGGGCCAAGGGCAAGCGCGCGCTCGTCATCGGCGCCGGTTCCATGTCCTCGCTCGCCGCCGCCACCCTCGCGCGCGTCGGCGTCTCGGAGATCGTGATCGCCAACCGTACGGCCGCCCGCGCCGACCGGCTGGTCCAGATCCTGACCGAGCCCGGTGGTACGGGCGTGGCCGCCCGGGCGGTCGAGATGGTTGCCGTCGGCGACGAACTGACACGTGCCGACATCGTCGTCTCCTGTACCGGAGCCACCGGTCTCGTCCTGTCCGGCGACGCCGTCGAGGCCGCGATGGCGGGCCGTGCGGCCCCGCTCGCCCTGCTCGACCTCGCCATGCCCCGCGACATCGACGCCGCCGCCCACCGCATGCCGGGCGTCCGCCTCGTCGACATCGAGTCGCTCGCCGAGGCCTCCGCCGACGCGCCCATGGCCGCCGACGTCGACCAGGTCCGCTCCATCGTCGCCGACGAGGTGGCCGCCTTCGGCGCCGCCCAGCGCGCCGCGCACATCACCCCGACCGTCGTCGCGCTGCGGACCATGGCCGCCGACGTCGTCGCGGGCGAGGTCGCCCGGCTGGAAGGGCGCCTGCCCGACCTCGACGACAAGCAGCGCGCCGAGATCACCCAGACCGTGCGCCGGGTGGTCGACAAGCTCCTGCACGCGCCGACCGTGCGGGTCAAGCAGCTGGCCAGCGAGCCCGGCGGCGCCGGGTACGCCGACGCGCTGCGGACACTCTTCGACCTCGACCCGGAGACGGTCGCCTCCGTCTCACGGGCCGACCTGAATGACGCCGACGTCAAGAACCGAGGGCGAGTATGACCGAGAGGGCACTGAGGCTCGGGACCAGGCGCAGCAAGCTCGCCATGGCCCAGTCCGGGCAGGTGGCCGACGCCGTGCGGCGGGCGACCGGCCGGTCCGTCGAGCTCGTGGAGATCACGACGTACGGGGACGTCTCCCGTGAGCACCTCGCGCAGATCGGCGGCACGGGCGTGTTCGTCGCCGCCCTGCGCGACGCGCTCCTGGCCGGCGAGGTGGACTTCGCCGTCCACTCCCTGAAGGACCTGCCGACCGCGCAGCACCCCGAGCTTGTGCTGGCCGCCATCCCCGAGCGCGAGGACCCGCGCGACGTCCTCGTCACCCGCGAGGGGCTCGCGCTCGACCGGCTGCCCTCGGGCGCCCGGATCGGGACCGGTTCGCCGCGCAGGACCGCTCAGCTCAACGCGTACGCGCGCAGCCATGGGCTGACCATCGAGACCGTGCCGATCCGCGGGAACATCGACACCCGCGTCGGATACGTACGAAGCGGAGAGCTGGACGCGGTGGTTCTCGCCGCGGCCGGTCTCAACCGCATCGGCGGGACGGCGGAGCTCACCGGCTCCCTGTCGCTCGACCACCTGTCGGTCGACTCCGTCCTGCCCGCCCCCGGCCAGGGGGCACTGGCGATCGAGTGCCTGGCGTCCGACGCCGACCTCGTCGCCGCGCTCGCCGTGCTCGACGACCCGCTCACCCGGGCCGCCGTGACCGCCGAGCGCTCCCTGCTCGCCGCCCTGGAGGCCGGCTGCTCCGCACCCGTGGGTGCGCTGGCCGACCTGCTGGCCGAGGATTCCGGCCGCGGGCAGATTGTCACCGAAATGCGCCTGCGTGGCGTCGTCGGCACCACCGACGGCTCGACGCTGGTGCAGCTGTCCACCACCGGTCCCGTACCCGCGTCGCACGACGAGGCGATGGCGCTCGGACGCGAACTCGCGGACGAGATGCTCGCCAAGGGTGCGGCCGGTCTTATGGGGGAGCGAGCACTTTGAGCCCCACCAGCCCGACCACCAGCCCCGCGCCCGCGGCCGTCTTCGGACACGGGAGCGTCACTTTCCTCGGAGCCGGACCCGGCGACCCCGGACTGCTGACGCTCCGGGCAGTCGAAGCCCTCGCCGGCGCGGACGTCCTGATCGCCGAGCCCGAGGTGCTCGAAGTAGTCCGGTGCCATGCGCGCGCGGGGGTGAGCACGCCTGAGCTGACGGTTGTTGACGAGGCGTCAACAACCGCCGGTGTCCCCGTGTTGAGGGATGCGACCAATCTTGTCATGGAGGCCGCACGGGGCGGCAAGCGGGTCGTCCGTGCGGTGACCGGCGACCCCGGCCTCGACGGAAACGCAGGTCAGGAGATGCTCGCCTGCGCCGCCGAGGGCATCCCCTTCGAGGTCGTGCCCGGTGTCGCCACGGCCGTGGGCGTCCCCGCGTACGCCGGTGTCCCGCTGCGCGACGCGCAGGGCACCGACGTGCGGTTCGTGGACGCCCGTACCGCGGACGACCGTTGCTGGACCGAGGTCGGTGCCTCGGACGGCACCGTCGTCGTGTCCACCTCCCTGGACGCGGTGGCGGCGGCGGCCGGTGAACTGGTGGCGGCTGGCCGTAAGCCGGACACCCCGCTCACCGTGACCATCGGCGGCACGACGACCCGGCAGCGGACCTGGACCGCGACGCTCGGGACCATCGCCCAGGTCTTCAAGCAGGGCAAGGTGCTCCCCTCGCCCGAGGGCCACCGGCCGGTCATAGCCGTGGTCGGCGAGCGCAGCGCCCCGGCGCAGCGGGACCAGCTGGCGTGGTTCGAGTCCAAGCCGCTCTTCGGCTGGCGGGTGCTCGTGCCGCGCACGAAGGAGCAGGCCGCGTCGCTCTCCGACCAGCTGCGTTCGTACGGTGCGGTGCCGCACGAGGTGCCGACGATCGCCGTCGAGCCGCCTCGGACGCCGCAGCAGATGGAGCGTGCGGTCAAGGGTCTGGTGACCGGGCGGTACGAGTGGATCGCCTTCACCAGCGTGAACGCCGTGAAGGCGGTGCGGGAGAAGTTCGAGGAGTACGGGCTCGACGCGCGGGCCTTCGCCGGGATCAAGGTCGCGGCGGTGGGCGAGCAGACGGCCGCGGCGCTCGTGGACTTCGGTGTGAAGCCGGACCTGGTGCCGAGCGGTGAGCAGTCGGCTGCCGGTCTTCTCGAGGACTGGCCGCCCTACGATCCCGTTTTCGATCCGATCGACCGGGTGTTCCTGCCGCGGGCCGACATCGCGACGGAGACGCTGGTCGCGGGGCTCATCGAGCTCGGGTGGGAGGTCGACGACGTCACCGCCTACCGGACGGTGCGGGCGTCGCCGCCGCCGGCGGACACGCGCGAGGCGATCAAGGGCGGCGGCTTCGACGCCGTGCTCTTCACGTCGTCGTCCACCGTGCGGAACCTGGTGGGTATCGCGGGGAAGCCGCACAACGTGACGGTCATCGCCTGTATCGGTCCGGCCACCGCGAAGACGGCGGAGGAGCACGGGCTGCGGGTCGACGTCCTGTCGCCGGAGCCGTCGGTGCACAAGCTCGCGGAGGCGCTGGCGGACTTCGGTCTGCGGCGGCGGGCGGCGGCGCTGGAGGCGGGGGATCCGGTGACGCGACCGTCGGAGCGGCGACCGGGTGCGCGGAGGCGTCGGACCACGTGACGCTGAAGTGACTTGGGGTGCGGGACCTTGCCGGGTCCCGCACCCCGGTGCGTTTCGGGGCCTTGGAACGTATGCCCACAGCTCGTCGGCAAGGGCATGGTGCTTGCGGGCGTAGCCTCGGGGCATGAACTCGTACGGAACCTTTCCCGGGGCGCGGCCGCGGCGGCTGCGGACGACTCCTGCCATGCGGCGGATGGTGGCCGAGACGCGGCTGAGCCCGGCCGATCTGATCCTTCCCGCCTTCGTGCGCGAGGGCATCGCGGAGCCCCGGCCGATCCTCGCGATGCCCGGCGTGGTGCAGCACTCGCGGGACACGCTGCGCAAGGCCGCTGTGGAGGCGCTGGAGGCCGGGGTCTCCGGGATCATGCTCTTCGGCGTGCCGGAGGACGAGAAGAAGGACGGCGCCGGTACGGCGGGGACCGATCCGGACGGGATCCTGCAGGTCGCGATCAGGGACGTGAAGGCGGAGGTCGGCGACGACCTCGTCATCATGTCGGACCTGTGCCTGGACGAGTACACCGACCACGGGCACTGCGGTGTCCTGGACGAGAACGGGCGCGTCGACAACGACGCGACGCTGGAACGTTACGCCGAGATGGCCCAGGTCCAGGCCGACGCCGGCGTCCACGTCGTCGGGCCGTCCGGGATGATGGACGGTCAGGTCGGAGTGGTCCGCGACGCGCTGGACACCATCGGCAAGGAGGACGTGTCGATCCTCGCGTACACCGCGAAGTACTCCTCCGCCTTCTACGGCCCCTTCCGTGAGGCCGTCGGATCGTCTCTGCAGGGCGACCGCAAGACCTACCAGCAGGACCCGGCCAACGTCCGTGAGTCGCTGCGGGAGCTCGCGCTCGACCTGGAGGAGGGCGCCGACATGGTCATGGTGAAGCCCGCCGGTCCCTACCTGGACGTGCTCGCGAAGGTCGCCGACGCCGTGGACGTGCCGGTCGCCGCGTACCAGATCAGTGGCGAGTACGCGATGGTCGAAGCCGCCGCCGAGAAGGGCTGGATCGACCGCGACAAGGCCATCCTCGAGACGCTGACCGGGATCCGGCGCGCGGGCGCGCAGATGATCCTCACCTACTGGGCCACCGAGGTCGCCCAGAAGCTCGGGCGTGGGGTCTGACCGCCCCGAGACAATCTTCCACGGGGTCGGAGCCGCTGCACGGTGGTTCCGACCCCGTCGGTCATCGCGTCAGCAGCTCCACCAGGCGTGACATGCCGTCCTGCGCGTAACCCTCCTCGACCGACCGGTCCAGGAGCGCCTGGAGCGGCTCGAACAGCTCCGTGCTGACGCCCTGCGCCTCGAACGTCGCCATGAAGTTCGGGAACGCCGCCTGGTTCACGGCGAGGCTGGAGACGTCCGTGAGGTGGTTCCCGGAGTCGATGTCCCGGGCGATCTCGGGCACGATGCCGAGCATCGCCGTGATCCACGGGACCAGCAGCTCGGCGTACTCCTCGGCGCCGACCTTCTCCGTACGGACCAGGGCCAGCGCCTGCAGGACACCCGCGAACATCCCGTACATGCCCGTGAGCAGACCGAGGTCGTACAGCGCCGCGAGGCCCGGGTCGGCGCCCGTCCACCTGGTGCCGCCGAGCACGGCCAGGGTCGTGCGGTGGGTCTCGTACGCCTCCTCGTCACCGCTGTAGAAGACGTACGCCGCCGGGCTCGCGATCATCTGCGGGACGGCCATGATGCCGCCGTCGACGTACCGGGCACCGAGGCCCGTGGCGCGGGCGGAGAGGGCGCGGGCCTGCTCCGGCGTCCCGTTGGTGAGGTTGACCAGGGTCTTTCCGGCCACGGAGTCGCCGAGGGAGGTAAGGATCTCGTCGACGTTGTCGTTCGTCAGCAGGCACAGGATCACGAGTGGACTCGCCGCGACCGCGTCCGCGGTCGTGGCGGTCGGGTGCGCGCCCTGGGCGACCAGGGGGCCGGTCCTGGCCGGCGAACGGTTCCAGACGGTGACCGGGTGGCCGGCCCGCAGGAAGGCCGCGGCTAGGGCGGAGCCCATCATTCCCAGGCCGAGGACGGAGACCGGGGTGGGAGTGGGGGAGGGGGCGAAAGGTCTTTTGGGCATGGGTCTGCTCCTGGGCTCGGAAATGGAGGTTCGAGCCGTTCTCCGGCTCCCTTTCGATCCTTCTCCGGCGTGGTTGGTGCCACAAGTACCGACTTATTCGTCAGGTACGCACCGATTGGTAAGGGAGGGCCGGGCGGCGCACCCTGGAAGTACCTCAGGAGGTGGTCCTCATGATGCACACGCTCGTGGGATGGCACGTCGAGATGGAGTTCGAGGAGGACGGCGACCGGACGAGGGCGGCCGCCATGGTGCGGTTGGGTGACGGCACCGAGTTCCGCGCCCAGGGCAACGCCCACCGGCATCCGTCCGACCCGGAGCAGTTGCGGGTCGGCGAGGAGATCGCGGGCGCCCGCGCGCTCATGGATCTCGCCTCTCAACTGCTCCAGAAGGCCCACGTCGAGATCGACGAGGTGTCGGGGCGGACGTCCCACCCGATCCGCTGAAGCTTCATTCCGCGACGGGTTCAGTTGCGGCGTACGGAAAGGCCCCGGCACGGTCGCCCGTGCCGGGGCCTTCCACGGTCCGTTCTGATCCGTACGGATCAGGGGCGCTCGGGAGGATCAGAGGCGCTCGGGCGTCCGGATGCCGAGGAGCGCCATGCCCTGGTGGAGCGTGCGGGCCGTCAGGTCGCAGATGAACAGGCGGTTCTCCGCGACCTCCTGCGGCGGCTCGGGCTTGATGACCGGGCACTGGTCGTAGAACGTCGTGTACAGCGAGGCCAGCTGGTACAGGTACGCGGCCAGCTTGTGCGGGGCGTAGTCGGCGGCGGCCTCGGCCACCGTCTCGCCGAACTGGTCCAGGTGCAGGCCGAGCGCGCGCTCCGCCGGGGCCAGCTCCAGCTCGGGGTGGGCGACCGGGGTGCGGTCGCCCGCCTTGCCGAAGATCGACTTGATACGCGCGTACGCGTACTGGAGGTACACCGAGGTGTCGCCGTTGAGCGACACCATCTGGTCCAGGTCGAACTTGTAGTCCCGCGCCGCCGACGTCGACAGGTCCGCGTACTTCACCGCGCCGATGCCCACCTGGGCACCCCGCTCGGCGATCTCGTCCTCGGTCAGGTCGCGCGCCTTCTCGCGGACCACGGACGCGGCCCGGTCGATCGCCTCGTCCAGCAGGTCCACCAGCCGGACCGTCTCGCCCTCACGGGTCTTGAACGGCTTGCCGTCCTTGCCGAGCACCGTGCCGAAGGCCAGCTGGACTGCCTTCACGTCCTCGTTCAGCCAGCCGGCCCGGCGGGCGGTCTCGAAGACCATCTTGAAGTGCAGGGACTGCCGGGCGTCGACCACGTACAGCAGGGTCGTCGCCTTCAGGTTCTGCACCCGGTCACGGATCGCCGACAGGTCCGTCGCCGCGTAGCCGAAGCCGCCGTCGGACTTCTGGACGATCAGCGGCGTCGGGTTGCCGTCGGGGCCCTTGATGTCGTCGAAGAAGACGCACAGCGCACCGTTGGAGCGGACCGCGACACCGGACTCCTCCAGGATGCGGCAGGTCTCCACCAGCATGTCGTTGTAGCCCGACTCGCCGACCACGTCCGGGTCGTGGATGTCCATGTCGAGCTTGTCGAAGACCGAGTAGAAGTAGATCTTCGACTCGTCGACGAACCGCTGCCACATGGCACGGGTCTGCTCGTCGCCCGCCTGGAGCTCCACCACCCGTGCCCGCGCCCGGGTCTTGAACTCCTCGTCGGAGTCGAACAGCGCGCGCGAGGCCTTGTAGAGCCGGTTGAGGTTGGACATGGCCTCCTCACCGGAGACCTCGTCCTCGGACTTGTGGTCCAGCTCGTGCGGGTGCTCCATCAGGTACTGGATGAGCATGCCGAACTGGGTGCCCCAGTCGCCGATGTGGTGGCGACGGACCACCTTCTCGCCCGTGAACTCCAGGATCTCGACCATCGCCGCACCGATCACGGCGGAGCGGAGGTGGCCGACGTGCATCTCCTTGGCCACGTTCGGCTGGGCGTAGTCGATCACCGTCGTGCCCGCGTCCTGCGCGAACGGCACGCCGAGGCGGTCGTCGGCGGCGCGCGCGGCGAGGGTCCTGACGATCGCCGCGTCCGTGACCGTGATGTTCAGGAAGCCGGGGCCGGAGACCTCGATCTCCTTCAGCACGTCGTTCGCCGGGATTCCGTCGACGACCTTCGTCGCCAGCTCACGCGGATTGCCCTTGAGCTGCTTGGCGAGCGCCAGGATGCCGTTGGCCTGGAAGTCGGCCCGGTCGCTTCGTCGCAGCAGCGGGTCGGCGGAACCGGCCTCCGGCAGAGCTGCCGAGAGACCTTCCGCGAGACGCTGCTGCACGGTCGAAGCGAGGGAAGGGACCGAGGCCATGAGCTTCCGTTCCTGTCGGTGTTCTGTGGTGGGCTATTGCGCTTGTCAAGTGTCCCATGGGCGGGCAACGTGTTTTCTCCACCTGTGGACAACCTCGGCCTGTGGACAACCTCGGGGCGGGCCGTTCCGTCTGGGAGAATGGCTGGCGTAAGGCCGCAAGGCTTTCGCGTGCATCCAGCCTGATCAACCCTGAACGACAGAGACCATCCAGGAAGAAGGACGTACCGACCGTGGCTCAGAGCAGCACAGAGACCGACTGGGTCTCCCGTTTCGCGGACGAGGTCATCGCCGAGTCGGAGCGACGTGCGCCTGGCAAACCGGTCGTCGTCGCCTCCGGACTCTCCCCCTCCGGCCCCATCCACCTGGGCAACCTTCGCGAGGTCATGACCCCGCACCTGGTCGCCGACGAGATCCGGCGGCGCGGGCACGAGGTCCGCCACCTGATCTCCTGGGACGACTACGACCGGTACCGCAAGGTGCCGAACGGCGTCGAGGGCATCGACGACTCCTGGGGCGAGCACATCGGCAAGCCGCTGACCTCCGTCCCCGCCCCGGCCGGCTCCCCGCACCCGAACTGGGCCGAGCACTTCAAGGCCGCCATGGTCGAGGCGCTCGAGGAGCTGGGCGTCGAGTACGACCCGATCAGCCAGACCGAGCAGTACACGGCGGGCACGTACCGCGAGCAGATCCTGCACGCCATGAAGCACCGCGGTGACATCGACGCCATCCTCGACCAGTACCGGACGAAGAAGGCGCCGAAGAAGCAGTCGCAGAAGCCGGTCGACGCCGCGGAGCTGGAGGCCGAGGAGGGCTCCGGCGCGGCGAACGAGGACGACGGCTCCGGCGGCACCGGCGGGTACTACCCGTACAAGCCGTACTGCGGCCGGTGCGAGAAGGACCTGACGGCCGTCACCTCGTACGACGACGAGACCACCGAGCTCGCCTACACCTGCACGGCGTGCGGCTTCGGCGAGACCGTGAAGCTCAGCGAGTTCAACCGCGGCAAGCTGGTCTGGAAGGTCGACTGGCCGATGCGCTGGGCGTTCGAGGGCGTCATCTTCGAGCCGTCGGGTGTGGACCACTCGTCCCCCGGCTCGTCGTTCGTCGTCGGCGGCCAGATCGTCCGCGAGATCTTCGACGGCGTCCAGCCGATCGGCCCCATGTACGCCTTCGTCGGCATCAGCGGCATGGCCAAGATGTCCTCCTCGAAGGGCGGCGTGCCCACCCCGGCGGACGCGCTGAAGATCATGGAGGCGCCGCTGCTGCGCTGGCTCTACGCCCGCCGCAAGCCCAACCAGTCCTTCAAGATCGCCTTCGACCAGGAGATCCAGCGGCTCTACGACGAGTGGGACAAGCTGGAGGCCAAGGTCGCCGACGGCACCGTCCTGCCGGCGGACGCCGCCGCGCACGCCCGGGCCGCCCGCACGGCCGCCGGTGAGCTGCCGCGCACCCCGCGCCCGCTGCCGTACCGGACGCTCGCCTCGGTCATGGACATCACGGCCGGTCACGACGAGCAGACCCTGCGGATCCTCACCGAGCTGGACCCGGAGCAACCGGTGACCTCCCTCGACGAGGTCCGGCCCCGCCTGGACCGCGCCGAGAACTGGATCACCACGCAGGTCCCGGCCGACCAGCGCACCATCGTCCGCGACGAGCCCGACACCGAGCTGCTCGGCTCGCTCGACGACGAGGGCCGCGAGTCCCTGCGCCTCCTCCTGGAGGGCCTGGACACGCACTGGTCCCTGGACGGCCTCACCACGCTCGTCTACGGCGTCCCGAAGGTCATGGCCGGACTGGACCCCGAGGCCAAGCCGACGCCCGAGCTGAAGGTCGCCCAGCGCTCCTTCTTCGCCCTGCTCTACAAGCTCCTCGTCAGCCGCGAGACCGGGCCCCGCCTGCCCACGCTGCTCCTCGCGGTCGGCGCCGGGCGCGTACGCAAGCTGCTCGGCGCGTAACCGGGTACTCGTACGGACAGGGCCGCCACCGGGATTCCGGTGGCGGCCCTTCCGCGTCCGTCTGCCTGCTTCCGTGTCTTCTGCGACCTTCGGAGTAGACCGGGTTCCGACGTGCGCACGACGAAACGTGGCGCCGCGCACGGGACCGTGGACACATGAAGAACGAAGTCATCGCAGTCATCGGATGGATCACCCTCGTCCAGGGCGTACTCGGCGCCGGCGGCCAGATCTTCGGGGACAAGGCCTGGGGCCTGCTCCAGAAGTGGTGGGAGATCCCCACCGCCGGATACGTCGTCCTGGCGCTCGCCGGTCTCGTCCTCGCCGTGTGGGGCGAGGGCGCGAAGAAGCGGGCGAAGGCCTGAGCGACGCGGCAGTGGCCGATCGCGGCCGATCGCCGGGTCAGGCGATGTGGTTCTCCGCGAGCTCCTGCTCCATGCGCTGCCTGAGCCCGGGCATCAACTGCCGGAGCAGCGCAGCGCTGCGCGGGTGTTGGACGCCGTACCGGTCGCTCAGCAGTATGTCGAGCTGCTCGACGCTCGGCGGGAGCTGGTTGTCCCCGTAGTACGTCAGCAGGGCCTTGTACGCCACCTCCGTGAACTCCTCCACGGGCGGATCCTGGTCCACGTACTCCGGGTACTCCTGGAACTGCTCCGGGCCCTGCTCCTGGCGCGGGTCGGGGATCGGGAGCTCGTCGGGGCCGTAGGGCACCGCCACCGGCGTCGGCTCCAGGCCTTCGACGAACTGAGGAGCGTAAGCCCCTTCGTACGCCTCCGGCGGCAGCTGCTGGGCCTGGAACCACGGGCTGTCGTGGTTCGGTTCCTGAAGCTCCTGAGGATCGAGCTGCTCCTGAGGGGCGAGCTGCTCGTGCTGCTCCTGCCGCGGACCCGGCTGGTGCCGCTGCTGGACCTGGTACCCGGCCTGGCCCTGCGGAAGCTGCGGCGCCGTCTGCGCCGGCACCGCCAGCGGCTCGGCCTGCGCGACCACCGGCTGCGGCGGCAGCAGAGCCGGCTCCACACCGGCTGCCGCGAGCCCGGCCGCGGCCGTCTCCGACAGCGGCACACCGTACTTCGCGAGCCGTAGCGGCATCAGGGCCTCCACCGGCGCCTTCCGGCGCCACGCCCGGCCGAACCGCGCCTGCAGCCGCGCCTGGTAGATCAGCCGGTCCTGCTCCAGCTTGATCACCTGCTCGTACGAGCGCAGCTCCCACAGCTTCATCCGCCGCCACAGCCGGAAGGTCGGAATCGGCGACAGCAGCCAACGCGTCAGCCGTACGCCCTCCATGTGCTTGTCGGCGGTGATGTCGGCTATTCGGCCCACCGCGTGACGTGCGGCCTCCACCGCGACCACGAACAGCACCGGGATCACCGCGTGCATGCCGACGCCCAGCGGGTCCGGCCACGCGGCCGCGCCGTTGAAGGCGATCGTCGCCGCCGTCAGCACCCATGCGGTCTGACGCAGCAGCGGGAAGGGGATCCGGATCCAGGTCAGCAGCAGGTCGAGTGCGAGGAGCACACAGATGCCCGCGTCGATGCCGATCGGGAAGAAGTACGAGAAGTCGCCGAAGCCCTTCTCCACGGCGAGCTCGCGCACAGCTGCGTACGAACCCGCGAAACCGATACCGGCGATGATCACCGCACCGGCGATCACCACACCGATCAGCACCTTGTGCGTGCGTGTCAGCTGCACCGCGGCCACCCGCGATCCCCTCCCGTCAATCCACATCTCGCGGGCACAGCGTGGCACATGCGCGAGGAGCCCGGCCCCCGGGGGAGGGACAGGCTCCTCGAAAACACGTGCAAATACGGGTGTACGCGACGCCCGTCGGCTCCTGGCCTACGCGTTCGGTCCTACTGGGTCGGTCTACTTGTTGGCCGCGGCGACCGCCGCGACCGCCTCCTTGGAGGCCTTCACCGCGCCGTCCATCACCGTCTTGTCCGAGGGCGCGTCCGCGCCCGCGTAGCCGGCGCCGTTGTACGTGAGCAGCACCAGCACGTTGCCCGTGCGGGCGACGACCGAGACGTACTTGAAGTCCTCGTCCGTCTTCTTCAGCTCGTACGCCACGGTCTTCGACTGGTCGCCGATGCCCGACGCGTCCGCGGTACGGATCTTCTTCGCGCCCGCGGTCGCCTGGAGCTTGGCCAGCTCCTTGGCGAAGTTGTCCTGGGCACGCTCCTCGCCGCTGCCGAGGGAGGCGTCCGACGCGTAGCGGTAGAAGGAGACGTCGAGCCAGCGGTACTGCGAGCCCTTGACGCCCTTGTCGTCCAGACCGTTCCACGAGCAGCCGCCCCGGCTCTCGACGTCGCTGGACGCCGCCGCCGTACCGTTCTTCGCCTTCGCCTTCGGCACCAGGCTCGCGGTGGTCTTCTCGGTGATCGACTTGCAGACGTCGGGCAGCTTCGCGAACTTCGCGGGCGCGACCGACTTCGTCGACTGCGCGGCGCTCGGCGCCGACGACGCCGAACCCTTGCCCTTGTCCGGCGAGCCCGAACCACTGTCGGAGTCCGAGGAGCAGCCGGCGACGACGAGCATCACCGGGACGGCTGCGCAGGCGAGTATGCGGGTGAGTCGCGGGGCTGATCGGTGCATGGTTCCTTCAGTCGCTTGTCGTACGGTCCGGATTCCGGGTGCGGTCGGGAGGGAGTACGCCGACACGTTACGTGGTCCGGGAGCGGTCACGGAGTGGGTCCGAACGACTGCGGGACCGCTACTCCTCCAGGCGCTCGGCGAGCAGCCGGGCCAGGTTCCGGGCCTTTTCCTGCAGTTCCTGGCTGTCGGGGGCGTCCGCGGAACCCGTCGTCTGCTCCACGTACTCGACCGTCACGATCACGTTGGATGTGCGGAACACCACGCTCACGGTGCGGTGCCGGCCGTTCGCTCCCCCCGCGCTGAGCGCGTCGTCGAGGAACGCGACCTGGCCGAGGCCCTCCAGGACGCGGGGCTCCAGGCCGGTGGTGGGCGTGCCGGAGGGGGTGCCGTTGGGCGCTCCTCCGGTGGACGTCCCGGGGGGAGCGGCGGGGGGCGTCGTGGCTCCGCTCGGGCCGCTCGGGCCGCCGCTCGCCGTGGCGCTCGGGCTGCCGGGCGCCGTGGCGGTGCCCGTGCCCGTCTCCGTCGCCGAGCCGCTCGCCGAGCCGCTCGGGGTGGTCCCGGTCGGGCTCGGGGGCGGCTGGGGGAGGTTCGCCGCGATCTGCTTGTGGGAGAACACCTCCTGCGCGCGGTCGTCGTCGCTCACGGTCGGGTCGTACGACACCACCCGCTCGATGTCGATCCGCAGCCGGTGCATGGCGTCGGGTGTGTCGGACTTCCAGCTGCAGCCGACCCGGCGGTCGGTGTCGTACGTGACGGCGGCGCTGCCGCGGTAGGCCGCGTCCCGCTCGTCGTCGGGGAGCTGGGTGGCGCCGGGGAGCAGGTCGCGGAGGGTGTTCTGGGGGACGGCGCCGCAGGGCTCGAAGAGCGTGCGGTAGCGGCCGGGGGGAGCGGCGGCGGAGGCGGGGCCGGCCTTGGAGTCGACGTTGTCGGTGCCGGACCCGCTGCCGGCGGAGCATCCGGTGAGCCCCAGGACGAGGGCCGCGCCGAGCGCTGCCAGTCCGGGTACGTACGCCTGTCGCTGCACGCTCCCAGGCTCCCTTCTCCCGAAGACTTCCCCGAAAACCCTTTGCCGCCGGAGACCGGTCGGTGGACACAATGTCTATCGCACGCGCTGCCGTTGATGCCGGTCCGTTGTCACCTGTACGGGCCTTGGAGCCGGTTTTTGCGTTATCAGGCTTTTTGGGGGAATTGAGGAAGTATGTCGTATGTAGAGGTACCGGGTGCGAAGGTGCCCATCCGGATGTGGACCGATCCTTCCATGATCGACGACGGTGCGATGCGCCAGCTCCACAACGTGGCCACCCTCCCGTGGATCAAGGGCCTGGCCGTGATGCCGGACGTGCATTACGGCAAGGGCGCGACGGTCGGCTCGGTGATCGCGATGCGCGGGGCGGTGTGTCCTGCGGCGGTGGGTGTGGACATCGGCTGTGGCATGTCGGCGGTGAAGACGTCGCTGACGGCGAACGACCTGCCGGGGGATCTGTCGCGGCTGCGGTCGAAGATCGAGCAGGCGATTCCGGTGGGGCGCGGGATGCACCGGGACGAGGTGGACCCCGCGCGGCTGTTCAAGTTCCCGACGGCGGGGTGGGACGACTTCTGGTCGCGCTTCGACGGGATCGCGGAATCGGTCAAGTTCCGTCATGAGCGGGCCACGAAGCAGATGGGAACGCTGGGATCGGGCAACCACTTCGTCGAGTTCTGTCTGGACGAGTCGGGTGCGGTCTGGCTGATGCTGCACTCCGGGTCGCGGAACATCGGCAAGGAGCTCGCCGAGTACCACATCGGCGAGGCGCAGAAGCTGCCGCACAACCAGGGTCTCGTCGACCGTGACCTGGCGGTCTTCGTCGCGGACACCCCGCAGATGGGGGCCTACCGCAACGATCTCTTCTGGGCGCAGGAGTACGCGAAGTACAACCGCGCGATCATGATGGCGCTCTTCCAGGAGGTCGTCCGCCGGGAGTTCCGCAAGGCGAAGGTGACCTTCGATCCGGTCATCTCCTGCCACCACAACTACGTGGCGGAGGAGCGGTACGAGGGCATGGACCTGCTGGTCACCCGTAAGGGTGCGATCCGGGCCGGCTCCGGCGACTTCGGGATCATCCCGGGCTCGATGGGCACCGGTTCGTACATCGTGAAGGGGCTCGGCAACGAGGCGTCCTTCAACTCCGCCTCGCACGGCGCGGGCCGGAAGATGAGCCGGAGCGCGGCGAAGAAGCGCTTCTCGACGCGGGACCTGGAGGAGCAGACGCGGGGCGTGGAGTGCCGTAAGGACTCCGGTGTCGTGGACGAGATCCCGGGTGCGTACAAGCCGATCGAGAAGGTCATGGAGCAGCAGCGGGACCTGGTCGAGGTCGTCGCCAAGCTGAAGCAGGTCATCTGCGTGAAGGGCTGACGGCCCGCGTTCTTCGCGGGAGCGTTCCGGGGGCTGTCGGCGGTTGTCCGTGTCCGGAGGCTGTGGGCGGAGGTCGGGGGAGGGAAGGGGCCGGTGCTGCGCGCACCGGCCCTTTCCTCGCGTTCTCGCGCCTCGCGGCGGGCGGGTGCTCAGAGTTCGCGGTGGACCTTGGTGTTGGAGGCCTGGGCGCGGGGGCGGACGACGAGGAGGTCGATGTTGACGTGCGGAGGGCGGGTGCACGCCCAGGTGATGGTGTCGGCCACGTCGTCGGCGGTGAGGGGTTCGGCCACGCCCGCGTAGACCTTGGCGGCCTTCTCGGTGTCGCCGCGGAAGCGGGTGGTGGCGAACTCGTCCGTCTTGACCATGCCGGGGGCGATCTCGATGACCCGGACGGGCGTGCCGACGATCTCCAGGCGGAGGGTCTCGGCGAGGACGCGGGCGCCGTTCTTCGCGGCGACGTACCCGCCGCCGCCTTCGTAGGTGGTGTGGCCGGCGGTGGAGGAGAGGATCACGACCGTGCCGTCGCCGCTCGCGGTGAGGGCGGGCAGCAGGGCCTGGGTGACGTTGAGCGTGCCGATGACGTTGACCTCGTACATCTCGCGCCAGTCGGCGGGGTCGCCGGTGGCGACGGGGTCGGCGCCGAGGGCACCGCCGGCGTTGTTGACGAGGACGGAGATCGTCCGGAAGGCGGTCGCGAAGGTCTGGACGGCTTCGCGGTCGGTGACGTCGAGGGCGTACGACGTGGCCTGGTGGCCGGCCTCGTTGAGTTCGGCGGCGAGGGCCTCGATGCGGTCCTTGCGGCGGGCGGTGAGGACCACGCGGTATCCGGCGGCGGCGAGTTGCCTGGCGGTGGCGGCGCCGATGCCGCTGCTCGCTCCGGTGACGACGGCGATGGGGGTACCGGCGGCGGTCATGACGTGCTCCTCGCGCATGTGGTCGATTGTGTCGATCGCTCGGTCAGGATAGGTCCGGGGGATCAGCGGCCGCGGGGGGCGTACATGATCACGGCCATGCCGGCCAGGCAGATCAGGGCTCCGGTGATGTCCCAGCGGTCGGGGCGGTACCCGTCGGCGACCATGCCCCAGGCGATGGATCCGGCGACGAAGACACCGCCGTAGGCGGCGAGGATGCGGCCGAATTCGGCGTCGGGCTGGAGGGTGGCGACGAAGCCGTAGATGCCGAGGGCCGCGACACCGGCGCCGATCCAGATCCAGCCGCGGTGTTCGCGGACGCCCTGCCAGACCAGCCAGGCGCCTCCGATCTCGAAGAGAGCGGCGACGGCGAAGAGGGCTGCGGACCGTGCGATGAGCATGGGCTCAGGGTGCCACGGGACACGCTGACTGATGGATAGTCAGACTATGTGCCGATTCGTCGGTATCTTCTGGCTATGAGTGCGATGCGCAGAGGTCTGCTCGGTGTGGTTCTCGCGGCCGTGGTGGTGGTCGGGACGGGTGTGGGTGCCCGTGCTGCGGGGGCGGAGGCCGATCTGGCCCATCATGGCCATCTCTCCTTGTGGGAGGGGCGGATCGGGGTCTGGTTGGTGAGCGAGAACCACGGGCCGTCGGACGTGTCCCAGGCGACGGTGAGGCTGGCGTTCTCCGAGCCGATGGCGGGTGGGCAGGAGCTGCCGCCGTCCTGCCTCTGGGGGAGCGACCGGGTGGTGGTCTGCCGTACGGGTGAGCTGCGGGCCGCGGGCCTGGTGGAGGAACTGGCGCTGGACCTGCGGATGGCGGCGTCTCCGGACGAGGTGACCGTCGACATCTCCACGATGTGGACGGACGGGACCGCCGACGGGAATCCCCGGAACGACCGGCATCGCGTTCTCGTGCTGGCCACGGGTGATCCGTACGTCTTCTGAGGCGCGTCCGAGCCGCGCCCGAGGCGCGTCCGAGCCGCGTCCGTGCGCCCGGCGGTGCCGCACGCACGGTCAGTACGTGTAGCTGTCGGGGCGGACCAGGAGTGTCGTGCGGAGGGTGGGGTCGGCCCAGGTGGCCCGGACGAGGCGGGCCGGTGTGGTGGGGGCGGCGGGGAGTCCGGGTGTGGTGCCTTCGGGGGCGATGAGGACGAACTCGCCCGCGCGCAGCAGTTCGTAGAGCCTGCCTTCGCGCAGTCTCAGGTCGGGGACGCGTCGGTGGGCCCGGCCGTAGGAGATGCCGATGCCGCTGATCATGCCCGTCGCCTTGGCGGAGACGGGTGGCACCTTGGTGAGCAGCTGTGCGGCGAGGGTGCGGGCGGTGCGCAGCAGGGGGCCGCGGGCCATGGCGAGGCGGATGATGGCGCCGCTGCTGCGGAGCACCGCCGCGCCGACGGGGTGACGTTCGGCCTGGTAGCTGTCGAGCAGGGCGTCGGGGTCGGGGGCGTCGCCGTGGAGGACGGCGGCGAGCTTCCAGGAGAGGTTGGCGGCGTCCTGGAGGCCGGTGTTCATGCCTTGGCCGCCGGCGGGGGAGTGGACGTGGGCGGCGTCGCCGGCGAGGAGGACGCGGCCGACGCGATAGGCGGGGGCCTGGCGTTCGTCGCTGTGGAAGCGGGAGATCCAGCGGGCGTCGTGCATGCCGTAGTCCGTGCCGAAGGCGAGACGGGTGATCTCGCGGAGCTCGTCGAGGTCGACGGGTTCGGTGTCCGGGACCTGGCGGGCGCGGTTCCAGCCCATGACGCGGTACCAGCCGTCGCCGAAGGGGGCGATGAAGGCGAAGGCGTCGTCCGCTCCGTTGACGCGGAGCAGGTCTTCGGGCTCCTCGGCGAGGCGGACGTCGGCGAGGACGAGGGAGCGGATCACGGCCGTGCCGGGGAAGGGCAGGCCGAGCGCGGTCCGGACGGCGCTGCGGACGCCGTCGGTGCCGACGAGATAGTGGGCGTGGAGGGTGGTGGGGGTGCCGTCAGGGCCGGTGATCTCGGCGGTGACCCGGTCGGTGTCCTGGTCGAGTCCGCGCAGTTCCGTGCCGTACCGGACGTCCACACCTGTGGACCGCGCGCGGCGTTCGAGGACGCGCTCGACTTCGTACTGCGGGGTGACGAGGAGGTACGGGAAGCGGGAGGGCAGGCGGGACAGGTCGAGGGCGGGGCGGCCGAAGATCCGTAGCCGGCTGAGGGGGGTGCCGGTCGCGACGAGTTCGTCGGCGAGGCCGCGGGCGTCGAGCTGCTCCAGGGTGCGGGCGTGCACGGCGAAGGCCCGGGTCATGTTGCTGATGCCGGCGGGGCGGCGTTCGAGGAGCGTGACGCGGAGGCCCGCGGCGGCGAGGTCGCCGGCGAGGAGCATTCCGGTGGGGCCCGCGCCTACGACGAGGACGTCCGTGTCGAGGTGGTTCATGGCAGCCTCCTGCTGGGGTGCGTGCGCCATCAACGGTCGTTGGCCAACGGGTGTTGGTCAACGCTTGTTGGCAACGGTAGAGCCGTTCGGTCTGGTGCGTCAACACTCGTTGGCCTACAGTTGTTGGCATGACGACCGCCCGCCGCTCCGACGCCACGCGCGCCGCGATCCTCGAAGCCGCCCGCGAACACTTCGCGTCCGACGGCTACGACCGCGCCACCATCCGGGCCATCGCCCGCGACGCCGGAATCGACCCGTCGATGGTGATGCGCTACTACGGCAGCAAGGAGGGGCTGTTCACCGCGGCGTCCGACTTCGAGCTGGACCTGCCCGAGCTCGGCGCCCTGCCGTCCCGGCACATCGGCGCGGTCCTGGTCACGCACTTCCTCGAACGCTGGGAGCGCGACGACGTCCTGACCGCGCTCCTGCGGGTCGGGGTCACCAACCCCGCGGGCGTCGAGCGGATGCAGGAGATCTTCGCGGGGCAGCTCGGGCCGATCACCCGTGGTGTCTGCCCGGACCCGGCGGACGCTCCGCGCCGCGCCGCCCTGGTCGCCTCGCAGATCCTCGGCATGGCGCTCACCCGCTATGTGCTGCGGCTGCCGCCCGCGGTGGAGATGTCCACGGACGAGGTCGTCGCCTGGCTGGGGCCGACGGTCCAGCGCTACCTGACGGACCCGGAGCCGTAGGCCCGCAGGCCCCTGCTCCTTACACTTTCTGCATGCCGCAGAAGAATTCCGGCCGGCGCGACGGTCTCATGAGCGAGCTGTACGACGAGTCCCGCCGCTACATGGCCGCCTACGCGCTCTTCAACCAGGCCGTCGCCGACCATCTGCGGCTCCACCCGACCGACGTGCAGTGCCTGAACCTGCTCTCCCTGGAGTCGGGCCCGGTGACCACCGGCCGCATCGCCGAGCTCACCGGGCTGACCACGGGCTCCGCGACCCGGCTCGTCGACCGGCTGGAGCGGGCCGGCTACCTCACGCGCGAGCGGGACTCCGAGGACCGACGGCGGGTCCTGGTCACCGTGGTGCCGGAGCGGATGGCGGAGCTGGGCGCCTTCTGGCGGCGGCTCAACGACGCCTGGGGCACCATGTTCGACGCGTACAGCGACGCCGAAGTCGCCCTGCTCATCGCCCATATGCGACGGACCGTCGAGCTCAGCGCGGCCCAGGTCGAGCGGCTGCGCACGGGCGACCTGGACTGACGGGCGGTACCGGGCCTCGGGCGGGCCCTTGGGCCGGGGCCCGGGTCAGCGGGTTGCCGCGCCGCCGAACTCGCGCAGGGCGTCGGTGACGATCGCCTCCAGGTGGGCGTGGTGGGCGCCCCGCCAGTAGACCCGCTCGCACTCCGTGCACCGGGCGAAGACGTCGTACGTCTTCTCCGTGCCCTGCTCCAGGCGCTCGCGCACCGAGTCCTTGTCGGCGTCGGTCAGCGGCCCGTTGCAGGCGGTGCAGCGGGTCCAGGGCCGCAGGGGCGGCGCGAACCGCTCCAGTACGTCACGGAGTTGGTCGTCGGGCTGGTCGCTGTACACATAGGCGCCCGCCCACAGCTCCCTGCGGCGCAGCAGCCCCCGGTCCCGGGAGAGCATCACGCGCTGCTCCCGTGCGGAGAGCGCCGCCAGCGCGGGGTCGCCGATGTCCTCGCTCTCGTACGCCGCGTCGACCCCGAGGAGTCGCAACCGCCGCGCGAGCGTGCCCAGATGGACGTCGAGGAGGAACCGGAGCGGGGCGCCGGGCACCTCCTGCGGGCGCTCGACGTCCTCGACCTCGACCGTCTCGCCTGCGGCCGGGATGTGGGACACGCCCACCGGGCGTCCGTCGACCAGGATCCGGCCGGCCTCGGTCAGCGGCACGCCCAGCGACTCCACGACATGGCCGAGCGTCGAGGCGCCGTCGGTGGTCACGGGGGTGCGTCCCGCGCGCCGCTCCGTCGAGACGAAGAGCCGCAGGCCGGGGGCGAAACTGATCTGGATCTCCGGTCCGTTCACGGGGACAGGATGTCACCGCGGCCCACCGCGCGGCCAGGTATTTCGGCCGCGTGCCCCGCGGTGCTCGGCCCAGGGTTTCGGCCCGTGCTGCCACCGGGCCGGCGTCGTTGTCGGGAGGGCGGAGGTGGGTGGTGGTGTCTACGGGTGGAAGGCCTCCGCGTGGTCGGTGGCCCACTCGGTGAAGGTGCGCCCCGGGTGTCCGGTCAGCTCCTGGACGGTCTCGGACAGCGGCACGGGGCGGCCGTCGTGCGAGGCCCAGTAGGAGAGCAGGGCGTCGGCGAAGGCCTCCGGAATGTGGGCGGAGACGGATGCCTTCCACTGCTCCGGGGTGACCGGCACGAAGGGCGCCGGGCGGCCCGTCGCCTCGGTGAGTATCGCCAGCTGCTCGGTGAACGTCAGCGACTCCGGGCCGGTCAGCAGATACGAGGAGCCGCGCAGCCGGGGCTCGGTCAGCACGGCGAACGCGGCCTCGGCGACGTCCCGCTCGTGGATCGGGTCACCGTGCGAACCGGGGTGGGGCAGCTCCACCGGGCGCCCCGCCTTGATCGCCCAGGACCACTGCAGGGCGTTGGTCGCGAAGGCGCCCGGCTGGAGGTGCGTCGCCTCGACGTCGCCCCGGGCGGCCGCGGCCTCCAGGGCGCGTTCGACGGCCAGGTGCGAGGCGGCGATCGGGTTCTCCGCCGCGTCCGGGGCGAGCACGGAGCTGGAGGAGAGCAGGGCGATGTGCTGGACCCCGGCCGCGCGGGCCCGGGCGAGGAAGGTCTCGATGTGCGAGGCCTCCGCGTACAGGAACACGGAGTCGACGCCGTCGAGTGCTGCGTCGAAGTCCGCCGGGTCGGAGAGGTCGCAGCGGACGGTGTCGATGTCGATGCCGCCGGGTGGTGCGAGGTCCGCGGGGTTCTTGGACGCGGCCCTGACCTTGACTCCCGCGCCGTGCAGGAGCCCGAGGAGGGTGGAGCCGACGCGGCCGCGGCTGCCGGTGACGAGGACGGTCATGTGAAGGGCTCCTTCGGTGAGATCCCCACGCATTCGACTGCGTAGAGAAGAATCTGTGTCACGCAGATAAATATCCGCGAGGGTGCGCCGCCCGTCAACCCTGATTCCACCCTGGGGCGACCCCCTGAGGCGGCCCTGCGCCGGTCCTGGGGCGGGGCTCCCTGAGGCGGGGTCCTCGGGCCGGTCCTCAGGGGGCTATCGGGGGGCCTTGGGGGGCCTTGGGGGGCTCTGAGCCGGGTTCGAGTCGACCCTCAGCAGCCCTGAGGTACCGTCCCGGCATGAAGATCGTCGACCTTGAGCCCGGTGACCCGCGTCTGGACTCCGACCTGCTCCCCGTCCTGCTCGAACTGCGTCCCCACCTCACGTCGGAGCTCTTCCGCGAGGTGCAGGAGCGAGGCCGCGCCCAGGGGCTGCGCTTCACCGCCGCCTACGCGGACGACGACACCTGCGTGGGCGCCGCCGGCTGGCGGATCATCGACAACACCAGCTCCATCCGCAAGCTCTACGTCGACGACCTGGTGACCGCCGCCGACACCCGTTCCACCGGCGTCGGCCACGCGCTCCTGGCCCACCTGGAGGACCACGCGCGCCAGGCGGGCTGCCTGGAGCTGAACCTCGACTCCGGCACCCACCGCACCGGAGCCCACCGCTTCTACCTGCGCGAACGTCTCGACATCGTCGCCTTCCACTTCAGCAAGGAGCTCAAGCCTCAGGAGAGCGAGAAGCCCTAGGGGGGCGAGAGGCCCTAGGGCGGCGAGAGGCCCAGGTCAGGGTTCCGACACCTGACGGGCGTACGCGGTGGGTGGTACCCCGACCGTCGCCGTGAAGTCCCGTACGAGATGGGCCTGATCGCTGTAGCCCAGCTCGGCCGCGAGCCCGGCCCAGTCCGGGGAGCCCTCGGTCCCGGTCGCCTCGGCGCGTTCGAGGGCCTCGTGGATGCGGTAGCGCAGGATGACCCATTTCGGGCCGACGCCCACGTAGGTGGCGAAGAGCCGCTGGAGCGACCGGCTCGAAAGACCCGCCGCATCCGCCAGTTCGGACACGCGGCGGATCGACCGGTCCGTGCGGACCACGGCGACCAGATCCATCGCCTGCGTGGCCTGCGGATCGGGGGCGGGGCCGAGGGCGAGCAGGAAGGCGTCGAGCGCCGCCACGCGCGCGTGGTCGGTCTCCGGGCCCAGTACGGCGGCCACGGAGGCGGCGTCGGCGTCCGCGAAGACCTCGTCGAGCGGGACGCGTCGGCCGGTCCAGTCCGACACCGGCCGTTCGGGGGCGAAGGGGCGGAAGCCGCCAGGCCGGAACTGCACGCCGCAGACCCGGCCGACGCCAGTGAGCTTCTTCGTGAACAGTTCGAGCCCGATCCCGGAGACCTCCGCGAAGGTCGTCTCCTCGGTCCCGTCCGAGTGCCCGTCCGAGTGTCCGTCCGGGTTCCGGTATCGCTGGAAGACGATGTTCACCGACGGATGCGGGACGACGTGGCTCGCGTACGGCTCGGAGAGGTTCCAGTCGATGAACCAGTAGTGCTCCAGGTACGGGCGCAGCTCCGGCGCCGGATCATGACGGCGGAACCGGACGCGGGTGAGGAGTTCGGCGCCGTCGACGATTCCCCGGGTGTCGCGGCGTGGACCGGAAGGAGTCATGGCGCGGAGCCTAGGGGTGCTCTCGGACAGTGGGGGGGCGTGAGGTGGGAGGGCGGGGCGCACGGCTCCGTTCATGCCTCGCCTCGTCACCCCGGCTCGCCTCGCCTCGGCGCGTCGCCCGCCTCTCCTCGTCGCCCCGCCCCGCTCAGCGCAGGCGGCCTGCGGAGCCCACCGAGAGGCGGGAGACGACCTGGCCGAACGCGTCCTCCTCGGCCGGGGTCAGCGACACCGTCTCGTGGGGGTGCCAGACCCGCTCCAGGGGCGCCGCCGCCCGCGCGCGGCGGGCGCGGGAGCGCAGGCTCAGCGCGACCCAGGCGGCCGTGGATACGGCGAGCAGTCCGACGAGGGTGATCACGCGGGGGTCCGAGAACTGGCCGGGCAAGGACGACATGGCTGACTCCGGGGAGCGAGGGCCGGTACGGAAACGCGCCCTGGCAGACGGCGCGCGCGCACGGCGCTGACGATTCCTGCTGCTTCCTCCCGACCTGTTCAGTTAACACCACCATGGGGGACTTTCGGCAGGGGGGTCCGGGACCTAGGTCCCGGCCGGTACCGGTGGGCCGGAGGCCCTCTTGTGCGGGTCGGTGAAGCGCCCCAAGGTGTCGGGACAGGCAGGTTTCGGCCGGGGAGGGAGCAGCCGCATGTCGGACGCGAGGGCGTGGGGGTTCACCGACGACAGGGGTACGGCGCTGGAGGCCGTACGTACGCCGGCGAGGGTGGTGGCCTATGTACGGGCGGGGGCCGCGCTGCTCGACCTGGGGGTGACGCCGGTCGCGGTGTACGGCTCCGGGCACGACGGCGACGCCCTCGACCCGGTGAAGGCGGGGCGGCTGGAATCGGCCGGAGTCCCGTACCTGGGGCCGGGGCGGGCCCTGGACGAGGCGCGGCTGCGGGGGGTGGGTCCGGAGCTGATCGTCGACGTCACGTACGACGGGAAGAGCGCGTACGCGCTGGACGAGGGGGTCGCGGAGCGGCTGGGGGTGCCGGTGGTGGCGCTCTCGGTCGGGAACGAGTTGACGCTCGGCGCGGTCATCGGGCGGTTCGGGGAGTTGGCGTCGGCGCTGGGTGGTGGCGCTGATCTTGCGGCTTCCGCCGGTCTTGTGGCTTCCGCCGAGGCGGCCTTGCGGGACGCTGCCGCGGGGGTGGACGTCGGTGTGCTCGCGCTCTCCGGGGCCGGGCCGGACCAGGTCCACCTTGCTCGGCCGCATGCGTGGCCCGAGCTGGCGCGGCTGGCTGAGCTGGGGGTGCGGTTGGTGGATCCCGGCCCCGGGCCCGGGGCGAACTGGCTCACGGCGGACTGGGGGCGGGTGGCGGCGTTGGAGCCGGGGCTCGTGCTGTACGACAGCCGCGCGAATGCGGTCGGGCCGGGGCCGGGGCCTGCGGGGCCTGCGGGGCCTGCGGGGGGTGCGGGCGGTGCGCGGGTGGCGCCTTGGAATCCGGAGACGCCGCCGAGTGCGGTGGCGTACGCCGCGTTCTTCCTGGAGCTTGCGGAGGCGCTCCGCGGGTAGCCCGTGTCCTGCCCTGCCCCGGGCCCGGGGCACCCCGGAGGCGCGCGCGGCCCCCGGGGCGGGGCCTGGGCCGAACGGTTCTGGGACGGGCACCGCCCCCGTGGGCTGTGCCCACCCTCCCCCTAGGACTTCGTCCTGGGGGGCACCCGCCCACAACGCGGGCCGCGGCGGTCCCGGTCGTAGCGGCCCGCGTTACCCCAGCCTCGCCCGTAGGGAGCCCGCGAATTCTTCTGCTCTTGCCAGTTGGGCGCGGAGTTCGGCCACGCGTTCTGTGGCGGCTTGTTCGTAGTGGCGGACTCGGGCGAGGAGGGTGGTGCGGTCGGTGGGGGTGAGGTGGGGGTCCGCGAGGCGGTCCACCGCTCTGAGGAGATCGCGGGTCTCGTCGATCGTGAAGCCCAGGGGCTTCATCCGGCGGATCACCATCAGCCGGTCGACGTCCGCGTCCGTGTAGAGCGGGAAGCCGCCCGGCGACGAGGCGGAGGGGACGACGAGGCCGCTGTCCTCGTACTGGCGGATGGTCCGCAGGGACATGTCCGTCCGTGCGGCTACCTCGCCGATCTGCATGGGTTCGCCGGCCATGCGCAGTCTGCTCACGGCGCCCGTCCTTCCCGCGCGGCTTGCGCGCACCCTGAAGTCATTTGTCCTAACTTCAGCACTTATGAGAGCTGGAAGTGCGGCGAAACGCCTGCTGGTGGGACGGCCATTGGACAGCGGCCGGCTCGGCGAGACCCTGCTGCCCAAGCGGCTCGCCCTGCCGATCTTCTGCAGCGACCCGCTCTCCTCCGTCGCGTACGCCACCGAGGAGATCCTGCTGATCCTCGCGCTCGGCGGACTCGCCGTACTCCATCTGGCCTGGTACGCGGCGGTCGCGATCGTCATCCTGCTCCTGGTCGTCGTCGCCTCCTACCGGCAGACCTGTTACGCCTACCCGGGCGGCGGCGGGGCCTACGTCGTCTCCGCCGAGAACCTCGGCCAGACCGCCGCGCTCACCGCCGCCAGCGCCCTGCTCATCGACTACGTGATGACCGTCGCCGTCTCGATCGTCTCGGGCGTCGCGGCCATCACCTCGGCCGTGCCCGCGCTCGACGGATCCGCGGTCGGCCTGTCCGTCGCGTTCGTGGTGATCCTGGCCTGGCTCAATCTGCGCGGTGTCCGCGAGTCGGGGCGCTACTTCGCCATCCCGACGTACGCCTTCATCGCCACCATCTACCTCATGTTCGCCGTCGCGGCCGTCCGGATGGCGACCGGGGCGACGATCCGCGCCGAATCCTCCGACCTGCCCGTCCACGCCGAATCCAGCTACGCGGGCCTCGCGCTCGTGCTGCTCGCCATGCGCGCCTTCGCCTCCGGCTGTACGGCCCTGACCGGTGTCGAGGCCATCAGCAACGGCGTACCGGCGTTCGCGAAGCCCAAGAGCCGCAACGCGGCCACCACCCTCGCGATCATGGGCGCCTTCGCCGTGACGATGTTCTTCGGGATCACCACCCTCGCCATGATCTACGAGGTGCACGTCGCCGAGGACCCGACCGAGCTCGGGCTCGCCCCCGGCACCGCGATGCCCACCGCGCTCGCCCAGATCGGCCGCGCCACCTTCGGCAGCTGGCACTTCCTCTTCTACCTGCTCCAGGCCGTCACCGCCGCCGTCCTGATCATGGCGGCCAACACCGCCTTCAACGGCTTCCCCATGCTCGCCTCCGTCCTCGGCCGCGACCGCTACGCGCCCCGCCAGCTCTTCCACCGCGGTGACCGGCTCGTCTACTCCAACGGCGTCGTCCTGCTCTCCCTCGCCGCCATCGCCCTGATCGTCGCCTTCGACGCCAACCTCACCCGCCTCATCCAGCTCTACATCATCGGAGTCTTCGTCTCCTTCACCCTGTCCCAGGCGGGCATGGTCAAGCACTGGCGGCGAGAACTCGCCACCCCGGAAGGCGCCGCGAACCGGATCCACATCCTGCGCCGCCTCGCCATCAACGCCTTCGGCGCCTGCCTCACGGCCGTCGTCCTCGTCATCGTGCTGATCACCAAGTTCACGCACGGCGCCTGGATCGTCGTCATCGCCATGCCCGTGCTCTTCGCCGGCATGAAGGGGGTGCGCCGGCACTACGAGACCGTCGCCGCCGAGGTCGCCGTCCCGGCCGACGCCCGCCCCCACCCGCTCTCCGAGAACCACGTCATGGTCCTGGTGGCCTCCGTCAACGCGCCGAGCCTGAGGGCGCTCTCCTACGCCAAGACCCTGCGCCCCGCCTCACTGACGGCGGTCACCGTCGCCGAGGACCCCGCGGAGGCGGAGGTGCTCCGCGCCACCTGGGACGCCCACGGCATCGACGTACCGCTGCGGGTGCTCAGCTCCCCGTACCGCTCCATCGTCCAGCCGGTCCTGCGCCACATCCGGGAGGCGCCCGAGCGGACCGGGGACTCGGTGGTGTCGGTCGTCATCCCGGAGTACGTCGTCGGGCACTGGTGGGAGCAGCCGCTGCACAACCAGAGCGCGCTACGGCTCAAGGCCCGGCTGTTGTTCATGAAGAACGTCGTCGTCATCGACGTTCCGTACCGGCTCGCCTCCGCCCGCGAACTGGCCGCCGAGCGCGCGCGAGCCGCCGCCGCCCGTGACAAGGAGGGGTAGTGGGACCCAGGGGCTGCCAGGCGTCGCGGCCCCGGCCGTGATTCGCCGGACAGGCCCCTACGGCCACACCAAGCAGTACGGCTGATGCCCCGCCTCGTGCAAGCGGTGGCTGAAGTCCTGCCACTCGTGCAGCAGCTGGTAGACGTTGAAGGCGTCCCGCGGGCCGCCGCGGTCCGGGACCGTGGACCAGATGAAGGCCGCCGCGCCGACCGACTCCTCGCCGATGCCGCGCAGCGGGTCGACCACGGTCATGGGCAGCTTCACCACGGCGTAGTCGGGATGGAGGACGACCAGTTCCAGCGGGGGCACCTTGTGCAAGGGCATGCCTTGGATGCCCGTGAGGACCATCGCGGCTATCGTCTCGGGCTTGATCTTCGTGAACATGCCGCCCATGCCGAGCTCGTCGCCGCCCAGCTCCTCCGGGCGCATCGAGATCGGGACGCGGGCCGCCGTGGCACCGTCGGGCGCACCGAAGTACTTGTACGTCACCCCCAACCGGCCACTCCCGCCCTGCGTCGTGGGTTCCGAGGCCCCTGTGGACCCCGTCGATTGCGTGGGCTCTTCCGTACGGCGTCGCCGGTGCTTCCCCCGCCGGGCAGGCTCGGGACCCAGATCGTCCGTCCCCTCGCCCAGTCCGCCACCGCGATGCATATCTCCACCCGACTGCTTTTTAGGCAACACGACCCCCGCCGCGCAACCCGATCATCGTGACAGTGACCTCCCCCACGCTCTCGCGGTGAAACACCTGTCCGCAAGAACGTCCGGCCCTCTGACACCATGGATTCCGTGAGCCATCCCTATGACGCCCCAGTTTCGCAGACGCCGAGGATCGACGCCCCGGCGTAACGCACAGGGTGCTCACACCCCTACCGTAGTGCTCGCAGCCGTACTCGCAGGTCAGGACCACAGTGCCGTATTCATACGAAGCCCCAGTCTCACAGACGCTTTTCGACCGCGCGTCCCTCGTGACGCCCGGCGGCGTGAACTCACCGGTGCGCGCCTTCCGAGCCGTGGGCGGAACGCCCCGGTTCATGGTGTCCGGTACCGGCCCGTACCTCACCGACGCGGACGGCAGGGAGTATGTCGACCTCGTCTGCTCGTGGGGGCCGATGATTCTCGGCCACTCCCACCCCGAGGTGATCGCCGCCGTGCAGGCCGCCGTCGCCCGCGGCACCTCCTTCGGTACGCCGGGGGAGGGCGAGGTCGCCCTCGCCGAGGAGATCGTCGCCCGGATCGAGCCCGTCGAGCAGGTCCGGCTCGTCTCCTCCGGTACGGAGGCCACGATGTCCGCGATCCGGCTCGCCCGCGGCTTCACCGGCCGGGCGAAGGTCGTGAAGTTCGCCGGCTGCTACCACGGGCACGTGGACGCGCTGCTCGCCGCCGCCGGCTCCGGCGTGGCCACGTTCGGCCTGCCCGACACGCCCGGGGTGACCGGTGCGCAGGCCGGCGACACGATCGTCCTGCCGTACAACGACCTGGAGGCCGTGCACGAGGCCTTCCACCGGTACCCGGGCGAGATCGCCTGTGTGATCACCGAGGCCTCGCCGGGCAACATGGGCGTCGTTCCGCCGCTGCCCGGCTTCAACCAGGGCCTGAAGGACGCGTGCGCGAAGAACGGCGCGCTGTACATCTCCGACGAGGTCATGACCGGCTTCCGGACCTCCCGCGCCGGCTGGTACGGCGTCGACGGTGTGAAGCCCGACCTGATGACCTTCGGCAAGGTCATGGGCGGCGGCTTCCCGGCCGCGGCGTTCGGCGGCCGCGCCGACGTCATGGGGCACCTCGCCCCGGCCGGCCCGGTCTACCAGGCGGGCACCCTCTCCGGTAACCCGATCGCCACCGCCGCCGGCCTCGCGCAGCTGCGGCTGCTCGACGACGCCGCGTACGCCACGGTCGACGCCGTGTCGAAGGAGATCCAGGGGCTCGTCACCGACGCGCTCAGCAAGGAGGGCGTCGCGCACCGGCTGCAGACCGCCTCCAACATGTTCTCCGTCTTCTTCACGTCCACCGAGGTCCGCAACTACGACGACGCGAAGAAGCAGGAGGCGTTCCGCTTCAACGCCTTCTTCCACTCGATGCTGGCCGACGGGGTCTACCTGCCGCCGTCCGCGTTCGAGTCCTGGTTCGTGTCGACGGCGCACGACGAGCGCGCGATCGAGCGGATCGCCGCCGCGCTGCCCGCCGCCGCGCGCGCCGCAGCGGAGGCCACGGCATGAGCGTCGACGACATCGCCGGTATCGACGGCAACGACGACATCACCGTCGTCCACCTGGTGCGCCACGGCGAGGTGCACAACCCCGACGGCGTCCTCTACGGCCGCCGCGGCGGCTACCACCTCTCCGAGCTGGGCCGGCAGATGGCCGACCGCGTCGCCGAGCACCTGGCCGACCGGGACATCACGCACGTCGTGGCCTCCCCGCTGGAGCGGGCGCAGGAGACGGCCCAGCCGGTCGCCAAGAGCCACGGCCTGGACCTGGCCACGGACGGGCGGCTGATCGAGGCGGGGAACGTCTTCGAGGGCAAGACCTTCGGCGTCGGTGACGGCGCCCTGCGCAAGCCGGGCAACTGGAAGCACCTCACCAACCCGTTCAAGCCGTCCTGGGGCGAGCCGTACGTCGAGCAGGTCGTACGGATGATGGGCGCCCTGGACGCGGCGAAGGACGCGGCGCGCGGCCACGAGGCGGTCTGCGTCAGCCACCAGCTGCCGATCTGGATCGTGCGGAGCTTCGTGGAGAAGCGGCGGCTGTGGCACGACCCGCGGCGTCGGCAGTGCACGCTGGCCTCGCTGACCTCGTTCACGTACCAGGGCGACAAGATCGTCTCGGTCGGCTACAGCGAGCCGGCGCGTGACCTCGTCCCCGCGCACCTGCTGGCGGGCGCGAAGCCGGTCAAGGGGAAGGCGAAGGCCTTCGGCGCGTAGCGCTACTGCGGGGGCCAGGACGTTTTGCGGAGGCCGGTGCGTGTCGTGCGGGTCCGTTGTGGCTTGTCGCGCAGTTCCCCGCGCCCCTAAACCCCCTGGGCCCCCGCGCCCCTAAGCCCCCCGCCACGTAGAGGTTTCGTGTAGGGCGTTCGGGCACCAGTTCTGTGGGTACACCGTCAGGGCGATCGGGTGACGTGAAGTCATCTGGTCGCCCTGAAATATTTGTGCTAATTCCCGGAACCTACGCGTTCCTCCCGGCATCTCACTCATTGTCGGTTTGGATGACCTTTCGGTCATACGTAAACGCGAATGGGGACGTCATGCGCGGGATCACTCGAAGGGGACTCATCGGGGCGGGCGTTGGCGCTGCCGCCGCGATCGGGATCGCCGGATGCAGCGGCAACGGGTCGGACAAATCGGGAAGTACCGGACCTGGCAAGGGTGGTGACGTCTCCGGATCCCCGAGCGCCCCCAAGCCCACCGGTCCAGAGGCGAAACTCATCGGTGACGGTTCCACCGCCGACACCGGAAAGCAGCCGAACCAGCCCGACGCCCCCGTCCCGCTCGAACCCGGCCAGACCCCGCCTCAGTTCGTGATCTTCTCCTGGGACGGTGCGGGAGAGGTCGGCAACGGCCTCTTCCCCCGCTTCCTGGAACTGGCCAAGAACCACGACGCCGCGATGACCTTCTTCCTCTCCGGGGTCTACCTCCTCCCGGAGTCCAAGAAGAACCTGTACCGCCCGCCGAACAACCGCGTCGGCGCCTCCGACATCGGCTACCTCACCGACGACCACATCAAGGACACCCTCAAGAACGTCCGCCAGGCGTGGCTCGACGGCCACGAGATAGGCACGCACTTCAACGGCCACTTCTGCGGCGGCTCCGGCTCGGTCGGCAACTGGACCCCGGCCCAGTGGCAGAGCGAGATCGACCAGGCGATGAAGTTCGTCACCGAGTGGAAGACCAACAGCGGCTGGACCGACCTCGACCCGCTGCCCTTCGACTACAGCAAGGAACTCGTCGGCGGCCGCACTCCCTGCCTCCTCGGCCAGGACAACCTGCTGCCCACCGCCAAGCGCCTCGGCTGGCGCTACGACGCCAGCTCGCCCGGCGGCCGCCAGATGTGGCCGGTCAAGCGCCAGGGCATCTGGGACCTCCCGCTGCAGGCCGTGCCCTTCCCCGGCCACTCCTTCGAGGTCCTGTCCATGGACTACAACATCCTCGCCAACCAGTCGAAGAACACCACCAAGGGCGTGCCCGCGCGCTACCCGGGCTGGCGCAAGCAGGCCACCGAGGCGTACCTCGCCGGGTTCAAGCGCGCCTACGAGTCCAACCGCGCGCCCTTCTTCATCGGCAACCACTTCGAGCAGTGGAACGGCGGCATCTACATGGACGCCGTCGAGGAGTCGCTGAAGGGCATGGCGGGCAAGAAGGACGTCCGGCTCGTCTCCTTCCGCCAGTTCGTGGACTGGCTGGACGTGCAGGACCCCAAGATCCTCGCCAAGCTCCGCACGCTGGAGGTGGGCCAGACGCCGACCGGCGGCTGGAGCACCTTCCTCAAGACCGTCTAGGTCGAGGACGGAAGACCGCTTACGGCCCGTACGTCCCTTAAGCCCCCTTGACAAGGGGCTTTACGGGCACCCAGGGGGGCGCCCAAGATCCCCCAAACGCCCATGCGAAACTTTTCACATGAGCCTTAGCCGTGCCCCTCGACGCACCCTGCTCGCCGTCGGAGCCCTGTCGGCCGCCCTCGCTCTGTCGGCCTGCAGCTCGGACTCCAACGGCAAGTCGGGCGGCGGCGGCGGAACCAACTTCGTGACCAACACGGGCGGTATCTCCACCGTCGCCAAGGGCGAGCGCACGGCGCCCAACCAGATCGCGGGCGAGACCCTCGAAGGCGAGAAGCTCGACGTCGCCGACCTCAAGGGCAAGGTCGTCGTCCTCAACGCCTGGGGATCGTGGTGCGGCCCCTGCCGCGCCGAGGCCTCGCACTTTGCCAAGGTCGCGAACGACCTCAAGGGCAAGGGCGTCGAATTCGTCGGACTGAACACCCGCGATTTCAACAAGCAGCAGGCGATCACCTTCGAAGAGGACTACAAGGTCCCCTACCCGAGCCTGTACGACCCGGCCGGCAAGGTGATCCTCAACGGATTCCCCAAGGGCACGCTCAACCTCCAGGCCATTCCGTCCACCGTCGTCCTCGACAAGGACGGCAAGGTCGCCGCCCGCGCCCTCATGGCTCTCGACGAGAAGAAGCTCCGCTCGATGATCGAGCCGCTTCTCGCGGAGAAGTGATCCGGTGAACGAGACGGTCTTCAGCGGGGCCCTCCTGCTCGCCCTGCCCATCGCCGTGCTCGGCGGCCTGGTCTCCTTCTTCTCCCCGTGCGTCCTGCCGCTCGTCCCCGGCTACCTCAGCTACGTGACCGGCGTCACCGGCACCGACCTGGCCGAGGCCAAGCGCGGCCGGATGGCGGGCGGGGCCGCGCTCTTCGTCCTGGGCTTCACCGCCGTGTTCGTCTCCGGCGGCGCCCTCTTCGGCGGCTTCGGCAACACCCTGCAGGAACACCGCGAGGTCATCTCCAAGGTCCTCGGCGCCCTGACCATCCTGCTCGGCCTCTTCTTCATGGGCGCGATGCCCTCGATCACCCGCCGCGAGTTCCGCTTCCACAAGCGGCCCGTGACGGGGCTCCTCGGCGCGCCCATGCTGGGCGTGCTGTTCGGCGTCGGCTGGGTCCCCTGCATCGGCCCGACCCTCGCCGCCGTCCTCGCGCTCGCCTCCAACGAGGCCAGCGCCGGACGCGGAGCCGTCCTCACCGTGGCCTACTGCCTGGGCCTCGGCCTGCCGTTCATCCTCACCGCGATCGCCTTCCGCCGGGCCCTTGGCGCCTTCGGCTGGGTGAAGCGGCATTATGTCTGGGTCATGCGCATCGGCGGCATCATGCTGATCGCGACCGGCCTGCTGCTCGTCACCGGAGCCTGGGATCGCATCGTGTCCGAGATGCAGGTCTGGACTGCCGGCTTCACCCCGGGGATCTGACCCATGACCCACACCAGCCCGAACGAGACCGGCTCGACCGAGACCGAGACCGACACCGGCCTGAGCAACACCGGCCTGAAAGAGGCCGAAGCGCGCGACGAGCTGACCGCGGCGGGCTCCCAGCTCTCCACGGCCCCGCAGGAGGAGGCCGCCGTCGGCGGACCCACCCTCGGGGTCATCGGCTGGATCCGCTGGTTCTGGCGCCAGCTCACCTCCATGCGGGTGGCGCTGATCCTGCTCTTCCTGCTCTCCCTCGGCGCGATCCCCGGCTCGCTCATCCCGCAGACCAGCGCGGACGAGCTCAAGGTGCAGACCTTCCAGAAGGCCCACCCGACGCTCACGCCGATCTACGAGAAGCTCCAGCTCTTCGACGTCTACAGCTCGGTGTGGTTCTCCGCGATCTACATACTGCTGTTCGTCTCCCTCATCGGCTGCATCGTCCCGCGCAGCTGGCAGTTCATCGGCCAGCTCCGCGGCCGCCCGCCCGGCGCCCCCGGCCGCCTGACCCGGCTGCCCGCGTACACGACCTGGCGGACCGAGGCCGAGCCCGAGCAGGTCCGTGAGGCCGCGCTCGCGATGCTCAAGGGCCGCCGGTTCCGCGCGCACGTCGTCAAGGACGCCGTCTCCGCCGAGAAGGGCTACCTCCGCGAGGCGGGGAACCTGCTCTTCCACATCGCGCTCATCGTGATGCTGGTGGCCTTCGCCTGGGGCCAGCTCTTCAAGTCCGAGGGCGGCAAGCTGATCGTCGAGGGCGACGGCTTCTCCAACACGCTCACGCAGTACGACGACTTCAAGTCCGGCTCCCTCTACAGCAGCGACGACCTCGCCCCGTTCGGCTTCACGCTGGACAGCTTCACCGGTACGTACGAGAAGAGCGGCCCGCAGCGCGGCACCCCGCGCACCTTCGAGGCCGCCGTCACGTACTCCGAGGCGGGCGGGAAGGACAAGAAGGCCGTCATCCGGGTCAACGAGCCGCTGAAGGTCCGCGACTCCAAGGTCTATCTGATCGCCCACGGGTACGCGCCCGTCGTCACCGTCAAGGACGGCCGCGGCAAGGTCGTCTTCCACGGCGCCGTCCCGCTGCTGCCGTTCGACAACAACATCACCTCGACCGGCGCGATCAAGGTGATGGACGGCTACCGCGACAAGAACGGCAAGAAGGAGCAGCTGGGCTTCCAGGCCTTCTTCGTGCCGACGTTCGCGGGCGCCGGCAAGGGCGACATGTTCTCCCAGTTCCCGGCGCTCGACTTCCCCGTCATGGCCCTCACCGGCTACCACGGCGACCTGCGCGTCAACTCGGGGCTGCCGCAGAACGTGTACCAGCTCGACACCTCCAAGATGAAGCAGTTCAAGGTCGAGACGGGGACCGGCGTCGCGCAGCGGATGCTGCCCGGCGAGACGATGACCCTGCCCGACGGTGCCGGCTCGATCACCTTCGAGAAGGACATCAAGGAGTGGGCGAGCTTCCAGATCTCCCAGCAGCCGGGCAACGGTCTCGCCCTCGCGGGCGCGATCTCCGCGATCGCGGGCCTGACCGGCTCGCTCTTCATCCAGCGCCGCCGGGTCTGGGTCCGGGCCGTACGAGGGAAGGACGGCGTGACCGTCGTCGAGATGGCGGGTCTTGGCCGGAGCGAGTCCGCCAAGCTCCCGGAGGAGCTGGCCGAACTCGCGGTCACGCTCAACGCACAGGCGCCGACCGCGCCCGAACCTGCCACAGCAGAACCTGCCACCGCAGAAGCCGAAGGGGCTGAGAAGTGAATCTCGCCGCCGTGAGTCTCGCCGCCGAGACCAACGAGAGCCTGGCGCAGATGAGCAACACGCTCATCTACTCCTCGATGGCCGTCTACACGCTGGCCTTCCTGGCGCACATCGCCGAGTGGGTCTTCGGCAGCCGCAGCAAGGTCGGCCGTACGGCCGCCGCGCTGACCCAGCAGGCATCGGAGGCCGCGGCCCCAGCCGTCACCGTCCAGGTGAAGACGGCCGCCGGATCCACCGCCGTCCTCGACAAGCCCACGGTCGTCACCCGGTCCGGCGCGGGCGTCCGCGACGTGCCCGACGGCCCCGGCGCGGCCGGCGGCACGGTCAAGGGCGATCTGTACGGCCGTATCGCCGTCTCGCTCACCGCGCTCGCCTTCCTCGTCGAGGCGGCGGGCGTGGTCACCCGCGCGATCTCCGTGCAGCGCGCCCCCTGGGGCAACATGTACGAGTTCTCCACCACCTTCTCCACGGTCGCGGTCGGCGCGTACCTCGGCTTCCTGGTGGCGAAGAAGAACGTCCGCTGGATCGGTCTGCCGCTGGTGACGACCGTCCTGCTCGACCTGGGCCTGGCCACGACGTGGCTGTACACCGACAGCGACCAGCTGGTGCCCGCGCTCGACTCGTACTGGCTGTGGATCCACGTCTCCACCGCGATCTTCTGCGGCGCCGTGTTCTACCTGGGCGCGGTCGCCACCCTGCTCTACCTCTTCCGCGACTCCTACGAGAACAAGCTCGCGACCGGCGGCAACCCGGGCTCCTTCGCCCGCTCCGTCCTGGAGCGGCTGCCGTCGGCGGCCTCCCTGGACAAGTTCTCGTACCGGATCAACGCGGCGATCTTCCCGCTGTGGACCTTCACGATCATCGCGGGCGCGATCTGGGCCGGCGACGCGTGGGGCCGCTACTGGGGCTGGGACGCCAAGGAGGTCTGGTCCTTCATCACCTGGGTCGGTTACGCGGCGTACCTGCACGCGCGCGCCACGGCCGGCTGGAAGGGCCGCAAGGCCGCGTACATCGCGCTCATCGCCTTCGGCTGCTTCCTCTTCAACTACTACGGCGTCAACATCTTCGTGAGCAGCAAGCACTCGTACGCGGGCGTCTGAGCCGCTCCGAGGCGTCCTGGGCCGCTCCGAGCCGGTCTGAGCTGGCACGGCGCCTGCCCCGGCGCGACGCTTGAGGTATGAGCGAGATACCTCGGGGCAGGTGCGAGACCCACGACGGCAACCTGCATCACCTGCGGTACGTGATCGACCTGCCCCACCCGATGGTGCGGGTCTGGGCGGCCGTCGCGACGCCGGAGGGCCTTCCGCAGTGGCTCTGCGCGGCGGATCCGCTGGAGCCGCGGCTCGGCGGAGCGGTGACGCTGCGCTGGCTGAACGGCGACACGGAGGTCTCGGGCACGGTGACGGCCTGGGACCCGGAGTACGTCGCCGAGTACACGGTCGGCCCGCCGCACGGCCGGATCCGGTTCCATCTGGAACCGGCCGGGAGCGGCGGGGCGACCGTGCTGCGTTTCACCAACGAGGTCCGTGGGACGCGGGAGGAGAGGCTGGACGCCATGGCGGGGTGGCACGAGCACTTCGAGCGGCTCGCGGCGGCGCTGGAGGGCCGCCCCACGGACTGGCGGGAGTGGACCCCCGACCGGTGGCAGCACCTGCGCGACCTGTACGTACGGGAGGACGCCCCCTGGCCCAAGTGGCAGCCGTAGGGGCTGCCCCTAGGGCCTCCGCGGCGGCAGGCAGTCCTTGGTCGGGGGCCTGCCCTCCGGCCAGGCGGTCTGGACGAACTTCTGCGTGCCGTCCTCCGTCAGTTCCACGATCGGGACCGCCTTGTTGAAGGGGTTGCCGAAGTTGTCCAGGCAGATCCAGCCGCTCGCGCCGTCGACGCGCAGGGACCCCTTCACCTGGGGCCACTGGGTGACCACGTCCGCGAGCTCGGGGAACTGGGCGCCCTGCGGGGTCGCCTGGCGGATCGCGTGGACCGCCGTCGCCATCGCGTCGTACGCCACGATCGCCTGGCCGTCCGTGAGCGGGATCGGCTTCTTCGACGCGCGGGCGATGTCCGCGAGGAACGTTCCGTACGCGGCCGTCGAGCCGCCCGTCGCCGGGACCTTGCGGCCCGAGGCGGCCGTCCAGGCGTCCGGGTGGGCAAGGGCGGCGTAGCGGACGGTCAGCTTCGCCTTGAGCGCGGCCCGGTTGAGCTTGCTGTCCGCGCCCAGGTACGAGCCCTCGTCGCCGGTCAGGATCGTGAACGGCCGCTCCGCGCAGCCCCGCGCGCCGAGCGCGTTGATGAACTGCCGCAGCTGGGTGTGGCGGCCCGCGAAGAACACCGTCTCCGCCCTCGTGTCGCAGATCAGGTGGGTGATCTGGCGGAAGGTGTTCGCGGTGGTGCCCTCCTCCGTCGGGTCCGGCGGCGAGGTGAAGAGCTGCGGTTCGTACGGCGCGCCCTTGAGGGAGGCCGAGAACGCCTGCTTCAGCGTGTCCGTGTAGTGGTCGCCGGTCCGGGTGTCCTGGACCAGCAGCGCCTTCGCCGCCTCGACCTTGCCGAAGTGGGCCAGCGCCCTGGCCTCGTCGCTGTTGGTGGGGGAGACGCGGGCGAGGCCGGGGAACCGGTTCTTGCCCGCGCCCGGGCCGTTGGCTATGTCGTCGGCGGTGATGGTGGTGCCGACGACCGCGATGCCCGCGCCGGTCAGCTCCGCCACCGCCTGCCGTATCTCGGTGGAGGAGGTGGCCACCCCGGAGACCGCCCGCAGTCGGTCCTCCCCGCCGGTCATCGTCTTCAGCCGGTCCACCGTCGTACGCCAATGGGCGTTGGCCTTACCGGTGTTGGCGAGGACGAGCCGGATCTTCGGGGTCTCGCTGTTCGACTCGTGGTTGGCCCGGTACTGGCGGGCGTACGCGCCCTGGATCTCGTACAGGACCTTCTCCCGCATGCCGCTGTCCGGGGAGGTCAGCGGCAGCAGCAGGGCGACCGTCGCGTACTCGCCGGACTTCAGGCCGCGGTTCTCGTCGCGGATGAGACCGGCGATCCCGGCCAGCGTCGGGACGCCGAAGTCGTGGCCGTCGCCGTTGACGCCGACGCACTCGGTGCTGCCCTCGGGCCGCTCCACGCCCGGGGCGCAGGAACGGTCCTCCGGGGTCAGGGCGCGGTCCACGGCGTACCCGCCGACGGAGCCGAGGACGGCAACGGCGACCACGGTCGTGAGGACCTTCTGACGGGCGGTGTACCAGAAGCGGGCGCGCAGCCGGCTGACCATGGCCTCAGACTCCGTTCTCCGAGCCGGGCGGGAGCGAGAGCCGCCGCCAGGCGCGGATGTCCCTCGGCCAGTGGGTGGCCGCGTCCCACAGCGGACTGTTCCCCGTCCGGTGGCGGCCGGAGAGCTGGCGCAGTTCGTGCGTCAGCTTGCCGGTCACCTCCTCGTCGGGCAGCGCGAGCGGATCGGTGAGCAGCCATACGGCGTGCAGCAACCGCCGCAGACAGAGGTGGAGTTCGACGGTCTCGGCGTCGAACGTGGCGGGCAGCGGGTCGCCCGTGACCTGGCCGAGCGCGGTCGCCCGACGCGGGTCGGGCCGCCCGGGTCCGTGCCGGTCGCGCGGGTACGGCGCCGAGGCGATGAACCGGAGCCGGTCGAGCCAGCCGAGGACGTCCGGCTCGGGGAACGTGACGCGCAGATGGGTCACCGCGTCCTCGGTGCGCCCGAGCACAAGCTCCTGGTGCAGCCGGTACGGGACGGGCCCGGGGGCGTAGTGCCGGTGCAGGGTCTCGTGGACGGCCCGCCAGGTCGCGTACTCCTCGCCGTCCTCGAAGCGCAGCCGGTGCAGGAGCAGGGCGCGCAGCAGCGGGTCGGCGACGAAGTGCTCGGGGCCCTCGGGCCAGTCCTCGGCGCGCAGCAGGTCCCGGACGCGCAGGGCCATGTCGCCGTCGAGGGACTCGCCGCGCAGCCTGGTCCTGGCGAGCATCCGGGCCGAGTCCTCGTCGTGGGCGGCGGCGAGGACGGCGAAGGCGTCGTGGCGCAGGCGTGGCAGGAGCTCTTCGAGCAGGGTGGGGGCGACCGGTACGGGCGCGCTGTCCTCGCGCAGCTCCACCGTGAGGTCGAGGAGCGCGCCGGGGGTCAGCGAGGGCTTCCGGTCGGTGGGTGCCTCGCCGGCCGCGCGGCCGAGGAGGACGACGCCGAGGGGCCGGCCGCCGGTCAGCCGGTGGACGGCGCGGGCCAGTTCGGCGGGGGTGCGGCCCGCCGGGTCGAAGCGGTCGAAGGCGCTCCGGGTCTGGGCGGGCGAGAGCGGGGACAGTTCGACGGCGAGGATGCCGGAGGTGACGTCCTGCCCGCGCGGGCAGGGCGCGCGGTGCGCGGTCTCGGGCAGCCGCACGCGGGTCGCGTGGCGGATGCCGTCGTGGTCGCGGACGCGGGAGGTGGCGATGACGACGACCCGGTCGCGGCGGCCGTCGGCGCGGGCCCGCAGGATCGGTTCGATCAGGCGCCGGCCGAGCGGCTCGTGGGCGTTGTCGAGGAGCAGGACCGGGCGGCCCCTGCGGGCGCCCCGGTTGGCGAGCCCGGTGAAGGCGCGGACCAGGTCCTCGATGAGCGCGCCGACGAGGAAGTCCTCGGCCTCGCGGCGGCGGCCGCCTCCCTGCGCGAAGTCCATCGCGAGCTGCTGGAGCCCGGCCTTTCCGCGCCCGCCCGCGTTGCGGTAGGTCCCGTACCAGCTCTCGGCCTTCTGCTGGAAGCGGCCGAAGACCTCTTCGAGGACCGTCTCGACGGTGGCCTCGGCGAGGAGTCCGGCCATGGGGGCGGTGGCCTCGGCGAATTTGGCGGCGAGTTTGGTGAGGACCTTGGTGACCCAGTTCGCCGCGGCGCCCTTGGCGGCGTCGACGGTGGAGAGGACCGGTCCGAGGCGTTGCAGGTCGCGCCTGGCCCGCTCGTCGTCCTCCTGGGACCAGCTGATGGAGGCGACGGCGACGAGGCCGAGCGAGAGCCGGGGGAACTGCACGGGCTTGGCGGCGAGCACGCGGGGCGACAGCTGGACGGCGAGTTCGCCGAGCGCGCCGGTGAGTTCGTTCCAGCCGGGGCCGTGGTCGGCGGGGGGTTCGATGTGCGCGCAGTCGAGCAGGGCGAGCGGGGTGGCGGCCTTGTAGGCGTTGCGTACCTGCTTGAGCAGGGCGGTCTTGCCCATGCCCCGGCCGCCGGTGAAGACGGTGACGGGCGGGTCGTCGTCGTGTTCGTACGGGGTGCGCGCGTAGCGGTACGGCGTCAGGCCGATCAACCGCGCGGCGAGCCCTGCGTCCTGGAAGACCGCCTCGCGTCCGTACAGCTCTCTGTCCACGCCCCGTCACCCCCGTCACAGACAACTACAGGGTATCGACGGAGTGTTGGGAAAGCGGCAGGCTTTTCGACTCTGTTGCGCGGACGTGTTCACTCCGTGGCGATCGCGTCGAGTTGCCCCCGGAGGTAGGAGTGGGACTCGATCCCGTGGATGGTGGTCCCGGGGTCGCACTCGTAGAAGTAGACGAGCGAGATCAGCTCCTCGGTGGGTACGTCGGCGGGCGGCGGTAGTACCCGGTGGCGGCCGGAGCGCCAGCGGGTGCCGGTCCAACCGGCCATCAGATCACCGATGTTGACGGTGAAGGCGTCGGGATCGTACGGCGCGTCCTGCCAGCCGTGGGCATCGGTGTACACCTGCAGTCCGCCCTTGCCGGCCTGCCGGTCCAGGATCGTGACCGTGCCGAAGTCGGTGTGCGGCCCGATCCGGAACTGCCCCGGCTCCGGCTCGCCGGTCCGCTCGCGCCCCGGGTACCAGTTGATGTTGAAGCCGAAGGTGGGGTGGCCGGTGTGCCGGGTGAAGAAGTCCCGCTCCTCGCCGAGCGCCTCGCCGAGCAGATCGAGCACGCGGTCGGAGAGGGCCTGCATCTGTGCGAGGTACGTCTCGACCAGCGGCTTCAACTCGGGCACCTCGGCGGGCCAGGTGTTCGGCAGGAACCACTCGGCGTCCACGACGGGGTCGCCGGTGGGCTCGTCGGCCGCGAAGGACAGCGACTCCTTGAGGTCGGGCGGGGTGACGGTCCCCTCCGCGTACCCGTTGGCCTCCGCGCCGGGCCCGAGCCACCCGCGCCCGCCGACCCGCACGGCATACGGCTCTTTGGCGGTGGCGGGGAGGTGGAAGAAGCGGCGGGCGACGTCCCGGATCTCGGCCCGCAGCCCGGGATCGACCCCGTGCCCGCCGACCAGCAGGAACCCGGCCTCGCGCAGGGCCCGGTCGACGGCGGGCAGCTGGGGGGCGGGGTCGCGCCGCAGGTCGATGGTGGGAAGGCCGGCCGTGGGGGTTGCTTCACTCATGCCCGATGTCCTCGTTCCAGAGAGCGGGGTGTCGGTCGACGAACTCCCGCATGAGCGCGACGCATTCGGCATCGTCGAGCACGACGACCTCGACCCCGTGCTCGGCCAGCCAGTCGTGCCCGCCGTGAAAGGTCTCCGCCTCCCCGACGACCACCCGCGAGATCCCGAACTGCCGGACGAGCCCGGAGCAGTACCAGCACGGCGAGAGGGTCGTGACCATCGTCGTCCCCCGATACGACCGCTGCCGCCCGGCCGCCCGAAAGGCGGCGGTCTCCGCGTGCAGCGAAGGATCCCCGTCCTGCACCCGCCGATTCCGCCCACGCCCGAGGAGGGTGCCGTCGGCGGCGTAGAGGGCGGCGCCGACCGGAATGCCACCTTCGGCGAGCCCGGCCCGGGCTTCGGTCAGGGCGGTGGCCAGCCACCGGTGTGCCTGTTCTTGGTCCACGGGGGGAGCCTTCCCCGGCGGAGCCGGGAGATCACGCCTCAGTCGGAGGGCAGGACGTACGAACCTTTACCGGGGACGGTGACGATCAGTCCGCGCTCGCGGAGTTCCCGCATGGCCCGGCGGGCGGTCAGCACGGCGATGCCGTATTCCTCGGAGAGACGGCCGGGCGTGGGGATCATCCGGTCGGGGGCGAACTCCCCGGAGGCGATCTTCGCTGCGATCACGTCGGCCAGCTGCATGTACAGGGGGCGTGCCGACTTGGGATCAAGGCTGCTCATAGGCCAACAGTAGATAGTCATACAAATACACGTTGGGATGGCTCTAGCTACATCGTGATGCATCACTGTGCATCACGCACTACGGTGAGCGCGAACGCAAAGCCCCGGCGGCCGCTGGAACGGCCCCGGGGCATGGCCACCAACTGCTACAGGAGTTGATGACGTGCGGAACCCTATCGCGCGCGTACTGATCTGGCTGCTGATCCTGACCCTGCCACCCACCGGCAGGCACCGCCCCCGCCCGGTCACCCGCCCGGTGCCACCGGCCACCGCGCCGCGGCACCGCGCCCCCACCCGCCGGTCTCCGTACGCACGGGAGCAGGCGATGCTCCTCGACGGCGCCCAGTCGCGGCTGGAGCGGCCGTACGTACAGCGCAGGCGGCGGCGGACTTTGTGGCTGGCCACGGTCGGGGTGGACGTCGACCAGCGGAACATCCACGCCGGGGGCGTCCGATGAGCCGCTGTGGGGTCCGGCGGTCCGTGTTCGCCGTCGCGGAGGTCGTCCGGCCGGTGTGGGGCGGCTCGGTCTGCGTGCTGGACGTGGGGCACGACGGTCCGCACCGGGACCGTGCCGGTGACGGCTGGTGGGTGACGCCGGAGATCGCCGACGCGGTGACCGTGTCCCTCCTGACCCGCGCCCTCGCGGCCGAGCCCGAGCCGGAGTTCCGGTCACCCCGCTGCGTCGTCGGCCGCCACGACCGCTGCCGGGACGGGGTCCCCCGCGAGACGGGCGTGCGGGAAGTCCGCCACCTCGTGTGCGGGTGCCCCTGCCATCCGGCGCCCCCTACCGCGCCCTGACGCCTCGGACGAGCAGAGTCCCCGTTCGCCTCCCGTCCGGGGGCGCGACCACCTCAGCCGTCACGCCCGTGAACCCGGCCTGCTGGAGGAGCTCCGCCCAGCGGCCGGGCTCGTGGTCCCACCGCTTCACGTACAGGGGCTCCGCCCCCTTCTCCGGTGCTTGCATCTGGGACGCCTGCGGTCCGTAGCAGCCTTCCAGCGCCGGGGGGTTGTGGGAGAACGCGTAGACGCCGCCATGCGCAAGGCGCGCATGGACCAGGGGCAACAGCTCGGCGGGATCGGTGAACCACGCGGCGCCGAAGACCGAGTAGACGGCGGCGAACTCGGCCGTGCCTGCGGTGAGGAACTCCTCGGCCGTCTGCTGCCTCACGTCCAGGTGCGGCCAGCGTTCACGCGCCTTGGCGACCTGGACGGGCGAGATGTCCACGCCGACCGCCTCGGCCCCCAGCGCGACCAGGTGGGCAAGGTTTCCGCCGCTGCCGCAGCCGAGGTCGAGGACCCGCCCGCCGGCGAGGTCCCCGAGGAGCCTCTCGTCGGGCCCGTGGTCGGGCCACTGCGTCCAGTTGAACCACGTCGCGGCCCCGGCCGCGTTCCTCTCCCCGCGTCCGGGCCTGGCCGCGCCCCACACGTCCCATGCACCGGCGTCCTGTTCGCGCACCCTCGTCCCTTCCTACGCGGAGAGCCCGCCCGCCGACCCGAGGGCCGGGGGACGGGCGGTGTCGCCGTGTCTACTTCTTGCCGCCCACCGGGCTGTCCGTGCAGCCCGAGTGGCACTGCGTGCATTCGGCGGCGTTCGGCCACAGCCCCTGGTCCAGGTCGAAGCCTGCCGCACGGATGGCGGCCACCGTGCGGTTCCGGGCCACTTCGGGGCCCCCTGTCTCGGCCGCGTCAGGGACGCCCGGGTGATGGTGGACGAACCGGCCCGCGTGCCGCTCGCAGAACTCCTGGTACGCCTGGGTGCGCAGCAGGAACGCGTGCCAGCCCCAGTCGACGTACTCGGACGGGGACAGGGGCCGGTCGGTCATCGTCCCCGCGATCAGGAACGCGACGGTCTGACCGATGATCCGCTTTGCCAGCACCCGGCCCGTGCCAGGGTGCGCCTTGATCACGTCGGCGGTCAGGGCCTGCCACACCTCCCGGGGCAGGAGGGTGCGGGGCTCGGTGTAGTGGATCGGGGGATGCTCAAGCGCGATGTTCACCTGAATGTCCCTTTCTTCTCGGCGGAGCGCTGCGGGTGGCAGCGCGGGCAGGTGCAGACCGGCATCACGCTGGTCACCAGCGGTGCTCCGCCCTCGCCCTCGTACAGGGTTCGGGGCTCCGTGCGGGTCCCGTCAGCTCTGACCAGGTAGGCGTCGATGCGGATCGGCATGGCATCCATCGTCCGCACGGGGCCAGGTCATCGCGGCGGCAGACAAGGCGTCATTCGGGTGTCACTCGTAGGCGTCAAATCGGTGTCATTTGACTGCTGTTGGGGCTAGCGTCGAAGCCATGACGACTGCCGCGACGAACGATGTTCTGCGGGCCGTGCGGATCGGCCTGCGCATGAGCCAGGATGACTTAGCAAAGGCGCTCCGCGCGGCCGGTGAGGAGCTGGGCGAACCCAACGAAGCGAGTAAGCGTCTCGTCCAGCGCTGGGAATCCGGCATCAGCCGCGCTCCGCGCCCCGTGTACGCCCGCGCCCTGGAACACGTCACGGGGCGTCCCGTCGAAGCCCTGGGCTTCGCCCTGCCCGTGCCGCGGGCACGCGTCCATCCCGATTCCTCAGGAGGCCACGACATGGACCTCGGCCCCGCAGGTATTCAGGCGGCCACTGCCACCCAACCGCCACCGGACGGCATGAACTACTCGGGCATCTGGCTGTCACGGTACGAGTTCTTCAGCTCCTCGCGCGACGAGACGTTCGAGGCCAAGCACTACGTCGTACTGCTCCAGCACGGCGCCCGCCTGACCGGCCAGAGTCTTCCTGGAGCCTCCAGCAACCCGGACAGCCCGCTCACCCTGGACCTGACCATCGACCGCAACGTGGTCACCGGCTCCTGGACCGAGCAGACCGCCACCGACGGCTACTACCAGGGTGCCCGCTACCACGGCGCGATCCAGATGCTCGTGGAACCGACCGGTCGGCGCATGGTGGGCAAGTGGGTCGGCTTCGGAAAGGACTTCGACGTCAATACCGGGCCGTGGGAGCTGAGACTCGTCGACACCTCGACGTCGAAGGCGACGCTTCAGAAATACGGCCGCGCCCCGGACTAGGTACGGCACGCGTACGACGCCAAGGCTGGAAGGGGAAGCAGGCACTCCGGCGGGAGCTGGCGCGTGCGGAGCCCGCACCACCATTCTCAGGCCCTTGCCGGACTCCGTCGTGGCCGTCGGACGGTGGGACGGCGGCCTGCGGGGTGGTGGTTCGGAGGGCGCGCGGTCGTTGCCGCCGATCGGCTGAGGAGGCGGGGACCACCGGCCCGGTCCGACAACTGATCCCTCCCGTTCCGCTGCCCGCCGCGCGGGCGGCGGAACGGGCCCCATCGGCGGAGCCGATGGCCCCATCGGCACAACGCCCCAGTGGCTCGTGGACCCGCCACCGGCACCGTCCGTAGCGTCGGCGGCATGAGAAACGAGACCCGAGGAACGCTCGAACTGACCCTCGCCATGGTGCTCTCCGGCACCCTCGGCATCTTCGTCGTGGAGTCCGGAGCTTCGCCCCTGAACGTGGTGTTCTTCCGGTGCCTCTTCGGGGCCCTCGCGCTCGGGCTGTACAGCCTCGTCAGGGGGTACTTCCGCGGGCACGGGTTCACGGTCAGGAAGGTGGGGCTGGCCGCGCTCGGTGGGGTGTTCATCGTCTTCAACTGGGTGTTGCTCTTCGAGGCGTACGAAGCGACCTCGATCTCCTTCGCCACCGTCGTCTACCACACACAGCCGTTCTTCCTGGTGGTGTTCGGCGCCGTGCTCTTCCGCGAGCGGATCAGCGCCGCCAAGTTCGGCTGGCTCGGGGTGGCCTTCGTCGGGCTCGTGCTCGTGTCCGGCATACGGCCCGGGGACACCGCCTCCCTCAAGGGGCTCGGGCTCGCGCTTGCCGCCGCCGTGCTCTACGCGCTCTCCACGATCGTCACCAAGCGCGTCAGCGGCGTTCGGCCGCATCTGATCGCCCTCGTGCAGGTTCTCGTCGGGCTGCCGTTGCTCGTGCCCTTCGTCGAGCTGAGGGAGACCGCCCAACTCGGCGCCGGGTGGGGGTGGCTCGTCGGGCTCGGGCTCATTCACACCGGGCTGATGTACGTCCTCATGTACGCCGCCTACCAGAAGCTGCCCACCGCCAAGATCGCCGTGCTCGCCTTCACCTACCCCGCCGTCGCGATGGTCGCCGACTGGGCGGTCTACGGGCACCACATCGGGCTCGTCCAGGCGCTCGGCGTCCCGCTGATCGTCCTCGCGAGCCTGAAGGTCACGCTCGCTGCTCGGACACCAGCCGGCGCGCCTGCTCCACGAACAGCCGCACATGAGCCGGAAGCCGCTTCCCCCGCCGCCACGCGATCTGCGTGAAGAGCGTGAAGGGCACCTTCCAGTCCAGTTCGGTCAGGACTCCGGACGACAGTTCCTCAGCCACCGTGATCCTGGGCACCAGGGCGATGCCCAGGCCGCCCGCCACGCCCCGCTTGGTCGCCTCCAACGTGCCGAACTCCATGAACGGCGGCGCCCACTCGCTCAGCGCCTCCTCGAACAGGTCGCGGTACGGGCAGCCCGGCTCGGTCCCCATCAGCTGCGTCGCCGCCAGGTCCGCCGGAGTCAGCCCCGTACGCCCCGCCAAGGGGTGACGCGGGGAGGCCACCAGGGTCAGGGGTTCCTCCGCCAGGACTTCCGCCTCCAGGCCCGCGTGTTCCGTCTCCGGCTCCATCAGGAAGCCGATGTCGTACGTCCCCTGGCGCAGTGCCTGCCGGGTCTCGTCGCCGAGCGTGGGGCGCAGCGTCAGCCGGACCTCGGGGTAGCGGTGGTGGAAGAGCTCCAGCAGGGGCGGCAGCCGGTAGGAGGTCAGCGACTCCATCGTGCCGATGGCGATCGGTCCCGCCGGTTCCGCGGTCTCCACGACCGCGGCCCGCGCCTCCTCCGTCAGCTCGATGATCCGGCGGGCGTACGGGACGAGGCGCTCGCCCGCCTGCGTGAGCCGGATACGGCTGCCGAGCCGCTCGAAGAGCTCCACGCCGAGCGAGGCCTCCAGGGCGCGGATCTGGCTGGTCACGCTGGACTGGGCGTACCGCAGTTCGGTGGCGGCGCGGGTGAAGGAGAGGACGGTGGCGACCTTCTCGAAGGTGACCAGGAGCCGGAGCTCCATCACCGGTCCCGTCACCGGTCCCATCACTGGTCCTTGTCGTCGCGGTCCTGCTCGTCCCGGTGCTCGTCCCGGTTCTCGTCCCGCTTCTCGTCCGTCCGCGGTGCGTCCTTCTGCTCGTCCTCGCGCAGGGACTTCAGGAACTCGGGGTTGTCGTCCGGGGCGACCCAGCGGTTCGAGGCGCCGCCCCTGCCCGTGCCGTACGCGGCGCGCCGCTGCTTGCCCGCGACGAACCAGACGAGCGCGGCGGCGATCGGGAAGAGCAGGATCAGGACGACCCAGGCGAGCTTGGGCAGGTGCTTGGTCTCGTCATCGGGCGTGGTGACGCAGTCGATGCAGGCGTAGATCGTCAGCGCCAGCGGCAGGATGAACATCAGCGCCCTGAGCATGTGGGACAGCCCCCTGGATCCGGTGGCGGGGTACGTTTCGACGGCCCCGGTGACAGGTCAAGCCTAGCCGGTGGCCGATACTGGGCCCCATGGCTTACGACGATCTCCGCTCGCTGCTCAGGGCCCTTGAGCGCGAAGGCGACCTCAAGCGCATCAAGGCCGAAGTCGATCCGTACCTGGAGGTCGGGGAGATCGTCGACCGGGTGAACAAGGCGGGAGGCCCGGCGCTTCTCTTCGAGAACGTCAAGGGCGCCGCCATGCCGCTCGCGATGAACGTCTTCGGCACCGACCGGCGGCTGCTCAAGGCGCTGGGGCTGAAGTCGTACGAGGACATCAGCGACAAGATCGGCGGGCTGCTCAAGCCCGAGCTGCCGCAGGGCTTCATCGGCGTACGCGAGGCCTTCGGCAAGCTGGGCTCGATGGTCCACGTGCCGCCGAAGAAGGTGAAGGATGCTCCGGTGCAGGAGGTCGTCCTCACCGGCGACGACGTCGATCTGGACCAGCTCCCGGCGCTGTTCACCTGGCCCAAGGACGGCGGGTCCTTCTTCAACCTGGGACTCACGCATACGAAGCACCCGGAGACCGGGGTCCGCAACCTCGGGCTCTACCGCCTCCAGCGCCACGACAAGCGCACCATCGGCATGCACTGGCAGATCCACAAGGACAGCCGCAACCACTACGCGGTGGCGGCGGCGAAGGGCGAGCGGCTGCCGGTCGCGATCGCCTTCGGCTGCCCCCCGGCCGTGACGTACGCGTCGACGGCGCCGCTCCCCGGTGACATCGACGAGTACCTCTTCGCGGGCTTCGTGCAGGGCAAGCGGATCGAGATGGTCGACTGCAAGACCGTGCCGCTGCAGGTGCCGGCGCAGGCCGAGGTCGTCATCGAGGGCTGGCTGGAGCCGGGCGAGATGCTCCCGGAGGGTCCCTTCGGCGACCACACCGGTTTCTACACGCCGCAGGAGCCCTTCCCGGCTCTGACCATCGACTGCGTGACCATGCGGAAGCGTCCGCTGCTGCAGTCGATCGTGGTCGGCCGGCCGCCGACGGAGGACGGTCCCCTCGGCCGGGCGACGGAGCGCTTCTTCCTGCCGCTCCTGAAGATCATCGTGCCGGACATCGTGGACTACCACCTGCCCGAGTCGGGCGGCTTCCACAACTGCGCGATCGTCTCGATCGACAAGAAGTACCCGAAGCACGCGCAGAAGGTCATGCACGCCATCTGGGGCGCGCACATGATGTCGCTGACGAAGCTGATCATCGTGGTGGACAAGGACTGCGACGTCCACGACCTGCACGAGGTGTCCTGGCGGGCGCTCGGCAACACGGACTACTCCCGCGACCTCACGGTCGTCGAGGGCCCCGTGGACCACCTGGACCACTCCTCGTACCAGCAGTTCTGGGGCGGCAAGGCGGGCATCGACGCCACCAAGAAGCTCCCCGAGGAGGGGTACACCCGGGACGGCGGCTGGCCGGACATGGTCGAGTCTGACCCGGCGACGGCGGCCCTGGTGGACCGCCGCTGGAAGGAGTACGGCCTGTGACCACCGCGGCCGTACCCGGCGCCCAGCCGGGGCGTACCAAGGCCTTCCTGCGCCTGGTGATGATCGAGCACTCGGTGTTCGCGCTGCCGTTCGCGTACATCGCCTCGCTGACCGCGATGTTCCAGCTGGACAAGCACATCCACTGGGGCAAGCTGCTCCTGGTCACCATCTGCATGGTGGGGCTGCGGACCTTCGCGATGGCCTGCAACCGGATCATCGACCGGGAGATCGACGCCCGTAACCCGCGGACGGCCGGCCGCGAGCTGGTGACCGGCGCGGTGTCGGTGCGTTCCGCGTGGACGGGGGCCGGGATCGCCGTCGTCGTCTTCCTCGGGGCGGCGGCGCTGCTCAACCCGCTGTGCCTGGCGCTCGCGCCGCTCGCCGTGGTGCCGATGGTGGTCTATCCGTACGGCAAGAGGTTCACGAACTTCCCGCACGCGATCCTCGGCCTCGCGCAGGCCATAGGGCCGATCGGGGCCTGGCTCGCGGTGACCGGGGAGTGGTCCTGGGACGCGGTGATCCTCGGGCTCGCGGTCGGGATCTGGATCGGCGGCTTCGACCTGATCTTCGCCTGCCAGGACGTCCAGGCCGACCGCGCCGAGGGCGTCATGTCGGTCCCCGCCCGCTTCGGCGTCCCGGCGGCGCTCTGGGGCGCGCGGGGCTCGGCGGTCGTCACGACGGGCCTGCTGGTCTGGTACGCCCTCGCCACGGACGCGGGGCTGTTCTTCTGGGTCGGCCTGGTGATCGTGGTCGCGGCGTTCTGCTACGAACACACGATCGTGAAGCCCCACGACCTGTCCCGCCTCAACCGCGCGTTCTTCACGACGAACGGCTTCATCGGCATCTCGCTGTTCCTGTGCGCGCTGATCGACCTGGTGATGCGGGGGCTGACGGTGTGAGCCGGTCCTCGTGACGCACCCCGTGATGCACGGGGTGAGCGCGGCGGGGATTCACGGGGTGAGCGCCGCGGGCCGGCGCGTGGGCCGGAACAGGAACGCCGCGCCCACGCCCGCCGCCAGGCCGACCAGGTGGCCCTGCCAGCTGACCGTGGTGTTGGTGGGGGAGATGCCCATGAGTATCGAGCCGCCCCAGAGCGCGGCGATCGTCAGGCCCACGGCGATGCCGAGGGGCTTGCGCTCCACGAAGCCGCGGACCACGAGGTAGCCGAAGAGGCCGAAGACCAGGCCGGACGCGCCCGCGGTGATCGAGTTCGACGGGGAGATCAGCCAGACGCCGATGCCGTCGGCGACGATGATCAGCGCGCAGACGGCGAGGAAGCGGCGGATGCCGCCGAGGGCGGCGACGAAGCCGAAGATCAGCAGCGGGACGCTGTTGGACGCGACGTGCCCGAAGCCGAAGTGCAGGAACGGCGCCGCGAGGATCCCGCCGAAGCTGTCCGGGTCGCGGGCGACGATGCCGTACGCGTCGAGCTCGTGGCCCGTCACATGGTCGATGCCTTCGAGCAGCCACAAGAGGGCGACCCAACCCGCCATGAGCTGGACGGCCGCCTTCGCCCGGTCGGACGTACGCCATCCCGTCGCTTCGAGATCTGTCATGACCATCCCCCTGCGGTCCGAACCCTGTGTAGGGGAGAACGTACGGGACCCCGTGCGGAGTTCTCCTCCCGGGCCGCCGGATAGGCTCGTCGGCGTGGAGCCGGTAGAGGAACAGCAGCGTCGTCCTTGGGTGGTCGGGGTGTCCGGGGCGTCTGGGACCCCGTACGCCGCCGCCGTGCTGAGGGGGCTGCTCGCAGCGGGGGAGAGCGTCGACCTGGTCGTCTCGCGCGCGTCGCGACTGACGCTGCTCGACGAGACGGGGATCGCCTTCCGGGACGCGCACTGGCGCGAGGACCTGGCGGCCTGGTTGGCGCGGGGCGCCGACGGGAAGCCGGGGACGTTCGCACCCGACATCGACGACGTGCGGTACTGGGCGGCCGGGGACCTGGCCGCAGGGCCGAGCAGCGGCTCGTACCCGGTGAAGGGGATGTTGATCGTGCCCGCGTCGACCGCCTCGGTGGCGGGCGTGGCGCTGGGCCTTTCGAAGGACCTGCTGCAGCGGGTGGCGAGCGTGACGCTCAAGGAGCGGCGGCCGCTGGTGGTCGCGGTGCGGGAGACCCCGCTGAACGGGCAGACGCTGAAGCACCTGGTGGCGCTGGACGAGGCGGGCGCCGTGGTGCTGCCCGCCTCTCCGGCGTTCTACGCGGGGGCGACGCACATCCAGGATCTGGTGGACTTCGTCGCCGGGCGGGTGCTCGACGCGGCAGGCGTGCCGCACCGGCTGTACCGCCGTTGGGAGGGGGAGCTCGGTGGAGCGTCCCCTCGGGGGGAATAGAGCCGTGATCAGCGCTTCTTGGCGGCGCGCTTCTTCTCTGCGCGCCGGGCGGCGGCGGACGGCTTGTGGGCACGCGAGCGGTCGGCCAGGTCCTGCAGCTCGCGCATACGGGCGTAGGCCATCTCGATCGTGTACACGGTGAACACCACTCCTGAATGATCGTCTTTGTTCAATTGAAAGATTCACAGGGTGTCGACCCCTGTGTACCTTAGATTCTATACCTAAACTCGCGGTATCGCTGGACAATGGAAGGCCTCATACCTATGGACGCCGTGGACAGGCAGCTCATCCAGGCTCTGCGCGAGAACGGCCGCGCTTCGTACGCCGAACTCGGCCGGCTCGTCGGGCTCTCCGGCCCCTCCGTCACCGACCGCATCAACCGTCTGGAGGCGGCCGGCGTCATCACCGGCTACCGCGCGACGGTCGACGCCGCCTCGCTCGGCCTCGGCGTCACCGCCCTCATCGGCATCTCCCTCTCCGACGCCGCCGACCACGAGGACGTGGCCCGCCGCCTGAAGGACCTCGCCGAGATCGAGGACTGCTGGTTCATCGCCGGCGACGACTCGTACATGCTCAAGGTGCGCGTCAGCGACGTCGACGGCCTGGAGAAGACGATCCGCCGCCTCTCCGGCACCAAGGGCGTCTCCCGCACCCGTACGACGATCGTGCTCTCCACCAAGTGGGAGAACCGGGTCGGGGATCTGCCCGAAGAGGGCTGAGAGTACGGTGGGTGGAGCCTGAAATCGTCAGACATGGGAGGCGGCCGCATGGACGCGGGACTCAAGCGCGAGCTGGAGCAGAAGGTCCGTTCCGGAGAGCGGCTGAGCCGCGAGGACGGCATCGCCCTGTACGAGTCCGACGACCTGGCCTGGCTCGGCGGCCTGGCCCACGAGGTCCGGACCCGCAAGAACGGTGACGTCGTCCACTTCAACGTCAACCGCCACCTCAACATGACGAACGTGTGCACCGCGTCCTGCGCGTACTGCTCGTTCCAGCGCAAGCCGGGCGAGAAGGACGCGTACACGATGCGCATCGAGGAGGCCGTCCGCCTCGCCAAGGCGATGGAGAACGAGAACCTCACCGAGCTGCACATCGTCAACGGGCTCCACCCCAACCTGCCCTGGCGCTACTACCCGCGCTCGCTCTCCGAGCTGAAGAAGGCGCTCCCGAACGTCTCCCTCAAGGCCTTCACCGCCACCGAGATCCACCACTTCGAGACCATCTCGGGCATGTCGGCCTCCGACATCCTCGACGAGCTCATCGAGGCCGGCCTGGAGTCCCTCACCGGCGGCGGCGCGGAGATCTTCGACTGGGAGGTCCGCCAGCACATCGTGGACCACCGCACCCACTGGGAGGACTGGTCCCGGATCCACCGCCTCGCGCACGAGAAGGGGCTCAAGACCCCCTCGACGATGCTGTACGGGCACATCGAGGAGCCCCGGCACCGCGTCGACCACGTGCTGCGGCTGCGTGAACTCCAGGACGAGACCGGCGGCTTCCAGGTCTTCATCCCGCTGCGCTACCAGCACGACTTCGTGGACATGCAGGACGGCAAGGTCCGCAACAAGCTCCAGGCGCGCACGACGATGGCGACCGGCGCGGAGGCCCTCAAGACCTTCGCCGTCTCCCGCCTCCTCTTCGACAACGTGCCGCACGTCAAGGTCTTCTGGGTCATGCACGGCGTCCAGACCGCCCAGCTCGCGCTGCAGCACGGCGCCGACGACATGGACGGCTCGGTCGTCGAGTACAAGATCACGCACGACGCCGACAACTACGGCACCCCGAACAAGCTGGGCCGCGAGGACCTCCTGGAGCTGATCCGCGACGCCGGCTTCCGTCCGGTGGAGCGGAACACGCGGTACGAGATCATCCGGGAGTACCCGGGCCCGGACGCGGACCGCCGCGAGTCGCCCCAGCCGATGCGGGTCTGACCCCATGAGCCTCACCTTCGCACTGGATCCGCCGGTCACCCCCGCGCTCCGGGACGGCGTCCTGCGGCTGTGGGCGGACGTCTCCGACGCGGGTGGGGCCGTCGGCTTCGTCCCGCCGGTCGACGTGGAGACGATCCGGCCCGAGCTGGTCAAGCACCTCGCCGCGATGGCCGATGGCCGGATGCGGCTCGTCGTCGGGTACGAGGAGGACGGCACCGTCGCCGCCACCACCTTCGTCGCGTACAACACGCACCGGCTGATGACGCACTGGGTCTGGCTCTACACGGTCATGGTCCACCCCTCCCACCAGGGCAAGGGGTACGGCCGCGACCTGATGGCCGCCGTCGAGGACGCGGTCCGCGGCTTCGACGGGATCGAGGCGATCCGGCTCACCTGCCGGGGCGGCACGGGCGTCGACCGCTTCTACGGTTCCTGCGGCTACAAGGAGGTCGGGCGGGTGCCCGGCGCGATCCGGGTGGCCGAGGGCGACGACAGGGACGACATCTTCATGCTCCTCCCGCTGCATTGATCACGTTCGTACCGTGCTTCACTGGACGGACGATTCGGCACAGACAGTGAGTCGGACAGTGAGTCGGACAGAGACAGAGAAAGGGGCCGTCGTGGCCGCGAACGGGACGGGCGCTGCGACCCTCCGCTACACCCTCATGCGCCTCGGCATCTTCGCCGGGTGCTTCCTCGCGCTCTGGGGGCTCGTCTACGTGGGCGTGCTGCCGCGCGGCCTCGGCGACTCCAACCTGCTCTGGGTGCTGATCCTCTCCATCGTGATCTCCGCGCCGCTCAGCTTCGTCCTGCTGCGGGGCCAGCGGGACGCGATGTCCGAGCAGATCGTGGCCAAGGTGGACCGGGCGAAGGGCCGCCTCGAGGCCAACCGGGCCAGCGAGGACGTGTAAGGCCCAGGTAAGTTTCGTCACAGCACAAACACCCCGGTCAGGAGCTTCGAAGGCTCCTGACCGGGGTGTTCTGCGTTTCGGAGGTCCAGGCGGGTTCCTACTACCTCAAAGAAGAGCTTTGAGGTTCTCAAAGTTCAAGTGTTAACGTACCTGTCATGACGACAGCAGTGCGCCTCGTGCGCCACCTCGACGCCGCGAGCACCCCGCTCGTGGCGCGTCTGCATGTCGATCTGTGCCGCTGTATGTCCGCGGTCTGTTGCCGCGAGCTCTGACCCCGGCATCATGCAGCGGTACCGCCCAGCGCGTGTGTACCGCACCCCCCGTCCTCGTATTTCCCCGATACGCACCTGTGGAGTGTGTCTGTGTCCGCGTCCGCGTCCACGCCCGAGACGAAGTCCCCGACGTCCTCGCGCATACCCAAGGTCCCCTTCTGGGCCCAGATAGTCGCCGGTCTCGTACTCGGCGTCCTGCTCGGCTGGCTCGCCCGCAGCCAGGACGTCAGCTGGCTCAAGGAGACCCTCGGCCAGGTCGGCGACATCTTCGTCCAGCTCCTGAAGCTGGCCGTCGCCCCGCTCGTCTTCTTCGCGATCCTGGTGTCGATCACCAACCTCCGCAAGGTCAACAACGCGGCCCGGCTGGCCGCCCAGACCCTGGTCTGGTTCATGATCACCTCGCTGATCGCGGTCGGCATCGGCCTCGCGATCGGCCTGCTCACCAACCCGGGCGCCGGCACCGGCCTCACCCCGCAGGACGGCAAGCTGCCGAAGCGCGAGGGCACCTGGATCGACTTCCTGACCGGGATCATCCCGACGGACGTCATCACCCCGTTCACCGAGCTGAACGTCCTGCAGATCGTCTTCATGGCCGCCGTCGCCGGTGTCGCCGCCCTCAAGCTCGGTGACCGCGCCAAGCCGATCCTGGCCCTCTCCGAGTCGGTCCTCGAACTCCTCCAGAAGGCCCTGTGGTGGGTCATCCGCCTCGCCCCGATCGGCACCGTCGGCCTCATCGGCTTCGCCATCGCCGACTACGGCTGGGAGCTGATCGGCAAGTACGCGACCTTCACCGCCGACGTCTACATCGGCTCGGCCCTCGTGATGTTCGGCGTCTACCCGCTGCTGCTCGCGACGGTCGCCAAGGTCAACCCGCTCCAGTTCTTCAAGGGCGCCTGGCCGGCCATCCAGCTGGCCTTCGTCTCCCGCTCCTCGGTCGGCACGATGCCGGTCACCCAGAAGGTCACCGAGCGCCTCGGCGTCCCGAAGGAGTACGCCTCCTTCGCCGTCCCGTTCGGCGCCACCACGAAGATGGACGGCTGCGCCGCGATCTACCCGGCGCTCGCCGCGATCTTCATCGCGCAGATCTTCGACGTCCAGCTGGGCATCCAGGACTACCTCCTGATCGCCTTCGTCTCGGTCGTCGGCTCGGCCGCCACGGCCGGCCTGACGGGCGCCACGGTCATGCTGACCCTGACCCTCTCCACCCTGGGCCTGCCCCTGGAGGGCGTCGGCCTGCTGATGGCGATCGACCCGATCCTGGACATGATGCGCACGGCCACGAACGTCGCGGGCCAGGCTCTGGTCCCGGTCGTCGTCGCGGCCCGCGAGAAGATCCTCGACGTCGACGCGTACAACTCCGCCTCGTCCTCCCCGGTCGACGGCGGCGACGTCCGCGAGACCGAGCCGAAGGTCGCGGTGCCGGCCACGGCGTAGGCCTTCCGCTCCGGTCACGGAGCACTCACGGAGCACTGTGCGGGCGCGCCCCGGACCACGACGGTCCGGGGCGCGCCCGTGTGTCAGCGCGCTTCCTCCGCCTCCGCCTCCGCCTTCTCTTCGGCCTCGGCCTCGCACGCGGCGAGTTCGGTCCGGCAGGCCTCGGCCTCCTCGGGCAGGCCGATCTCGTCGTAGAGCCGGGCGGCGGTGCGGAAGGCGTCGGCAGCCCTCCCGTGACGGCCGAGGTCCCAGGCGACGTCCGCGAGGGAGAGGAGCGAGTCGGCCTGGCCGAGGGAGTCACCCGAGGCCTCGTACAGGGCGTTCGCCTCCTGGAGCGCGTCGAAGGCATCGTCGTGGCGCTCGCGGAACATGTGCGCCGCCGCAAGGCTCTTGAGGACGTCGGCACGGAGGCGTGGGTGCTGGATACCCTCGTGGAGGACGCGGCTCTGCGTGAAGGCGGTGGCGGCTTCGTCGTACTCCCGCCGCGTCAGGTGGGTCTTGCCCATGCCGTGGAGCGCGATCGCCTGGTTGAGGCGGTCGCCGAGCTCTCGGAAGATGTCGCAGGCCTCACGGTACTGGGCCAGCGCCTCGTCGTACCGTTCGTGAATCCGGCAGCTTCTGGCCAGGCCGTAGAGCGTGTGTGCCTGCCCCGCAGGGTCGCCCAAGGCCTCGAAGATGCCCTGGGCCTTTCGGTATGCGGCATCCGCCTTCTCGTGCAGCCCTTGTACGGAGTTGACCCAGGCCAGGCCGATGAGCGATTCGGCCTGGCCGCGCCGGTCCCCGAGGACGGTGTAGAGCCCCAGGGCCCGTTCGTAGGACTCCGCGGCGGCCGTGTCGTCGGCCTGCAGATGGTGGACCGCCGCCAGCCCCTTCAGCGCGTCGGCCTGGCCTCGCCGATCGCCTTCGACCTCGTACAGCTCGTACGCCTTCCTGTGGGCGACGGCCGCTTCGTCGTAACGGTCCTGGAGCCTGTAGATGTCTCCGAGACCGTCGAGGGAGTCGGCCTGTCCACGGCGTCCCCCCTCTTCCACGTAGATGTCGTGGGCCTTGAGCAGCGCGGTGGTGGCGTCCTCGTAGCGGTACTGCACCATGTGCACGCGGGCCAGACCGTCCAGTGTGTCGGCCTGGCCGCGCCGCATGCCGAGCTCCTCGTACAGCTCGTGTGCCTGCTGGTAGCGCGTCCTCGCTTCGTCGTTGCGGTTCTGGAGCCGGTACACATTGGCGAGAGCGGCGAGCGCGTCGGCGTGACCGAGCGAGCCGGGGACGGCCGCGTCCAGGAGCAGCTGGTAGAGCTCCACCGCCTCGGTGTAGCGGTCGTCGAGGTAGAACCAGTTGGCGACCGCGTCCAGGAAGTCGGAGGCCTCGTCCCAGCCGTCCGCGCGGACCGTGCGGGCGGCGGCGCCCAGCTCGCGGGTGTGCGCCGCCAGCCAGCGGAGGGCCTCCTCCACGGTGTGGTCGTCGCTGTCCGGGTCGGCGCCCGTCACGGCCGAGGATCTGCCGAGACCCTGGTGCAGATGCGCGTACAGCCGTGCCCGGCTGGGCCCCTGGCCCTCCGGGTCGTCCTGGGCGGCCCGTTCGCGCGCGTAGACGAGGCTCAGGTCGTGGAGGCTGTACCGGCCGTCCCGCCAGGTCAGCAGCTGCTCGATCTCGGTGAGCCGGACCTCGGCCTCGTGCTCGGGGAGCTCCGCCATCGCGGCCAGGGAGTCCGAGCCGAAGTCCGGGCCCGGGTGCCAGGCGGCGTGCCGGATCAGGGCCCGGAGATCCTCGTCGAGGGTGTCGTACGCGCTGGTGAACGCGGCGCGTTCGGCGGCGTCGATGTCGCGGAAGGCGCGGTAGCGGGCGGGCTCGGAGAGGGAGGCGAGGACGGCCTCGGGGGAGGCGCCGCGCAGCAGCCGGGTGGAGAGCGACCTCAGGGCGTGCGGGCTGCCCTTGATGCGGTCGGCGAGTTCGCCGAGGTGCCGGGTGCCGTCCGGTACGCCCATCTTGTGCCATACGGCGATGCAGTCGGCGGTCGGCAGGGGGCCCAGCTCGTGCCGCCAGTCCTTGGGCAGGTCGGGAAGTTCGGATCGGCTGGAGATCAGCACCATGCTTCGCGAGGCGGCCCCGGGCAGCAGCGGGAGGAGCTGGGCGGAGTCGCGGGCGTCGTCGAGCAGGAGCAGCACCGAGCGGCTCTCCAGGAACAGCCGCCAGGTCTCGGCCCGCGCGGTGAGGTCGGCGGGGATGTCCTCGGCGCGGTGCCCCAGATGGCGCAGCTGCTCGGCGATGACGGCGTACGGATCGCGCCGCTGCTCGCCGGGCGTCCAGCCGCGCAGATCGATCTCCAGGCAGCCTCCGGGGAAGAGGTGCGCCATGCGGGCGGCCGCCGCGCGCAGCAGCTCGGACTTGCCCTGGCCGCCGCGGCCGTGGACCAGACAGACCGCGGGAGGCCGGGCCGCCAGCCGTTCCAGCTCCGCCAGTTCCTCCTCCCGGCCCGTGAAGTGGCGCGTGGGTGCGTAGGCGGTGTGCGGGGAGCGCTGGGCGCGGGGGCCGAGCCGTTCCTCGGTGAAGGCGCGGTTGCCGGCGAGCGAGATGAGATGGCCGTTGTCCCGGGTGCTCATCCTGGGCCGGGGAACGGGGAGGCCCTCCACCGTGCGGTCCGTCAGCCGGGAGCGCAGCGCCTGGTACACGTCGGCCATGGTCAGGGTGGCCTGGTGTTCGCCGCGGCGGCCGTCGGGGAGCGGGCCGCTGAGCCCCTCGCCCAGCAGCCCCGCGAGCTCCAGGGTGAAGACGCTGCCCGTCGGCAGGCACAGGGAGGGTTCCGTCTCGGCGGCCGAGGTCAGGACGCAGGCGCCCTCGATCTCGAAGTCCGGTGCGGCGGCGGGCGTGGGCCCGTCGCTCATGTGCAGGGCGAGTCCGCTGAAGCAGCAGTCGACGATCACGATCTTGTGCCGGGCCCGGGAGCGGCCCACGATCGCCCGTACCTCGTCGTACGGCACCGAGTGGTGGTGCCGCTGGGCGTGCGAGGCCCGCGTGGCGAGGAGCAGGCTGCGGCCGTCCCGCCCGTAGTGCCCGTGACCGGAGTAGTAGACGAGGAGCAGGTCCTCGGCCTCGTCGGCGGCGTCCTGGACGGCGTCGAGCAGGATGCCGGAGGTGCTGTCGGCCGGGACCGTGACGCAGTGGGCCTCGTCGAGGCCGCCCACGTCGACGGCGGTGAGCAGAGCCCGCAAGGCGGGCACGTTGTGCCGCACCCCGTCGAGGTCGCCGAGGTGCTGGTAGGCGTGGACACCGAAGAGGACCGCCCGGGAGGCGCGCCCCGCGCCTTGTGCCGGTGCCTGCGCCTGCGCCTGTGTCGATGTCGATGCCGGCGTCGGCGTCATGCGCGCGGGCCGCTGTCCGGGTCACCGCCGTCCGGGGAGCCCGCCGACCGGCCGCCCTCGTTCAAGCGGCGCAGCAGGTCGGCCAGTTCCTGCGGGGAGAGATGGCCGATGTCGAGGGTGGTGCCCTCGTGGGTGAGGGTCCGGGCGCCGCCGGTGGCTTCGCCGGCGGGGCTCCGGTCGTTCGCCTTGGTCGTACGCCAGGTGGCGTATGCGACAGCGAAGGCGGCCAGGTCCGTGGCGTGGCCGAAAATGATGTCCAGCGCCTCGAAGACGTTCATCGTCGGGCCTTGGCCCGTCACGGGCCGTACCTTCAGCGCCGCCGTACCGGGGTCGCGTGCCAGCCAGGACTGAAGCTCCGTGAGGGCGTACGCGTCGCCCTCGCTCGTGATGCGGATCTGCATTCCCCCACCGCTTCCTGCGCGTTCCGTTGCCCAACTGTGCCTGAGTGTAGGCGGTTTGCGGCCGGAAGGATCGCAGGTCCCGTCGCTTCTCCCGGGAGGCACGTAGGCTCTCCACCGGAGTCGGTGGGCAGGGTGGGAAGGGCGGCCGGGGTGGGTGGCACGAAGGTCAAGCGGATGCCGCGGGAAGTGCGGGAGCGGCAGATGATGGACGCCGCCGTGCAGACCTTCGGGCAGCGGGGGTACCAGGCCGCGTCGATGGACGAGATCGCCGAACTCGCGGGGGTGTCGAAGCCGCTCGTCTATCTGTATCTGAACTCCAAGGAAGAGCTGTTCACCGCCTGCATCCGGCGCGAGGCGCGGGCGTTGCTCGACGCCGTGGCGGGCGGGGTCGATCCGCGGGAGCCGGCCGAGGCGCAGTTGTGGGCGGGGCTTCTGGCCTTCTTCACGCACACCGCCGAGCACCCCGACGGGTGGGCGGTGCTGAGCCGGCAGGCGCGGACGCACGGGGAGCCGTTCGCCGGTGAGGCCGGGCGGATGCGGGGTGAGATCGTCGCGTACGTGGGGACGCTGATCGGGGCCGCGGCCCAGGAGACCCACCGGGAGACGAACCGCGATCCGGAGCTGGCCGAGCGGGACGTCGCCGGGCTCTCGCAGGCGCTCGTCGGGGCGGCGGAGTCGGTGGCCTGCTGGGCCAACGAGACGCCGGGGATGACGGCCCGGGAGGCGGCGGCGACGCTGATGAACTTCTCCTGGGCGGGGCTCGGCAACCTCATGCGGAGCGAGCGCTGGTCTCCCCGCTGAAGGCGGCGCGCGCGGTGCTCAGGTGGAGGCGCCGTGGGTGGCACGGGTGGGTTCGGCATCCCGTCGGGTGCGGGCATTGTCCCAACTCCCTTACCCGTCTTAGATTTACCGAAAAGTAAGGTTACTCAACGGTCAGCAGTTGGCCGGCCCTTCCACCGAGGAGCCGCACGTGTCCGTCACCGAGCCGCAGCCGCGGCTGACCGTCGTCGCCGGAGCGGTGAGGGAGGCCTCCGTACCGCCGCTCGTCCCCCCGGTCCGGCGCGGGTCGCTCGCCGACATCCCCTACGACAACGCGCGCGCCGAGCCGCACGCCGTCGTCTTCGGGCGGAAGCGGGCCGACGGCGGCTGGGAGGACGTCACCGCCGCCGCCTTCGCCGCCGAAGTCCACTCCGTCGCCAAGGGGTTGATCGCCGCGGGCCTGCGCCCAGGGGACCGGCTCGCGCTGATGGCCCGGACGACGTACGAATGGACCCTGCTGGACTTCGCGGCCTGGGCCGCCGGCCTCATCACCGTCCCCGTCTACCCCACCTCCTCCGCCTTCCAGACCCGCTGGATCCTCCAGGACTCCGGCGCCACCGCCTGTGTCGTCGAGGACCCCGCGCAGGGCCGGCTGGTCTCCACCGAGCGCCGTGGACTGCCCGGGCTCGCGCACCTCTGGGTCCTCGACGCCGGCGCCGTCGCGCAGCTGCGCCGCGACGGGGCGCACGTCCCCGACGAGGCCGTGACGTCGCGCCGCGGTCTGCTCACCCCCGAGACCCTCGCCACCCTCGTCTACACCTCGGGCACCACCGGCCGCCCCAAGGGCTGCGCCCTGACCCACGGCAACTTCTTCGCCGAGGTCGACAACGCCGTCGCCTTCCTGCACCCCGTCTTCCGTGAGCTCAGCAAGGAGGCCCCGGCGACGCTGCTCTTCCTGCCCCTCGCGCACGTCTTCGGGCGGATGGTCGCGATCGGCTGCGTACGGGCGCGGGTACGGCTCGGGCACGCGCCGTCCATCGAGAACGGCGACCTGCTCGCCGACCTGGCCGGCTTCCGGCCCACGTTCCTGCTGGCCATCCCGTACGTCCTGGAGAAGGTGTACAACTCCGCCCGGGCGACGGCGGAGCGGGGCGGCCGGGCCGGCGCCTTCGACCGCGCGGCGCGTGTCGCCCAGCGGTACGGGCACGAGGACGAGCCCTCGCTCGGGCTGCGGGCGGCCCGCGCGCTCTACGACCCGCTGGTCTACCGGCGGATCAGGGACGCGCTCGGCGGCCGCGTCCGGCACGTCATCTGCGGCGGATCACCGCTGGCCGTCCGGCTCTCGGAGTTCTACTCGGGGGCGGGCGTGGAGGTCTACGAGGGGTACGGGCTCACGGAGACCTGCGCGGCCTCGACGGTCACCCCGCCCCGGCAGCCCCGCACCGGGACGGTGGGCCGGCCGCTGCCCGGGACGGCGGTACGGATCGCCGACGACGGCGAGGTCTGGCTCAAGGGCGGCCATGTCTTCGCGGGCTACTGGGACTCCCAGCGCGGTGTGGCCCTGCCCTACACCGACGAGGGCTGGTTCCCCACGGGCGACCTGGGCGCGCTCGACGAGGACGGCTATCTGCGGATCACCGGCCGGAAGAAGGACATCCTCATCACCTCCGCCGGCAAGAACGTCGCGCCCGCCCCGCTGGAGGACTGGCTCCGCGCCCACCCGCTGATCGGCCAGTGCCTGGTCCTCGGCGACAACCGTCCGTACATCACCGCCCTGCTCACCCTGGACCACGAAGGGCTCGTCCACTGGCGGCGGATGCGCAAGAAGGACCATGTCCCCCTCTGGCAGTTCGCCCGCGACGAGGAACTCCTCGGCGTGCTCCAGCGCGCCGTGGACGACGCCAACCGGCTGGTCTCCCGGGCCGAGTCGATCCGCGCCTTCCGCGTCCTGACCACCGAGTGGTCCGAGGCGAGCGGCCACCTCACGCCCTCGCTGAAGCTGCGGCGGGGCGCGGTGCTGCGCGACTTCGCCCGCGACATCGAGGAGATGTACGGGGGTGAGGACGCGGCCGTCACACCATGAGGCTCGACGTCCCGAGGCTCGACGCCCTGAGGCTCGACGCCCTGAGGCTCCGCGCCGTGCGGGTGACGTTGCGGCTGAGGGCGACCCTGTGGCTCACACCATGAGGCTCACTTCGTGGATCTCGTCGGCGGCGTGGCCCGTACGGGCGTGAATGCGCTGCACCGCGTCGGCCGAGGGGCCGTGGGACAGGCAGTAGACCGTGCCGGAATCGGGGTCCGCCCACGCCTTCTCGAAGTGGACGCCCTCGTCCTTCTCGATCGCCAGGTCGGCCGCGTGGGCTTCCCTCAGCTCGTCGGCGGTGATCCCCATCATGTTCCGGTGGACATCCATGTACGTACCCATGGTTCTCCCACCTCCTCCTCTCATGGTGCGCCCCGGCCCCCGGTCACGGCCAGAGCAGCTCCCGCGTCCAGCCGCCCGCCGCCGCGTCCCGGCGGTAGCGGAGCCGCACGTGGCGGCGGCGCTCGTCGCCCTGGAAGAACTCGACCTCGGCCGGTTCCAGGACGTACAGCGTCCAGCTCTCCGCGTGCGCCCCCGGCTCCGCCTCCGCCCGCTCCCAGGCCGCCCGGCTGACGCGTGCCAGCGTGTCCAGGTCGTCGAGCACCTCGCTCTGCCGCCCCACGAGCGCGGAGGCCAGGGCTCCGGTTGTCCGCGCGTGCAGATCGGCGTACGCCTCGTCGCGGGGCGAGGTCGTGACCCTGCCCCTGACCCGTACCTGGCGGCCCTGGACCGGCCAGTAGAAGCCGAGCGCGGCCTCGGGGCGGGCGGCGAGCTGACGCCCCTTGGCGCTGGTGGCGTGCGAGGCGAAGTGCCAGCCGCCCGCGTCGGCCCCGTGCAGCATCACGGTCCGCACGTCGGGCCGCCCGTCCTCGTCCACGGTCGCCAGGGACATGGTGTGCGGCTCCACCTGCCCCGCCTCCGCCGCCGCCACGAACCACTCGTGGAAGAGGGGCAGCGGCTCGGCGGGGGCGGTCTCGGGCGCGAAGACGGGGAGCTCGGTGTCCCAGACCCGCAGGGAGCGGAGCGTGCGGTCGAAGTCGGTCATGGGGGAACCCTAGGGGCCGGACACTCCCTAGGCCGCCTGTACCGGGTGCTCGTACGAAGTCCCGTACTCCTTCAGCGGGACCGCGTTCGCCGCGCGCTGGATGTCGTCGCGGATCTTCTTCGCGATCAGGTTCTTCCACGGGGTGCGGGGGAGGGTGCGGACCATGGCCATGCGCAGGGCGATCTTCCAGCGGGAGGAGACCGTCATCTCCTTCGCGAAGCGGGCCGCGAAGCGCTGGTTCAGTTCGACGCCCGGGCGCATCACGCGTTCGTACGCCGCGAAGGCCGTGCGATGGTCGCCGTGGGCCGCCGCGAGTTCGCCCGCGAGGACGTACGCGCCGGTGAGGGCGAGGCCGGTGCCCTGGCCCGCGGCGGGGGAGACGCAGTGGGCGGCGTCGCCGATGAGGACGACACGGCCGCTCGACCAGCGGTCCATCTCGACGAGCGCGATCGCGTCGAAGTAGAAGTCCTCCGCGTCGGCCGCGTCGGCGATCAGGCGCGGGATCTCCCAGTCGTCGCCCGCGAAGGCCTCGGCGAGCAGCCGCTTCTGCGCGGCCGTGTCCCGGCGGTCGTAGGGCAGTTCCTTCGGCGCGGAGAAGACGAAGAGGTTCTTCGCGAGGTGCGCCTGCTCGCCGGCGGTGCTGTAGACGGAGATCAGCTTCTTCGGGCGGGCGTGGTACGTCTCCCAGCGGGTGAGGTTCAGGTGGTTGGGGCCGGAGAAGATCGAGATGTACGCGCCCAGGTAGCGCGTGAAGCGCCGCTCGTCGCCGAAGGCGAGGCGGCGGGTGTTCGAGTGCATGCCGTCGGCGCCCACCACCAGGTCGAAGCGGCGGCGCGTGCCGCTCTCGAAGGTGACGTCCACGCCGTGGCCGTCGTCGTGCAGGGCCGCGATCGAGTCGCCGAAGACGTACTCGACGTCCTCGCGGGTCCGCTCGTACAGGATGCGGGCGAGGTCGCCGCGCATGATCTCGTCGTCCTCCTCGACCCGTCCGCCGAAGATCTCGGCGGGCAGCTCGCCGATGGTGCGGCCCTGCGCGTCGACGTACGAACCGCCGTCCATGTCCGTGGAGTTGGCCCGGATTTCGTCGAGGATCCCGAGGCGGCGGCAGACCTCGATGGCGGTGCCCCGGATGTCGACCTTGTAGCCGCCCGTGCGGAGTTCGGGGGCGCGCTCGACGACGGTGGGGGTGAAGCCGTGGCGGCGGAGGAGGAGGGCGAGGGCGGGGCCGGCGATGGAGGCGCCGGAGATCAGGACCGTCCGGTTCGCGAGCGGTGTGGACGTCGTCATGGCAGGACTCCTGGTCGCGTCGGTGTGGGTGCGGGGTCGTCGCCGTCCCGCACCCACGACTATACGGATGTCCTACACGCCTGTCTATGACGGTTGTATAGATCCTGGCGTCGCTGTGGTGTGGAGTCAGCCTCGGCCCAGCACCACCGTCCCCGCCGAGCAGAACCAGCCCCCCGTCCCCGACGCCACCGCCAGCTCCGGGAGGCTGCCGTCCGCCCGCCGCACCTGGAGGCCCGGGGCCTCGCCGCGGAGCTGGCGGACCGCCTCGACCAGGAGGAACAGGCCCCGCATCCCCGGGTGGCAGGCCGAGAGGCCGCCGCCGTCCGTGTTCACCGGCAGCCGGTCCTTCTGCTCGACGAAGGGGCCGCCCTCGCCCTTCGCGCAGAAGCCCAGGTCCTCCAGGGTCACCAGCGTCATGTACGTGAAGGCGTCGTAGACCTCCGCGAGGTCGATGTCCGCCGGGGTGACTCCGGCCCGCTCGAACGCGAGCCGGCCGCTGACCGCCGCGGGGGAGACCGTGAAGTCCTCCCACTCCGACATCGTGGTGTGCGAGACGTGCTCGCCCGTGCCGAGGATCCAGACGGGGGCCTTCGCCGTGTCCGGTACGTACTCCTCCGCCGCGAGCAGCACCGCGCAGCCGCCGTCGCTGCGGATGCAGCAGTGCAGCTTGGTGAACGGGTCGGCGATCATCGGGCCGCCGAGCACCTCGTCGATCGTGATCGGCTCACGGAACATCGCCTCCGGGTTGAGCGCCGCGTTCGCCCGCGCCTGGACGGCGACCTCGGCGAGCTGCTCCAGGGTCGTCCCGTACTCGTGCATGTGGCGGCGGGCGGCCATCGCGTACTTGGCGATCAGGGTGTGCCCGTAGGGGACCTCGAACTGCAGCGGGCCGCGCGCGCCGAAGGAGAGGTTCGAGGTGCGGCGCCGGGCCTTGATGTCGGCGCGCGACGTCGAGCCGTAGACGAGCAGGACGGCGTTGGCGTGGCCCGCGGCGATCGCGTCGGCCGCGTGCGCGGCCATGACCTCCCAGGTGGCGCCGCCGACGGCGGTCGAGTCCACCCAGCGGGGGCGCAGGCCCAGGTACTCGGCGACCTCGACCGGGGCGAGGGTGCCGAGCCCGGCCGAGGCGAGGCCGTCGATCACCGAGCGGTCGAGGCCGCTGTCCGCGAGGGCGCGGCGGGCGGCCTGGGCGTGCAGAGTGTAGGGAGTGGCCTCGTCGACCCGGCCGCAGTCGGAGAGGGATATGCCGACGACGGCGACGCGTCGCCCGGCGCGGTCGCGGTTCCGTGAAGTGGTGGGCATGAATCTGACGGTACATCAGATACGGAGAATCGGATGGCGAGAAGCACGGCCGAAGACGTCGACACGTACCTCACCGAGATCCTCGATCCGGACCGCCTGACGGCCCTCGTCCGGCTGCGCGAGCTCTGCCGCACCGAACTCCACGGCTTCGAGGAGGCCATGGAGTACGGCATGCCGACCTATCGGCGGCCGGGCGGGGAGCCGGAGGTCGCCTTCGCCTCGCAGAAGCAGTACATCTCCTTCTATCTGATGCGGCCGGACGTCCGGGAGGGCTTCGAGGAGCGGCTCGCCGACCAGGACATGGGCAAGGGATGTCTGCGCTTCCGGCGCCCGGAGCGGGTGGACTTCACCCTCGTACGGGACCTGCTGCGGGCGACGGCGAAGGCGCCGGGCGAGATCTGCTGATCCCCTGTGGTTCCGGGTGCTCCAGCTCTGGGTTTCTGGGCCCGTCCGCCCTAACATGACGGGCCGTCAGATACGGAGGGGAGCCCCATGGACGCCGCCTTCACCGCGGAGCAGGACGAGATCCGCCGCACCCTGCGCGAACTGCTCGCCAAACGCTCCGGGCCCGCCGAGGTCCGCGCCGCCGTCGCCACCCCCGAGGGGTACGACACCGACCTGTGGAACCGGATGTCCGGCACCCTCGGACTGCCCGGGCTCGCCCTGCCCGAGGAGTACGGAGGGGTCGGCTGCGGCCCCGCCGAACTCGCCCTCGCCTGCGAGGAGACCGGCCGGGCCCTCGCCCCCTCGCCGCTCCTCGCCACCGCCCTCCTCGCCGCCCCCGTGATCCGCGCCCTCGGCACGGAACCGCAGCGCGCCGACCTGCTGCCGCGCATCGCCGACGGCTCCCTGACCTGCGCGCTCGCCGTGCCCGGGGCCTCGCTCGCCCTCGCCCTCGGCCTGACGGGCGACAACGGCTCCTGGGCCGCGGGCGGCGGACGGGCCGGCGGCGTACAGGCGCGGGCCGCGGGCGACGGGTGGCAGCTGTACGGGGAGGTGACCCAGGTCCTCGACGGGCACAGCGCCGGGCTGCTCCTGGTCGCCGCCCACGCCGGAGGCTTCGCACGGAGCCGGACCCTGCTCTTCCTCGTACGGGGGGAGGCCGCCGGACTCGTCCGCGTACGGCAGTCGACCCTGGACGCGACCCGCTCCCAGGCCTCGATCCAGCTACGGGACGTGGAAGCCGAGTTGCTCGGCGAGGAGCCGGTCGACGTGCTCGGGGCGCTCGCCGCGACCGGGCGGACGGCGGCCGTGGCGCTCGCGGCCGAGGCGGTCGGCGCGGCCCAGGCCGCCCTGGACCGCACGGTCGAGTACGTCGGCTCCCGCGAACAGTTCGGGCGCCCGATCGGCTCCTTCCAGGCGGTCAAGCACCGGGTCGCCGACCTGTACGTCCAGGTGGAGGCGGCCCGCTCGCTGACGTACGGCGCGGCCCGGGACACCGGCGACGGCGTCGGGGCGGGCGCGCTCGCCCTCGCCGCCGCCCTGGAGGCGCTGCGGACGGCGGCGGGCGAGACGATCCAGCTGCACGGCGGCATCGGCTTCACCTGGGAGCACGAGGCGCATCTGTACTTCAAACGGGCGACGGCGGACGAGCTGCTCTTCGGGCCCGCGCGGCGGCTGCGCGAGCGGGCCGCCCAGGTGACAGGACTGTTCGGAGAGGTGGCGGCCTGATGCCCGTCGGCGTACGTCTGATGCAGAAGGTGTCGTCCACGAGGACGTTCGCGAAGGTGGCCCCGCACTTCATCCCGGCCATGGACCGGGCCGTGCACCGGCTGACGCGCGGCAAGGTGATGCTCAGCGCCCAGATGCTGCCGGGGCTGATCCTGACGGCGAAGGGCGCAAGGTCCGGGCAGCCGCGGGTGACGCCGCTCGCGTGCATGCCGGAGCCGGGCGGGACCTGGCTGCTGATCGGCTCCAACTTCGGGCGGGACGGGCACCCGGCGTGGACCGGGAACCTGCTGAAGCACCCGGACGTGGAGGTGAGTTGGCGCGGCGAGACGATCCCGGTGCGGGCGGAGCTGCTCGCGGGGGAGGCACGGGCCGCCGCCTGGCAGGCGGCGCTCGGGTTCTGGCCGCCGTACGCGACGTACCAGGCGCGGGTGGAGCGGGAGATCAGGCTGTTCCGGCTGACGCGGCGGTGACGCCGGCGCGGCGGTGACGCCGGGCCGCGCTGTGCGGTGGGCGGACCCGTAGGGGCGTCGGACATGGGAACGCCGACGGCGGTCTCGCGAAGAGGGCCGCCGCCGGCGCGACAGGACGGACGAAGCGGGGTGGAGGCGCGGGTAGGAGGCGCCGGAGATGCGGGTGGGCGGCCGGTCGGCAGCCGGTCGGCGGCCGGGTGGGCAGCCGAGTGAGCGGCCGGGCAGCCGGGTGGGCTACTTCGTCGGCTTCTTGCCCGTGATCCCCAGGTGCACCAACAGCGCCAGGTTCGGCTTCAGTTCGGCCTGCTTCACGCCCCAGGTCTGGAACCCCTTCTGGTGACCGGCCACCGAGGCCAGCATCGCCACCAGGGATCCCGCCATCGCCGCGGGGCTGACGTCCTTGTCGACCTTGCCCTTGGCCTGGAGGTCCTTCACCGCGTCCGTAAGGGAGTTGGTGACGGAGTTCAGGATCTTCATGCGGATCTTGTAGAACCGCTTGTCGCCCTCGGCGGCGCCGAGGTCGACGACCCGCAGGATCGCGTCGTGCCTGCGCCAGAAGTCCAGGAAGCCCTCGACCAGTTCCTCGGAGGTCTGCCAGCCGGCCTTGCCGACCCAGGAGCGGCCGGAGACCAGGTCGGTCAACGCGGCGCCCTCCTTTGCCATTTCCTCCGCGATCTCGAGGACGGCACCCTCGACGTCGGGGAAGTACTGGTAGAACGTCGCGGGGGAAGTGCCCGCCTTCCGGGCCACGTCGATGACCTTGACGTCCCGGTACGGCGAGGAGCTGAGCATCTCGCTGAGGCAGTCGAGCAGCTTCTGCCGCGTCGCCTGACCGCGTCGTCCGGCCACGCGGCCGTCGACGGTGCGTACTTGTCCTGTCATGCCGTCAGCTTACCGAGGGGTGATCGGCGCGCGATTCGGCCGACTGCAAATGGGGTGCACCCCCTCCCGGGGCGACACCCGGGTGGCCCCAGGGCGGCCGGGGGCGGCTTCCGGGCCGGCGTTCCGGAGAGCCCCGGGGGTCTTCCCACTCGAAAAGGCTTATTAACAGCCTGTGGACAACTTCGGTGGACAACTCTGTGGACCCCGGGGCGGCCGCCTCCCTATATGGCGGTATGTTCGATTATGGGGCGTGCGCCGGGGCATCCCCCGACCTAGCGTGGAGCCATGGCGGTATTCACAGAGGGCACCCCCTGCTGGGTGGAGGCGCAGCTCCCCGACCTGGAAGCGGGGAAGCGGTTCTACCGCGAGCTCTTCGGCTGGACCTTCGACCCCGACCGCGACGAGGCCCTCAGCGGCGGAAAGCGCGTCGCCGGACTCGTACCGAAGCGGGACGGCCGGATGCCCACCACCTGGACCGTCTACCTCGCCACCGAGAACGCGGGCACGCTCGCCGCCCGGATCAAGGCCGCCGGCGGCCAGATGATCATGGAGCCGTATCCCGTGGGGCCCTTCGGCGTCCTCGCGCTCGCCGCCGACCCCGGCGGCGCCGTCTTCGGCCTGCGCCAGGCGGGCGACGACGCCGGCTTCGAGAAGACGATGCTCCCCGGCTCCTTCTGCTGGATGGAGGTCTATACGAGGGAACGTGACGCGGTCGACACCTTCTACGCCTCCGTCTTCGGCTACCTCGGCCGCCAGGTGGAACCGGGCGAGGAGGGCAGGGAGAGCGACTTCGACTACCGCGTCTGGTCCCCGCCCGGCTCGCGCGCCGGCGACGACACCGCCTTCGGCGGCCGGGCCGTGCTCACCGACGCCTTCCCTGCCGCGATGCCCGGCCACGTCCTCGTCTACTTCGCGGTCGCCGACTGCGACGCGACCTGCGAGACGGCCGTCGCCCTCGGCGGCCGCGTCACGAACCCGCCCTTCGACACCCCGTACGGCCGGATCGCCGTCCTCCACGACAACCAGGGCGCCCGCTTCGCGATCCTCGCGGAACCCCCGGACGAGCCCGCCGCCACAAGCCCCGCCGCCGACCGCGCCTCCGGCCCCGCCACGGAACCCGCCGACGGCCCCGCCTCCGACTCCGCCGAACCGGTCGAATCGTCAGAAAAGCCCGCCGCCCCCTCCGGCGATATGAACTGAGACACCCCGATCCGCCCCCGGGTTCGCAACCGTCGCCTCGGACAGGAAGAATCAGGGCCACGGGGCCGTACCCTCATGGCCCGTACGGGGAGGTGGCAGGCAAGTGGAGCAGCTGACGCAGCACGACCCGAGACGGATCGGGCCCTTCGAGGTGCTGGGCCGGCTCGGCGCAGGTGGCATGGGTCTCGTCTATCTCGCGCGCTCGGCCTCCGGGCGGCGCGTGGCGATCAAGACCGTGCGGACCGAGCTCGCCGAGGACCAGCTGTTCCGTGTCCGCTTCACCCGTGAGGTCGAGGCCGCCCGGGCCGTCTCCGGCTTCTACACGGCCGCCGTCGTCGACGCCGACCCGCGCGCCGCCGTGCCGTGGCTGGCCACCGCGTACGTCCCCGCGCCCTCCCTCGAAGAGATAGTGAACGAGTGCGGGCCGCTGCCGGCCCAGGCCGTCCGCTGGCTGGCCGCGGGCGTCGCCGAGGCCCTGCAGTCCATCCACGGTGCGGGCCTGGTCCACCGCGACCTGAAGCCGTCCAACGTCCTCGTCGTCGAGGACGGCCCCCGGGTGATCGACTTCGGCATCGCCTCCGGGGTCTCCAACACCCGGCTGACCATGACCAACGTCGCCGTCGGCACGCCCGCGTACATGTCGCCCGAGCAGGCCCGTGACTCGCGCAGTGTCACCGGTGCGAGCGACGTCTTCTCGCTGGGCTCCATGCTGGTGTTCGCCGCCACCGGACACGCTCCGTTCCACGGCGCCAACCCCGTCGAGACCGTCTTCATGCTGCTCCGCGAGGGCCCGGACCTGGAGGGGCTGCCGGACGAGCTGCGGCCCCTCATCGAGTCCTGTATGCAGATGGACGTCTCGCGCCGCCCCACCCCGGCCGACCTCCAGGCCCAGCTGGCGCCCCATCTCTTCGGCCCGGGCAGCGACGACAGCGGTACGGCGTCGGCCTGGCTGCCGCGGTCCGCCGTCGAGATGATCGAGACCCGCCGCGGCGGCCGCCCGATCGCCCCGCCGCCCCCGGTCACCCCGCCCACGCCCCCGCGGCCGCCCCGGCAGCCGGAGTGGAGCGCCGACGGGCGTCCCGGCCACGGCGGTGGCGGCCACGGCGGCGGCCATGGTGGCGGCCGGCACGCAGCGCCCGCCGAGGTGGGCGGTCCCGTACGCCTGGCAGGCGCCGCCGTCCCGATCGGCCCCGGCCTCCGCGTCGCCGACACCCGCGCCGCGCTCGGCCCGGTCGTCGACGCGGGCACCGCCACCGGCTGGATCCGCCCGCCCGGCGGCGCGAACACCCCCGAGCCCGGCCCCCTGCCGGGCGCCCGCCCCCTGTCCGTACCGCCGCCGGCGCCCGAGGCCGCGCCGGAGCCCGCGCACTGGCGGCCCTGGCGCTTCCGGATGTCCAACGACGTCTGGGGCACCCCGGTCGTCGCGGGCGACCTGCTCTACGTCACCTCCTTCGAGGTGCACGCGCTCGACGTGGCCAGCGGCCGCCGCCAGTTCAAGACGAGGGACGTCGCCTGGTCGATGGCGGTGGCCCAGGGCCGTATCCACGCCTCCGACGGGCCCACGCTCTACGCCCTCGACGCCACCGACGGCAGCGAGCGCTGGCGGCTCCAGACGGACGCCTGGGTGTACTCCCTCAAGGTGGACAGGGGCACGGTCGTCACCGGCACCCGGGGCGGCGGGGTCCAGGGCTGGGAGGCCTCCAACGGCGCCAAGCTGTGGGAGATCACCGGCGCCCAGAGCGACTTCGAGACCCCGGAGGCGGGGCCCGCCGTCCACGGCGACACCGTGTACGTGTGGCGTGACGCCCGGCTCCAGGCGCTCGACGCCCGTACGGGTGTGGAGCGCTGGTCGTACCCGGTCGGCGACGCCGCCTCGTGCGGCAACGTGCCCGTGCGGGTGGCTCCGGCGGAGGACGGCTGCGTGTACGTCGCGGCCGGGACGCGCGTGCTGTCGATCGACATCACCGGCGGGCACGTCCGCTGGCACTTCGAGGCGCCGGCCGTCTTCCTCTCCCCGCCCGCCTTCGCGCCCGGACCCGCGGTCACGGGCGGCGGGGTCTACCTCGCCGACTACCTCGGCACGGTGTACGCCCTCGACGCGACCACGGGTCAGGACCGCTGGCGGATCGCGACCGAGTCCCGCCAGTCGATCGAGCCGGTGCTCGTCGTCGACGGCAACGTCCACGTGGGCAGCGGCAGTGCGCTGTACACGCTCGACGCGGTCACGGGCACGCCGAAGTGGCGGTTCGCGGCGGGCGGCGAGCTGATCGGCACGCCGGTGGTGGCCGACGGGCGCGTGCACTTCGGCTCGGCCGACCACGTCCTCTACACGCTGGACGCGACGGGCGGCCAGCTGCGCTGGAAGCTCGCGACCGGCGGCGAGATCACCGGCTCGCCGGTGGCGCGGGGCGGGGTCGTGTACGCGTGCAGCAAGGACCGGTGCGTGTACGCGCTGGACGCGGTGAAGGGCACGGCGACGGGTCGGGGCGCGGCGCCGAGGGCGTGACGCGGCGGGTGAACGGGACGGTGCCGGTCACCAGCACCGGTGGCGGCCTCTGGAGGCCTTAGGGCCTTTCGTTTGGATCATGCCGGGCTCGCGGGCCCTGGTGCCGCGCCTCGCCGCGTTGTCGTCGGTCGCCAACGCTCCGCGTTGACTCCCTCCTCCGCCTTGCGATCCACGGCACCAGACCCCGCTCCCTGATCCGGCCTGATCCAAACGAAAGGCCCTAGGCGCGGTCGTTCCGGCCCTGGTCGGGGGCCGGTCCCTGGCCCTGGCCCTGGTTCCAGTCCTGCCCCTGGTCCCAGTCCTGCCCCTGGTCCCAGTCCTGGCCCCGGTTCCAGTCCTGGCCCCGGTCCCAGTCCTGGGCCTGGGTCCTGTCGCGGTCCGGGTCCTGTGTCCCCGGCCGGTCCTGCACCTGGGTCCTGTCCCGATCGCCGTCCCAGGCGGGGATGTCCATCGTGCGGGTGGGGCCGTCGGCGCCGTCCAACGTGGGGTACGTGGGCCGTGTGGGGTACGTCGGCTCCGGTTCGAGGGGCACGGTGCGCGCGCGGGTACGGCCCGACATGACGAGGGCGCCGAGGAGGAGCAGGAGCCCGCCGCCGAAGGCGTTCGCGACGCCGATGCCGAGCCCCGTACCGTCCCCGCCGACCGTCAGGCTGCCCTCCGCCTGTCCGACGCGGACCATCCACAGGATGGTGAAGCCGAGCACGACCAGGCCGGCGAAGGCGACGAGCAGCCGGGAGCGCAGCACCACGCCGAGCAGGGTGACGAGGGCCGCGAAGGCGAACGGGAGCAGGATCGAGCCGATCACCTCCGCCTTGGCGTCGGTGATGCCCCCGAACAGGTCCTCGATGCGGTAGTCGCTGCCGTGACGGCCGTCGTACCAGGCACGGAAGGGGCTCCAGACGGCGGCCGTCGCTCCGGCGAGGGCCAGGACCGAGCCGATGACGTTGCGGACCATCGATCGGCCTCCTTACGGTCCGGCTCTCGGTCTTGACGCTACGCCGGGTGCTTGGGGCCCGCCACGCGGCGCTAGGGTGGCGCGGACACGACAGAAGGAGCGGGGAATGGCAACGGGGACGGCGCGCGGCAGGGGGCTCAGGCTCGCGGCGACGCTCACGGTGGTGGTGCTCGCGCTGACGGGCTTCCAGACGAGCAGCAGTGGCGGCAAGGGCGGCAGCGGCAAGAGCAAGAGCAAGAGCAGCGGCAAGGGCGGTGGCTGCTCCAGCTCCAAGAAGAAGAACAACGACTACGACGCCGACGACCTCGGAGGTTCGAGCGGCGGCAGCGACTACACCACCGCCCCCGCCACGCCGAGCGTCACCTCCTCCCCGACCTCCACGGTGGACGTCGTGGTCGTCGACTGCGTGAAGCCGGCGCAGAAGAAGCGGAAGGGCAAGCCGGCCCGTAAGGCGGACACGACGGCGACCCTGAAGATCACCTCGCGTGAGACGTTCACGGAGACGTTCAAGGTCGAGGTGGACTTCGAGGGCTCCGGTGGGGTCGACGTCGACGAGGCCGAGAAGCTCGTGACGGTCGAGCCGGGCGAGACGAAGACCTTCGAGCTCGCGATGGAGTCGCCGAAGACGGTCGACCGGGTCAAGACGTGTGCGATCGCAGGGGTCCGCGTCCAGTAGGGTGACGTGCGCTCGTCAAAACGAGCCATCCATTCCGCTCATTCGCACCATGCACATTCAACGGGGGTTGAAGCGTGAAGCTTCGTCATGTCCGCGCCGTCGCCGTCTTCGGTATCGCTCTGGTCGCGCTCACGGGAGCCCGCGGCTCCAACGGCGCCAGCTGCGGCGGTGGCAGCAGCTCGTCCAGCTCCGACAGCAACAGCTCCAGCTCCGGTTCCGGCGGCTCCGACAGCGGCTCCAGCTCCAGCAGCGGTGGCGTGACCACCGGTGGCGTCGGCGGCTCGTCCAGGGACAAGGCCCAGCGCGACGTCCGCATCGACGAATGCAAGATCAGTGACGACGGCAAGAACCTGGTCGCCAAGGTGACGATCACCAACAGTGACTCCTCGGCGTACCTCTACGACGTCTCCCTGCAGTTCAAGGGCGACCCGAGCGCCACCCTCGCCCTCGCGAAGGCCGAGGACGTGCGCGTCGAGGCCGGTGCCTCGAAGTCGGCCGAGGCGACGACCCCGTACACCGGCACCGGCAACGGTTCCGAGTACACCCAGTGCGTCGTCGTCGACGCGGACCGCACCATCGGCTGACCCGGGGCCTCCAGGGCCTGTCCCTAGCGCAACCGGAAGCCGTCCGCTCGCCTCGTGAACAGCTCGGCCTGCCGCTCCGGCGGCAGGTTTCCGAGCGTGACCAGGTGGGGGGCGTGGGCCAGGGCCTGGGCGCGGGCGGCCTCCTTGGCCGACCAGAGCGCCCGGACCGTGCCCTGTACGGCCTCGGTCGGGTAGGACGCCACGACGGCGGCGGCGCGGCGGGCGGCGGCCAGCGCGCCGCCGTCCTCCGTCAGCTCGGAGACGAGCCCGGTCTCGTACGCCCGGCGGGCCGAGATCCGTTCGGCGCTTCCCATCAGCGCCATCCGGGCGACTTCCCCGAACGGCATCTTCTGCGCCATGTGGACGGTCTCGAAGGCGCTGACCATCCCGTAGGTGGTGTGCGGGTCGAAGAAGGTCGCGCCCTCGCCCGCGACGAGGAACTCCGCCTCACCGAGAAGGTAGAACGCGCCGCCGCACGCCATGCCCTCCACGGCGGCGACGACCGGTTTCCACAGGTCGTTGGCCTTGGGGCCGATCGCGATCAGCGGATCGTCGATCGTGTACGGGGACGAGGGCTGCGGGATGCCCGTGGCGGCCGCGCGGTCGATGCCGGTGCAGAAGGCCCGCCGACCCGCGCCGGTGACGACGACCGCGCGTACGGTGTCGTCGTGGCGGAACTCCCGCCAGGCATCCGAGAGTTGGCGGGCCATCTCCAGGGTGAGGGCGTTGTGCTTGGCGGCCCGGTCGAGGGTGACGACGGCGACGCCGGTCTCCTTGTCGCGTGCGACGGTGACGGTCATCCGCGCTCCAGGATCCAGCGCGGCACGGCCATGCCGTCGATCTCGGTGAACGCCACCTTCACGCCCGCCCCGATCCGCAGCCGCGCCGGGTCGACGGAGTCGAGCGCCGCGTCCGGGGTGGCGACGACGTTGCCGACGAGCCGGATGCGGGGCGCCTCGGCGAGTTCGACGACGACGGCGTTGTACGGGGCCTGGGCGGCGTAGTCGGGCAGGAGCGGCGGGTGGGGCAGGACGTACGACCAGATCCGGCCGCGCCCCGACATCAGCCGCCACTCGGCGGCGAAGGACTGGCAGTGCGGGCAGCAGGGCCGGGGCGGGAAGCGCAGTTCGCCGCAGTCGGCGCAGCCCTGGACCCGGAGTTCGCCGCGGGCGGCATACTCCCAGAAGGGCGCGCCGTCCTCGTCCACGACAGGTGTCAGCATGGTGGGCTCTCAACTCCTCAGGATCGAAGCAGAACGGCCGATGTGGGGACGCCCTCGCCCGCGGTGACCAGGCAGGTGGCGGCGTCGGGGACCTGGGCGGTGGAGCTGCCCCGGAGCTGCTTCACGCCCTCGTTGATGAGGTTGAAGCCGTGGACGTACGCCTCGCTGAGTCCGCCGCCTCCGGTGTTGATCGGCAGCCGGCCGCCGATCTCCAGGGCGCCGCCCTCGGTGAACGCGGCGCCCTCGCCGCGCCCGCAGAAGCCGTACCCCTCCAGGGAGAGCGGGATGAGCGGGGTGAACGCGTCGTAGATCTGGGCGACGTCGACGTCCTGGGGGCCGAAGTCGGCCTGTTTCCACAGGTGTCGGGCGGCGGTCCAGGCGGGGCCGGTGAGCGGGTCGTCGTTCCAGTAGTTGACCATGCCGTGGTGCTGGGCGGGCAGGCCCTGGGCGGCGGAGTGGACGTACACGGGCTTCTGCCGGCAGTCGCGGGCACGCTCGGCGCTCACGATCACACACGCCAGCGCGCCGTCGGTCTCCAGGCAGTTGTCGAAGAGGCAGAGCGGTTCGCTGATCCAGCGGGCGGTCATGTACATCTCGCGGGTCAGCGGACGGTCGTACATGATCGCGGCGGGGTTCTGGTTGGCGCGGTTGCGGCAGGCGAGGGCGACGTTGAAGAGGTGATCGCGGGTGGCGCCGTACTCGTGCATGTAGCGCCGGGCGAGCATGCCGATCTCGTCGGTGGGGCGCAGCAGTCCGAAGGGGCGGGTCCACTGGCCGGGGGTGGGCAGTTGGACGGCGGTGTTCTTCCAGGGCCGGGGGCCGCTGCCGCGCTTGCGGGACCGCCAGGCGACGCCGACGCTCGCCTGCCCGGTGGCGACGGCGGCGGCGAGGTGGCCGACGGTGGCGCAGGAGCCGCCTCCGCCGTACCCGATCTTGGAGAAGAAGGTGACGTCACCGGCGCCGATGGCCTTGGCGACCTCGACCTCGTCGGTCTCCTCCATCGTGTACGAGGCGAAGCCGTCGACCTCGGAGGGGGCTATCCCCGCGTCGTCGAGGGCGGCGAGGATGGCCCGGCAGGCGAGGGTCTTCTCCGATTCGGGGAGTTGTTTGGCGAAGGGTGTCTGACCGATGCCGACGATGGCCGTGGCGTCCTTGAGCACGGGCAACCTCCCCGATCGCGAGCTGCAGCCGCAGCTGCTGCGGCTGCTGACAGCGCGTCAGGGTACAGCTAATCTGACGGATAGTCAGCTACGGGTGCGGCGGGAGGGGCGGTAATGCGCGGTGACCTGGAATGGGGCTCCATAGCGGGCCTTGTGCGCTCGGCGGCCGAGCGGTACGGGCCGGCGGAGGCGGTCGTCGAGGGCCGTACCCGCGTCAGCTACGAGGAGTTGGGCGAGCGCGTCGAACGCGCCGCCGCCGCCTGCATGGCGGCGGGCGTGGAACCGGGCGACCGGGTCGCGATCTGGGCGCCGAACACCCTGGACTGGATCGTCTCGGCCCTCGGCGCGGTGACGGCGGGCGCGGTGCTCGTCCCGCTGAACACCCGCTTCAAGGGCGCGGAGGCGGCGTACGTCCTCTCGAAGTCCCGCGCGAAGCTGCTCTTCATCACGGGCACCTTCCTCGGCACCTCGTACGTCGCCTCCCTGCGCCGCGCGGAGGTCGAACTCCCGGATCTTGAACGGGTGGTGGTGCTCGGGGAGAGCGCCCCGGACGACTACGTGACCTGGAAGTCCTTCCTGGCGGAGGGCGACGGGGTGACGGGCGCGGCGGTCCGCGCGCGGGCGGACTCCGTGGACTCCTCCGCGCCCTCGGACATCATCTACACCTCGGGGACGACGGGAGCGCCGAAGGGCGCGGTGATCACGCACGCCCAGACCCTGCGCTGCTACGCCGTCTGGTCGGAGCTCGCGGGCCTGCGCGAGGGCGACCGCTATCTGATCGTGAACCCCTTCTTCCACACCTTCGGCTACAAGGCCGGGATCATCGCCTGCCTGATGCGGGGCGCGGTGATGATCCCCCAGCCGGTCTTCAACGTGGACACCGTCCTCGCCAACATCGCGGCGGAACGGATCTCCGTGCTGCCGGGCCCGCCGACGCTGCACCAGTCGCTGCTCGACCACCCGTCCCGCGCCGCGTACGACCTCTCCGCCCTGCGGCTCGTGGTGACCGGCGCGGCGGTCGTGCCGCTGCGGCTCGTCGAGCGGCTGCGGGGCGAGCTGGGCGTGGGCACGGTCCTCACGGCGTACGGACTGTCCGAGGCGAGCGGCATCGTGACCATGTGCCGCAGGGGCGACCCGGCCGACGTCGTCGCGACGACCTCCGGCCGCCCGATCCCGGACACCGAGGTCCGCCTCTCGCCCGCGGGCGAGGTCCTGGTGCGCGGCCACAACGTCATGAGCGGCTACTTCGAGGACGACGCGGCCACGGCGGAGGCCGTCGACGCGGACGGCTGGCTGCACACGGGCGACGTGGGGGTTCTGGACGGGGCGGGCAACCTGCGGATCACGGACCGGATCAAGGACATGTTCATCGTGGGCGGCTTCAACGCCTATCCGGCGGAGATCGAGCAACTCCTCGGCCTGCACCCGGACATCGCCGACGTCGCGGTCATCGGCGTCCAGGACGCGCGGCTCGGCGAGGTCGGCAAGGCGTTCGCGGTCCGCCGTCCGGGAGCGACGGTCACCTCGGACGACCTGATCGCGTGGGCGCGCCGCGAGATGGCGAACTACAAGGTCCCCAGGGAGGTCGAGTTCGTCGGGGAGCTCCCGCGGAACGCGAGCGGGAAGGTGGTGAAGGGGGTGCTGCGGGGGCGGTGAGGGCGGAGGCCCGAGGTGCAACCAACACCGGTCGAGTACACGTCATATGGGCAGGCGTCAGCCGAACGAGCACGACGGGCGGCGGCGGGGCCGGAGAGACGGCCTCGAACACCGCTTGAGCACGTACCGCCTTGAGCACCGCTTGAGCACGTACTGCCCCGAACACCGCTTGAGCACGTACCGCCCTGAGCACCGCGTCCCCGTCCTCAGCACCACCCGCCTTCACCCCTTGGAGCAGCAGGTGTCGTCGCCCGAGTTCCCTCTCTCGCTCTCCCCGCAGCAGGCCGCCACAGGCGTGATCATCACCGTCCAGCTGCCGACCGGCCCCACGAACATCTCCGTCCCGCCGTGCCGCGACGGCGACCTCGTCCCGGCGCGCGCCGCTGACGGCTCGGTCGTCCTCCTGCGTATCCGCGTCAACCTCTTCGCCGGCACCGCGCAGGCGGCTCCGCGCAAGTCCGGGTTCCTCGGCTGCCTGGCGCCGCTCGTCGTCGTCGGCGTGATCGCGTTCCTGATCTTCTCGAACAGCGACAACGACAGCGACCGCACGGACAACGCGGGAGGCGGCTCGACCGCGCCCTCGCCGAGCTTCTCGTTCGACGACCCGCTCGACTCGACGACCGAGCCGACGCCCACGCAGACGACCGAGCCGGCGCCGGACCCGTACACGAAGGGCACCTGCCTCAACGGCACGCTCCCGAACTCCGAGACCGCGCAGAGCGTCACCGGCGTCGAGGAGGTCTCGTGCTCGGCGTCGGACGCGCACTACAAGGTGATCCAGACGTTCCCGCTGACCTCGGACCTGAACCGCTGCAACAGCAACCCGAAGACCGAGTACGCCTTCTCCCACCGCTACACCATCAACGGCGCGACGATCAACGAGTACGTCTACTGCCTGGTGGGACTCGGCTCCTACGCACGCGGGTAACTCCCGCCGGGTGCACGCCGAGCGCGTACGCCGGAGGGGCCGGGCAGATGCCCGGCCCCTCCGTCTTGCGTGTCCGGTTCGCGGCGCGCCCCGCGCTCCGTCCGCCGGCTCCCCCCGGACCCTGCGGACCTCCCCCGAGCGCGTGCGCTGCTCGCTTCCGGACGGTTACGGTCCCGGCGGCTCCCCCGTTCGGTGCCGCCGTGACCGTCCCCGGCATGAGCCGACCCCCGTCCCCCGTTCCCCCGTGGGCCGGCTCGGCTCTCTACTTGAGCGGCTCGCCCGTCGCGTGGGAGTCCAGCGGCTTGATGGGCGTGCCCGTGGCGTGCGAGTCCATCGTCGTGACGTCCTCGCCGGTGGCGTGGGAGTCGAGCGGCTTGATGGGCGCGCCGGTGGCGTGCGAGTCCATGGTGGTGATGTCCTCACCGGTGGCGTGCGAGTCGGTGGGCTTGATTTTGTCGGCCATGGAGCCAGCTCCTGAAGTCGATTGGGCGGTCTGAGACTGGGGCGTCCGCCCGGCAATTCCCCCGAGGACCGCCGGGCGGACGTCCAGGGCCGATCACCTTAACGGTGGGGCCTCGTGCCGAACCGCCTGCCCCCCGACGCGACGCTTCGACAACCACGAGAGTGCCGTGCGGCGATAAACGATTGATGAACGCGCAGTCCGCGTCAGGCAACCGCCGCCGGCCGCAGCAGCAGGCGGACGTCCTCGGCCTCGGGCGAGCCCAGGTTCTCGAAGACCGCGAGCGCCTCGCTCCAGCACACCCGCGCCCGGTCCGTCTGTCCCAGGGCCGTGAGACCCCGGCCGAGGACGGTCAGCACGTTGGCCCTGCGCCACTCCCCACCGATGCCGTGCAGCACCGAGAGGGCCTGCTCGGCGTGGGCGGCCGCCGCCGGGTGGCGGCGGTCGGCGAGATGGACCTCGGCGAGCCGGAACAGCGTCATGCCGTGCCACAGCTGCTGCCGGCTCTCCTGGAAGACGCTGAGCGCCTCCGTGAGGACCGCCCGCGCCTTCGAGGTCTGGCCGGACGCCGTCAGCGCCAGACCGAGGGCGTACTTGCCGTTGGCCAGGCGCAGGGCGAGCCCGTCGTCCGCCTCCTGGTAGAGGACGATGCCCTGCGTGGCGAGTTCGACGGCGCTCGCGACGCGACCCGTGGCCAGGTGGACGCGCGAGAGGTTGCAGAGCGCGCTCGCCTCGCCGGGCCTGTTCGCGTCGAGGCGGAACGCGTCCCGCGCCTCGGAGAGATGGGCCTCGGCGTCGGCGTGCCGGTTCTCGTACAGGGCGAGGATGCCCCGCTCGTTCGGCGCGTTCCCGCACGTCCACGGGTCCCCGGAGGTCCGCCCGAGGTCCACCGCGCGGCGGGCCTCCTCGTCGGCCTCGTCGAACCGGCCGGCCGTGCTGTACGCCTGGGTGAGCGTGGTGCGCGCCCGCCCCTCGGAGCGGGCGTCGCCGAGCGCGCGGGCCGCGTCCCTGGCCGCCACCGCCGCCACCTCGTAGCGCAGGGCGTTGACCCCGGACTCGGCCAGGTCCTTCGTCGCCATCAGGAGGTCGACGGCCCGGCGCAGGGAGCCGGCCGCCAGGGACTGCTGGGCGCAGGCCAGGACGCAGTCGGCCTCGGCGTGCAGCCAGTCGAGGGCCTCGGCGTGGTCCGCGAACTCGAGCCCCGCGTGCTCGGTGGCCTCCAGGTGCGCGACGGTCCGGTCGCCCGGGCGCTCGATCGCGTACACGCGGGCCGCCGTCGAGAGGTAGAAGTCGAGCAGCCGCGACAGCGCCCGCTCCCGTTCCACCGGCGGCTGTTCGTCGCGCTCCGCGCATGCACGCGCGTAGAGGCGGACCAGGTCGTGGTAGCGGTAGCGGCCGGGGGCGGCGGACTCCAGGAGGGAGGTGTCGACCAGGGCCTCCAGGAGGTCCTCGGTGTCCTGGGGCGGCAGGTCGAGGAGGGCCGCGGCGGCCGTCAGGGAGATGTCCGGGCCGTCCGCGAGGCCGAGGAGGCGGAAGGCGCGGGCCTGGGCCGGCTCCAGCTGGCCGTAGCCGAGTTCGAAGGTCGCCTTGACCGCGAGGTCGCCCGCCTGGAGCTCGTCCAGGCGGCGCCGCTCGTCGGCGAGCTTCGCGGCGAGGACGGTCACCGTCCAGGTGCGGCGCGCGGCGAGCCGGGAGGCGGCGATACGGATCGCCAGGGGGAGGAACCCGCACGCGGCGACCACGTCGAGCGCCGCCTCGCGCTCCGCCGTGACGCGCTCGGCGCCGACGATCCGGGTGAAGAGCTGCAGCGCCTCCTCCGGGGACATCACGTCGAGGTCCACCAGGTGCGCGCCCGCCAGGTCCACCATCCGGATCCGGCTGGTCACCAGGGCGGCGCAGCCCGCCGTGCCCGGCAGCAGCGGGCGGATCTGCGCCGCGTCCCGCGCGTTGTCCAGGAGGACCAGGATCCGGCGGCCGTCGAGCGTCGAGCGGTAGAGCGCCGCCCGCTCCTCCAGCGAGTCCGGGATCGAGGAGTCGGGCGTGCCGAGCGCCCGCAGGAACGCGCCCAGGACCGTCTCGGGCGCCGCCCAGTGGGAGCCCGCGCCCTGCAGGTCCACGTAGAGCTGCCCGTCGGGGAAGTGCGGCCGGGCCTCGTGCGCCACGTGCACGGCGAGCGTCGTCTTGCCGACGCCGCCGATGCCCGCGAGCGCGGAGACGGCCATCACGGACCCCTCGGCGGTGGCAAGTCGCTTGCCCAGCTCCCGTACGAAGGCGGCGCGGCCGGTGAAGTCGGGGACGGTCGCCGGGAGTTGGGCGGGCCGGGCCACGCTCGGTGTCGGCGTGGACTCCTCGACCGGGCGGGCCAGTTCGGCGTCCGCGCGCAGGATCCGCTGCTGGAGGCGGGAGAGTTCCGGGTTCGGGTCGACGCCCAGCTCGTCGGCGAGGAGCCGGCGGGTGTCCGCGTAGACGGCGAGCGCCTCGGCCTGCCGCCCGCTGCGGTAGAGGGCCAGCATGAGCAGCTCGCGCAGCCGCTCCCGCAGCGGGTGCGCGGCCGTCAGCGCGGTCAGCTCGGAGACCGCCTCCGCGTGGGCGCCGGCCTCCAGGTCCATGTCGAGCCGGGACTCCAGGAGCTGGAGCCGCCACTCCTCGAGGCGCGTCCGCTGCGTGTCGGCGTACGGCCCCGGTACGGAGGCCAGCGCCTCGCCGTCCCAGAGCCCGAGGGCCTTGTTCAGTCGCGAACGGGCCGCCGCGCGGTCGCCCGCGCTACGCAGCTTGTCGGCCTCGGCGGCCAGGTCCTGGGCGACGTTCAGGTCGAGGGCCCCGGAGCGGGCGGTGCGGATGGCGTACCCGCCGGACTCGCTGACCAGGACCCCCGCGTCGAGGATCTTGCGCAGCCGCGATGCGTACGTCCGTACCGCCGCGAGCGCCTGCGAGGGCGGCTCGTCGCCCCAGATGGCGTCGATCAGCTCGGCGGCCGTGGCCGTGCGCCCGTCGCGCAGCAGCAGCGCGGCGAGCAGCGCCCGCTGCTGCGGCGAGCCGGAGGGCAGGCCCACGCCGTCCCGCCAGGCGCGCACCGGGCCGAGCACGCCGAAGCGCAGGTCGTGACCGGCGTCGTCGTGACCGACGTCGCCGGGACCTGTCGACGGAGCGCGCTGCTCCGGAACTCGCGGGCCGTTCGCACGGTCCATAGCTCCCCCTGCCGCCACCGCTGGTTTCGCCCAAGACAGTCTGCCTTGTCCGGAGGGGGCACGTCAGCATCGGGTGACTGTCTGCACAAGTCCTGCCACATGATTCGGCCGGACCAGACAGCTGACGGGTCGTCAGATCGGCGCTACCGTGAAACGCATGGAGACCTTCCCGAAGATCATCTCGGTGGACGACCACACCGTGGAGCCGCCTCACGTCTGGCGGGACCGGCTCCCGTCCAGGTACCGCGACACCGGGCCCCGGATCGTCCGCGCGCCGCTGAAGGAAATGACCTTCCTCGGCGGAAAGTTCGCGCCCGTCATGGGCGCCAGGGGCGACGACGGGCCGATCGGTGACTGGTGGGTGTACGAGGACCTGCACCGGCCGCTCACCCGCCTCGACACCGCCGTCGGCTACGACCGGGACGAGATCAAGCTCGAAGTCATCACCTACGAGCAGATGCGCCCCGGCTCGTACTCCGTGCCCGACAGGCTCGCCGACATGGACGTCAACCACGTCCAGTCCGCCCTCTGCTTCCCGACCTTCCCCCGCTTCTGCGGCCAGACCTTCACCGAGGCGAGCGACCGCGAGCTCGGCCTCCTCGGGATCAGGGCCTACAACGACTGGATGGTGGAGGAGTGGTGCGGGCCCGAGGCCCACGGACGGCTGATCCCGCTCACCCTCATCCCCCTCTGGGACGCCGAACTCGCCGCCGACGAGGTCAGGCGGAACGCCGCCCGGGGCGTGCGCGCGGTCGCGTTCTCGGAGATACCGCCGCACCTCGGGCTCCCGTCCGTCCACACGGACTACTGGGACCCCTTCCTGCGCGCCTGCGACGAGACGGGCACGGTCGTCGCCATGCACATCGGCTCCTCCAGCCGGATGCCGTCCACCTCCGCCGACGCCCCGCCGGCCGTCGGCTCCACGATCACCTTCGCCAACTGCTGCTTCTCGATGGTCGACTGGCTGATGAGCGGCAAGTTCGAGCGCTTCCCCAACCTCCGGATCATGTACGCGGAGGGCCAGATCGGCTGGATCCCGTACATCCTCGAACGCGCCGACGTCGTCTGGGAGGAGAACAGGGGCTGGGGCGGTGTCGCCGACAAGGTGCTGCGCCCGCCGTCGGAGCTCTTCGCCGAGCACGTCTACGGCTGCTTCTTCGACGACGCCTTCGGCCTGAAGAACCTGGACGCGATCGGCGTCGGGAACGTCCTCTACGAGACGGACTACCCGCACTCCGACTCCACCTGGCCCAAGTCCCGGGAGGTCGGCGAGGCGCAGATGGGGCACCTCGCGCCGGACGTCGTCGAGCGGATCGTGCGCGGCAACGCCATCGAGCTGCTCGGCCTCACGGCGGACGGGCTCTGGGTGCCGTGACGCCACGGCGGGCGGCCGCACCCCGTCGTGGGGTGCGGCCGCGATGCCGTACGGATCAGCCGAAGCGGACCGAGGAGACCGTGTTGTCGAAGCCGATCGAGGCGAGGTCGGCGATGTTGCCGCTCACCGACTTCGACGTGCCCTTGCAGTCCTTCTCCGTCCAGATCTTCACCGTGCCGCTCGCCTGCAGCGAGGACGCGCGGTTGTCGCGGCCCACGTTCTGGCAGCCCGTGCCGGCCAGGCCCTCCGACGGGTCGCCGAAGTTCTTCTCGTCGGAGAGGGTGACGCTGCTGTTCCCGCCGCCGCCGGCGGGCGCGCTCGCGCCGCCGCCCGCCTTCTCGCCGTTCGGGGTCACCCCGAACCAGGTACCGCCGACGCCCTGCCCGTTGGTGTCGCCGGGCTTCAGGTCCTTGTTGAAGCGGTAGACCGGCCAGCCGCCGATGGTGACCTGGAGCTTGCCGTCGTCCCGCTTGACCACGCCGACGTCGGACTTCTTCACGCCGTCGATGAAGATCCGCCCGCCGGGCGCGACGACCACAGGCGGCCAGGTGGTGGCGCAGGCGTCGTTGCAGGTGGACGTCGACGGGTTCGCGGTGTCGTTGTCGAAGCGGTAGAGCGTGAAGCCCGCGCCGTTGACGACGACCGGGTCGAGCGCGCCCGCCCGGGCGGCGCTCAGCTGGACCCACTTCTGCGGCGTGCCGGGCGCGTTGGCCCAGTCGCCGGTCTTCGGCTGCGCCTTGTTCTGCTTCGCCGTGCCGCTGAGGAAGTCGAACTCCGAGGAGCCGGCGGCGGCGTCCGCGCCGGGGGCCGCGCCCTGTGTGGCCTTGTCCGCGGCGGCCCTGTCCGCGGCCTTGTCCTCCGTACCGCCGCACGCGGTGAGCAGCAGAGCGGCCGTGGCGGTGACGGCGGCGATCGTGCCGAAGCGCTTGGTGTTCATGGTTCCCCCTGGGTGATGTCGTGTGCGTTCCTTCGCGGGGGAGTACGGGGGCGGCGTCGCGGCCCACTCAGCCGGTCATCGGTCGGTTACGCGTCCGAGACGCGGCCGGGACCGTTCGGCGACCCTGTCACCGCACACCCCTTGTCTGATGGACCGTCAGACGCAAGCATGAGAGCCGTCCATCGGTATGACGAATCGTCAGATCCAAGGGGGTCCCCACCATGGTGGTCTACGGGATGCAGCTCCCGGTCCAGTCGCAGAGCACCCTCTACGCAGAGCCCTGGGAGGCCTCGGCCGGCCCCGCCGACCTGGTGGAGATCGCCCGCGTCGCCGACCGCTCCGGCTTCGACTACATCGCGAGCTGCGACCACGTCGCCATCCCGCGCCGGCTCGCCGGGCCCATGGGCACCATCTGGTACGACCCGGTCGCCACCCTCTCCTTCCTGGCCGCCGCCACCGAGCGCGTCCGGCTGCTCTCCCACGTCGCCGTCGTCGGCCTGCGCCACCCGCTGGTCTCCGCCAAGGCGTACGCGACCCTCGACCACCTCTCCGGCGGCCGTCTGGTCCTCGGGGTCGGGGCCGGGCACGTCCAGGAGGAGTTCGAGGCGGTCGGCGCGGACTTCGTGCACCGGGGCCCGGTCCTCGACGAGACGATCGACGCGCTCCGGGCGGCCCTCGGGCCCGAGGAGTTCCCCGAGCACGCGGGCGAGCGGTTCGCCTTCAAGGACCTCGGGCAGCGGCCCAGGCCCGCCCAGGCGCGGGTGCCGGTCTGGGTCGGCGGCTCCTCGCCCGCCGCCGTGCGCAGGGCCGCGCTCAAGGGCGACGGCTGGCTGCCGCAGGGCGACCCGAGGGAGAAGCTGGCCGCGCAGATCGCCCGCCTCGAAGCGCTCCGCGAGGAGGCCGGGATCGCCGAGCCGATCACCGTCGGAGCCATCACCGAGGCGCTGTACGTGGGCGAGGCGGACTGGGAGCTCGGCCGGCGGACGCTGTCCGGCAAGCCGGAGGCCCTCGCCGAGTCGCTGAACGCGTACGGCGCGATGGGCGTGCACCAGATCCAGGTCCGGTTCCGCTCCCGGAGCCGTACCGAACTCACCGATCAGATGGCGGCGTTCGCCGCCGAGGTCGCCCCCCACCTGAGCTGAGGAGTTGGACGGACATGGGCAAGCTGGACGGGCGGGTCGTCGTCGTCACGGGCGCGGCGCGCGGGCAGGGCGAGCAGGAGGCGCGGCTCTTCGCCGCCGAGGGGGCGCGAGTCGTTCTCGGGGACGTGCTCGACGCGCCGGGCGAGGCGCTGGCCAAGGAGCTGGGGGAGGAGCGCGCGGTCTACGTCCACCTCGACGTCACGAAGGAGGAGGACTGGGCGGCGGCGGTCGCGGTCGCCAGGGAGCGCTTCGGCCGGATCGACGGACTCGTCAACAACGCCGGGATCCTGCGCTTCAACGAGCTGGTCTCCACCCCGCTGGAGGAGTTCCAGGCGATCGTCCAGGTCAACCAGGTGGGCTGCTTCCTGGGGATACGGACGGTGGCGCCCGAGATCGAGGCGGCCGGCGGCGGCACGATCGTCAACACCGCCTCGTACACCGGGGTGACGGGCATGGCGGGCGTCGGAGCCTACGCCGCCACCAAGCACGCCGTCCTCGGGCTCACCCGCGTCGCGGCCCTGGAGCTCGCGGCGAAGGGTATCCGGGTCAACGCGGTCTGCCCCGGGGCGATCGACACCCCGATGAGCAATCCGGAGGGCGTGGACCCGGAGGCGACGGCGGGTCTTTACCAGAAGCTCGTGCCGCTGGGGCGGATCGGGAAGCCCGAGGAGGTGGCGGCCCTCGCGCTCTTCCTGACCGCGGAGGACTCCTCGTACATCACGGGCCAGCCGTTCGTCATCGACGGCGGCTGGCTGGCGGGCGTGGCACTGTTCTGACGAGTCGTCAGCTATTGACTGACCCGCCGTGCGGTGCGACAGTCGGGCACATCGAGAATCTGACGGTACGTCAGAAACAACGAGGACGGTGAACCCCCTTGGAATTCGGGATCTTCGTACAGGGATACGTCGGCAAGCGTGCCGAGACCGATCCCGAGGCCGAGCACAAGGCACTGATGGAGGAGACCGAGTACGTCATCCAGGCGGACAAGTCCGGGTTCAAGTACGCCTGGGCCTCCGAGCACCACTTCCTGGAGGAGTACTCCCACCTCTCGGCGAACGACGTCTACCTCGGGTACCTCGCCCACGCCACCGACCGCATCCACCTCGGCTCGGGCATCTTCAACCCGCTCGCCCCCGTCAACCACCCGGTCAAGGTCGCCGAGAAGGTCGCGATGCTCGACCACCTCTCCCAGGGCCGATTCGAGTTCGGCTCGGGCCGGGGCGCGGGCACCCACGAGATCCTCGGGTTCATGCCGGGCATCACCGACATGAACCACACGAAGGAGATCTGGGAGGAGACGATCGCCGAGTTCCCCAAGATGTGGCTCCAGGACGAGTACGTCGGCTTCCAGGGCAAGCACTGGTCCCTGCCGCCGCGCAAGGTCCTGCCCAAGCCGTACGGGAAGTCCCACCCGGCCATGTGGTACGCGGCGGGCTCGCCGTCCTCGTACGCGATGGCGGGGAAGAAGGGGCTCGGCGTCCTCGGCTTCAGCGTGCAGAAGGTCTCCGACATGGAGTGGGTCGTCGAGTCCTACAAGGAGGCCATCAAGGAGGCCAAGGCGGTCGGTGACTTCGTCAACGACAACGTCATGGTCACCTCGACCGCGATCTGCGCGGAGACGCACGACAAGGCCGTCGAGATCGCGGTCGGCGGCGGGCTCAACTACCTGCAGTCGCTGCTCTTCCGCTACCACGACACCTTCCCGCGCCCCGAGGGCATCCCGGAGTGGCCGGAGCTGCTCCCGGAGTACAGCGCGGAGATCATCGAACTCCTCATCGCGGAGGAGCTGATGATCTGCGGCGACCCGGAGGAAGTCCTCGGCCAGTGCAAGCGCTGGGAGCAGGCGGGCGCGGACCAGCTCTCCTTCGGCCTGCCGATCGGGATCTCGTACGAGGACACGATGAACTCGATCAAGCTGATCGGCGAGCACGTGATCCCGAAGATCGACACGGACCCCGTCCACCGCACGACCCGCTTCCGCCGGCAGGCCGCGGGCGCCTGACCAAGGCGGGGCGCGGTCACCACGAGAAGCGCGGGGCGGTGTCTTCCCGGACCACCGTTCCGTCACCGGCCCCGGTCGGAGGCACTCGCAGCCGCGGCCGGCTGCAGGGCCCCCGGCCGGGGCAGTCCACGTGCTGAAGGGAACCCCATGCTCGACCATCTGATCAAGGGCGCCACCGTCGTGGACGGCACCGGCGCCCCCGCACGCGTCGCCGACATCGGGATACGGGACGGGCGGATCGTCTTCGCCGACGCGGACGCCGTCGCCCGCACAACCCAGGACGCCACCGGCCTCGTCCTCGCCCCCGGCTTCGTCGACCCCCACACCCACTACGACGCCCAGCTCTTCTGGGACCCCTTCGCGACGCCCTCCATGAACCACGGTGTCACCACCGTCGCCGGCGGCAACTGCGGCTTCACCCTCGCGCCGCTCCACCCGGACCGGCCCGAGGACGCCGACTACACGCGCCGCATGATGTCCAAGGTCGAGGGCATGGCGCTCAAGGCCCTGGAGGAGGGCGTCGACTGGACCTGGTCGTCCTTCGGCCAGTACCTCGACGCCCTCGAAGGGCGGATCGCCGTCAACGCCGGCTTCATGGTCGGCCACTGCGCGCTGCGCCGGTACGTGATGGGCACCGAGGCCGTCGGCGGGCAGCCCACGCCCGAGCAGCTCGACCGGATGACGGCGCTGCTCCACGACGCCATGGACGCGGGCGCCTGGGGCCTGTCCACCACCCAGTCGGCCACCCACTCCGACGGCGACGGCGCCCCCGTCGCCTCCCGGCACGCCACGCCCGCCGAGCTGATCGCCCTCTCGAAGGCCGTCGGCGAGCACGAGGGCACCCAGCTCGAAGCGATCCTGGCCGGCTGCCTGGACCAGTTCTCCGACGACGAGATCGACCTCTTCGTCGACATGACGGCGGCCGCAGGACGCCCCCTGAACTGGAACGTCCTCACCATCGACGCCGCCGTCCCCGAACGCGTCCCGCGCCAGCTCGTCGCCTCCGAACGCGCCCGCAAGTCCGGCGGCCGGATCGTCGCGCTCACCATGCCGATCCTGACCCCCATGAACATGTCGCTCGGCACGTTCTGCGCCCTCAACCTCATCCCGGGCTGGGGCGAGATCCTGGGCCTGCCCGTCCCCGAGCGGATCGCCAAGCTCCGCGACCCGGAGGTACGGGCCGAGATGCTGCGCCGCGCCGACTCCAAGGAGGCCGGTGTCTTCCGCCGCCTCGCGCACTTCGGGCGGTACGTCATCGGCGACACGTACTCCCCGGAGAACGAGGGGCTCACCGGACGGGTCGTGAACGACATCGCCGCCGAACGCGGCCAGGACGCCTTCCAGTGCCTCGTCGAGATCTGCGCCAACGACGAGCTGAAGACCGTCCTTTGGCCCATGCCCTCCGACAACGACCCGGCCTCCTGGACGCTGCGCCGCGAGACCTGGGAGCACGAGGACGTGATGCTGGGCGGCTCCGACGCCGGCGCGCACCTGGACCGCATGTGCGGCGCCCCGTACACGACCCGCTTCCTCGGCGACTGTCTGCGCGGCCGGAAGCTGGTCCCGCTGGAGCAGGCGGTGAAGATGCTCAGCGACGACCCGGCCCGGCTCTTCGGGCTGCGCGAGCGCGGCCGGATCGCGGAGGGCTTCCACGCCGACCTGGTCCTCTTCGACCCCGAGCGGATCGACGCGGGCCCGGCGACGCTCGTGCACGACCTGCCCGGGGACAGCCCCCGGCTCGACTCGCGGGCGATCGGGATCGTCTCCGTCCGCGTCAACGGCGTGGAGACCATCCGCGACGACGAGGTGACCGGCGCGATACCCGGCAGGGTGCTGCGCTCGGGCCGCGACACGAGGACGGTGTCCACGCGATGACTCAGCGGCTGTTCGTCGGAGGCGCGTGGGTCGAGCCCGCCGACGGCCACTACGAGGTGGTCAACCCGGCCACCGAGGAGGTCGTCGGCCTCGCGCCCGAGGCGTCCCGCGCCCAGGTGTACGAGGCGGCCGCCGCCGCCCGGGAGGCCTTCGCGACCTGGTCCCGTACGAAACCGGAGGAGCGGGCCGCGATCCTCGACCGGGCCGCCGACCTGATGGCCCGCGACGCCGAGGCGAACGTTGCCCTGGCGCAGGCCGAGACCGGCGCCACCACCGGTACCGCGCGCGGGATGCAGGTCGCCGTCGGCTCCTCGCGGTTCCGGCGGTACGCGCGCGGCGCCCTGGAACCCGTCGAGCAGGCGCTGCCCCCGCAGATCAACGAGGCGGGGCCGATGGGGAAGGCCGGGGTCTTCGGCGCGGTGGCGGTGCGCCGTCCGGTCGGCGTGGTCACCTGCATCACCTCGTACAACAACCCCTGGGCCAACCCGGCGGGCAAGATCGCCCCGGCGCTCGCGATGGGCAACACGGTCGTGGTGAAGCCCGCCCCGCAGGACCCGCTCTCCGTCTTCGCGATGGCGCGGGCCCTGGAGGAGGCGGGCGTCCCGCCCGGCGTGGTCAACGTCGTCACGGGGACGAGCACCGCCGTCGGTGAGGCGGCCGTCGACTCGCCCGACGTGGACATGGTCTCCTTCACCGGCTCCACGGCCGTCGGGCAGCGGATCGGTGAGGTCTGCGGCCGGGCGCTGAAGCGGCAGCTGATGGAGCTGGGCGGCAAGGGCGCGGCGCTGGTCCTCGACGACGCCGACCTCGACTCGGCCGTGATGGGCATCGGCACCACCTTCTCCTTCTACAGCGGACAGATCTGTACGGCTCCGACCCGGGTGCTCGCCCAGCGCGGGATCTACGAGCAGCTGATCGAGAAGCTCACCGGCTATCTGGCCTTCATGAAGGTCGGCGACCCGACGGTCCAGGGCACGGTGGTCGGCCCGGTGATCTCGGCGGCCCACCGCGACCGGGTGGAGGCCTACGTCGAGCTGGGACGGAAGGAAGGGGCCCGGGTCGTGGCCGGCGGAGAGCGGCCGGCCATGGAGCGCGGCTTCTACGTGGCCCCGACCCTCCTCGTGGACTGTACGAACGAGATGCGGGTGGTCCGCGAGGAGATCTTCGGCCCGGTCGTCGTGGTCGTCCCCTTCGACGACGAGGAGGAGGGGATCGCGCTCGCCAACGACAGCGACTACGGGCTCCTCGACTACGTGTGGTCGGGGGACGTGGCCCGCGCATTCCGTATCGCGGCCCGGCTGAGGGCGGGCGGCGTCGGGGTGAACACGATCGGACGGAACATGGAGGCGCCGTTCGGCGGGTTCAAGAAGAGCGGGGTGGGGCGGGACGTGGGCTCCTACGCCCTGCACGCGTACAGCGAGACGCAGGCGGTGGTCTGGCCCGGCTGACCCCCTCCCCACGGGGCCCGGAAAATTCTTCGGGAAAATTTGGAAACGGACATTTGGGGCGGTGCTGCGGTTCTCGCATATCGGACGGCGTCTGAGACGCCTACCAATCGGTCGGTGCGACCGGGTGGTCGATCTTTCAATCAATGCCAGGAGGGTGTTGTCGCCCTCTCAATGCAAGGTGAAGATCGACCAAAGTCCCGGACTTGCGTCCTCCGGATGTGGAAACCGCAGCACTTAACGTCCTGTTCATGACTCAGCTGGAAGCACGGCCCCAGGCCGGAGACACGGTAAGGGGCGTCACCGCCCCGACCGACAAGCACGGCGTACGTACCAAGGGCCTCGGCGGGAACTCCGTCGGACTGATGGGCAGTGCCGTCATCGGCATCTCGACCGTCGCCCCCGTCTACTGTCTGACCTCGACGCTCGGCTCCACCGCCGGCGAGGTCGGCCTCCAGATGCCCGCGATCTTCCTCGCCGGCTTCCTCCCGATGCTGCTCGTCGCCTTCGCGTACCGCGAGCTCAACCGGGTCATGCCCGACTGCGGCACCTCCTTCACCTGGACCGTGAAGGCCTTCGGCCCCAAGATCGGCTGGATGTGCGGCTGGGGCCTCGTCATCGCGACGATCATCGTCCTCTCCAACCTGGCCGGCGTGGCCACGTCGTACTTCTGGCTCCTCGCGGGCGAGATCACCGGCAGCGAGTCGATCGCCGCCCTGGACGACAACAAGGCCGTCCACATCCTCACCTGCCTCGTGCTCATCGCCGTCGCCACCGCGATCAGCTACCGCGGCATGACCGCCACCAAGGGCGTCCAGTACGCCCTCGTCGGCCTGCAGCTCGTCGTCCTCGCGCTGTTCGTCGCCATGGCCTTCCAGAAGGCCGGCAGCGGCGCCTTCGACACCGGGCTCTCCTTCTCCTGGGAGTGGATGAACCCGTTCGCGGTCCAGTCCTTCGCCGCCTTCACGGCCGGTCTCTCCCTGTCGATCTTCATGTACTGGGGCTGGGACGCCTGCATGGCGACCAACGAGGAGACCACCGGGTCCACGAAGACCCCCGGCCGCGCCGCGCTCATCGCGATGGTCGTCCTGGTCGGCTCCTACCTCGCCACCGGCGTCGCCGCCCAGATGGCCGTCGGCTCCGGCGACACGGGGCTCGGCCTCGCCAACCCGGAGACCTCGGACAACGTCTTCGCGGCCCTCGCGGGACCGGTCATGGGCCCGGCCCTCGGCATCCTGCTCTTCATCGCCGTCCTCGCCTCCGCGGCGGCCAGCCTCCAGACGACGTTCATCCCGGTGGCCCGCACAGTGCTGGCGATGTCGACGTACGAGGCGCTCCCCGCGTCCTTCGCCAAGGTCAACCCGCGCTTCAAGGTGCCCGGCAAGGCCACGATCGTCGCGGGCGTCGCCACCGGCGTCTTCTACACGGTGATGACCCTGGTCAGCGAGAACGTCCTGGTCGACACGATCTACGCGCTCGGCCTGATGATCTGCTTCTACTACTCGCTGACGGCCTTCGCCTGCGCCTGGTACTTCCGCAAGGAGCTCTTCCGCTCCGGCCGGGACTTCGTCTACAAGGGCCTGTGCCCGGTCCTCGGCGGCATCCTGCTGACCGCCGTCTTCGGCAAGACGCTCTACGACATGTGGGATCCGGCCTACGGCAGCGGCTCGTCCGTCCTCGGCGTCGGCTCGGTCTTCGTGATCGGTGTCGGTCTGCTGCTCGTCGGCTTCGTGATCATGCTGGTCATGCAGCGCAGGAGCCCCGCGTTCTTCCGGGGCGAGGTGCTGACGAAGGAGACGCCGTCGCTGGTGGTCACCGACTGACACGCCGTACGCACACCTGAGTCATGAACGCGCGAGGTGGCGGGACCCTGCCCGGGTCCCGCCACCTCGCGCGTCCGGGGTGCTCGGCCTCAGCGCCCGGGCAGGAGCCCCTGGACGGTCGCGTTGGCGGCCGGCATGTCGGCGGGGCGCTCCTGCGGGTTCAGCAGGCCGCTCAGCGGGACGACGGAGGGCAGGTTCGCGTTGCCGAGGTCGGTGGTGGTGTCGGCGACGGCCGACCCGGCGGCGCCGATGCTCCCGGCGAGCGCGAGACCGGCCAGTGCTAGGTTACGGATCTTCTTCATGCCCGACCAACGAGCGGGACCCAGGTCGGGTGGCGCCGCCTGTCGGGTGGCGCTCTTCCTAGGATGCGCACATGCATACGGAAACGATGTGGTCGCTGCGCCCCGGGACGGCTGCGGACGTGGAGCCGATCGCCGAACTGCGGGCGGCGGTGATGCGCCCGGACCTGGAGCGGCTCGGCCGCTACGACGAGCATCGGGTGCGGCAGCGGCTGCGCGACGGCTACTCGCCGGAGCACACCTCGGTGGTCGAGACCGACGGATCCTTCGCGGGCTGCGTGACGCTCCGCCCGCGGGAGGGTGGGCAGGGGCTGTACCTCGAGAACTTCTACCTGGCCCCCGAGGCCCAGGGGCAGGGCCTCGGGACGGCGGTACTGCGGGAACTCCTGGCCCGTGCGGACGAGGAATACCTCCCTGTGCGGCTCCAGGTACTGCAGGGCAGCGCGGCACGGCGGCTCTACGAGCGCGAGGGGTTCGCGGTCGAGTCCGAGGACCCGATCGACGTCTTCATGGTGCGCGAGGCGGGGGCGGTCAGAGGGCCACGCCCGCCGGCTGCCTGACGGTGACATTGAGCCGGTTGAACAGGTTCGTGAGGCCGACCATCAGCACGATCGCGGCGAGCTGCTTCTCGTCGAAGTGGTCGGCCGCCGCGTCCCACACCGGGTCCGGCACGGCGTCCGTGGTGTCGGCGAGCCGCGTCGCGTGCTCGGCGAGCGCGAGGGCGGCCCGCTCCTCCTCGGAGAAGTACGGCGCCTCGCGCCAGGCGGCGACCGCGAACAGCTTCTCGTCACTCACCCCGGCCTTCCGGGCGCTCTTGACGCCGTAGTCGACACAGAAGCCGCAGCCGTTGATCTGGCTGGCCCGCAGGTGCACCAGCTCCAGCGTCGACTCCGGGACACCGCCCTGACGGGTGGCCTTCACCAGGTTCTGGATGGCGGCTCCGGCGTCGGGCAGGACGTAGGCGGGGTTGGTCATGCGGGGGGTGATCTCGTGCGCGTGCTTCTGCATGGCGGTCGCTCCTTCGGCGGTCCCTGGCGGCGCTCTCGCCGCCTTCACAGCACTGACGGAGCGCGCGACGCGGATGTGACACGACCGGGAAAGTTTTTTTCGGCGCCTCTCCCGGCTCGGTCAGGAAGCCGGTTCGGCGATCAGCGCCGTGCCCGCCGTCCGAAAGCCGAGCCGCCCGTAGAGCCGGGCCACGCTCTCGTCCGTCGCCGACAGGAAGACGGTCTCCACCCCGCGCGCCCGCGCGTCCGCGACCAGGGCGGCGGTCACCGCCAGGCCGAGGCCCCGGCGGCGGGCGGCCGGCAGGGTGCCGACGCCGACGACCTCCGAGACGGTGCCGAGGGCGGTCCCGACCGGCTGGTGCTGCCCGGCCGAGAGCGCCGTGCCGTCCGCGTCCACGGCGGCGGCGAGCCGGGTGAGCCCCGCGTCGATCCTGGCCGCCAGCTGCTCGGCGACCGAGCCGTCCGGGGTGACCCCGAAGGCCGCGTACGGGACGGCGGCGGCCGACGCCAGGGCCGGATCACCGGCCTCCACGATCCGTACGGTCACGCCCTCGGGCCCCGGGACCGCCACGCCCTCCCCTTCGAGGACCATCAGCGGGTGCTCGTGGACCACGAGCCCGCTCTTCTCGACGGCCGCCCGCAGCCCCGGCGTCGTCTCCGCGACCCACTCGAACGCCTCGGGCACCTCCAGCTCCCGCTGACGCGCCCGCACCCGCTCCACGTCACCGAGCGACACCTCCCCGCTGTGCCCGAGCGCGGGCCGCGCGTAGTACGGCCAGCCCCGCCCCTCCCGCACGAACAGGGTCAGCGACCCGAACTCCTCGGCGCGGGCGGCGGATCGGGGGACGGTGTCGTAATACGTTTCGAGACGGCTCAGCATGCCGCCATCCAAGCAGCTGGGCGGGGGAGAGCACCTGCGGATTTCCGCCGCCCCGGGCAGGGGGGCCGCCCTGAGAGGATGGCTCCATGACCGAGATCCTCACCCCCCGCCTCCTCCTGCGCCGCTGGACCGACGACGACCTCGTTCCCATGGCCGAGATCAACGCCGACCCCGAGGTGATGCGCTGGATCGGCGACGGGGCCGTGCGGGATCTGGAGGAGACCGCCGAGGACATCGAGCGGTGGGAGGAGGAGTGGGACGACGAGGGGTTCGGGCTCTTCGCCGTCGAGCTGCTCGGCTCCGGCGAACTGATCGGATTCGCCGGGCTCTCCGTGCCCCACTTCCTGCCCGGGCGGAGCCACGAGGTGGAGATCGGCTGGCGACTCGGGCGGCCCTTCTGGGGCCAGGGGTACGCCTCCGAGGCCGCCCACGCGGTCCTGGAGTGGGCGCTCCAGGACCGCGGCCTCGACCGGGTGATCGCCATCGCCCACATCTCCGACACGGCCTCCGAGAACGTCATGCGCAAGCTCGGCATGTCCCCGGAGAGCGAGACGGACCACCCGGAGTACGGCGTCCCCCTGCGCGTCCACGCCATCGACCTCAGCGAGTACCAGGGCTGACCCGGCGGGCCTGCAGGAACACCGGGTTGGTGAAGGCCACCAGCGCGCCCGGCAGGGGCGGCAGCGTCGCCGGGTGCCGTACCTCCGCCCGTACGTAGGTCGCGTACGCGGCCGTCGTCGTCCACTCCACCGGCCGCCCCGCGGCAGGCACCGTGTGCAGCACGCCCTGGTCCGTGACGAAGCGGACCGTGGCGGCCTCCGGGGCGCCGGTCACCGCGAGCCTGACGGTCACCGGCTCGTCGGCGGGCACCGGCAGCCGCTCGCCGATCCCGGCCGTCCGCCCCCGCCCGTCCCTGACCGAGAAGTCCAGGGAGACCGCGGAGGACTCGGCGACGTACGAGCGGCCCGCGCGCAGCCCCTCCAGGATCGCGTCCCGGCTCAGGTCCTCCGCGAGGACCACCGTCTGCGGGGTGCCGACCCGGTCCGGGTCGCGGTGGGCGTCGCTGTTGCCGATCGCCGGGGTCCAGCGGCCCTGGGCGAGCGCCGCGTCCCAGCCGGCGAGGGACACCTCGTCGTCCGGGGTGTACGGCCCGTTCCACACCTCGACCGCGTCCGCGTCGCCGAAGCCGAACTTCCAGTTGCAGCCGATGCACGTGGCGTGCGGATGCGCCGGGACGACCAGACCGCCCGCCCGGCGGATCGCCCGGGCGAAGTGCCCGAAACGGTTCTCCCGCGCCCGGTAGCGCCAGTCGACGAACGTCCCCGGCTCGGTGCCGAGCGCCAGCACGTGACCGTTGCGCGTGGTGACCTCCTCGCCGAGCAGGATCAGCAGGTCGTCCCCCGCGTGCTCCGCCCACGCGCCGTGTCCGGCATGGGTGTTGTGCTCGGTGGCGGTCAGGAAGTCGAGCCCGGCGGCGCGCGCGAGCGCGGCGACCTCGGCGGGCGTGCGGCGGCCGTCCGAGTACACGGTGTGCAGATGGCTGTCGCCCCGGTACCAGGCCCTGCCCCGCCCCTTGGCCCGCTCCGGCGGATACACGGGCCTCGGAGTGGGCAGCGAGGCGCCGAAGCGGAGCGTGATCGTCACGGAGTACGTGAGCCCCTGCGGCGCCACCGTGTACGGGGCGAGGACCACGAACCAGGTCCCGGCCCGCAGCGGACCGGCGACGTAGCCGGGCGTGGCCTCGTCGGTGCGCAGGGAGAAGTCCTTGCGCGCCCCGCCGGACCAGCCCCGGAAGCCCTCGCCGCCGAGCTCCGTACCGTGCTGGTCGAAGATGCCGATGTCCAGGGCGTTGCCCTGCGTCCCCGCGGGGACGGCCGGCCGGTCGTAGCTGTACGCGACATGGATCTCGCGGACCCCGCGCGGGATCTCCAACGGGAGGTGGACGTAGTCGGGGGAGCCTGGCGGCAGCGTGCCGCCGACGGTCTCGGTGCGGTCGCCCCCAGGGGCGTCGGCCGCGTGCGCGAAGCTCACGCTTCCCAAGGTAAGGGCGGAGGCGACGCTCGTCGTCAGGAGCGTTCGTCTGGTCGGTTCGCTCATGTCCGGCACCCTCGTATCAAGCCGTGAACTCCCGGACAACGCAAGAAGCCTGACGCGTCGCACCTCTCGGAAATCCCCGCTGCACGCCCTACCGTGCCGCTATGCGGATCTCGACCACGATCTTCCTGACCGACGAGACCATCACGCCCGTGCGGCTCGCGCGCGAGCTGGAGCAGCGGGGCTTCGCCGGGCTCTACCTCCCCGAACACACCCACATCCCGGTCGAACGGACCACGCCCTACCCGGCGGCGGGCGCCGAGCTGCCGCCGGAGTACGGCCGCACCCTGGACCCCTTCGTCGCCCTCGGCCAGGCCTCCGCCGTCACCGAGCGGCTCGGCCTCGGCACCGGCGTCACGCTGATCACCGAGCACGACCCGATCGACCTGGCCAAGCAGATCGCCACCCTCGACCACATCTCGGGCGGGCGCTTCACCCTCGGCGTCGGCTTCGGCTGGAACAAGGAGGAGGCCGCCGACCACGGCGTGGAGTGGGCGACGCGGCGCGAGCTCGGCCGGGAGCGGATGGCGCTGATGCGGGCGCTGTGGGCGCCCGAACCGACGGCGTACGAGGGTGATTTCGGCGTCTCGGTACGGGCCTCCCACGCGTACCCCAAGCCGGCCGGCGGCGCCCCGCGCACCCTGCTCGGCGGGGCGGCGGGCCCGAAGCTCTTCGGCCACATCGCCGACTACGCGGACGGCTGGATGCCGATCGGAGGCCGCGGCCTGACCCGGTCGATGCCGGTGCTCCAGGAGGCCTGGGAGCGGGCGGGCCGCGACCCGAAGTCCCTCCAGGTCGTGCCGTACGCGGTCCTCCCGAACCCGGGGAAGCTCGCGCACTACGCGGAACTGGGCTGCGAGGAGGTCGTGCTCCAGCTTCCGCCGGGGGGTGAGGCGGAGGTCCTGAGGGTCCTGGACGAGTACGCCCAGTACCTCTGAGGACCTCCGAGGGGTCACGTCAGGGTCGGCGGCTCCACGTTCCGGACCGCGTCGTCGCCCTCGGCCCCGGCGGGGTCGTAGGCGCAGGACATGGCCGTGAAGCCGTCGAGGGTCTGCCAGTGGGACCACCAGGTGACGACGATCCGCTCGGAGTCGGCGTCGTCCTCGTCGCGCCGGGCCCGCAGGACCCAGCCGTCCCCGCTCGCGCCGAAGTTCGTGACGTCCCAGCCGGCCTTCTCCACATGGTCGCGGAGCCGGCGCAGCGCGGGCATGCCCTCCTGCTTCGAGACGCCGGCGATCCGCCAGTTGTGCCCGAGCCGGTAGGAGCCCTCCACGGGCTCGTCGGCGATGGACTCCAGGCCGGTCGGGTAGCAGCTCTCGGCGGAGATCGTGTTCTCGGCCGCGTGGTAGTCCCCGCCCGACCCGGTCGGCGGCAGCTCGCCGCCGATCCCGGCGACGTCGTACAGCTCCTGCGTCCGCGCGGCGGCCCGCTGCGCCATCACGGCCGGGGCCACCTCGGGATACCCCTCGTCGATCCCCCGCTCGACGGCGTACACGACGACCAGCCCGACGACGAGCAGCACGGGCAGCGCGACGGCCGCGAGCACCACGAAGAAGGTGACCCGCAGGGCACCGCGCAGCGGCGCCCGCGTGTCCGTCACGTCGTCCATCAGCCCGTCGTTCGTCATGATCACGACCGTAGGGGCGGGTGGGGCGGCCGGGCATGGGCGGCAGGGCTCAGACGGGGTGGGTGCGGGTACTCAGGGACGAGGAGGTCGAGGCGGCCCGGAGGACCTCCAGCAGCTCTGCGGGCCGGGCATCGCCGTACTCAAGGTCTGACGGGGCCTCCTGTCCGTCCGAGGTCACTCGTATGCTCGGTTCATGACGGATCAGCAGCCCGGACCGGCAGAACGGCCCACCGAGAACGCCATGCGCCGTGCCCTCAGGAGGGCCAGGGACGGGGTGGCGCTCGATGTCGGCGAGGCCGCCGTGCTGCTGCAGGCGCGGGGGGCCGATCTGGAGGATCTCGCCGCCTCCGCCGCGCGCGTGCGGGACGCCGGGCTCGAAGCCGCCGGGCGGCCCGGGGTCATCACGTACTCCAAGAGCGTGTTCATCCCGCTCACCCGGCTCTGCCGGGACAAGTGCCACTACTGCACCTTCGTGACCGTCCCCGGCAAGCTGCGCCGCGCCGGGCACGGGATGTTCATGTCCCCCGACGAGGTCCTCGACATCGCGCGGCGCGGCGCCGAACTCGGCTGCAAGGAAGCCCTCATCACCCTCGGCGACAAGCCCGAGGACCGCTGGCCCGAGGCCCGCGAGTGGCTCGACGCGCACGGGTACGACGACACCCTCGCGTACGTACGGGCCATGGCGATCCGGATCCTGGAGGAGACCGGTCTCCTGCCGCACCTCAACCCCGGGGTCATGTCCTGGACGGACTTCCAGCGGCTCAAGCCCGTCGCGCCGTCCATGGGCATGATGCTGGAGACCACCGCGACCCGCCTCTGGTCCGAGCCCGGCGGCCCGCACTTCGGCTCGCCCGACAAGGAGCCGGCCGTCCGGCTGCGGGTCCTGGAGGACGCCGGACGCTCGTCCGTCCCGTTCACCAGCGGACTGCTCATCGGGATCGGCGAGACGTACGAGGAGCGGGCCGAGTCCCTCTTCGCGCTGCGCCGCGTCTCCCGCGCGTACCACTCCATACAGGAGCTGATCATCCAGAACTTCCGCGCCAAGCCGGACACGGCGATGCGCGGCATGCCGGACGCCGAACTCGACGACCTGATCGCCACGATCGCCGTCGCCCGGCACATCATGGGCCCCTCCGCCTGCCTCCAGGCCCCGCCGAACCTCGTCGACGAGGAGTACGTCCGGCTCATCGGCGCCGGCATCGACGACTGGGGCGGGGTCTCCCCGCTCACCATCGACCACGTGAACCCCGAGCGGCCCTGGCCGCAGATCGACACCCTCGCCGAGAAGTCCCGTTCGGCAGGCTTCGAGCTGCGCGAACGCCTCTGCGTCTACCCGGAGTTCGTCGGCCGCGGCGAGCCCTGGCTCGACCCCCGGCTGCTTCCGCACGTGCGCGCGCTCGCCGACCCGGAGACCGGCCTCGCCAACCCGGACGCGACCGTGCGCGGGCTGCCCTGGCAGGAGCCGGACGAGGCGTTCACCGCCGCCGGACGCACCGATCTGCACCGCACGATCGACACCACCGGCCGCACCCACGACCGCCGCGAGGACTTCGACGAGGTCTACGGCGACTGGGGGGCGCTCCGCGAGGCGGCGGCCCCCGGCATGGTCCCGCAGCGCATCGACACCGACGTGCGGGCCGCGCTCGCGACCGCCGCCGACGACCCCACGAAGCTCACCGACGACGAGGCCCTCGCCCTGCTGCACGCCGACGGCCCGGCGCTCGACGCGCTGACCCGGATCGCCGACGACGTACGGAGGGCGGTGGTCGGCGACGACGTCACGTACATCGTCACGCGGAACATCAACTTCACCAACGTCTGCTACACCGGCTGCCGTTTCTGCGCCTTCGCCCAGCGCCGCACGGACGCCGACGCGTACACCCTCTCCCTCGACCAGGTCGCCGACCGGGCCCAGCAGGCCTGGGAGGTCGGCGCGGTCGAGGTGTGCATGCAGGGCGGCATCCACCCGGACCTGCCCGGCACCGCGTACTTCGACATCGCGCGGGCGGTGAAGGAGCGCGTGCCCGGCATGCACGTCCACGCCTTCTCGCCGATGGAGGTCGTCAACGGCGCGACGCGGACCGGGCTCTCGATCCGCGAGTGGCTGACGGCGGCGAAGGAGGCGGGCCTCGACTCGATCCCCGGCACGGCCGCCGAGATCCTCGACGACGAGGTCCGCTGGGTCCTCACCAAGGGCAAGCTGCCGACGGCCACCTGGATCGAGGTGGTGAAGACGGCCCACGAGCTGGGCATCCGCTCGTCCTCGACGATGATGTACGGGCACGTGGACCAGCCGCGGCACTGGCTCGGCCACTTCCGCACGCTGGCCGGGATCCAGCAGGAGACCGGCGGCTTCACCGAGTTCGTGACGCTGCCCTTCATCCACACCAACGCGCCCGTCTACCTCGCGGGCATCGCCCGCCCCGGCCCGACGATCCGCGACAACCGCGCGGTCACGGCCATGGCCCGCCTCCTCCTCCACCCGTACATCCCCAACATCCAGACCAGTTGGGTGAAGCTCGGCGCGGACGGCGCCGCCGAGATGCTCCGCTCGGGCGCCAACGACCTCGGCGGCACGCTCATGGAGGAGACCATCTCCCGTATGGCGGGCTCCAGTTACGGCTCGTACCGCTCCATCCGCGACCTCGTCGCCATCGCGGAAGCGGCCGACCGCCCGTCCCGCCCGCGCACGACCCTGTACGGCGAGGTGCCGGAGGAACGACAGCGAGCGGCGACGTCCTCGGACGGCCACCTCCCGGAGCTGCTGCCGGTGCTGGGCGACTGACGGGCCGGCGACGGGCTAGGGCGTGTTTCGAAAGTAGCGCCGTCTGCCCGAAGGGCAGGCCTGGCGGCGTCTGGTGCGTGCGATCGCAAGGCGGAGGGTCGCCCCGATACTGGATGTATCGGGGTGATCCCGACAACGCGGCGAGCGTGCGTGCCAGGCGTCGCCAGGCAGGCGGGACTTTCGAAACACGCCCTAGCGGGGGTCGCGCTGGGCGAAGCCGCCCTCCGTGAGGCCGAGGGTGCCCCACGCGTGGGTGGGGGCGGAGTTCGCGACGTAGGCGGCACGTGCGGGGACTTCGGCGGGCGCCGGGGCCGCGACGGCGACGGGGGCGGCGACGGCGGCGACCACCGCGAGCAGGGCGGCGGCGCGCAGGGCGTTCTTCGGCATGGTGATGCTCCGATCGGGGAGAGCGGTACGTCTACGTCTCCACGAGCATCGCCAAACCCCGTGTCCCCGGACGTCGGTCGCGGGTACGGTCCGCCTCCGCCGCGCGGGGGAGGGTGCCGGTCGGGGCGAGGACGGTCGCCCTGACCGGCTGGAGCAGTATCTCAGCCGACCAGCAGGTCCCGCTTCAGCTCCTTGAGTTCACGGCCGTCGATGCCTGCGCAGGTCGAAGACGGTACGGACGCCCAGGCGCTTCAGCTTGGCCAGGTCGTCCGCGGTGAGCAGGTTGAGGGCGTCGGAGCGGTAGATCTCGCCCATCTCGACCCAGTGGCCGTCGGCGGTGCGGTAGCCGCCCGCGTCACGGAAGTCGACCGTGCCCTGGAGCTTGATCCTCACGCCGTGGGTGCCGCGGGCGGACCAGGAGACCGTGAAGGTGCCGTCGGCGTTCTCGGCGACGACGGCGTAGGTGGAAGTCTTGAAACGTGTCACGCGGCGGATCGTTCAAGCCATTCCGAAACAACTGGTGAACGGCGGTCGAAGATGGACAGAAAGGCGTCCGATCGCAAAACGTTCTGACTCGCGAACGAGCGAACGCGGTCGATTACAGTGCTCCGAGACCTGTGCGGAGAGGGCTTTCCGGGGGAGGGCACATGACCACAACCGCTGCGGCCGTGTGGGGCCGTGCCGAACAGCAGGACTTCCGCGCCAGGGTCCGGGGCTGCCTCCTCGGCGGTGCGGTGGGCGACGCGTTCGGCGCGGGCATCGCGACCCTCCCCCTGGACGCGATCAGGGCCGCCCACGGCCAGGAGGGCCTCACCGAGCCGGTCCCCGCCCACGGCAGGCGCGGCGCCGTCACCGCGGCCACGCAGATGACCCTCTTCACCGTCGACGGCCTGATCCGCGCCCAGGTCCGCCGCGACACCGGCGCCTGGCACCCGCCCACCGACGTGCACCGCGCCCATCTGCGCTGGGCGGCCACCCAGCGCGACTGGGGCCCCGACGAACGCCGCAAGGACAACGGCTGGCTCGCCCGCGAGGAGTGGCTCTACGTCCGCCGCGACCCGGCCCGCGCCTGCCTCACCGGCCTCGGCGACGAGCACCTGGGCACCCTCGACAAGCCGAAGAACCCGGACGCGACCGACTCCGGCGCGCTCGTCCGCTCGGCGCCCTTCGGGCTCCTCGTCGGCTGGGAGCCCCAACTGGTGTGCCAGCTGGCCGTGGAGTGCGCGGCGCAGACCCACGGCGACCCGGCCGCCTACCTCGCGGCCGGCGCGCTCGCCGTCGTCGTGCACGGGCTCGCGCGCGGCGAGAGCGTGGACGGCTCGGTCCAGCGGGCCCTGGCCCAGCTCACCCCGCGCCCCGGCCACGAGCCCGTCACCGACGCCCTCCAGCGGGCGCTGGGAGCCGTACGCCAGGGGATGCCGAACGCGGTCCGGGTCACCGACCTCGGTGCGGACGAGGACCGCGCGGAGGGCCAGCTCGCCGCCGCCGTGTACTGCGCGCTCGTCGGCGAGGACATCCGCCACGGCCTGCGCCTCGCCGTCAACCACGACGGCCCGTCGGCCGCGACGGGCGCCGTCACCGGCGCCCTGCTCGGCGCCCTGCACGGCGAGACGGCCCTCCCGCCGGCCTGGCTGGCCGAACTGGAGGGCCGTTCCACGATCCTTGAACTGGCGGACGATTTCGCGATGGAGATGACCCAGGGCGCCGCCCTGCACAGCCCCGCGGAGTCCCACCCCGGCTGGCTCGCCCGCTACCCGAGGGGCTGAGCGGGCGGGCCGAGCAGGGCCTCGGCTATGCCTGCGGCTGAGCGGCGGGCTCGCCCGACGCCTGCGGCGGGACGGCGGCGCCGCCGTCCTCGTCGCCGTCCGGGTCCTGGTTGATCTTGGAGAGGACCGCGTCGCGCTCCGGGGTGTCCTCGGGCCTGATGAAGCCGATGGCGATGTAGAGGATCAGCGAGGTCGCGAGCGGCGAGACGATCTGGATCTGCAGCTCGATGCCGTCCAGGCCGTAGTTGGTCAGCCAGAAGGCGAAGAGCCCCGCCGCCCAGGAGACGAGCGCCGCCGTGGGACCGGACTTACGGAAGGTCTTCAGCAGACCCAGCATGAACGGGATCGCGATCGGGCCCATCAGGCCGGCCACCCACTTGATGACGACGGTGATGATGTCCTTGAAGGTGGGCGAGTTGACCTGGGTGGCGACCGCCATCGACAGCGCCAGGAACGCGATCGTCGACCAGCGCGCCGCGATGAGCCCGGCCTGCTGCGTCCAGCGCCGCGCCGCCTTGCTCATGACGGGTGCGATGTCCCGGGTGAAGACGGCCGCGATGGCGTTGGCGTCGGAGGAGCACATCGCCATGGTGTGCGAGAAGAAGCCGACGATGACCAGGCCGAGGAGCCCGTGCGGCAGCAGCTGCTCGGTCATCAGGGCGTAACTGTCGGAGGCGTCGGGCTTCTTCGGGTCGACGAGGAGCGGCGCGACCCACATGGGGAAGAAGAGGACCAGCGGCCAGACGAACCACAGGACCGCCGAGAGCCGGCCGGAGCGGGTGGCCTCGCGGGCGTTCGGAGTGGCCATGTAGCGCTGCGCCTGGTTCCACATGCCGCCGCTGTACTCGAAGGTCTTGATGAAGAGATAGGCGAGCAGGAAGGTCATCGTGTACGGGCCGGCGGTCGGCGCGGTGTGGCCCTGGAGCTCGGGCCGGTCCCACACCTCCCACAGCGCGCTGACGCCGCCGAGCTCGGCGAGGACGGCGACGAGCATCGCGATGCCGGCGAAGAACTGGATGATGAACTGGCCGAGCTCGGTGAGCGCGTCGGCCCACAGACCGCCGACCGTGCAGTAGATGCCGGTGATCACACCGGTGATGAGGATGCCCTGGTTGAGGGAGATCCCGGTGAAGACGGAGAGCAGGGTCGCGATCGCGGCCCACTTGGCCCCCACGTCGACGATCTTCAGGAGCACGCCCGACCAGGCCAGCGCCTGCTGCGTGGGCAGGTTGTACCGGGTCTTCAGGTACTCCAGCGGGGAGGCCACATGGAGCCGGGAGCGGAGCCGGTTGAGCCGGGGCGCGAAGAGGTGCGCGCCGATCGCGATGCCGATCGCGATGGGGAAGGACCAGGTGACGTACGAGGTGACGCCGTAGGTGAACGCGATGCCCGCGTACCCGGTGAACATCACCGCGCTGTAGCCGGACATGTGGTGCGAGATGCCCGACAGCCACCAGGGCATCTTGCCGCCGGCCGTGAAGAAGTCGGAGACGTTGTCCACGCGCTTGTGGGACCAGACTCCGATCGCGACCATGACGCCGAAATAGCCGATGAGCACGGCCCAGTCGAGACTGTTCATTGAGCCCCCTCCAGGGGTCCGGTCCGCCTTGTGAACGCCGTTCATGGTGTGGGGAGTTGCGGGCCCACGACAACGCGGTGGAGGGTCAAGAGCACGTAAAATCGTTCTTCTTGTTGACCTACATTCACATCTCTGAATTCAGATGGGGTCAAAAAGGGCCGCACGGTACGCCGTCGCGTACCGTGCGGCCCGGTCTCCAGGGGTCGGAGGGCCGGTGGGCTACCGCATCAGCTCACCCGCGTTCACGAGCAGCTGCTGCCCGGTGATCGCCCGCGCGCGGTCCGAGGCGAGGAAGACCGCCGCCTCCGCCACGTCCCCGTCGGTCGCGAGCTCGGGCAGCGCCATCCGCTCCGTGAGCCGGGCGAGCACCTCGTCCTCCGGCACGTTCTCGGTGTGCGCCGTGAACTGTACGTACGCCTGGACCGGCGGCCCCCACATCCAGCCGGGCAGCACGGTGTTGACCCGGATCCGGTGCGGGCCGAGCTCGCGGGCCAGCGAGTACATCGCCGAGGTCAGCGCCCCCTTCGAAGCCGCGTACGCCGCCTGCCGGACCTGCGAGGGCGCGGCCACCGCCGACTGCGTACCGATGAGGACCACCGAGCCGCCGCCCTCCTTCAGCGCCGGCAGGCAGGCCCGGGTCATCCGCAGCGTGCCGAGCAGATTGACGTCCAGGACGCCCTGCCAGGTGGCGAAGTCGGCGTCTTCCAGGCCGCCGAAGTAGCTGTCCCAGGCGGCGACATGGACGACGGCGTCGATCCCGCCGAACCGCTCGACCGCGAGCGCGGCGAGGGCCTCGCACTGCGCCTCGTTGGTGATGTCCGTGGCGCGCAGGGCGGTGTGACGGCCCTCCGGGTCGATCTCCGCCGCCGACTTGGCGAGGTTGGCCTCGGTACGGGCGCCGAGGACCGCGTTGCCCCCGTCGCGTACGACGGTCTCGGCGACCCGGTGCCCGAGCCCGGCGCCGACCCCCGACACGATCACGGTCTTTCCCTGGAGCAGCATCCGGGTGCCTCCCGACTCTGGCGATCGATCTGACGACCCGTCAGAGTAGGAGCCCCCAGAGGACAAGGGAAGGGGTACGGGCATGGACAGTGCGACAGGCGCGGAGACGGCGGAGACGTACGCGGAGCTTGCGGCGGTCGGACCGTACGGGGTGCGCCCCGGCCACGCGCTGATCACGATGGTGGAGCCGCACCCGGGCCACGAGTACGCCTACAACCGCTGGTACGAGGACGACCACTACTACGCGGGCGCGATGGCGATGCCCTGGATGTACGCGGGCCGCCGTTGGGTCGCCACCCGGGCGCTCCAGGAGCTGCGGGGCCCGGAGAAGTCCGCGGTCGCCCAGCCCGTCACGGCCGGCTGCTACCTCTCCACGTACTGGGTCACCGAAGGCCGCTACGACGAGCACATGAAGTGGACCGTCGGCATCAACAAGCGGCTGAACCGCGACGCCCGCGTCTACCGCGACCGTACGCACGTCTTCACGTCCTTCCAGGACCACGAGGCGACCGTGTACCGGGACGGGGCGGCCGGTCCGCGCGACTTCCACGCCCTCGACCACCCGTACCAGGGCCTGATCCTCCAGGTGATCGACGCGCAGGGCCCGGAGGCCCGGGCGGAGCTGCTCGAACGGCTCGTCGCGAGCGAACTGCCGAGGCGCCTCGCGGGCTCCCCGGCCGCGATGGTCACGGTCTTCCGCCCGACGCCGCTGCCGGGGGACCGGATGACCTACGTGAAGCAGGTCGAGGGGGTCGACACCCGGCTGACCCTGCTGTGGTTCCTGGAGCGCGACCCGCGCGCCTGCTGGGCGGAGCACTTCGCCGACCTGGAGGCGGTGGGCGGTGAGACGGGCCGGGTGGAGCTGGTGGCGCCGTTCATCCCGACGGTCCCGGGCACGGACCGGTACGTGGACGAGCTGCGCTGAGGGGGGGGTGGGGGAGGGGCCTGGAAACAGGCCGAGCCCCCTCGGCCAGGACGGCGAACCGGTCGAGAGGGCTCTTTCCTTGGGTACTGCTGGTGGTGCGCGTACTGCGGGTGGTGCTGGTGGAGCTTGTACTGCTGTCGTGCTGGTCGTGCTGGTCGTGCTGGTCGTGCTGTACGGGGCTGTGCGGTGCTCATCCCCTGGCTCAGAGAGCCCTGTTGCTCACTTCGCCGACGAAGGCGTTCCACGACGCCGAGCCGAAAGCGATGGACGGACCCTCGGGGGCCTTGGAGTCCCGGACCGCGATCGCCGCGACGACGGGCGACTTGACTTCGACGCAAGCCCCGTTGCCGCCGGAATAGGAGGACTTCGTCCAGGTGTCCGTAGCGCCCTGAATAATGGCCATGTTCTTCACTCCGGTTCTGCAAGTAGTGTGTCGCGCCAACCTTCATGCTGGCGTGATCGACGCTACTCGTCGGCCCCGGTGCGTGGGGGCGGCGTTCACCCGACCGGATGGCATATTCCAAGTGAGCTTCCGTTGGAGGGAGTCGGCGGTGTACCGTACCGGCCTCTTCTCCCGGGGCCCGGCCGAATAGCCGCTTTCAGCCCCGAATCGGAGAATTGGGATCAGCCGGCCGCGTAGGACTTGGCGATGTCCGAAATGAACTCCCGGGTCTGCTCGACATTCAGCGCCTGCGCCCGCAGGTGTTCGTACATCACGCTGTACTTGGCGACGTCCTGGGCCTTCTCCAGATACAGGTCGCTCGTGACGCCCTCGATGTAGACGACGCTGGAGTCGGACGTGTCCGGGAATTCCAGGATCGCGTAATGCCCGCTGATGCCGGGGTGCGCGCCCATCTCGAAGGGCAGCACCTGCACGGTGACGTGCGGCAGGTGCGACTGCTCCACCAGGTGCTCCAACTGCTGGATCATCAGCTGCTTGTTGCCGACGACGCGGCGCAGCGCGCCCTCGTCGATGACCGCCCACAGCCGCAGCGGACGATCCTCGTCCTTGATCCGGTCCTGGCGCCGGGTACGGACGGAGACGCGCTTGTCGATGTCCGTCGGCGTCGACTCCGGCAGCGCGCCGCTGATCACGGCCTCCGCGTAGCCGTGGGTCTGCAGCAGGCCGGGGATGATCTGCGGCTCGTACACCCGCAGGCTCTCCGCGTCCGTCTCCAGGCCGATGTAGACGCTGTACGGGATGTCGCCGAACGCGTGCCACCAGCCCTGCTGGCGCGAGTCCTTGGCCATTTGCATCAGCGACTCGACGACGCGCTCGTCCTCGACCTCGTACACCCCGCAGAGATCACGGACGTCGCGCTGGCTGATCGACCGGCGACCGTTCTCCAGTCGGCTGATCTTGGACTGCGACACCAGAAGACGCTCGGCCACCTGCTCGGCGGTCATGTTCTTCTGCTCCCGGAGCCGGCGCAACTCCTGGCCCAATCGGCGTCGCCTGACGGTGGGGTTGACGTTGGACGCCACGGAAACTGCACCTCCGGCTGTCGGCTGCGTAGCTGTGAGTATCTACTGCTTGGCAGACTGCCACCAATGGTGTGGTGTGCGCTGGGAAATGACCACAACGTGCGCGGGCGCACGTGTTTGAACGAGCGTGTGGTGACGCACGTGTGTGGACGCACGTGTGTGGACGTACGTGTGTGGACGTACGTGTGTGGGGCGGTCGTGATGACCGCCCCACACACGACTGTGCGGCTCCCGGAACGGGTTCTTGGTGCTGCGTGCTCAGTGCACGGCGGCGCGGACCATGCTGCCGCGACGCGGCTGCTGCGGGACGCCACCCGTGCTCGGTGGTGCGCTGCGGCGTGGCTGGGCGGCCACGCCGTTCTGGACGTCCATCACGGCGTGCGCCACGAGTCCGCCCATGGGGTCGTGCCGGATCAGATCGCGCAGTCG
>NZ_JBICYI010000021.1:0-134876 GCF_043200825.1 Streptomyces sp. NPDC048370 | reverse complement strand
CCCCCCCCCCCCCCCCCCCCCCCCCCCCCCCCCCCCCCCCCCCCCCCCCCCCCCCCCCCCCCCCCCCCCCCCCCCCCCCCCCCCCCCCCCCCCCCACCCCCCCCCCCCCCCCCCCCCCCCCCCCCCCCCCCCCCCCCCCCCCCCCCCCCCCCCCCCCCCCCCCCCCCCCCGCGTCGCGCTGCGTTACTTCCTGCTGTAGTTCGGTGCCTCGACCGTCATCTGGATGTCGTGCGGGTGGCTCTCCTTGAGGCCCGCCGAGGTGATCCGGACGAAGCGGCCCTTGGACTCCATCTCGTCGATGGTGGCGGCACCCACATAGCCCATGGTCTGGCGGAGACCGCCGACGAGCTGGTGCAGCACGTTGGCCAGCGGGCCGCGGTAGGGCACCTGGCCCTCGATGCCCTCGGGCACGAGCTTGTCGTCGGAGGCGACCTCGGCCTGGAAGTACCGGTCCTTCGAGTACGACCGGCCCTGGCCGCGGGACTGCATGGCGCCGAGCGAGCCCATGCCGCGGTACGACTTGAACTGCTTGCCGTTGATGAACTGGAGCTCGCCGGGCGACTCCTCACAGCCCGCGAGCAGGCTGCCCAGCATCACCGTGCTGGCACCGGCGGCCAGCGCCTTGCCGATGTCGCCCGAGTACTGCAGGCCGCCGTCGCCGATGACCGGGACCCCGGCCGCACGGGCCGCGAGGGCCGCCTCGTAGATGGCGGTGACCTGCGGAACACCGATGCCGGCGACCACACGCGTGGTGCAGATCGAGCCGGGCCCGACGCCGACCTTGACGCCGTCGACACCGGCGTCGATCAGGGCCTGGGCGCCGTCACGCGTCGCCACGTTGCCGCCGATCACGTCCACGTTCACGCTGGACTTGATCTTCGCCATCCAGCTCAGGGCGTTGCTGTTGTGGCCGTGGGAGGTGTCCACGACCAGGAAGTCCACACCGGCGGCGGCCAGCCCCTGGGCGCGCTCCAGGGCCTCCGGGCTCGCGCCCACCGCGGCACCGACGATCAGCCGGCCCTCGGCGTCCTTGGCCGCGTTCGGGTACTGCTCGGCCTTCACGAAGTCCTTGACGGTGATGAGCCCCTTGAGCACACCGGCGTCGTCGACGAGAGGCAGCTTCTCGATCTTGTGGCGACGCAGCAGCTCCATGGCGTCCACACCGCTGATGCCGACCTTGCCGGTCACGAGCGGCATCGGCGTCATGACCTCGCGGACCTGACGGCTGCGGTCGGACTCGAAGGCCATGTCGCGGTTGGTGACGATGCCGAGCAGCTTGCCCGCGCCGTCGGTGACCGGGACACCGCTGATCCGGAACTTGGCGCAGAGCGCGTCGGCCTCGGCGAGCGTGGCGTCCGGGTTCACGGTGATCGGGTCGGTGACCATGCCGGACTCGGAGCGCTTCACGAGGTCGACCTGGTTGACCTGGTCCTCGATGGACAGGTTGCGGTGCAGCACGCCGACGCCGCCCTGCCGCGCCATCGAGATGGCCATGCGGGACTCGGTGACCTTGTCCATCGCGGCGGAGAGCAGGGGGATGTTCACCCGGACGTTGCGCGAGATGCGGGACGAGGTGTCGACCGCGTTCGGCAGCACTTCGGACGCGCCGGGCAGCAGCAGCACGTCGTCGTAGGTCAGCCCGAGTGTCGCGAATTTCTCGGGCACTCCGTCGACGTTGGCAGTCATGACACCTTCCCCAATGGCCTTGATCGGTGCGGATGTCCATGCTAACGGGCCTCGACGGTGTCTCATTCCACGATCAAGATCAGAGAGCAGCTTTGGACGTTCGTACGTGTACGTGAGGGCTACCGGCCGCCGTCGACCCTTACTGCTCGGCCAGTGCACGCAGACGGCTGAGCGCGCGGTGCTGCGCGACCCGTACCGCCCCCGGGGACATGCCGAGCATCTGGCCGGTCTCCTCGGCCGTGAGCCCCACCGCCACTCGCAGCACCAGCAGCTCCCGCTGGTTCTCCGGGAGGTTGGCGAGGAGCTTCTTGGCCCATTCGGCATCGTCGCTGAGCAGCGCGCGCTCCTCGGGGCCCAGGGAGTCGTCGGGCCGCTCGGGCATCTCGTCGGAGGGCACGGCCGTCGAACCCGGGTGCCGCATCGCGGCGCGCTGGAGGTCGGCGACCTTGTGTCCGGCGATGGCGAAGACGAAGGCCTCGAAGGGCCTGCCCGTGTCCTTGTAGCGCGGCAGCGCCATCAGGACGGCGACGCAGACTTCCTGCGCGAGGTCCTCGACGAAGTGGCGAGCATCACCGGGCAGCCGGTTCAGTCGCGTACGGCAATAGCGCAGGGCGAGAGGGTGCACGCGCGCCAGAAGGTCGTGCGTGGCCTGTTCGTCGCCCTCGACGGCACGGTGAACGAGTGCACCGATCACCGTGGTCTCGTCGTCGCGCATCGCTCCATGGTGCCTTGACGCCTCGGAATCCGTGGCACCGCGTCCGTAGTTGTGCACCGAAGCGTTATGAGCAGGTGCGCCGGAACTCATCCCCTGCGCCCTCCCCTTCCGCTCGATCGACTCGTCCCCGAGGAACTCCACACCTCAAGGATGCGGCATCCCGCGCGGAAGTGACACAAGCCGGCGCATCGGAGGCCCGGGCCGCCGCCGTGGCGGGGCCCCGGACTGCCGCCCCGTCCGCGCACGGCGGACGGGGAAACGGCCGGTCGCGCCTGCCCCGGCCCGATCCGAACGAACGGCCCTAGCGGACCAGGCCCCACCGGAAACCGAGGGCGACGGCGTGCGCCCGGTCCGACGCGCCGAGCTTCTTGAACAGCCGCCGCGCGTGCGTCTTGACCGTGTCCTCGGAGAGGAAGAGCTCGCGCCCGATCTCCGCGTTGGACCGGCCGTGGCTCATGCCTTCGAGCACCTGGATCTCACGCGCGGTGAGCGTCGGCGCCGCACCCATCTCGGCCGACCGCAGCCGACGCGGGGCGAGCCGCCAGGTCGGGTCGGCGAGGGCCTGGGTGACCGTCGCCCGCAGCTCGGCGCGCGAGGCGTCCTTGTGCAGGTACCCGCGGGCACCGGCGGCGACCGCGAGCGCGACACCGTCCAGGTCCTCGGCGACGGTCAGCATGATGATGCGGGCGCCGGGGTCCGCGGAGAGCAGCCGGCGGACGGTCTCCACGCCGCCCAGACCGGGCATGCGTACGTCCATCAGAATCAGGTCCGAGCGGTCCGCGCCCCAGCGGCGGAGGACTTCCTCGCCGTTGGCCGCGGTGGTCACGCGCTCGACGCCGGGCACGGTCGCGACCGCGCGGCGAAGAGCCTCTCGGGCAAGCGGGGAGTCGTCGCAGACGAGGACGGATGTCATGGCCGCCCTCCGCAGCTGATGCGCGTCACCTAGAGCCTCCAGGGCTGGTACGTATCGTCACCTGTGCGGTTGACGCTCTCGGACACCTGCCCGAGCGCTTGTTCCTTCAACCGCCTCCGCACTCTCAACGACGGTCACTCGAAAGAGTTACGGGTCGGACGGCCGCCTTCGGCACTCTACGTGAGGGAGCGAACGCGGAGGAGAGCGACACAGGTCATCCGCCCTTCATTGGAAGCTATGCCCCATTTAGCGGGTTTTCTTCCCTTTTTGTGGTGTCTGTGGCTAGATTCGCAATGAGTCATATTTACATCTACTTAGACAGTAGTTGTACGGTCGGATCGAACCCGCGAGAGCGGGTACGCGAGACCCACGGGGGGTGAAGGGCCCCCGGTTCATCAGCCATCCACCCGCCCACCTATCCGTTCGACACGGTTTCAAGGGGACAAGCGCAATGGCAGATTTCTCCCGCCTTCCCGGACCCAACGCCGATCTTTGGGACTGGCAGCTGCTCGCGGCCTGCCGCGGAGTCGACAGTTCCCTGTTCTTCCACCCCGAGGGAGAGCGCGGCGCGGCACGGAGTGCGCGTGAGAACTCGGCGAAAGAGGTCTGCATGCGGTGCCCGGTACGCGCGGAGTGCGCGGCACACGCACTCGCCGTACGCGAGCCCTACGGCGTATGGGGCGGCCTCACCGAGGACGAACGCGAAGAGCTCATGGGACGAGCCCGCAATCGCCTGATCACGGCTTCGGCCACAGCTTCGGCCACGACACCCAGGGCCGCGCCGGCATCGGCGTCGGCATCGGGTCCGGCGGGCCTGGGGCATGTCTGAACCCGAGGACGCAAAGGCCTGAAGGAACGTTTCTGCTCGGGCGGTGACGCCCGGGGACGGTCCGCGCCGCACGCGGCCCGGGGGTGTGCGGCGCGGCGGGCCCGGTGCGCGCACCCGTGAACGCTACGCGCGCGTGGCCGCCCGGGTCAGCTCGTCCAGGGTCGCCGCGACCGCAGGGACCTGGGCCAGGTCCGGCAGGGTGAGGGCGACGATCTCCCGCTCCACGGCCGGCTCGACGACCACGGTCCGCGCCCCCTTGGGCCGTACGGACTCGATGGCGAGCTCGGGCAGGACCGCGACCCCGAGGCCGGCGCCGACGAGCCCGACCACGGCCGGGTAGTCGTCGGTGGCGAAGTCGATGCGCGGGGTGAAGCCCGCCTCCTCGCACACGTCCACCAACTGGCGCCTGCAGCGCGGGCAGCCCGCGATCCAGGACTCCTCGGCCAGTTCGGCGATGCCGACGGACTCCGCGTCGGCGAGGCGGTGCCCGTCGGGGACCAGGCCCACGAGACGGTCGGCGAGCAGCGGCCGGACGATCAGGTCGTCCCACTCCGCCTGCCCCGCCCCGTAACGGAACGCCAGGGCCACGTCGCAGTCGCCCTCGCGGAGCATCTCGATCGAGCGCGGCGGCTCGGCCTCCACCAGCGAGACCCGTGTGCCGGGGTGGGCCGCGCGCAGGGCGGCGAGGGCGGTGGGGACCAGCGTCGAGCTTCCGCTGGGGAAGGAGACCAGCCGGACGCGACCGGCGCGGAGCCCCGCGATCGCGGCGACCTCCTCCTCGGCGGCGGTGAGCCCCGCGAGGATGCCGGAGGCGTGCCGGACTAGGGCCTCGCCCGCCTGCGTGAGGCGCATCTCGCGGCCGGTCCTGATCAGCAGGGGCGTACCGGCGGAGGTCTCGAGCGCCTTCATCTGCTGGCTCACCGCGGGCTGGGTGCAGCCCAGTTCGCGCGCGGCGGCGGAGAAGGAGCCGGTCGCGGCGACGGCGCGCAGGACACGGAGATGGCGGGCCTCGATCATAGATCGAGCATAAGCGAAGCTTGGGCATCGAGGCGAATACCTCTTGGCGACTTTGAGACGCGGGGCCTAGGGTGCCGTTATGAAGCTTCTGAGTGTGAATGTCGGACGCGCCAGGGCCGTGGACTACACGGAGTCCCCGTCGGGTCTCACGGGCATCGACAAGCGTCCGGTCGACGGGCCCGTACGGGTCGCGCCGCCCGGCCCGCGCGGGGTCGGGACGAGCGGGCTCGCCGGGGACACGGTGTGCGACCTGCGCTTCCACGGCGGGGACGACCGCGCCGTGAGCGCCTTCGCCCGTGAGGACATGGACCTCTGGGAGCGCGAGCTCGGCCGGCCGCTCGCCAACGGCGCCTTCGGCGAGAACCTCACCACGCTCGGGCTCGATGTGAACGGGGCCCTGATCGGCGAGCGTTGGCGGGTCGGCCGGGAGGTGGTCCTCGAGGTGACCGGTGGCCGCATCCCCTGCCGTACGTTCGCGGGCTTCGTGCGGGAGAAGGGGTGGGTCCGGCGCTTCACCGCCTCGACGGCGGGGCCCGGCGCGCTGCTGCGGGTGATCGAGCCCGGAGAGTTCACGGTCGGCGACCCGGTGGAGGTCGTCCACCGCCCCGCGCACGACATCACGGTCTCGCTGCTGCACCGGGCCGCGACCACGGAGCGCGCGCTGCTGCCGAGCACGCTCGTGGCGGCCGAGTGGATGGAGTCGGGGCTGCTCGAAACCGCCCGCACGTACGTGGAGAAGTACGGCAGCGGCTCCTGACCTCCGGTGCCGTCGCGCGGGGCACTAACGTTGCCGCGTATGACGACTGCACTGATTACGGGCGCGACGGCGGGGATCGGGGCCGCCTTCGCGCGGAAACTGGCGGCGGACGGACACGATGTCGTGCTCGTGGCCCGCGATGTGACGCGGCTGCGGGAGCAGGCGACCGAGCTGCACGACCGGCACGGCATCGAGGCCGAGGTCCTGGCGGCGGACCTGTCCGACGAGAAGGGGATCGCGGCCGTGGAGGCCCGGCTCTCGGACCCGAAGCAGCCGGTGGACCTGCTGGTGAACAACGCCGGGTTCGGGAACAAGGGCCGGTTCCTCGAAGTCTCCATGGCCGACGAGTTGAAGATGCTGACCGTGCACTGCGAGGCGGTGCTCCGGCTGACGTCGGCGGCCGCGGAGTCCATGCGCGCCCGCGGCAGGGGCGGGGTCGTCAACGTGGCCTCGGTGGCGGCCTTCGTCCCGCGCGGCACGTACGGGGCGTCGAAGGCCTGGGTCGTGCAGTTCACCCAGGGCGCGGCGCGGGACCTGGCGGGCAGCGGGGTACGGCTCATGGCGCTGTGCCCGGGCTTCGTACGCACGGAGTTCCACGAGCGGGCCGGGATGGGGACGGACAACATCCCGGGCTGGATGTGGCTCGACGCGGACAAGTTGGTGGGCGAGGCGCTGAACGACCTCGCGCGCGGCAAGACGCTGTCCATCCCCGACCCCCGCTACAAGGCGCTGATGGGCGTGGTGAAGCTGGCGCCCCGCGGCCTGCTCGGTGGGGTCTCCTCCAAGGCGGGCCGCAAGTACGGACCGAAGTAGCCGGCCTGCGGAGGCTCACAGGTCTCTCGACAGGTCCGCCAAGGCGAGGGCGGCGAGGTCGAGTTCGGTCGTGGTGCCGTTCTGCCAGGTCACGTGGAGGGTGCGAGCGGTGACCCGGACGGTCGCGAGGGTGGGGACGGGCGGCGGGTTCGGTTCGGCGGTGAGGGAGGCCAGGGCCACGAAGAGGGAGTCGGGGCCGACGGTGGTGGCGTGCAGGGCCGCCGTGCGGGTGGCCGGGCCGCCCTGGAGCGTGGCGCCGGTGGTGAGTTCGACGGTCTCGGAGGCCGGCGGGTAGCCGTGCACGGCGTGGAGCTGGGCGGTCGGGCCGTCCTGCGTGGTCGTCCAGCCCGTCTGGCGTACGGGAGTTCCGGCGGTGGCGCCGAGGACGAGGTGGGCGCGGACCTCGGCGCGGCCGTGGGCGAGGGTCGCCGAGAGGACCCGGATCCCCGGGAGCGGGGTGTGGAGGGACGCGGCCCAGTCGGGTCCGGTGCCCAGGGGCGTCGCGGGGCCGCGGCGGGTCACCCGGCCGTCGACGACCAGGGCGAAGTGGTTGTCGGCGGAGTCGGGCGCGGCCGTCGGTCCCGTACGCGTGGAGTACGCGAAGCGGGCGTAGCCGGAGTCGTCCTCGCCCGCGGGGGCGCTCGCCACGTGGTTGCTGCCGTGGTTGTGGAGACGTACGAGTCCGTCGGCGGCCGTGGTCTGCAGGAGCAGCGCGGCCGGGGCGACGGGGCGCACGGTGTCGGCGCGTTCGGCGGGGAGGGGTTCCTCGGGGGCGGTCCAGGCCGGGTGGTCGGCGGGCAGGAGGAGGCCGAGGAAGCCCTTGGCCGTCCAGTAGGGGGAGGCGGGTCCCGAGTACTCCTGGACGAGCGGCGCGTACGGGCCGTGCCAGCCGAGCGTGAGCAGGCCGCGCTCGTCGCACGCGCCCCGGTCGAGGAAGTACCGCAGCGTGCCGGAGGCGAGGCGGCGGGTGGCGCCGGGGGTGAGCGGGGTGTGGCCGGTGAGCGCGCCGAGCCAGGGGGCGGCGGCCGCCGCGAAGCGGTAGATGAGGGAACGCCCGTACGGGAGTGGGGCGCCGTTCGCGTCGAAGAGGTGGGCGTGGTCGGCGAGATGGGCGCGCAGCCGGGGGCCGTAGCGGGCGAGGAGGTCCGGGTCGCCGGAGAGGTGGGCGTGCAGGACGGGATAGAAGTGCAGGGCCCAGCCGTTGTAGTGGTCGAAGGCGCGGTTGTCGCCGTCGCTGTACCAGCCGTCGCCGAGGTACCACTTCTCGATCCGGTCGAGGGAGCGGTCGATCGTGACGGCCGCGCGGTCGGTCTCGATGCCGGCGTCCTGGAGGAAGCCGGCGACGGTGAGACCGAAGAGCCACCAGTTGTTGTCGACCGGTGAGGGTTCGAGGGCGGGCAGCAGCCAGTCGACGGTCCGTTGCCGGGTGCGGTCGTCCAGGGTGTCCCAGAGCCAGGGGCGGGTCAGCCGCAACGCGAGGGCGACGGAGGCGGATTCGACCACGGCCTGCCGTACGTCGGTGAGGAGCGGCCACGCGTCGGGGCCTTCGCCGCCCGCGGCCTCCGTGCCGGCGGCGAGTCCCTCGGCGTAGCGGGGCAGGTGACCGTGCGGGTCCGCGCCCCGGGCGCCCGCGACGCGGAGGGCGGCGAGCAGGAACGTACGGGCATGCCCTTCGAGCCCGTCCGAGCGGGCGCCGGACCAGCTGGGGCGGGGCCCGGGGAGGTCGAAGCGGCCGTGGCGGGGCGAGGCGTAGGGCCGTACGGCGAGGACGAGTCGATCGGCGGCGTCTTCCCAGTGGGCGCGGGTCCAGCCGGTGAACGGACTGAGCTCACGGTTCTCGGGCGGCGTGGGCATGATGCTCCCTGAGGCGGACGTCGTCGTCGCCCGGAATCATGAACAGCCCTTCGATCGAACGTCAATGAGATCGGAGCGAATGATCGAAACCCGTTCCGTTCGATCATTCTGGCGTAGGCTCCGATTCCGGCCGCTCCGCCGTCCGACCCCCGCCGTCCGACCCCTGCCGACCGCCCCACCGCGAGGAGACGCACCGTGCGCCAGAGTGCCGCCGAACGACACGACCGACTCCTGGCCCTGGTGCGCGAGCACGGCACCGCCCGCGTCGCCGACCTGGCCGACCGGCTCGGCGTCTCCCCGGTGACCGCCCGCCGTGACGTCGAGGCGCTGGCCGCCAAGGGGCTGCTCGACCGGGTGCACGGCCAGGTGTCCTGGCCGGAGCGCCGCGCGGCCCCGGAGAGCGCCCGCCGCTCCGGAGAGGGCCTGGTCCTCGGGCTGCTCGCGCCCTCCGCCACGTACTACTTCGCCGAGGTCATCCGGGGCGCGCACGAGGCGGCGGCGCGGGCGGGGGCCCGGCTGATCCTGCGGATCTCGGACTACCGGCCCGAGGAGGACCGCGCGCGCACCGAGAGCCTGCTCGCGGCCGGCGCCGAGGGGGTGCTCGTCGCGCCCGGCTGGCGGGGCCCCGAGGACCGGACCGCGTACGGCGACTGGCTGGCCGAACTCCCCGTGCCCGCCGTACTCCTGGAGCGCAGGGCCGACCCCGGCAGCCCGCTCGACGCGCTGGACCGGGTGGTCTCCGACCACGGCCACGGCGTCCTGCTCGCCGTGCGCCACCTGCTCGGCCTCGGCCACGGCACCCCGCTCCTGGTGGCGCGCGGCGACAGCCCGACCGCGCTCGCGGTGCGCGCCGGGTACGCGGAGGCGCTGGCCACGCTGGGCCTGACGGCCCCGGGGCCGGTGATCGACTCCGTACCGGCGGACCAGGATCCCGCGGGGTTCGAGCGCGCGGTACGGGCCCTGCACGAGGCGGTCGGTTCGGGGCGGACGAGCGCGGCCCTGGTCCACAACGACGTGGACGCGATCGAGATCGTGCAGCGCCTGGCGGAGCTGGGCGTGAAGGTGCCGGAGGACCTGGCCCTGATCGCGTACGACGACGAGGTCGCCGCGCTCGCCGACACCCCGCTCACGGCGGTCGCCCCGCCCAAGCGCCAGGTGGGGCGGTACGCCACGGAGTTGCTGGTCGAGCGGCTGACCGAGGACCCGACGGAGGACACCGCCCGGCGCCACCTGAGCCTGCTGCCGCGCCTGCGCGTGCGGTCCTCGTGCGGGACTCCGGGCGGGGCTTCCGGCGCTTCACCCGGGACACCCGGCGGCGCCGCCTGACGTCGCGGTCCTGGACATGACCGACCCGGGCCGTTCGCGGATCCGGTCCGGTTGTCAGACCCCACGCGGTCGGCGCAGGGCCTCGACGACGACGGGGACGGCACGGGGTTCGAGGCGCAGGGCAGCGGGCAACGCCTCGCGCAGGTCCTCGACCTGCAGGACGCGAGCGTCGAGGCCCGGCAGCAGGCTCGCGATCGAGTGGGCGTCCGGGCCCGTCGTGACGCCCCGGTACGTGGGGCCGGATTCCGCGGTGCAGAAGGCCGCCAGTGCGGCCAACTCCGTTTCCCGGTCCACCAGTTCCGCCGGGGCGATCCGGCGCACCTGCTCCCCGTACGCCCGATCGGACCGGCGGCGCCGTCACGACCCGGTCGTGGTCGCCGGTGACGACTGTCCCGACGTCGCCCCCGACCGCCACCGACCGCTGCCCCGGGCCTGCTGCATGGCGCCCATGTTGCCAGGGCCCTGGACGGCCCCGGACCTAGACTGGAGGTGTCCCACCCGGTCCGGGAGGCACCATGACTTTCGTACAGATAATCGATTGCAGGACCAGTCGGTTCGACGATCTGAACCGGCTGATGGACAAGTGGGTCGAACAGACCAAGGGCAAGCGGACCGCCACCCACAGCGTCATCGGCAAGGACCGCTCCGACTCGGACCATCTCGTGGAGATCGTCGAGTTCCCCTCCTACGAGGTGGCGATGACCAACTCGCAGCTCCCCGAGACTGATCGCATCTTCAAGGAGATGGTCGCGCTCTGTGACGAGATGCCGACGTTCACCGACCTGGACATCGTGCGAGACGTCCAGATGTACAAGGCGAACTCCCGCCGGTTCTTCGAGCTCGCCACCTCCAAGGGCGAGCTTCCGCCGCTCGACGAGGTCTTCGCGGAGGGTTACCACGACCACGATCCGGCCAACGAGCAGGACGTCATCGGCATGGACGCGGTCCGCCGCGAGGTGGAGATGTGGCGGGGAGGGTTCGACTTCGAATTCACCGTGAACGACCAGATCGCCGAGGGCGACCGGGTGTGTACGCGGTGGACGTGGGTGGGGACGCACACCGGCGACTTCATGGGGCTGCAGCCCACCGGCATGAAGGTCTCCATGACCGGCACGACCATCCACCAGTTCCGGCAGGACGGCAAGATCACGGAAGGGTGGTGGCAGTACGACCGGCTCGGGCTGATGGGGCAGCTCGGCGCGGTGGAGGCGTAGCGCGCTGGAGGCGTGGACGGCCGGAGCGCGGTGGAGGCGTGGACGGCCGGAGAAACGCCGAGGTCCGGTGCCCCTCCCGGGACACCGGACCTCAGTGATCAGCTACGAGCGATCGGCTTTGAGCGATCGGCCACGCGAGCGTCAGTGCGAGTGACCGTGGCCGTGGCCGTGGCCACCGTCCGCCGGCTCCTCTTCCTTCTTCTCCACCACGAGGGTCTCGGTGGTGAGGAGGAGGGAGGCGATCGAGGCGGCGTTCTCCAGCGCGGAGCGCGTCACCTTCACCGGGTCGATGACGCCGGCCTTGACCAGGTCGCCGTACTCGCCGGTGGCGGCGTTGAAGCCCTGGCCCTTGTCGAGCTCGGCGACCTTCGAGGTGATGACGTAGCCCTCGAGGCCGGCGTTCTCGGCGATCCAGCGCAGCGGCTCGACGGCGGCGCGGCGGACGACCGCGACACCCGTGGCCTCGTCGCCGGTCTTGCCGAGGTTGCCCTCGAGGACCTTGACGGCGTGGACCAGAGCGGAGCCACCACCGGAGACGATGCCCTCCTCGACCGCGGCGCGGGTCGCGGAGATGGCGTCCTCCAGACGGTGCTTCTTCTCCTTCAGCTCCACCTCGGTGGCGGCGCCGACCTTGATCACGCACACGCCGCCGGCCAGCTTCGCGAGGCGCTCCTGGAGCTTCTCGCGGTCCCAGTCGGAGTCGGTGGACTCGATCTCGGCCTTGATCTGGTTGACGCGACCCGCGACGTCCTCGGAGTTGCCGCCACCGTCGACGATGGTGGTGTCGTCCTTGGTGATCGTCACGCGGCGGGCGGTGCCCAGCACGTCCAGACCGGCCTGGTCGAGCTTGAGGCCGACCTCCTCGGCGATGACGGTGGCACCGGTGAGGGTGGCCATGTCGCCGAGCATCGCCTTGCGGCGGTCGCCGAAGCCCGGGGCCTTGACGGCCACGGCGTTGAAGGTGCCACGGATCTTGTTGACGACCAGGGTCGACAGGGCCTCGCCCTCGACGTCCTCGGCGATGATCAGCAGCGGCTTGGAGGAGCCGGCCTGGATGACCTTCTCGAGGAGCGGCAGCAGGTCCTGGATCGAGGAGATCTTGCCCTGGTTGATCAGGATGTACGGGTCGTCGAGGACGGCCTCCATACGCTCCTGGTCGGTCACCATGTACGGGGACAGGTAGCCCTTGTCGAAGGCCATGCCCTCGGTGAAGTCGAGCTCCAGGCCGAAGGTGTTGGACTCCTCGACGGTGATGACACCGTCCTTGCCGACCTTGTCCATCGCCTCGGCGATGAGCTCGCCGACCTGCTGGTCCTGCGCGGAGAGCGCGGCCACGGCGGCGATGTCGGACTTGTCCTCGATCGGACGGGCGGTCGCGAGCAGCTCGTCGGAGACGGCCTTGACCGCGGCGTCGATGCCCTTCTTCAGGGCGGCCGGGGAGGCACCGGCGGCGACGTTCTTCAGACCCTCGCGGACGAGCGCCTGGGCGAGCACGGTGGCGGTGGTGGTGCCGTCACCCGCGATGTCGTTGGTCTTGGTCGCCACCTCCTTCACCAGCTGGGCACCGAGGTTCTCGTACGGGTCCTCGATCTCGACCTCGCGGGCGATCGTGACACCGTCGTTGGTGATGGTGGGGGCGCCGAACTTCTTGTCGATGACGACGTTGCGGCCCTTGGGGCCGATCGTCACCTTCACCGTGTCGGCAAGCTTGTTGACGCCGCGCTCAAGGGCGCGACGGGCGTCCTCGTCGAACTTCAGGATCTTCGCCATGGGAGCGATTCAGCCCTCTCGGAATTCGTGGTGAAACTGGTGAAACGAACTGCGCCCCGGACGCCCGGTGCGGGGTCAGGGGCGCAGCTCAAAGCATCTGCTTCAGGTACTTCGGTGAACTACTTCTCGATGATCGCGAGCACGTCGCGAGCCGAGAGGACGAGGAACTCCTCGCCGTTGTACTTCACCTCGGTGCCGCCGTACTTGCTGTACAGCACGACATCGCCGACCTGAACGTCGAGCGGAAGACGCTCGCCGTTCTCGAAGCGACCCGGGCCCACGGCGAGGACGGCGCCCTCCTGGGGCTTCTCCTTCGCGGTGTCCGGGATGACCAGGCCAGAGGCGGTGGTCTGCTCGGCGTCGAGCGGCTGGACCACGATGCGGTCCTCGAGCGGCTTGATGGCAACCTTGGAGCTGGTGGTCGTCACGATCCGACCTCCCCCTTCGGAGATCTCACGGGGCTAACTGTCTGAGGTGGCGACCAGGTGGATCCGTCGTCGCGGGTGCCGGACCTGCCCGTCGCTGTGTTGGCACTCTCCAGTGGGGAGTGCCAGACCCGAGACTATGACTGCGATTAGCACTCGGTCAAGCGGAGTGCCAATTCAGTGCCGCGTGGCGATTCGGTCCCGGTACGGGCAACGGCGCGACGGAGCCGATCGTTCCGTACGGGTGGGGCCCCGCCGCCGCCCTCGGAGACGCCCCGCCGTCCCCAGGGCCGCCGTCCCCGGGGCCGCCGCCCTCAGGGACGCCCCGCCGTTCCCGCGGTCGCCCTGCCGTCGTCAAGCCGAGCGAGCCCGTGGAACACCCGGACCGCCGTCCTCGAGAGCGCCCCGTCCCCCGCCCCCGCCTCCCCCACCTGCCGCGCCGCCTTCCGTCCGAGACGCTCGATCGGATCGACGGACGAGGCGCACCCCGTCACGCCCATGAGCGCGCCGGCCAGCACGAGACCGGCCGCCAGCCGGCGCGCGCGTCTCACACGTAGTCCTCGAGCTTCGCGACCGCGTACCCCTTGGCCGTGATCGTCTTCATCACCCGGCGGATCATGTCCGGCATCGAGCCCTTCCAGTCCTCCTTGCCCCGGAAGTGCGTGAGCACGATGTCGCCGGGGTGCAGGTCCCGGTCCCACTCGCGCCACTCCATCCGGTCGGGGAACGCCTCCGAGGCCCACAGCGGAACGGCCTTCACCCCGCACGTCTTCGCCGCGCGCAGCGTGTCCTCGTTGTAGTTCCCGTACGGCGGCCGGAAGAGCGGGGGCCGCTTCCCGTACCGCTTCTCGATGGTGTCCTGCATCCCGCAGATCTCGCGCTTCTGCGCGCCGTACGAGAGCCCGGGCATGTAGCGGTGGTTGAGGGTGTGGTTGTGCAGGGAGACGCCGGCGGCCTGCATCTTCTTGAAGTAGCCGTAGTCCTCCTTGACGAGGTAGTCGCTGAGGAAGGCGCTGTACGGGATCCTCAGATCGCTCATCATCCGGATCAGCTCCGGGTCCTTCTCCGCGCCGTCGTCGATCGTCAGGAAGACGATCTTCTCCTTGGTCGGCACGGTGGTGAAGACCGGCGGCAGCCCCTCGCCGTCCGTCTCGAAGCCCTTGCGGGTGGTGATCTTCGGCTTCACGGCGGGTGGGGCGGGAGCCTCGAGGGGAGGCCGATCCAGGCCCCACTTCTTGGCGGCGGCGGCCCGGGCGACGCGCCGCTCACGGACCTTCTCCACGTACGCGTCGAGGGCGGCGGCCGCGCCCCCCGCCTGCTGCTGACCGGCGGCGGGGCGCGCGGGGCCCTTGTGCCCGGCTCCGGGACCGCCGCCGGGGCCGCCACCGGCGCCCTCCCCGTCACCGGACGGGCCCGCGCAGGCGGATCCGAGCGCGGCGACGACCAGTGCGGCGCCCACCGAGCGGCGGATACGCGCCGCCGCCCTCTTCGAGCGCATTTGTTCCTTTTGTCTGACTAGCTGCATGGCGTCGCATCCTGTCAGCGGCTCGCGCCGCACGGCCGTCGACACCGCCGCCCGGGCGTCCACCGTCCCCCGGCTGGCCCACAATGGGACGGGTGACCGACCTCGCCGCCTTCACCGCCCTGCTCACCCCCGAGGGTCAGACGCTGCTCGCCGCCCTGCGCGACTACGACCCCGCCCAGGAACTGGCCGTCGCCTCCCGGCTGCGCCGCGAGCACCCCGCGGAGCTGGTCTCGGCGGCCCTCGGACAGGCCCGGCTGCGGCAGCGCGCGGTGGCGAAGTTCGGCGCCGAGGACGCGTACCGGATGTACTTCACCCCCAACGGCGTCGAGCAGTCGACCCGGGCGACGGTCGGGACGTACCGCGCGGAGCGGTTCCGTGAGCTCGGGGTGCGTTCCGTGGCCGACCTCTGCGGCGGGATCGGCGGGGACGCCCTCGCGTTCGCCCGGGCCGGGATCGCGGTCCTGGCCGTGGACCGCGACCCGCTGACGGCGGAGGTCGCCCGCGCCAACGCCGAGGCGCTCGGTCTGACCGGGCTGATCGAGGTGCGGTGCGCGGACGTGACCGAGATCGCCACCAGCCCGTACGACGCCGTCTTCGTGGACCCTGCACGGCGCGGTGGGAGGGGCCGCATCTTCGACCCGGAGGCGTACTCGCCGCCGCTCTCGTGGGCGGTCGAGGCGGCCCGCAAGGCCCCGCACGCTGCGCTGAAGATCGCGCCGGGCATCCCGCACGAGGCGGTGCCGGCGGAGGCGGAGGCGGAGTGGATCTCGGACGGCGGGGACGTGAAGGAGGCCGTCCTCTGGTTCGGCACCTCCCCCGGCGCGCGCCGCGCCACCCTCCTGCCCTCCGGCGCGAGCCTGACCGGCCGCGGCCTGCCCGACCCGGACGTCCGCCCGGTCGGCCGCTTCCTCTACGAGCCGGACGGCGCGGTCATCCGCGCGCATCTGGTCGCCGAGGTCGCGGAGGAGCTGTCGGGGGGCCTGATCGACGAGACGATCGCGTACGTCACGGCGGACGCCCTCACCCCGACCCCGTTCGCCACGGCGTACGAGATCACCGACGAACTCCCCTTCAACCTCAAGAAGTTGAAGGCCCTGCTGCGCGAGCGCGAGGTCGGCACGCTGACGGTGAAGAAGCGCGGCTCGGCAGTCGAACCGGAGGAGATCCGCCGCCGGGTCAAGCCCAAGGGCCCGAACGCGGCCACGGTCTTCCTGACCCGCGTCGCGGGCGCCCCGACGATGCTGATCGGCCGACCGGCGGCGGCACACCATGGCTGAGCCGAACCAGGACCACGGGCCGAACATGGACCACGGACCGAACCGGGACCACGGACCGAACCGGGACCACGGGCCGAACCAGGACCACACGACCCCACGAGCCCCACTGACCCCGTTGCACGACGAGCCCTTCGCCGAGCTCCAGGGGGGCGCGTCCCAGGTGGTCGTCAGCGCCGATGGGCAGTGGATCGCGGTGAGTTCGGTGGTGTACGGCATGAGCCGGGTCGCCGTCCACCGCGCCGCCGACCTCTCCTGCGCGCACTTGATGACGTTCACGATGGACGCGGACTCGATCGCCTTCCACCCCACGCTCCCCCTCCTCGCCATCGGCCTCGACAACGGCGACGAGTACGACCGCGCCGGCTGCCTCACGCTCTTCGAACCGGGCACGGGCCACCGGGTCGACTTCGCCGACCCCAAGTGGGGCATCGATCCGATCCGTTGGCCGGACGCCCGCACCCTCGAACTCACCTTCTTCAGCGTGGACCCGGACGACGAGTACGTCCACTACACGTCCCGGGGCACGGTCGTACGGGACGACTGGCTCGGCCTGAGCCCCGACGCCCTCGACCTGACCGCCCTCGACCGGTGGCCGGTCGACCCGGACGACCCGGACACGTACCCCGACCTGCCCGGTCGGCCCGCGCGCCCGCTGCTCACGGAGATCGCCGAGCGGGCCGGCCGGAGTTACACCGGCCACGGCCGGGTCCGGGACATGGCCGGGCTGAGCGACGGCCGGGTGCTCGCCACCCGCCACTTCACGACGGTGGAGTGCTGGGCGCCCGACGGCTCGCTGCTCTGGCGCGTGCCCTCGCCGTCCACCGGCGGCGGCGCGCGCATCGAGGTCGCCGCCGACGAGCGGACGGTCCGGGTCGCCGTCTCCGGCCCCGACGCCCGGGCGCGGACCGACTTCCCGCTCGTCGCCACGGACGACGGCAGGGTCCTCGACCGCCCCTCGGTCCCGTTCTCGGCCGCGCTGTCGGCCCGTACGGACGGGGTCTGGGCGATCCGGGACACGTACAACCGCAGCATCGAGGTCGAGCCACCCACCCCGCCCAACACCCGGTTCTTCGCCGCCGACGGCACCCCGCTCGGCGGGGTCCAGGAGCCGAACCGGTACGACCTCGTCCCGCTCGACGTCCGGCGCTGCCCGGAGCTGCTGTACGGGCGGCGGCGCCGGGACGTGATCGCGCTCGATCCCCGTACCACCGGCGAGACGACGCTCTTCTCCGTCGACGCGCCGCTCGGCAGGGCGGTGTACACCACGGACGCCGCGGGGGCCGCGCTCCTGCACGGCACGCAGGAGCTGGTCCGCCGGGCCTTCCCGACCGGCGAGGTCGTCTGGACCCGGCCGCTGGACGCCGAGGTCCTCGCCCTCGACGCGTACGACGGTGTCCTCCACGCCCTGTGCGCCGACAACACCCTGGTCTCGGCCGACACGGCCACCGGAACCGTCCTCGGCCGCCGCGAACTGCCCCCGTACGGACCGCTGTCGCTGTGCGTGACCCCCGACGGCACGGTCCTGGTCGGCACGGCGGCCGGTCAGATCCTGCGCTACTGAGCGCCCGCCTCCCGGGCGCGCCCGAGCAGCAGTTCGCGCTCGCGTTCGTTGCGCGTCAGGGCGGCCGCCCGCTCGAACTCCGCGCGGGCCTCGGCCGGTCGGCCGAGCCGCTGCAGCAGGTCACCTCGGACGCTCGGCAGCAAGTGGTAGCCCGCCAGGGCCGGTTCCTCGGTCAGGGCGTCGACGAGAGGGAGGGCCGCCTCCGGGCCCTCGGCCATCGAGACGGCGACCGCGCGGTTCAACTCGACCACCGGGGACGGCGCGACGGCGCCGAGCCGCCCGTACAGCGCGGCGATCGTCCGCCAGTCCGTCTCCTCGTACGTGGTGGCCTTCGCGTGGCAGGCGGCGATGGCGGCCTGGAGGGCGTACGGACCGTACGTACCGCCCTCGCCCGCCCGGCCGAGCGCCTCGAAGCCGCGGAGGATGAGCCGCCTGTCCCAGCGGCTCCGGTTCTGGTCGGCGATCAGGACCGGCCGCCCGTCCGGGGCTGTCCTGGCCGCCGTCCGGGAGGCCTGGATCTCCAACAGGGCCGCCAGGCCGTGGACTTCACCCTCCTTCGGCATGAGCCCCGCGAGCACCCGGGCAAGCCGCAGCGCGTCCTCGCAGAGCGCGGGCCGCAGCAGGTCGTCGCCCGCGGTCGCCGCGTACCCCTCGTTGAAGATGAGGTAGATGACGTCAAGGACCGAGCCGAGCCGGGCCGCCCGCTCCTCCCCGTACGGCACCTCGAACTCCACGCCCTCCTTCGCCAGCGTCCGCTTCGCCCGGACGATCCGCTGCGCGACCGTCGCCTCCGGTACGAGGAAGGCGCGGGCGATCTCGTCCGTGCGAAGCCCGCCGACGAGCCGCAGCGTGAGCGCGGTCCGCGCCTCGGCGGAGAGCACCGGGTGGCAGGCGGTGAAGATCAGGCGCAGCAGGTCGTCGTCGATGTCACCGGGCCCGGACGGCTCGGGGTCGTACGAGGCCTCCGGGACCTCACGCCCGACCTCGGCCAGCTTGCGCGCGTACGTCTCACGGCGCCGTACGAGATCCACGGCGCGGTTCTTCGCGGTGGTCGTCAGCCACGCACCGGGCCGGTCGGGGACGCCGGTTTCCGGCCACTGCTCGAGGGCGGCGACGAAGGCGTCCTGGGCGATCTCCTCGGCGATGCCGACGTCACGGACGATCCGCGCGACGGCGGCGATGATCCGCGGCGACTCCATCCGGAAGACGGTCTCGACGGCGCCGGGGGCGGGTGCGGTCATGGATCAACCATGACACCACCCGCCCCGGCCGCGTCACATCTCTTCGATCTCGCGGACCTCGCAGGTCACCTTCCACTGCGGCGGGTGGATCTCCAGGAACCGCTTCGACCACTCCATGGCCTCCGCCAGGTCCCGGCACTGGGTGATCGAGTAGCCGCCGACGACCTCCTTGGTCTCGGTGAACGGGCCGTCGGTGTAGGAGATCTTCCCGCCCTCCCAGACGACCCGCTTGCCCTCCTCGGTCGGCTTGAGCCCGGCCGTCTCCAGCATCACGCCGGCCTTGGTGATCTCCTCGAAGAGCGCGCCCATGCGCTCGTCGAAGCCGGCGTCGGCCTCCTCCATCCGGAAGGCGCCCTCTTCGATGCGGATCATCGTCAGGTAGCGGGGCATGGTCGTTCTCCTTGCGTGGCGGGCGGGGCCGTTCCCCGCCTTTCACTCATACGTCGAACGGGCTCGGTCCGCATCGACACGAGGAGGAGAAGACTTTCAGACGTAGTCCTCCAGGCGGGCCACCGTGAAGCCCTGCTCCTGGATGTGGCGGAGCATGTTGGCCGTCATCCGGGTCATCGTCGTGCCCTTGAGCTCGGCCGGGCCCCGGAAGTGGGCCAGGATGATGTCGCCGGGGTGCAGCTTCTTGTCGCCGCGCTGGTACTGCATGTTCGTGATCTGCATCGACTCGCGCCACAGCACGATCGCGTCCACGCCGCACGAGCCCGCCGCCGCGCGGGTGTCCTCGTTCCAGTTGCCGTAGGGCGGGCGGAAGAGCCGTGGGGTCGTCCCGTACTCCTGCGCCAGCTTCGTCTGCTGGCCGCAGATCTCCTGGCGCTGGGCGGAGCGGCCGAGGGTGCGGAGGTTGGGGTGGGTGAGGGTGTGGTTGGCGACGCCGTTGCCGAGGGCCGCGAGCGGCTTGAAGTAGCCGTAGTCGGCGCGTACCGCGGAGTCGGTGAGGAACATCGTCACCGGGACCTTCAGGTCCGCCATCATCTGCACGAACTCGGGGTCCTTCTCGGCCCCGTCGTCGATCGTGATGAAGACGACCTTGTCCGTGGTGGGGATCTCGCTGATGACGGGGACGGGCCCGCCCGGCTTCCGTGTCACCGGCTTCGTCCTCGGCGGGGCGGGCGGGGCCGCGAAGGGCTTCAGGCCCCACTTCCGGTACGCGACGGAGGCCTCGGCGGCCCGGTCGGGGGCCTTGGCCTCGGCGGGGGCCGTCGTGGGCGAGGAGGGTCTCGTGGGAGCCGTCGCGGAGTCCGCACCCGCCGAGCCGCCGCATCCGGAGATGAGGAGAGCGGCGGCGGTCAGCGCCGCCCAGGTCGCGATCTTCTTGTCCACGCCGTGTGTCACGGTGTGGATGATGCGATAAAAGACCTACGGGTTGCCTCAGTCCACGGCCTCGAAACGCCAACGATGCACCGGACGGGTGATCAGATCGGCCGTCGGCTCCGGCAGCTCCGGCAGCTCGGCGTCGAACGTCTCCGTCTCCCACCAGGTCAGGACGAGCACCCGGTCCTGCGGGGCGCGGAAAGCCTCGCGCCGCAGCGGCTCGGACGCGAGCTCCTGCGCCCGCGCCCACTCCATGAGCTCGGGCCCCCGCCCCTGGACGGCCCGCGCCTCCCACATCAGGGCGACCCTCATGAGTAGAGGTTCTCCTTGCTGATCTCGTGCACGTGGTCGTGGGAGTGGGAGTGCCCGTGACCGTCGCCGTGGCTGCCCGGCACGTGCGGTTCCGTCACCGGCAGCGACGAGTCCGCCGAGAGCTCCCAGTCGGAGGCCGGCCGGTTGCGGGCGACCATCTCGGCGCCGAGCGCCGCCACCATCGCGCCGTTGTCCGTGCACAGCCCGGGCCGGGGCACGCGCAGCCGGATCCCGGCCCGCTCGCACCGCTCCTGGGCCAGCGCCCGCAGCCGCGAGTTGGCCGCGACACCGCCACCGATCATCAGGTGGTCGACGCCCTCGTCCTTGCAGGCCCGAACGGCCTTACGGGTGAGCACGTCGACGACGGCCTCCTGGAAGGACGCCGCCACGTCCCGTACCGGCACCTCCTCGCCCGCCGCGCGCCTGGCCTCGATCCAGCGGGCGACCGCCGTCTTCAGGCCGGAGAAGGAGAAGTCGTACGCGGGGTCCTTCGAGCCGGACAGGCCGCGCGGGAAGTTGATCGCCTTCGGGTCGCCCTCCCGGGCGAGCCGGTCGATGACCGGGCCGCCGGGGAAGCCGAGGTCGAGCACGCGGGCGATCTTGTCGAAGGCCTCGCCCGCCGCGTCGTCGATGGTCGCGCCCATCGGCCGGACGTCGGCGGTGATGTCCGGGGCGAGGAGCAGCGAGGAGTGTCCGCCGGAGACGAGGAGCGCCATCGTGGGCTCGGGCAGCGGGCCGTGCTCCAGCTGGTCGACGCAGATGTGCGAGGCCAGGTGGTTCACGCCGTACAGCGGCTTGCCGAGCGCGTACGCGTACGCCTTCGCCGCCGAGACGCCGACGAGCAGCGCTCCGGCGAGGCCGGGTCCCGCGGTCACGGCGATGCCGTCGAGGTCGCGGGCGGAGACCCCGGCGTCCTTCAGGGCGCGCTCGATGGTCGGGACCATCGCCTCCAGGTGGGCGCGGGAGGCGATCTCGGGCACGACGCCGCCGAAGCGGGCGTGGGTGTCGACGCTGGACGCGACGGCGTCGGCGAGCAGCGTCGTCCCCCGGACGATGCCGACCCCGGTCTCGTCGCAGGAGGTCTCGATGCCGAGTACGAGCGGTTCGTCAGCAGCCATCGGAATCAGTCTCAGTTTCAGTTTCGGTCTCGGTTGCTTGGACGGTCAGACGCATCACGAGCGCGTCGATGTTGCCCGGCTGGTAGTAGCCGCGCCGGAAGCCGATCGGCTCGAAGCCGAAGCGCTCGTACAGCTTCTGGGCCCGGGTGTTGTCCACCCGTACCTCCAGGAGCACCTCGTCGCACTCGAACGCGGTGGCGTGCTGGAGCAGGTCGGTGAGGAGCCGGGCGCCGAGCCCGGTGCCCCACTGCTCGCGGGCGACGGCGATCGTCTGGACGTCGCCGAGGCCGCCGGCGGCGGCCAGCCCGGCGTAGCCGACGATCTTCCCGCCGGCCTCCGCGACGACGTACCGGCGGGTGGCGCGCGGGCCCCGGGCGTGGGCCAGCTCGGACCAGAACATCCCCTCGGACCAGGCGTCCTCGGGGAACAGCTCGTGTTCGAGGACGAGCACGGGCGCGATGTCCCACCAGCGCATCTCGCGCAGCACGGCCTCGCCGGTCGCGGCGGCGGTCACGGGCGCCGAGGCGGTCACTTGGGCGTGACCACCTTGTAGTTCTTCGGCACCTGGGCGTCGGGGCGGCGCAGGTACATCGGCAGCGGGTCGAGGAACTCGGCGCCCGCCGCGAGCCGCTCCGCCGCCAGGGCCGCGAGCGCGCCCGCCGACTGGTGCTCGGGGTCACGGGCGTCCGGGAAGGCCTCGGGGTACAGACGGGCGCCCGCGCCGACGACGGGGAGCCCGGCGAGCTGCTCGGCGATCTCGGCGGGCCGGTCGACGGCCGCGTCGGTGACGCGCGTACGGGAGTTCTCGTACCGCGCCCAGTACACCTCCTTGCGGCGCGCGTCCGTCGCGACGACGAACGGCTCCTCGATCCCGGAGGCGTAGGCGAGCCCGTCCAGGGTGCACAGGCCGTGCACGGGCACCCCGAGGGCGGACGAGAAGGTGGCGGCGGTGACGAGCCCGACGCGCAGTCCTGTGTACGGCCCCGGCCCGACGCCGACGACGATGCCGGTGACCGCGTCGAGCTTCAGTCCGGCCTCGGCGAGGACCCGGTCGACGGCGGGCAGCAGCAGCTCCCCGTGGCGGCGGGCGTCGATCTGCCGCGCCTCGGCGACGACGGAGTCTCCGTCGTGGAGAGCGACGGTGACGGCGGGTGTGGCGGTATCCATGGCGAGCAAGAGCACGCAAACAGCCTACGGCTCCCGGCCGGTCCGCACGGCGCCCCGTCCCGGTCGCCGGTGACTGCTACCGTCACGATCGATACGTACGTACGAAAGGTGGGCAGCAGGGTGGCACGGAGCAGCTCGGGATTCGTGGCCGGGCTCACGGCGGCGGCGGTCGCCGTGGTCGCCTTCCTCGCCTACCAGGCCTCGGCGAACGCTCCGGCGGACGTCTCGGCCAAGCCGAAGGCCCCCAGCGCGGCGCCGTCGACGGCGCCGACCGGCGGCCCCAAGAAGCCCGTCAAGGACCCGCTCGCCGTGCCGACGAACTCGGGCACCGGCGCGCGCGTCGTGTACGGGCTCACCGAGCGCCGGGTGTGGCTGGTGGACACGAAGGGCCAGGCCACGCACACCTTCTCGGTCATGCCGAGCACGGTCCACCCGGCCCCGGGGGCGTACAAGGTGACCTCGCGCTCGGGCTCGGTCACCGGCTCGGACGGCGTGCAGATCGAGCACGTGGTGCGGTTCACGACCGAGCAGGACGTCGCGATCGGCTTCAGCGCGGCGGTCGACGGCACGCTGCCGACGCCGGACCCGTCGCGGAAGACGGGCGGCATCCGGATGAAGCGCGCGGACGGCGACGCGATGTGGACGTTCGCGTCGATCGGCGCGAAGGTCGTGGTCGTCCCCTAGGCATCGGGAACCGGGCGGCTTCCCCGTAACCCGTACGGGTTACGCCGCCTCGCGCTCCGTCCCTGGCTGCATCCCGGTCTCGGCCACGTCCGGTTCCGGCGCGGGTTCGGGCGTGCGCGGGGGTCTCGAGACCGCCTCGGCCGCGGCACAGGACGCCAGCAGATCGCTCATCGACGTGCCCATCCGCGGCCGCGCTTCCGCGTGCTCGCGCTCCGGCGTCGCCATGCATGCCTCCCGTAGGTTAGGTACACCTAACCAGCTCGTGCATCCATGTCACCACGGCGCGTGCGATCGACGCAACATCTTCCCGACACCTTGTCGGAACCTACGTACGTTCAGCTCAGCGCGAGGTTCTCGGTGGCCCAGCGCGCGCCGATCCCGCGGAGCACGACCGTGCGCCGGTCGTCGTCCGTGTCGCCGACGACCCGGTGGATCAGGACGTGCAGCCGGTCGTCCGTCAGGTCCTCGACCTTGCCGTCGCCCCACTCCACGACGACGACCGACTCGGGCAGCGAGACGTCCAGGTCGAGGTCCTCCATCTCGTCGAGGCCGCCGCCGAGGCGGTACGCGTCGACGTGGACCAGCGCCGGGCCGCCGACCAGGGACGGGTGGACGCGGGCGATGACGAAGGTCGGGGAGGTGACGGCACCGCGCACGCCGAGGCCCTCACCGAGGCCTCGGGTGAGCGTCGTCTTCCCGGCGCCGAGCTCGCCGGTGAGCATGACGAGGTCGCCGGGGCGGAGCAGCTTGGCCAGCCGGCGCCCGATCTCCTGCATCTCCTCGGGGGAGTCGATGTCAAGGGTGGCAGTGGAGTGCGCTTCATCCATACGGCCAACCTAGCTGCTGCCGGCACCCGCCTTGGTCGCCGTCGGCGCGGGCACCGCTCCGACCTTCGCGAGCAGGTCGGCGAGCCGGTCCGTCACGGCCTCGGGGTGCTCCAGCATCACCAGGTGCCCGGCGTCGGGCACGATGACCAGCTCCGCGTCCGGAAGCAGATCGGCGATCGCCTCCGTGTGCGAGCTGGGGGTGACCAGGTCGCGGTCGCCCGCGAGGGCGAGCACGGGCACGTCGAGGAAGGCCGCGAGCGCCGCCGACTTGTCGTGCTCGGCGAAGGCCGGGTAGAACTCGGCCACCACGTCGATCGGGGTCGCCTCGATCATCCGCTCCGCGAAGCGGGCGACGGCCGGGTCCACGTCCCTGGACGAGAACGAGTACTTCTTGATCAGCCCGGCGAACAGGTCGGCCGTGGCCCTGCGGCCCCGCTCGACCAGCTCCGCCTGGGCGCCGAGGGCCTTCAGGACGCCCGGCAGGACCCGCCGCACGGCGTTGACCCCGGCCGAGGGCAGCCCGTAGTTGACCTCGCCCAGCTTCCCCGCCGACGTACCGACGAAGGCGACGCCGACGACCCGCTCGCGGACCAGCTCCGGGTAGCGGTCGGCGAGGGCCATGATCGTCATGCCGCCCATCGAGTGCCCGACCAGGACCAGCGGCCCCTCGGGCGCGGCCGCGTCGATGACGGCCTTGAGGTCGCGGCCGAGCTGGTCGATGGAGACGGGCAGGCCGTCGGGACCGGACTGGGCGTGGCCCCGCTCGGAACGTCCGTGGCTGCGCTGGTCCCAGTAGACGGTACGGACCAGGCCGCGCAGCGCGGCGCGCTGGAAGTGCCAGGAGTCCTGGCCGAGGCAGTAGCCGTGGCTGAAGACGACGGTGACGGGCGCGGGCGCCTTGCGGCCGAAGAGCCTCCGACGGCGGGGGGCGGGCGCGTCGGACTCGACCTCGTCGACCTCGTAGTACAGCGCGGTGCCGTCGTCGGCGAGCGCCTTGCCCGGCGTACCGCGCAGGGAGCCGTAGGGTGCGGTGGCGTCGAGGGCGAGCCGCGCCTTCTGACGCATGCCGCGCCCGACGGTGAGCCGCTCGACGGCCACGCCTGCCGCCGCGCCCGCGGCGAGGACGCCTATCGCGGCACCGGCGAGCCCGGCACGCCGCCAGTTGTCGGTGCTGGACTCGCTCACGAGGCTCCCCTGTTCGCTAGCTGCTGACGCTTACGGGTTCTTGCTCATCCGTTCACATAGACGCGCGGAACGCGCGCGCCGATGCGGGTGACGATCTCGTACGCGATGGTGTCGGCGGCCTGGGCCCAGTCCTCGGCGGTCGGCTCGCCCCGGTCGCCGGGCCCGAAGAGCAGCGCCTCGGCGCCGGACTCGACGGCGTCGCCTCCGAGGTCGACGACGAACTGGTCCATGGCGACCCGCCCGGCCACCCGCCGGATCCGGTCGCCGACCAGGACGGGGCCGCGGCCGGAGGCGTGGCGCGGGATGCCGTCGGCGTACCCGAGCGGAATCAGTCCGAGGGTGGTCTCGCTCGGGGTCACGTAGTGGTGTCCGTAACTGACCCCGTGCCCGCCCGGCACCTGCTTGACGAGCGCGACGCTGCCGATGAGGGACATGACGGGCCGCAGCCCGAAGTCGGCGGAGGTACCGACTTCGGGACTGGGTGACACTCCATACATGGCGATGCCGGGCCGGACGAGGTCGAAGTGGGCCTCGGGCAGGGTGAGGGTGGCCGGGGAGTTGGCGATGTGCCGGACCTCGGGCTCGACGCCGGCCTTCTCGGCGTAGTCGAGCATCGAGCGGAAGACGTCGAGCTGGGAGGCGATGGAGGGGTGGCCGGGCTCGTCGGCGCAGGCGAAGTGCGACCAGAGTCCGGTGACGGTGACGAGTCCGTCCTTCTGGGCCTTGAGGGCCTCGCCGACCAGTTCGGGCCAGTCGGCGGGCTGGCAGCCGTTGCGGCCGAGGCCGGTGTCGGCCTTGAGCTGGATACGGGCGGGGCGCCCGGTCTCCCGCGCGGCCTGGACGACCTCGCGCAGGGCCCACATCCCGCTGACGGCCATGTCGAGCCCGGCCTCGATGCCGTCGGCCCAGGGGTCGCCGGGGGTCCAGAGCCAGCACAGGATCCGCGCGTCCGTGATCCCGGCGGCGCGCAGCGCGAGCGCCTCGTGGGGGGTGGCCGTGCCGAGCCATTCGGCGCCCGCTTCGAGCGCGGCGCGGGCGCAGCGGACGGCGCCGTGGCCGTACGCGTCGGCCTTGACCACGGCCATCAGCTGGACGCGGGGGGCGACACGGGCACGCAGCGTGCGGACGTTCGCACGCAGCGCACCGAGGTCGATCTCGGCGCGGGCTCTGCGGGGCGGCGGTGTCTCAGTCATCGCGCCCAGTCTCTCAGGTGTCAGCGTTCGGGCCGCTTTCCCCAGATGTAGACCCGGTCACCCTTGCGCAGCACGTCCCAGAGTTTCTTGGCGTTGGCGTGGCTCAGATTGACGCAGCCGCGGCTGCCGGTGGGCGTGGCGAGCTGGCCGTAGACGGCGTGGAAGGCCTGGCCGCCGTCGAAGAACTGGGAGTAGGGCATGGGGGTGTTGTAGAGGGACGACCAGTGGTCCTTGTTGCGCCAGTAGATCGTCTTCCAGCCGGTACGGGTGCGGTACCCGGGCCGCCCGCTACGCATGTTCACCACGGGGAAGGTGACCTTCTGCTTCTTCTGCACCCACATGAGCTCGCGGTCGAGGTCGACGCAGACGACGGTGTACGTCTTGACCGGGCACTTCCCGGCGGCGTTGGGGTTCTTGCGCGCGGCGAGCAGCTCGGCGCGGGCCCAGGTGACGGGCCCGGCGTAGCCGGCGGCGGGCTTGATCTTCTCCTTGACCTGGAAGGCGCGGATGGCCTTGCAGTCGGCGGCGGACTGCTTGCCGTCGACCTTGAGCTTCAGCAGCTGCTCGACGCGACGCTGGTGGGGCCCGGCGAGCGCGGTGCAGGCGGCGGCGAGCGCACTGCGCGGCATGTACTCGACCAGCTCGTCGACCACCTCCTCAGGCTCAGGCACGGGCACGACGACCCCGTCCTGAGGAACGGGCGGCAACACCTGATCGGGCGTATCCATGGGGTACTCGGCCCGCCCACCCCCTTCGACACCGGGGACGAGGGGCTCGGAGGGGACGGGTTCGGCGGCGGGGGCGGGTTCGGAGGGGACGGGGTGGGCGGCGGGGGCGGGCGCGGCGTCGCTGGGGACGGGGGGTACAGGGTCGCCGGGGGCGGGCGCTGTCGCGGGTTCGGCGGGCGCGGGTTCGGAGCGCGCCGGTTCGGCGGGGGTACGGGCGGCGAGCGCGGGGGCGGAGGCCGATGCGGTCGGCGTCAGCGGAAGGGCGGCTGCGGCGACGAGCAGCAACGTCACGGCACGGGAGGGCGCGGTCCATCTGATCACCCCTCCACCCAACCCGCCCCCTGCGCCGCCCGCCCGCCCAACCCCACGCCTGGTCCAACGGGTTCCGCCAACCGGGGGTCGACGGCACCCGACACCACGCCTGCGGCGCGAATGCTGCCGGGCCTGCGCCGGCGGGCCGAACGAAGCCGGGGCAGGGGCACCCACCTTCCTCCCGCGCGCGGCGCGAAGCTGCCGCGTCCCCGCGGGGGTCCGGGGGCCGCAGGCCCCTGGATCAGCGTGTCCCCCCGGCCCCGGCAGGGTTTCGGGAAGGGGTGGGGTGGGGGGAACTACCCCGTCACCACGTCCTGCCACGCCCCCGGCAGCGCCTCCGCCACGTCGCCCGCCACGATCGGCGCGCCGCCCGACGCGCGCCGGGCCGCGAGGCCGTGGAGGTACGCGGCGGCCGAGCCCGCGTCCCGCGCCCCGAGGCCCGCCGCAAGGAGCGAGCCCGCGAGGCCGGACAGCACGTCCCCGCTCCCCGCCGTCGCCAGCCACGACGTGCCCGTCGGGTTCACCCGTACCGGACCCGTCGCCTCCGCCACCAGCGTCGTCGAGCCCTTCAAGAGCACCGTCGCCCCGAACCGCCCCGCCAACTCCCGTACCGCCGCGAGCCGCTCCGCCTCCACCGACTCCCGCGAGACGCCCAGCAGCGCCGCCGCCTCGCCCGCGTGCGGGGTGAGCAGGGTCGGCGCCGTGCGCTCCCGTACCGCCGTCGCGTCGAGGTCCCGCAGCCCGTCCGCGTCCACCAGGACCGGTACGTCCGAGGCGAGGACCTCCGCCACCCCCGACCGCTCGTCGCCGAGGCCGGGCCCGACGACCCACGCCTGGACCCGCCCCGCCTTCCTCGGCGCCTCCGGCGACCCCGTGTGCACCAGCGTCTCCGGGTGGCGCGCGATCACCGCCGCCCCCGCCGGCCCCACGTACCGCACCGCCCCCGCCCCGCCCCGCAGCGCGCCCGTCACCGCGAGCACCGCCGCGCCCGGGTACCGCGCGGAACCGGCCACGACACCGACCACACCCCGCCGGTACTTGTCGCTCTCCGCGCCCGGCACGGGCAACAGCCGTGCCACGTCCTCGTGTTGCAGCGCCTCGATGTCCGGCACCGACGGCAGGACCTCTCCCAGGCCGATGTCCACGAGCCGCAGCGCCCCCGCGTACTCCCGCGCCGGGTCGATCAGGAGCCCCGGCTTGTACGTCCCGAAGGTCACCGTCGCGTCCGCCCGCAGCGCCTCCCCCGCGACCTGCCCGGAGTCCGCGTCCACCCCGCTCGGCAGGTCGACGGCGACCACCACCGCGTCCGAGCCGCGCGCCGCCCGCGCGACCGGGACCGCGTCCGGCCGCAGTCCGCCCTGCCCGCCGATGCCGGTGATCCCGTCGACGACGAGATCGGCGACGGCGAGCGCCTCGAAGGGGTCCTCCGTCACCCGCCCCCCGGCGCGGAGCAGCGCGGCGAGCCCTCCCTCGTGGGCCCGCGCGCCGAGCAGGACGGCCGTCACACCCGCCCCGCGCCGCGCGAGCCGCACCCCCGCGTAGAGGGCGTCGCCCCCGTTGTCCCCGCTGCCGACGAGCAGGACGACCCTCGCCCCGTACACATGGCCCCGGCCGAGCAGCGAGAGGCACGCGGCGGCGAGCCCCGCCGCCGCCCGTTGCATGAGCGCGCCCTCGGGCAGCGCCGCCATCAGCTCGGCCTCGGCGGCCCGTACGGTCTCCACGCGGTAAGCGGTACGCATGCCCGCAGTCTGCCGCACATGCCAAGCGCCGTCCCGGAGGCCAGGGTTGACGCCCCCTCAAGATTCTACTTAGGGACCCCATCCCGACCCCACACCGACCGAGACGGTCTCGGCCCCCACCGGAGGCCACACCGACGCCCGCCCCGGCACCCACGGAGCCGACCGGTACCCCGCCTCCTCCTCCGCCGCCGCACCGACCGGCACCCCCAGGCAACTCGGCTCGGCTACGTCACGACGACGTCTGGGTCTTGAGCCCCTCAAGGATGAGGTTGAGGCCGAAGTCGAGGGCGGGACGGACATCACCGTCGTCCTCCACAGCGCCCTTGGCCATCAGGGAGGAGAGGGTGGGAAAACGATCAGGGCGGACGACCTGGGCCAACAGGTCTCCGTAGTCGGAGCCGGACGGGACGATCTCGGTGGCGATCCGGGCCAGGTCGCGGACGGCGCTGGAGACGAACACGGCGGTGGCGACCAGGTTCTCGGCCGCGAGGCCGGAGCGGGCCAGAGGCCGCAGAAGGGCCTCGAACCAGGTCAGCTCGTTCGGGCCGGTCGGGGCCCCCGTGGTGGTGACCCGCAGCGTCCAGGGATGCGCGAGGTAGAAGTCCCATGCCGCGTCGGCCCAGTTCAGGATCTCGGCGCGCCACTCGTCCCCCGAAGGCGCGGGCGGGTTGCCCATGGCCTTGTCGGCCATCAGGGCGACCAGCTGATCCTTCCCGGGGACGTGCCGGTAGAGGGCCATCGCGCTGTAGCCGAGTTCGCCGGCGACCCGCTGCATCGACACCGCGCCCAGGCCCTCGGCGTCGGCCAGCGCGATGGCGGCCTCGACGATGCCGTCGACGCTGAGGGAGGACCGAGAGCGCTCGTTCGCCTCCCACAGAAGCCGGAAGGTAGTCGCCGCGCTCTTGTCCGCTGACACTTCTACCGCCGAATCTCCGAGGTCACTCCCGGTCGCCCAGCATAGTGGCGGGCGTTCGGCCGTCGGAGCAGAGCGATGCCGACCGCGAGGACCCAGTAGGCGTAGAGGCTGGCGATGGTCGCCGTGGTGCCCCAGCCGTTGGAGCTGAAGAACTGTCCGGTGTCGTTGCCGAAGTACAGCGACGGGACGAACGCGAGATTGATCAGGGCGATGGCGTAGGCCGACCGCGCGGCCCACCGGCCCAGCAGTCCGCACCGTACGGCGGCGTACCCGGCGGCCACCAGGAAGACCGCCGTGAGGATGCGGCCGATCGAGCCGTACAGCAGATAGGAGCCCTCGGCGGTGATGGTCGGATCGACCGGCTCCTCGGCGGCTATGACCTCCCCGGCCTGCAGGGAGTGGGCGACGAAGGTGACCGCGATGTAGGCCAGTGCCGCGCCGTGGGCGAGGTCCGCGACCCAGCCGCAGGCCGGGTCGGCCCGGCGGACGAGTTCGCGAACCCCTGCGACGAAGCCGAGGAACAGGACGAGAACGACGAGGCTGAGCAGGATGCGGGTCAGGACGTTGGAGTCGGGCGGCGCTCCGTCGTGGACGAAGTAGAGCGGCACCTCGATGACCTGCAGGACCGTGAACGCCACACCGGTCGCTCCGGTGAACCCGCGCAGCGCGATGCCGTCCGAACGCAGAGCTGTATACGTCATAAGCAAAAGTATATGCCATATACGAATAGCCGACAGGGTGCCGCCGATCAGCAGGAGACCGGCGGCAGACCAGCAGGGTTCAGAAGAAGACCGGCGGAAGGCCGGCAGAGTCCGGAAGAAGACCGGCGGAAGGCCGGCAGCCTTGAGGCCGGAGGGCTCGCGCACTCAGCCTTGAGGCCGGAGGGCCCGCGCACTCAGCCTTGAGGCCGGAGGGCCCGCGCCCTCAGCCTTGAGGCCGGAGGCCCGCGCCCTACCCCTCCGCGATCACCACCGCCGACGCCACCCCCGCGTCATGGCTCAGCGAGACGTGCCAGTGCCGGACGCCCAGCTCCGCCGCCCGCGCCGCCACCGTGCCCCGCACCCGGAGCCGGGGCTGGCCGGTGTCCTCGACGTAGACCTCCGCGTCCGTCCAGTGCAGGCCGCCGGGCGCGCCGAGCGCCTTCGCCACCGCCTCCTTCGCCGCGAAGCGCACCGCGAGGGAGGCGGTGCCGCGCCGCTCGCCGCTGGGCAGCAGCAGCTCCCGCTCGACGAAGAGACGCCGGAGCAGCCCCGGCGTCCGTTCGATCGACGCGGCGAAGCGGTCGATCTCCGCCACGTCGATGCCCACCCCGATGATCATTTGCTCACTCCACGGTCACAGATTTCGCCAGGTTCCGCGGCTGGTCCACCTCGTTGCCCCGCGCGGTCGCGAGTTCGCAGGCGAAGACCTGCAGCGGCACGGTGGAGACCAGCGGCTGAAGCAGCGTAGGCGTTGCCGGGATGCGGATCAGATGATCGGCGTACGGAACGACCGTCTCGTCGCCCTCCTCCGCGATCACGATCGTCCGCGCCCCCCGCGCCCGGATCTCCTGGATGTTGGAGACGATCTTGTCGTGCAGGACCGACCGCCCGCGCGGCGACGGTACGACGACCACCACCGGCAGGTCCTCCTCGATGAGCGCGATCGGCCCGTGCTTCAGCTCGCCCGCCGCGAAGCCCTCGGCGTGCATGTACGCGAGCTCCTTCAGCTTCAGCGCGCCCTCCAGGGCCACCGGGTAGCCGACGTGCCGGCCGAGGAAGAGCACGGTGTCCTTGTGGGCGAGCGAGCGGGCCAGGGCCCTTACCGGCTCCATCGTCTCCAGGACCCGCTCGACCTCGTCGGCGATCCGGGCGAGCTCACGGATCACGGCGTGGATCTCGTCGCCCCACTTCGTCCCCCGCACCTGCCCGAGGTACAGCGCGAGCAGATAGCAGGCCACCAGCTGCGTCAGGAAGGCCTTCGTGGACGCGACGGCGACCTCCGGCCCCGCGTGCGTGTAGAGAACGGCATCGGACTCGCGCGGAATGGTCGACCCGTTCGTATTGCACACGGCCAGCACCTTCGCACCCTGCTCGCGCGCGTGCCGCAGCGCCATCAGCGTGTCCATCGTCTCGCCCGACTGCGAGATCGCGATGACCAGCGTCCGCTGGCCGAGGATCGGATCGCGGTAGCGGAACTCGCTGGCGAGCTCGACCTCGCAGGGGATCCTGGTCCAGTGCTCGATGGCGTACTTCGCGATCATCCCGGCGTGGAAGGCCGTACCGCACGCGATGATCACGATCTTGTCGGCCTCGCGCAGCACCGCGTCGGGGATGCGCACCTCGTCGAGCCGGAGCCGTCCCTCCGCGTCGATGCGGCCGAGGAGCGTGTCGGCGACGGCCTTCGGCTGCTCGGCGATCTCCTTGAGCATGAAGTAGTCGTAGCCGCCCTTCTCGGCGGCCGAGGCGTCCCAGTCCACGTGGTACGCCCGTACGTCGGCGGGGGCACCGGCGAAGTCGGTGACCTCGACGCCCTCCCGGGACAGCTTCACGACCTGGTCCTGGCCCAGCTCGATCGCCGCGCGGGTGTGCGCGATGAACGCGGCCACGTCGGAGGCGAGGAAGAACTCCCCCTCGCCGACGCCCACCACGAGCGGCGAGTTCCGGCGGGCCCCGACGACGACGTCCGGCTCGTCCGCGTGCACGGCGACCAGGGTGAACGCCCCGTCGAGCCGCCGGCAGACCAGCCGCATCGCCTCCGCCAGGTCCCCGCAGGAGGAGAACTCCTCGGCGAGCAGATGGGCCACGACCTCGGTGTCCGTCTCGGACGCGAGATCGTGGCCGCGCTCCTCCAGCTCGGCCCGCAGGGCGGCGAAGTTCTCGATGATCCCGTTGTGGACGACGGCCACCCGCCCCGCGTTGTCGAGATGCGGGTGCGCGTTGGTGTCGGTCGGCCCGCCGTGGGTGGCCCAGCGGGTGTGTCCGATGCCGGTGGAGCCGCTCGGCAGCGGCCGGTCCACCAGCTCCTTCTCCAGGTTGACGAGCTTGCCCGCCTTCTTCGCCGCGGCCAGTCCCCCGTCGGAGAGCACCGCGACGCCGGCCGAGTCGTAGCCCCGGTACTCGAGCCGCTTCAGGCCCGCGATCACCACATCAAGCGCCGACTGCCCGCCGACGTATCCCACGATTCCGCACATGGCGGCAGCCTACGACCGAAAGCGGGCGGAGGGCCGGACTCGGCCAAGCTTCACGGCCTGCGCGTCGATGACAGCCGTCCGCGGCTCCTCGCCCGCGGGGCTGCTCACGACGACGGCTCCACGGCCGCCGTTCCACCGCTGCCGCCACGTGACCGAGCCCACGACCCACAACGACCCCACAACCCCGACAATGGCGGGGTGATCACTTCGCCGCCACGAAGCCAGCGCCGGCCACCCGAGGCCACGCCCTACGTCGACCTCACCCGGGACGAGTGGAGCGCGCTGCGCGACAAGACGCCGCTGCCGCTCTCCGCCGAGGAGGTCGAGCGGCTGCGCGGTCTCGGTGACGTCATCGACCTGGACGAGGTCCGGGACGTCTATCTGCCGCTGTCCCGGCTGCTCAATCTGTACGTGCAGGCCACCAGCGGGCTGCGCGGGGCGCTCAACACCTTCCTCGGCGAACGGGCGGAGCAGCGCGGTACGCCCTTCGTCATAGGAGTCGCCGGCTCCGTCGCCGTCGGCAAGTCCACCGTGGCCCGTCTCCTCCAGGCGCTGCTCGCCCGCTGGCCCGAGCACCCGCGCGTGGAGCTGGTCACCACCGACGGCTTCCTCTATCCGATGGAGGAGCTGAGGGCGCGCGGCCTGATGTCCCGTAAGGGCTTCCCGGAGTCGTACGACCGCCGGGCCCTGACCCGGTTCGTCGCCGACATCAAGGCGGGCAAGGACGAGGTCACCGCACCGGTCTACTCCCACCTCATCTACGACATCGTGCCGGGCGAGCGGCTCGTGGTGCGCCGCCCCGACATCCTGATCGTGGAGGGGCTCAACGTCCTGCAGCCGGCGCTGCCCGGCAAGGACGGCCGGACGCGGGTGGGTCTCGCCGACTACTTCGACTTCTCGGTCTACGTGGACGCCCGGCCCGAGGACATCGAGCGCTGGTACCTCAACCGCTTCCGCAAGCTGCGCGAGACGGCGTTCCAGAACCCCTTCTCGTACTTCCAGCGCTACACCCAGGTCTCCGAGGAGGAGGCCCTGGACTACGCCCGCACGATGTGGCGGACCATCAACAAGGTGAACCTGCTGGAGAACGTGGCGCCGACACGCGGCCGGGCGACTCTCGTCGTACGCAAGGGTCCTGATCACAAGGTGCAGCGCCTGAGCCTCCGTAAGCTCTGAGCCTCGTCAAGGTCTGAGCCTCCGTGAACTCTGAGCCTCGTCAAGGCCTGAGCCTCCGTCAGCTCCGAGTCTCCGTAAGCTCTGAGGATGCTGCATCTGCGGATCATCACCCCGTCCGTCCGCACGGACGCCGTGCTCGCCCTGATCGACCGGACCGTCGGCACCACCCACCTCGCGGTGCTCAAGGACGTCGCGCGCGAGCCCGCGGGCGACATCGTCATGGTCGACGTGGCCCGCGAGGCCGGTGACGAACTCCTGCGCGGGCTACGCGAGTTGGACATCGACAAGGTCGGTTCGATCGCCGTCGGGCACATCGACCTCTCGATCTCCGACCGCGCCGAGAAGGCGGAGGAGGAGGCGCCGGGCGAGGCGGCCGACGCCGTTATCTGGGAGCAGGTCAGCGAGACCGCCCAGGAGGAGTCGACCCTCACGATCACCTATGCGGCCCTGATGATCGTGGCGACGATGATCGCGGCCTGCGGTGTGGTCCTGGACAACGCGATCCTGATCGTGGGGGCCATGGCCGTCGGCCCCGAGTTCGGCCCGCTCGCCGGGATCAGTACGGGTCTGGTGCGGCGCGACCCGAGGGGCGCCTTCCGCTCGCTGGTCGCCCTGTTGGTCGGGTTCGCCGCGGCGATCGTGGCGACGACCCTGTTCAGCCTGGTGATGGACGCCATCGGCCAGTTCGAGAAGAGCATGCTCGACGCACCGCGCCCGAACACCGGCTTCATCTTCCAGCCCGACCCGTTCTCTTTCGTCGTGGCGCTCCTCGCGGGCGTGGCCGGCGTGGTCTCGCTGACGTCGTCGAAGGCGGGGGTCCTTGTCGGCGTGGCGATCTCGGTGACGACCGTCCCCGCGGCCGCGAACGCCGCCGTGGCCCTCAGCTACGGCGATCTGAACCAGATGTGGGGCTCCGCCGAGCAGTTGCTGCTCAACCTGGGCGGCATCATCGTCGCCGGCGTCCTCACGCTCATCGCCTGGAAACTGGTGTGGCGCACCCAGCGGGGTCGGATGACCCGCCCGCCGGGTGCGCCACGGAAGTTCTAAGCAGCTCAGGAGCTCAGGAGCTGCTGAAGCACCAAGGTTGCCTGTCGACTAGCCGAGCGCCGACTTCACCACGTCGGCCAGGCGGCCCGCCACTGACCGCGCCTGCTCGATGTCGGCGGCCTCGACCATCACGCGGACGAGCGGCTCGGTGCCCGAGGGGCGGAGCAGCACGCGGCCGGTGGTGCCCAGCTCACGCTCGGCGTCGCCGACCGCGGTCGCCAGCTCGGCCGAGGTCTTCACCCGGGACTTGTCGACGTCGGGCACGTTGATGAGGACCTGCGGCAGCCGCTCCATGACGCCGGCCAGCTCCGCGAGGGACTTGCCGGTGGCCGCGACCCGCGCCGCCAGCATCAGACCGGTGAGGGTGCCGTCGCCGGTGGTGGCGTGGTCGAGCACGATGACGTGCCCGGACTGCTCGCCGCCGAGCGCGTAGCCGTGCTCCTTCATGGACTCCAGGACGTACCGGTCGCCGACCGCCGTCTGCACCATCTGCAGCCCCTCCCGCTCCATGGCGAGCTTGAAGCCGAGGTTGGACATCACGGTCGCGACGACGGTGTCGCCGCGCAGCGTCCCGGCCTCGCGCATGGCGAGCGCCAGGACGGCGAGGATCTGGTCGCCGTCGATCTCCTCGCCGGACGCGTCCACGGCGAGGCAGCGGTCGGCGTCACCGTCGTGGGCGATGCCGAGGTGGGCGCCGTGCTCGACGACGGCGGCCTTGAGCAGGCCGAGGTGGGTGGAGCCGCAGCCGTCGTTGATGTTGAGGCCGTCGGGGTCCGCGCCGATCGTGACGACCTCGGCGCCGGCCCGGGCGAACGCCTCGGGCGACACGCGCGAGGCCGCGCCGTGCGCCTCGTCGAGGACGACCTTGAGCCCGTCGAGCCGGTTGGGAAGGACGGCGATGAGGTGGGCGACGTACTTGTCGAAGCCCTCGTCGTAGTCACGGACCCGGCCGACGCCGGAGCCGGTCGGCCGCTCCCACGGGGCGCCGGTGCGGTGCTCCTCGTAGACGGACTCGATCCGGTCCTCCAGCTCGTCGGCGAGCTTGTGGCCGCCGCGGGCGAAGAACTTGATGCCGTTGTCGGGCATCGCGTTGTGGCTGGCCGAGAGCATCACACCGAGGTCCGCGCCGAGCGCTCCGGTGAGGTACGCCACGGCGGGGGTGGGCAGGACACCGACGCGCAGGACGTCGACACCCGCGCTCGCGAGGCCCGCCACGACGGCGGCCTCCAGGAACTCTCCCGACGCACGGGGGTCACGCCCGACCACCGCGGTCGGCCGATGGCCCTCGAAGGTCCCCGCCTCGGCGAGCACGTGCGCCGCCGCGACCGACAGGCCGAGCGCGAGCTCCGCCGTCAGATCCGCGTTCGCCACACCGCGCACACCGTCCGTGCCGAAGAGTCGTCCCACAGCTGTCCTCCGAAACTGCTCCGAAAAGTGCGATCCCCTGAACGCCTGATGCCCGTTTTCACGTCAGAGCTGCCCGAAAGGGCCCAGGGGGAGGAAAAGACGTACGCCCCGGCAGCACGGGCAGTGCCGCCGGGGCGTACGTGCAAAGCAGACCGAGCAGGCGATTAACGCTTGCTGTACTGCGGGGCCTTACGGGCCTTCTTGAGACCGGCCTTCTTGCGCTCGACCGCACGGTCGTCGCGGGAGAGGAAGCCGGCCTTCTTCAGCGCCGGGCGGTTGTTCTCGACATCCGCCTCGTTCAGCGCACGGGCCACACCGAGACGCAGGGCGCCGGCCTGGCCGGAGACACCGCCACCCGCGATGCGGGCGATGACGTCGTAGCGGTTGTCGAGCTCGAGCACCTTGAAGGGCTCGTTGACTTCCTGCTGGTGGACCTTGTTCGGGAAGTAGTCCTCGAGCGTACGCCCGTTGATCTTCCACTTGCCGGTGCCCGGGACGATCCGGACGCGGGCGATGGCGTTCTTGCGACGACCCAGGCCGGCGGCCGGCTGCGGGTCACCGAAGCGGGACGCCAGGGACTCGGTGGTGTACTCGCCCTCGACGGGAACCTCGGACTCGAAGGTGGTGACCTCCGCGTAGGTCTCCTCGCCCTCGACGCCCTCGACGGGGTTCTCAACAGTGGTCTCGGCCACGATTCTCCTCAGATTTCTTTCGTTCTTAGGGGGTGTGGCCGGAACTACTGCGCGACCTGGGTGATCTCGAACGGGACCGGCTGCTGAGCAGCGTGCGGGTGGTTCTCGCCCGCGTAGACCTTCAGCTTCGAGAGCATCTGACGGCCCAGGGTGTTCTTGGGGATCATGCCCTTGATGGCCTTCTCGACGGCCTTCTCGGGGTTCTTGTCCAGCAGCTCGTCGTAACGGACGGAGCGCAGACCACCCGGGAAGCCGGAGTGGCGGTAAGCCAGCTTCTGGGTCTTCTTGTTGCCGGACAGGTGGACCTTGTCAGCATTGATGATGATGACGAAGTCGCCCATGTCCATGTGGGGGGCGTAGACGGGCTTGTGCTTGCCTCGGAGGAGGTTCGCAGCCGTCGTCGCCAGACGGCCCAGGACAATGTCCTGCGCGTCGATGATGTGCCACTGGCGCGAAACATCGCCGGGCTTGGGGCTGTACGTACGCACTTCGTAGCCTTCGCTTCTTCAGTGGATGGAGTCCAGACACACCTGAAGCGATCATGCAGCTGGGGCCTGCACTGCCGGGACACCGCCCGTATGCGAGCCACTGGTAACTGCTCCAGGGAACCTGCGCAAGGGCCCTTCGTGCGAGCACGACGAAGCCAATACGCATAACAAACCGCAACACTACCCGCGCCACCCCGGACGGGTCAAAACGCGCCGACGCCACCGCGCTGCCCCTACCGCGCCCGCTCCACCCGCCGCTCGTCCCAGACCGGCTCGCTCGTCTCCCGGACGACCCCGTCCGAGCCGAAGACCAGATACCGGTCGAAGGTCTTCGCGAACCACCGGTCGTGCGTCACGGCCAGCACCGTGCCGTCGTACGACTCGAGACCGTCCTGCAGCGCCTCCGCCGACTCCAGGTCCAGGTTGTCCGTCGGCTCGTCGAGCAGCAGCGCCGTCGTGCCGGAGAGCTCCAGGAGCAGGATCTGGAAACGGGCCTGCTGCCCGCCGGAGAGCTTCTCGAAGGGCTGGTCCCCCTGCCCCTCCAGCTCGTACCGCCGCAGGACCGACATCGCCCCGCCCCGGTCCTTGGCGTGCTCCGTCCAGAGGATGTCCACGAGGGAGCGCCCCTGGAGCTCCGGGTGCGCGTGGGTCTGGGCGAAGTGGCCCGCGACGACCCGCGCGCCCAGCTTCCAGTCGCCCGTGTGCGCCACCGACGGATCCCCGGCGAGCAGCCGCAGGAAGTGGGACTTGCCCGACCCGTTCGAGCCGAGGACGGCGACCCGCTCCCCGTAGAAGATCTCCAGCAAGAACGGCTTCATCAGACCGGTCAGCTCAAGGTTCTCGCAGGTCACGGCCCGTACGCCGGTCCGGCCACCGCGCAGCCGCATCCGGATGTCCTGCTCGCGCGGCGGCTCCGGCGGCGGTCCTGCCTCCTCGAACTTCCGCAGCCGGGTCTGGGCCGCCGCGTACCGGGACGCCATCTCGTGGCTGACCGCGGCCGCCTGCCGCAGGTTGACCACCAGCTTCTTCAGCTGGGCGTGCTTCTCCTCCCAGCGCCGCTTCAGCTCCTCGAAGCGGGCGAACCGCTCCCGCCGCGCGTCGTGGAAGGTCTCGAAGCCGCCGCCGTGCACCCAGACGTCAGAACCGGCCGGGCCCGGCTCCACCGCGATGATCTTCTGCGCGGCCCGGGCGAGCAGCTCCCGGTCGTGCGAGATGAAGAGCACGGTCTTACGGGTCTCCCGCAGCCGCTCCTCCAGCCACCGCTTGCCGGGGACGTCGAGATAGTTGTCCGGCTCGTCGAGGAGCAGCACCTCGTCCGTGCCGCGCAGCAGCGACTCCAGGACGAGCCGCTTCTGCTCGCCGCCACTGAGCGTGCGGACCTCACGGAACTGCGCCTTGTCGTACGGGACGCCCAGGGCGGCCGTCGTGCACATGTCCCAGACGGTCTCGGCCTCGTACCCCTGGACCTCGGCCCAGTCGCTGAGCGCCTGCGCGTACGCCATCTGCGCGGCCTCGTCGTCGACCGTCATGATCCGGTGCTCGGCCGCGTCCACGGCCTTCGCGGCCTCCCGGATGCGCGGCTGGGCGACCGAGACCAGCAGGTCACGGACCGTACGCTCGTCCCGGACCGAGCCGACGAACTGCGGCATCACGCCGAGCCCGCCGCTCACCGTGACCGAGCCGCCGTGCGGCTGGAGCTCGCCGGAGATCATCCGGAGCAGTGTGGTCTTCCCGGCGCCGTTGGCCCCGACCAGGGCGACGACGGCGCCCTCCCCGACCCGGAAGGAGGCGTCGGCGAGCAGGACCCTCCCGTCGGGAAGGTAGTACTCCAGATGCGCGGCCTCGACATGTCCCATGAGGGGCATTGTCGCCGCCCGCACCGCTCGGCCCCAACCGGTTTAGGATGCGCGGCATGAGCTTTGGGGGACCGCAGTGGCCGCAGGAGCCGCAGCAGCCGGGTCAGCAGCCTTTCGGACAGCAGCCCGGCGGGCAGCCGGCACAGCAGCAGTACGGGCAGGGGTACGGCCGGCAGGGACAGCAGGGACAGCAGCCGAATCAGCAGCAGGGCCCGCCGTTCGGCGGGCAGCCCAGCCCCTTCCCGGGGGCCACGACGGACGGGACACCCGACTGGGGTGCCCTCGCGGACGCCTCCGCGGCCGGCCGTCGGCGTAAGCGCTGGCTGGTGATCGGCGGCGGGGCGCTCGCCGCCCTCGTCGTCGGCGCGATCGTCGCCACGGCGGTCGTGAAGAGCAACAAGACCGACGACCCGGCGAAGAACGGCACGGTCACCCCCACCGGCTCCGCCGCCCCCACCGACGCCCCCACCCCCGGCCCGTCGTTCTCCTCCGTCGCGCCGCCGCCCCCGCCCAACCCCAAGGACTTCATCTCGGACGAGAAGAAGGACAAGGCGCCGCTCAGCGCCGAGGGACTCTTCCCCGGCAAGAAGCTGACGATGAACAGCCGCGCCTACACCAAGGGCGCCACGTCCTCCACGACGAACTGCGCGAGCGTCGCGCAGGGCGGACTCGGCGCGGTCCTGACGAAGAACGGCTGCGACCGCGTCATCCGCGCCACCTACGTGAAGGACGGGGTCGCCATCACGGTCGGCGTGGCCGTGTTCCCGAACGAGGCGGCGGCGCTGAAGGCGAAGAACCAGGCCACCGGCGGTATCGCCCCGCTGGCGGGGGCGGGCGTGAAGGACTTCTGCCGCGCGACCGTCTGTCTGCGCCGGGCGAACTCGATCGGCCGGTACGCGTACTTCACCCAGGCCGGATTCCTCGACGGCAAGAAGGTCACCACGTCCGACCAGGCCGTCTTCCGGGCCAGCGACGACCTGGGCACCTTCGCCTTCAACCAGATCTACGCCCGCGGCAAGTCCCAGGCCTCCGCCGCGGCCGGGGCCCCCGGGGAGTGACCGGAGGCGCCCGGACGGCGCCTGATCAGCAGCAGCCGGCGCCCGGCAGCGTGCGCCTGTTCCTGGCCTCCCGGTTCCGGGCGGCCAGGAGCTCGTCGGCCGGGTAGCCGACCTCTTCGAGGGTCAGACCGTGCGGACGTACGACGTGCACCGCCGAGTCCCGCACACCCGCCGCCAGGACCTTCGCGGGCCAGTCCACCGGGCGGTGGCCGTCGCCGACGAAGAGCAGCGCGCCGACGAGCGAGCGGACCATGTTGTGGCAGAAGGCGTCGGCCTTCACGGTCGCTTCGAGGACGCCGCCGGGCCGCCGCTCCCACCGCAGCTCCTGGAGCGTACGGATGGTGGTGGCGCCCTCGCGCTTCTTGCAGTACGCCGCGAAGTCGTGCTCGCCGACGAGCCGCTCGGCGGCCGCGTTCATGGCGTCCATGTCGAGCGCCCAGTCGTGCCACAGGACGTGGCCGCGCAGCAGCGGGTCGACCCCGCCGGGGTTGTCGGTGACGCGGTAGGCGTAGCGGCGCCAGATGGCCGAGAAACGCGCGTTGAAGCCGCTGGGGGCCTCGGTAAGCCGCCATACCCGTACGTCGTGCGAGAGCCGCCCGGCGAGCCGCCGCAGCAGCTTGTCGCGGTGCTCGGCCCACAGCTCCACGGGCAGGTCGACGTGCGCGACCTGGCCGCGGGCGTGCACACCGGCGTCCGTGCGGCCTGCGACGGTCAGCTCGTACGTCTCCGTGGAGCGGGTCACCGTCTTCAGGGCGTCCTCGATGTCGCCCTGCACGGTCCGCCGCCCGTGGGCCTGCTTGGCCCAGCCGGAGAAGTCCTTGCCGTCGTAGGAAAGGTCAAGCCGTACCCGTACGAATCCGGGCTGCACGTCGTCACTCACGCGGTAAATCCTCTCAAGACACGGGAACGGGCCCGCACCCCTGAGGGTGCGGGCCCGCCCACGAGATCGTCAGAACGCTTACGCGTCCTTCGACTCCTCGGCCGGCGCCTCGGCGGCGTCCTCGACCTTGGTGTCCTCGACCTTGGCGGCCTCGTCGGCCTCCTTGACGGCGCGCTTCGCGGCGGCCTCGGCCTCGGCGACGGTCGCCTTCTTGGCGATCTCGCCCTCGACCAGCTCGATCACAGCCATCGGGGCGTTGTCGCCACGACGGTTGCCGATCTTGGTGATACGGGTGTAGCCACCCGGGCGCTCGGAGTAGCGCGGGGCGATCTCGGTGAAGAGCGTGTGGACGACGCCCTTGTCCGTGATCGTCTGCAGCACCAGGCGACGGTTGTGGATGTCGCCCTTCTTCGCCTTGGTGATCAGGCGCTCGGCGACCGGACGCAGGCGGCGAGCCTTGGCCTCGGTCGTGGTGATGCGGCCGTGCTCGAAGAGGGACTTCGCCAGGTTGGCGAGCAGCAGACGCTCGTGAGCGGCACTGCCACCGAGGCGGGCACCCTTGGCGGGACGCGGCATGGTGTTTCTCCTTGTGATCTGCACCGGCCGTATGAGGTACCGGTGTCAGTGTCCGAGCGGGCGGTCGCCCGTCGGAGATCCGGGCTGCCCCCGTAGGGGGCGCCCGGAAGGGGCGCGGGGGCGGAGTCAATGTGCGGCTCCGCCGCGCGGCGCGATCAAGCACAGCGCACCCGCACCCGAGTACGGACCAGGAAGGCCCGAGCTCTTAGTACTGCTCGGTCTCGACGAAGCCCGCGTCCGCGTCGTCGTCGGCGCCGAAGGCGTCGGCGGCGGCGGTCGGGTCGAATCCGGGCGGGCTGTCCTTGAGGGCCAGGCCCATGCCGGCCAGCTTCGCCTTGACCTCGTCGATCGACTTCGCACCGAAGTTGCGGATGTCGAGCAGGTCGGCCTCGGAGCGCGCCACGAGCTCACCCACGGAGTGGATGCCCTCACGCTTGAGGCAGTTGTACGAACGAACGGTGAGCTCGAGCTCCTCGATCGGCAGCGCCAGGTCGGCGGCGAGGGCGGCGTCCGTGGGGGACGGGCCCATGTCGATGCCCTCGGCGTCGATGTTGAGCTCGCGCGCCAGACCGAACAGCTCGACCAGCGTCTTACCGGCGGACGCCATGGCGTCGCGCGGCCGCATGGCCTGCTTGGTCTCGACGTCGACGATCAGCTTGTCGAAGTCGGTGCGCTGCTCGACACGGGTCGCCTCGACCTTGTACGTGACCTTGAGCACCGGCGAGTAGATGGAGTCGACCGGGATACGGCCGATCTCCTGGCCCACCTGCTTGTTCTGCACGGCGGAGACGTAGCCGCGACCGCGCTCGACGGTCAGCTCCATCTCCAGCTTGCCCTTGCCGTTGAGCGTGGCGAGCACCAGGTCGGGGTTGTGCACCTCGACACCGGCCGGCGGGGCGATGTCAGCAGCGGTGACCAGGCCGGGACCCTGCTTGCGCAGGTACATCACGACCGGCTCGTCGTGCTCCGAGGAGACGACCAGCTGCTTGATGTTCAGGATGAGGTCGGTGACGTCCTCCTTGACGCCCGGCACGGTGGTGAACTCGTGCAGGACACCGTCGATCCGGATGGACGTGACAGCCGCGCCCGGGATCGAGGAGAGGAGCGTACGGCGGAGGCTGTTGCCGAGCGTGTAGCCGAAGCCCGGCTCCAGGGGCTCGATGACGAACCGCGAGCGGAACTCGTCGACGACCTCTTCGGTCAGCGAGGGACGCTGAGCGATCAGCATGGTGTGAATCCTTCAGTCGTGGACGCCCACTATTTGACGCCCGACGGGTACTACCTCTTGCAAGGGTACGGGCGGCACGCCTCCGAAGAGCCGTACCGCCCAACCCTCAAACCAACCGTTGCCGGTCGTACCTCTGACGCGAGAGCGTCAGACGCGACGACGCTTCGGCGGACGGCAGCCGTTGTGCGGCGTGGGGGTGACGTCCTGGATCGAGCCGACCTCGAGGCCGGTGGCCTGGAGGGAGCGGATCGCGGTCTCACGGCCGGAGCCGGGACCCTTGACGAAGACGTCGACCTTGCGCATGCCGTGCTCCTGCGCGCGGCGAGCGGCCGACTCGGCGGCCATCTGCGCGGCGAACGGGGTGGACTTGCGCGAGCCCTTGAAGCCGACGTGGCCGGCGGAGGCCCAGGAGATCACGTTGCCCGAGGGGTCCGTGATCGAGACGATCGTGTTGTTGAACGTGCTCTTGATGTGCGCGTGGCCGTGAGCGACGTTCTTCTTTTCCTTGCGGCGCACCTTCTTGGCAGCGCCCTGACGACCCTTGGGGGGCATCTATTACTCCTACGGGAGGTGGTCGGTCCTACAGCGAAGACCGCTTGGTCAAGCGTCCGCTGAGGACTACTTCTTGCCCGGCTTCTTCTTACCGGCGATGGCGCGACGCGGGCCCTTGCGGGTACGGGCGTTCGTGCTGGTGCGCTGACCGTGCACGGGCAGGCCACGACGGTGGCGGATGCCCTGGTAGCACTGGATCTCGATCTTGCGGCGGATGTCGCCCTGGATCTCGCGGCGGAGGTCACCCTCGGTCTGGAGGTTGGCGTCCACGTACTCGCGGATCTTGACGAGGTCCTCTTCGGCCAGGTCACGAACGCGGGTGTTCGGGTTCACGCCGGTCGAGGCGAGGATCTCCTTGGACCGGGTACGCCCGATACCGAAGACGTAGGTGAGTGCGATCTCCACACGCTTTTCGCGCGGGATGTCAACACCGGAAACGCGTGCCATTCAATGGCTCCTGTGTGTTCGGGGGTCTTCCGCAGAACCGCTCCCCATTCGCCGTATGAGGTACGAATCGGGTCTCCGGCCCCCGCCGGAGGTGCCGCCGACCCTTGCGGGCTGGGCGGGCTCTGCGTATGTACGTTTTGCTTGCGTCGCGCGAAGAACTGCGGGGTGCAGGTCGGTCGGCGTGCGTCAGCCCTGGCGCTGCTTGTGGCGCAGGTTGTCGCAGATGACCATGACCCGGCCGTGACGGCGGATCACCTTGCACTTGTCGCAGATCTTCTTGACGCTCGGCTTGACCTTCATGGGATGTGAGGTTCTCCGGGTCAGTGCCACCACCCGCGGCGGAGCCGGGGTGCGGGCAAGATCTACTTGTACCGGTAGACGATCCGGCCACGCGTCAGGTCGTACGGAGAAAGCTCCACCACGACCCGGTCGTCCGGAAGGATACGGATGTAGTGCATCCGCATCTTGCCGGAGATGTGCGCGAGGACCTTGTGACCGTTCTGGAGTTCCACCTTGAACATGGCGTTCGGGAGGGACTCGATCACGGTGCCCTCGATTTCGATGGCACCTTGCTTCTTGGCCACGCTTCGCCTTTCGAATCGGCTACCTTGATCGACTCTCGATCCGTGTGCGGGCACACGGGTACACGAGAGCCGACGCATCAGTCTACGTCAGGCCCCTGGAAAAGACGAATCCGGAAAGTTTGCCCACCCCGAGCAGCGTCTAATCAGCCGCTACCGCGGCGGGCCTTACGCAAGGAGCCACGCCGCAGTACGCCCCGGCTACGCCAGCGGGTCCGGCGCCGCCACGACACCCAGCTCCGCGAGCTTCGCCTTACCGCCGTCGGGGGCCGTCAGGACCAGCGGGCCCTCCTCCGTGAGGGCGACCGAGTGCTCCCAGTGGGAGGACCAGGTGCCGTCGGTGGAGACGACCGTCCAGTCGTCCGCGAGGACCTCCGTGTGCGGGGTGCCGAGCGCGACCATCGGCTCGATCGCCAGGCAGAAGCCGGGGACCAGCTTCGGGCCCTTGCCACGCTTGCGGGAGACGTAGTTCAGCAGGTGGGGGTCCATGTGCATCTCGGTGCCGATGCCGTGGCCGCCATAGTCCTCGACGATGCCGTACTTGCCGCCGCCGGGCTTCGGCTGGCGGCGGATGTACGTCTCGATCGCACGCGAGATGTCGACCAGCCGGTTGCCGAGCTTCATCGCGGCGATGCCGGCCCACATCGACTCCTCGGTCACCCGGGAGAGCTCGATCAGCTCCGGGGCGTGGCCCGAGCCGACGAACGCCGTGTACGCGGCGTCGCCGTGCCAGCCGTCGACGATCGCGCCGGCGTCGATGGAGATGATGTCGCCGTCCTTGAGGACGGTCTTCTCGTCCGGGATGCCATGGACGACGACCTCGTTCACCGAGGTGCAGATCGTCGCGGGGAAGCCCCCGTACCCGAGGAAGTTCGACTTCGCGCCGTGGTCGGCGATCACCTTGCGGGCGACCTCGTCCAGGTCCTTCGTCGTGGCGCCCGGCACGGCGGCCTCGCGGGTCGCCGCGTGGATGGCGGCCACGACCAGCCCCGCCTCACGCATCTTCGCGATCTGCTCGGGGGTCTTGATCTGCACCATCGTGGCGGGGGCCTTTCCTTACGAGTACACGGGACAGAACAACGATACGGCCGCGGCGCCCCCAGGGGCACCGCGGCCGTATCGAACGAACCAGGGTTACTTCTTGAGCGCGGCCATCGCCTTCGCGGTGACCTCTTCCACCTTGCCGAGCGCCGAGATCGTCACGACCAGGTTCTGCGCCCGGTAGTAGTCGATGATCGGCTCGGTCTGCGTGTGGTAGACCTCCAGGCGCCGGCGGACCGTCTCCTCGGAGTCGTCGTCGCGCTGGAAGAGCTCGCCGCCGCAGACGTCACAGACGCCCTCGGTCTTCGGAGCGTTGTACGTCAGGTGGAACACGTGCGCGCTGTCGTTGCGGCAGATGCGGCGACCCGCGATCCGCTTCACGACCTCGTCCTCGGGGACCTCCAGGTCCAGGACCGCGTCCAGCTGCATGTCCTCGGCCTTGAGGACCACATCCAGCGCCTCGGCCTGGGCCACGTTCCGCGGGAAACCGTCGAGCAGGAAGCCGTTGACGGCGTCGGGCTGCTCCATGCGGTCCTTGGCCATCCCGATGGTCACCTCGTCGGGCACGAGGTCGCCGGCGTCCATGTACGCCTTGGCCTTCATGCCCAGCTCCGTGCCCTGCGAGATGTTGGCACGGAACAGGTCACCGGTGGAGATGTGCGGAATGTCCAGGTTCTTGGCAAGGAACGCGGCCTGCGTACCCTTGCCGGCCCCGGGCGGTCCGACGAGGACGATTCGCATCAGCGGAGGAACCCTTCGTAATTGCGCTGCTGGAGCTGGCTCTCGATCTGCTTCACGGTCTCCAGCCCGACACCCACGATGATGAGGATGCTCGTCCCGCCGAACGGGAAGTTGGCATTGGCACCGCCGAAGCCTGCCAACGCCATCGTCGGCACAAGAGCGATCAGACCCAGATACAGCGAGCCCGGCCAAGTGATCCTGTTGAGCACGTAGCTCAGGTACTCGGCAGTAGGTCGACCAGCCCGGATACCCGGGATGAAGCCACCATACTTCTTCATGTTGTCCGCGACTTCCTCGGGGTTGAACGAGATCGCCACATAGAAGAAGGCGAAGAACACGATCAGAAGGAAGTACGTAGCGATGTAGTAGGGGTGGTCACCCTTGACGAAGTGGGCTTCGATCCAGGTCTTCCACCCCGCGGTGGAGCTCGAGAACTGGGCGATCAAGGCCGGGATGTATAGCAGCGACGAGGCGAAGATGACAGGAATCACACCTGCCTGGTTCACCTTGAGAGGGATATAAGTGGACGTTCCGCCGTAGGACCTGCGGCCGATCATCCGCTTCGCGTACTGCACGGGGATCCGGCGCTGGGCCTGCTCGACGAAGACCACGAGACCGACCATCGCGAACCCGACGAGGATCACGGTGCCGAACTCGATCCAGCCGTCGGCCAGGTCACCCTCGACCTTGATCTTCCACAGCGCGCCCGGGAAGCCGGCGGCGATCGAGATGAACATCAGGATCGACATGCCGTTGCCGATGCCGCGGTCGGTGATGAGCTCACCGAGCCACATGACGACGGCCGTACCGGCGGTCATCGTGATGACCATCGTGGCGATGGTGAAGATCGACGGGTCCGGAACGACCTGGTTGGCGACCGTGCAGCCGCTGAACAGCGCACCGCTCTTGGCCGTGGCGACGAGGCCGGTGCCCTGGAGGACGGCGAGGGCGATCGTCAGATAACGCGTGTACTGCGTGATCTTGGCGGTGCCCGACTGTCCCTCCTTCTTGAGGGCCTCGAGGCGGGGGATCACCACGGTCAGCAGCTGCAGGATGATGCTCGCCGTGATGTACGGCATGATGCCGAGCGCGAAGATGGTGATCTGCAGCAGCGCCCCGCCGGAGAACATGTTCACCAGGCCGAACAGGGAGTTGTTGCCCTGGCTCGCCTGGTCCACACACTGCTGGACGGCCTGGTAACTGACACCGGGGACGGGGATGTGTGCCCCGAGCCGGTACAGCACGATGATGCCGAGTGTGAAGAGCAGCTTCTTGCGCAGGTCGGGCGTCTTGAACGCCCGGGCGAACGCGGTGAGCACGGTGCCTCCTGCGACCCCCGCGTTACGCGCGTGAGGGTGACGGTTTGTATGTGAGCAATTACAGAACACGGCAGCCTCACGCAACAAGCGCAGACTGCCGGGGAAGCTAACAGCCGCTACCATACCCGCCCCCACAGCCAGCGGGAAACGTCTCACAGGCACGTCAACGCCGCACCGCTCGCGGGTGACCCTCCGGTTGGCGCACATCCGACTTTCGTCGGGTGCGGATCCCGACCAAGAGCCGTGATGACACGGCATCCCACCCTCAGAAGACTGTTCGAGCGGTTCCGGACCGACCGGCCGGTAACCGCTCGTCGCACCGACCATCGCTCTGGGGGATCCCACCTGTGAAGAAGTCACTGACCGTCGCGGGCGCCGCGTGCGCCGCACTCCTGATGGGCACGGCCACCGCAACGGCCCAGACCGCCACCGCGCCGACGCCCGTTCGACCGGCCGCCGCACCGGAATCCGCCGCACCGCAGGCCGCACCGCAGGCCGTCGCCGCGGGCTGCTACCTCGCCGTCTACACGCCGTGGAAGGAGAACATGGCGTCCACCGGCAGGAGCGACCACGCCCGCGGCAAGTACGCGACCGTGAACAACTGCAGCGGCTGGTACAACACCGCGCTCCTGCAGTACCACCGCTGGGACGGCTGGAACCGCATCGCCGGTACGGAGTGGGTCGGCAACCGCGGCACCAGCTACCTCCAGTGGAAGTGCCAGGGCAAGGGCACCTTCACGTACCGCACGAAGGGCTCCGTCCGCGGTGGCAGCCCGGCCCGTGTCGGCTGGGCCACCAGCCAGGAACGCCGCTTCACCTGCTGACGTGAAGCCCGCATGGACGGCCCTCGCGGGCTGTGTCGCGGTGACGGCCACGATCGTGGCCGTCACCGTCGGCGCGTCCTACGCGGAGGGGAGCGCCGGCGACGACCGCCCGACCGAGGCGTCCGTCGCCCGTATCGAGTTCACGGAGGCGGTACCGCTCGACGCCGACCAGTCCGTGATGTCGAGCCGCAAGGTGGAGATGTTCGCCGAGCACCGGGGCGACGCGGTGAGCAGGCTCCACTTCGTCATCACCCTCGACGGACGCGTGGCGGAGGAGCGCCTCTGGCGCGCCGACCGGCCCGGGTCCATCACCGCCCGGAACTGGCAGTCCTGCACGACCGCGGAGGAGCCCACCCCCGCACCGAGGCCGGACAGCCTGGACGTGATCCTGCGGGGATACTTCGGCCCCCGTGACGTCCCCCGTGACGCGAAGAAGGTCGCCGGCGGCGGGAGTCGCTGGGAGACCCCCACGGGGATGATGATCATGGCCTACACCGACCTGGGCGGCCCCTATCCGGACCGGATCGTCGAGATCAAGGGGCCGGACGGCTCGATCGGCTCCACGATCAGCGGCACCCGCGTGAGTGAGCACTCCGCCCTCCCGGAGTGGCGGGCGGGATGGCCGGCCTGTCGCCCCTCCACCGGGGCGTCCTGAACCGGAAGATCAGGTACTGCTCAATTTGCTGTGAACGTGCAACCGGCGTCGATACAGTCGTGATCACCCAGGGGGGCGGGAGCCGGGGGAACGTGCGACCGCCCTCGGCAGCGATCGCGAAGTGGGGGAAATGAGCACGCAGCACCACGCACATGCCCATGTCCTTGTCGCCGACGACAGCCCGACCCGCACCCTCGGCATCATCCAGATCGTCAAAGAGTTCTCGTACGTGAAGACGGTCAGCACCTGCACCTTCGGCGGCCTGGCCGAGGCGGTCGGCCGCACCGCCCCCGACCTCGTCCTGCTCGGCGCGTCCGACTGGCCCGACTGCGACCTGACCACCGTCGTCCGGCCGCAGGCAGGGACCCGCGCGGTCCGCTTCATCTCCTTCGGCCACCCGGCCAGGACCCGTATCACTCCGTCCAACGTCTCGGCCGGTCTGCACGGATTCCTGCCCAGCACCGCGACGCCGGAGGACTTCAACCGCGCCCTGTCGGCCGCCCTCGCGGGATTCACGTACTTCCCCCGCTGCATGACGGAGGGGCTGGCCGAATACCGTATGCGGTTCCCTCAGCTGACCCCCAGGGAACAGCAGGTGCTCGATCTCCTCTCCGAGGGGATGAGCAACCACCGCATCGCGAGCCGCCTGGGCATCAAGGAGGCCACGGTGAAGATGTACGTGACCCAGGTGCTGGCCAAGCTCAAGGTCGAAAGCCGTCTCCAGGCCTGCCTGAAGGCCCGGGGGCTCGCCTCGGCGGCCTGATCGTTCCGCAGACACAAAGAAGCCTGGCCGGCTCCCCCGAGGGGGAACCGGCCAGGCTCAGTGCTGTCAGGCCGAGACTCAGACGAGCTCGGTGACGGTGCCACCAGCGGCGGCGATCTTCTCCTTGGCGGAGCCGGAGACGGCGTCAACCGAAACCTGCAGCGCCACGGTGATCTCGCCGGTGCCGAGCACCTTGACGAGGCTGTTCTTGCGCACCGCGCCCTTGGCGACCAGGTCGGCCACCGTGACCTCTCCACCCTCGGGGTAGAGAGCGCCGAGCTTGTCCAGGTTCACGACCTGGTACTCGGTGCGGAACGGGTTCTTGAAGCCCTTGAGCTTCGGCAGACGCATGTGGAGGGGCATCTGCCCACCCTCGAAGCGCTGCGGAACCTGGTAACGGGCCTTGGTGCCCTTCGTACCACGACCGGCCGTCTTACCCTTCGACGCCTCACCACGACCCACACGGGTCTTGGCGGTCTTGGCGCCCGGGGCGGGACGGAGGTTGTGGACCTTCAGCGGGTTGTTCTCCGCCATGTCAGTCGACCTCCTCGACCGTCACGAGGTGGCGGACGGTGTGCACCATTCCGCGGAACTCGGGGCGGTCCTCCTTGACGACCACGTCGTTCAGGCGCTTGAGCCCGAGCGAACGCAGAGTGTCGCGGTGGTTCTGCTTGCTGCCGATGTACGACTTCGTCTGCGTGATCTTGAGGCGAGCCATTACGCACCCGCTCCCGCACGTGCACGAAGCAGAGCCGCGGGGGCGACGTCCTCGAGGGGCAGACCACGGCGAGCCGCGATCTCCTCGGGACGCTGCAGGCCCTTCAGGGCCTCCACGGTCGCGTGCACGATGTTGATCGCGTTGTCGGAGCCGAGCGACTTCGACAGGATGTCGTGAACGCCGGCGCACTCCAGAACGGCGCGCACCGGGCCACCGGCGATAACACCGGTACCGGGGGAAGCAGGCTTCAGCAGGACAACGCCGGCCGCCTTCTCGCCCTGGATCGGGTGCGGGATGGTGCCCTGGATGCGGGGAACCTTGAAGAAGTTCTTCTTGGCTTCCTCGACACCCTTGGCGATGGCCGCGGGAACTTCCTTGGCCTTGCCGTAACCGACACCTACGGTGCCGTCACCGTCGCCCACCACGACCAGCGCGGTGAAGCTGAAGCGACGACCACCCTTGACAACCTTGGCGACGCGGTTGATCGCGACAACGCGCTCAACGTACGCGGTCTTCTCGGCGGCAGCGCCACCGTCGCGGCCCTTCCGGTCCCGCCGCTCGCCGCCACCGGCACCGCTTCCGCGGCGCTGGGGTCCAGCCATTGGATTACCTCTCTCTGTTACGTCCGTTAGTCCCGGAACCGGGGCTTAGAACTTCAGCCCGGCTTCGCGGGCGGCGTCAGCCAGAGCGGCAATGCGCCCGGCGTACCTGTTGCCACCACGGTCGAACACGACAGTCTCGACACCAGCGGCCTTGGCGCGCTCGGCGACAAGAGCGCCGACCTGCTTGGCCTGCGTCGACTTGTCACCCTCGCCACCGCGGATCGACGCGTCCAGGTTCGACGCGGACGCAAGGGTGTGACCCTTGAGGTCGTCGATGACCTGAGCGGTGATGCCCCGGTTGGAACGCGTCACGACGAGGCGCGGACGCTCCGCCGTACCCGACACGTTCTTGCGGATGCGGATGTGGCGGCGAGCCTTGGCCGCACGCTTGTAAGCGTCGCCCTTGGCGATCTTCACACCGTATGCCATGGCTTACTTACCAGCCTTTCCGACCTTGCGGCGGATGACCTCGCCGGCGTACTTGACGCCCTTGGCCTTGTACGGGTCGGGCTTCCGCAGCTTGCGGATGTTCGCCGCGACCTCGCCGACCTTCTGCTTGTCGATGCCCTCGACCGAGAACTTGGTCGGCGACTCGACCTTGAAGGAGATGCCCTCGGGCGCCTCCACCAGGATCGGGTGGCTGTAGCCGAGCTGGAACTCCAGGTTGGAGCCCTTCGCGGCAACGCGGTAACCGACACCGCTGATCTCGAGCGCCTTCACGTAACCCTGGGTCACACCGGTGATCATGTTGGCCACCAGCGTGCGGGACAGGCCGTGAAGGGCCTTGTTCTGACGCTCGTCGTTCGGGCGGGTGACGTTGAGAACGCCGTCCTCACCCTTAACGATGTCGATCGGCGCGGCAACGGTGTGGGTCAGGGTGCCCTTGGAACCCTTCACCGTGACCGAGCGGCCCTCGATGGTGACGTCCACGCCGGCGGGAACCTGGATAGGCAGCTTGCCAATACGCGACATTAGCTATTCCTCCGTTCCCGACTACCAGACGTAGGCGAGGACTTCCCCACCTACGCCCTTCTTGCCTGCCTGCTGGCCGGTCAGGAGGCCGTGGGACGTGGAGATGATCGCCACGCCCAGGCCGCCGAGAACCTTCGGCAGGTTGGTGGACTTCGCGTAAACCCGGAGGCCCGGCTTCGAGATCCGCTTGATGCCCGCGATGGAGCGCTCACGGTTCGGACCGAACTTGAGCTCGAGGACGAGGTTCTTGCCGACCTCGGCGTCCTCGACCTTCCAGCCCGTGATGAAGCCCTCCTGCTGGAGGATTTCCGCGATGTGAGACTTGATCTTGCTGTGCGGCATCGACACGGAGTCGTGGTACGCCGAGTTCGCGTTACGCAGACGCGTGAGCATGTCTGCGATCGGATCAGTCATGGTCATGAATTGGCCTTCGGCCTCTCTCGCCGGGGTTTCCTGTATGCGCCATCCCTCTCCCCACACAGGGGCGGGACGGGTGCGGCGCGGGGACCTACGGCGTAGTAAGTCGTACGGGCGGCGGACGCCCAACCCTCCTAGCCTAAGCCATGGAGGGGTGGGCCTCCGCCAACCCTCTGCTTACCGAGAGACTCCGGTTATCCCTGAAAAGCGGGGATTACCAGGAGCTCTTGGTCACGCCCGGCAGCTCGCCACGGTGAGCCATCTCACGAAGGCACACGCGGCACAGGCCGAACTTGCGGTACACGGAGTGGGGACGACCACAGCGCTGGCAGCGCGTGTAGCCGCGCACGCCGAACTTGGGCTTGCGGGCAGCCTTCGCGATGAGAGCCTTCTTCGCCATCTCGCTTACGCCTCCTTGAACGGGAAGCCGAGGTGACGGAGAAGGGCACGGCCCTCAGCGTCGTTGGTCGCCGTGGTCACCACGGTGATGTCCATACCCCGGACACGGTCGATCTTGTCCTGGTCGATCTCGTGGAACATGACCTGCTCCGTGAGACCGAAGGTGTAGTTGCCACGCCCGTCGAACTGCTTGGGGGACAGACCACGGAAGTCGCGGATGCGCGGAAGCGCGAGCGACAGGGTGCGGTCCAGGAACTCCCACATGCGGTCGCCACGGAGGGTGACGTGCGCACCGATCGGCTGGCCCTCACGCAGCTTGAACTGCGCGATGGACTTGCGAGCCTTGGTGACGGCCGGCTTCTGACCGGTGATCGTGGTGAGGTCGCGGATGGCGCCCTCGATCAGCTTGGAGTCGCGGGCGGCGTCGCCCACACCCATGTTGACCACGACCTTGACGAGGCCGGGGATCTGCATGACGTTCTCGTACGAGAACTCCTCACGCAGCTTGCCCGCGATCTCCTCGCGGTACTTCGTCTTGAGACGCGGAGTGGTGGTGGTAGCCATCAGATGTCCTCACCCGTCCGCTTGGCAACGCGGATCTTGTTGCCCTCGTCGTCGAAGCGGTAACCGACGCGCGTGACGACCTTCTTGCCGTCCTTCTCAACGACCAGCTGGACGTTGGAGACGTGGACGGGCGCCTCGGTCGTGACGATGCCACCGGCCTGCGACGGGCCGGCCTTGGTGTGCTTCTTGACCCGGTTGACACCCTCGACCAGGACACGGTTCTCGCGCGGGAAGGCCGTGATGACCTTGCCCTGCTTGCCCTTGTCCTTACCGGTGATGACCTGGACCAGGTCGCCCTTCTTGATCTTCATGCTTACAGCACCTCCGGCGCGAGCGAGATGATCTTCATGAACTTCTTCTCGCGCAGCTCACGGCCCACCGGGCCGAAGATACGGGTGCCGCGAGGGTCGCCGTCGTTCTTGAGAATGACAGCGGCGTTCTCGTCGAAGCGGATGTACGAGCCGTCCTGGCGGCGGCGCTCCTTGACGGTGCGAACGATGACCGCCTTGACGACGTCACCCTTCTTCACGTTGCCACCGGGGATCGCGTCCTTGACGGTGGCGACGATGACGTCACCGATGCCCGCGTAGCGGCGACCGGAACCACCGAGAACACGGATGCAAAGGATCTCCTTGGCACCAGTGTTGTCGGCGACACGCAGTCGCGACTCCTGCTGGATCACGTCTATCTCCTGATTGTCTGCCGGTTCCCGGCAGGGGCACCGAAGTGCCCCTGCCGAGCCTGGCGGAACGAACTCGAAGGGTTACCCCTTCAAGTGATTACTTGGCCTTCTCGAGGATCTCGATGACGCGCCAGTGCTTCGTGGCGGACAGCTTCCGGGTCTCCATCAGGAGGACGCGGTCGCCGATGCCGGCAGCATTCTGCTCGTCGTGAGCCTTGAGCTTGTTGGTACGGCGGATGACCTTGCCGTACAGCGCGTGCTTGACGCGGTCCTCAACGGCGACGACGACGGTCTTGTCCATCTTGTCGCTGACGACCAGGCCCTCGCGGACCTTGCGGGCGTTGCGCGCGGTCTTCTGCTCAGTCACATTGTTCTCGCTCATCAGGCGCTCTCCACCGTCTCGATGCCCAGCTCGCGCTCACGCATGAGGGTGTAGATCCGCGCGATGTCCTTGCGGACGGACTTGAGCCGTCCGTGGTTCTCGAGCTGGCCCGTCGCCGCCTGGAAGCGGAGGTTGAACAGCTCTTCCTTGGCCTCGCGGAGCTTGGCGACAAGCTCCTCGTTGCCCAGCTCGCGCAGCTCGGACGCCTTGGTACCGGCGGTCATCACAGCTCACCTGCTTCGCGCTTAACGATCTTGCACTTCATCGGCAGCTTGTGGGCCGCACGGGTCAGGGCCTCGCGCGCGATCTTCTCGTTCGGGTAGGACAGCTCGAACATCACCCGACCGGGCTTGACGTTCGCGATCCACCACTCCGGCGAACCCTTACCGGAACCCATGCGGGTCTCGGCAGGCTTCTTGGTCAGCGGGCGGTCCGGGTAGATGTTGATCCAGACCTTGCCGCCACGCTTGATGTGGCGGGTCATCGCGATACGAGCCGCCTCGATCTGGCGGTTGGTCACGTACGCCGGCGTGAGGGCCTGAATGCCGTACTCGCCGAACGCAACCTGCGTACCACCCTTGCTCATGCCCGAGCGCTTGGGGTGGTGCTGCTTGCGGTGCTTGACCCTACGGGGGATCAGCATTTCGGTCAGGCCTCCGTTCCGGTGCTCTCAGCCGGAGCGGCAGCGGCGGCGGGAGCGTCGGCCTTGGGGGCCTCGGCAGCCGGCGCGGACTGCTGCTGCGGCTTGCGGCCGCGGCCGCCACGCTCGCCACCGCGGCCACCACGGCCGGCGGGACGGTCGCCAGCGCCTGCACCACGGGCCGGGCGGTTACCCGCACGGGCCGCAGCGTTCTCGGCGCGGACCTCGGCGATGTTCTTGACGTCGCCCTTGTAGATCCAGACCTTCACGCCGATGCGACCGAAGGTCGTCTTGGCCTCGAAGAAGCCGTAGTCGACGTTCGCGCGGAGCGTGTGCAGGGGCACGCGGCCCTCGCGGTAGAACTCCGAGCGGGACATCTCGGCGCCGCCGAGGCGACCGCCGCACTGGATCTTGATGCCCTTGGCGCCGGCCTTCATCGTGCCCTGCATGCTCTTACGCATGGCGCGACGGAAGGAGACGCGGGAGGAGAGCTGCTCGGCAACGGCCTGAGCAACCAGCTGAGCGTCCATCTCGGGGTTCTTGACCTCGAGGATGTTCAGCTGGACCTGCTTGCCCGTGAGCTTCTCGAGGTCGCCGCGGATGCGGTCGGCCTCGGCGCCACGGCGGCCGATGACGATGCCGGGACGCGCGGTGTGGATGTCCACCCGCACGCGGTCACGGGTGCGCTCGATCTCAACCTTCGAGATGCCGGCGCGCTCCATGCCGGACGTCATCATCCGACGGATGGCGACGTCTTCCTTGACGTAGTCCTTGTACAGCTTGTCGGCGTACCAACGGGACTTGAAGTCCGTGGTGATGCCGAGCCGGAACCCATGCGGGTTAACCTTCTGGCCCATTACCGGGTTCCTTCCTTGCTGCTGACGACCACGGTGATGTGGCTGGTCCGCTTACGGATCCGGTAGGCACGGCCCTGAGCACGCGGACGGAACCGCTTCAGGGTCGGGCCCTCATCCACGAACGCCTCGCTGATGAACAGCGAAGAGGCGTCACTGTGGTCGTAGTTGTGCGCGGCGTTGGCGATGGCGCTGTCAAGCACCTTGCCGACCGGCACGCTCGCGGCCTGCGGGGCGAAACGCAGGACCGCCTGAGCCTCCGTGGCATCCATGCCACGGATAAGGTCCACCACGCGGCGGGCCTTCATGGGCGTAACGCGGATGTACCGCGCCTGGGCCCTGGCTTCCATGGTTGTCCTTCCAGTGTCTGTCATGGTCATTCCACCCCGCTACTAGCGGCGCTTCGACTTCCGGTCGTCCTTCACGTGACCCCGGAAGGTGCGCGTCGGCGAGAACTCGCCGAGCTTGTGGCCGACCATCGACTCGGTGACAAACACCGGAATGTGGGTCTTGCCGTTGTGCACCGCGATCGTGTGGCCGAGGAAGGCCGGGATGATCATCGAGCGACGGGACCAGGTCTTGATGACGTTCTTGGTGCCGGCTTCGTTCTGGGCGTCCACCTTCTTTACGAGGTGGTCGTCGACGAAGGGCCCCTTCTTGAGACTGCGCGGCATCTAAACCCGCTCCTAGCGCTTCTTGTTCGTCTTGCGGCGGCGGACGATGTACTTGCTCGAAGCCTTCTTCGGCGAGCGAGTACGACCCTCCTTCTGACCCCACGGGGAGACCGGGTGGCGACCACCGGAGGTCTTGCCCTCACCACCACCGTGCGGGTGGTCGACCGGGTTCATCGCCACACCGCGAACGGTCGGGCGAACGCCCAGCCAGCGCTTGCGGCCGGCCTTGCCCCAGTTGATGTTCGACTGCTCGGCGTTGCCGACCTCACCAATGGTGGCGCGGCAACGGGCGTCGACGAGACGGATCTCGCCGGACGGCATACGAAGGTGGGCCATCGTGCCCTCCTTCGCCAGCAGCTGCACGGAGGCACCCGCGGAACGGGCGAACTTGGCGCCACCGCCGGGACGGAGCTCGATCGCGTGGATCGTGGTACCGACCGGGATGTTGCGGAGGGCCAGGTTGTTGCCGGGCTTGATGTCGGCCGTGGGGCCGTTCTCAACCCGGTCGCCCTGCGCGAGACCACGCGGGGCGATGATGTAGCGCTTCTCGCCGTCCGCGTAGTGGAGCAGCGCGATGCGAGCGGTGCGGTTGGGGTCGTACTCGATGTGAGCGACCTTCGCCGGCACGCCGTCCTTGTCGTGACGACGGAAGTCGATCACTCGGTAGGCGCGCTTGTGGCCACCGCCCTGGTGGCGCACGGTGATCCGGCCGGTGTTGTTACGGCCGCCCTTGCTGTGCAGCGGGCGAACCAGCGACTTCTCCGGCGTGGACCGCGTGATCTCGACGAAGTCGGCTACGGAGGAGCCACGACGGCCCGGCGTAGTCGGCTTGTACTTGCGGATTCCCATTTCTCAGTCCTCGTCCGATTCCGGACGACTCGACCGCCGTCAGGCGGTCGGGCCGCCGAAGATGTCGATACGGTTGCCCTCGGCAAGGGTCACGATGGCGCGCTTGGTGTTGGCGCGCTTGCCGAAACCGGTGCGGGTGCGCTTGCGCTTGCCCTGGCGGTTGATCGTGTTGACCCCGGTGACCTTGACCGAGAAGACCGCCTCGACGGCCTGCTTGATCTGGGTCTTGTTGGCGCCGGGCGCAACGATGAACGTGTACTTGTTCTCGTCGAGCAGCGCGTAGCTCTTCTCGGAAACAACCGGCTTGACGAGGATGTCACGCGGGTCCGTGAAGGTCTTGCTGGTGATCGTGGCCTCGGACATCAGGCCTCGCTCCCTTCGTTGTCAGCGGCCTTGGGGCCAGACACGAAGGACTCGAGGGCGGCCTGGGTGAAGACCACGTCGTCGGATCGCATCACGTCGTACGTGTTCAGCTGGCCCGGCTCCAGGATGTGCACCTGGGGCAGGTTGCGGGCGGACAGCCACGCGGCCTCGTCGGCGCGCTCGACGACCAGGAGCAGGTTCTTGCGCTCCGAGATCTTGCCGAACAGCGTCTTGGCGGCCTTGGTGGAGATGCCACCCTCGACCACGCCGGAGACGACGTGGATGCGGGAGTGGGTCGCCCGGTCGGTGAGGGCACCGCGGAGAGCGGCGACCTTCATCTTCTTGGGGGTCCGCTGCGAGTAGTCACGCGGCACGGGACCGTGCACGACGCCACCACCGGCGAACTGCGGGGCGCGGGTCGAACCCTGACGGGCGCGGCCGGTGCCCTTCTGGCGGTACGGCTTCTTGCCACCACCACGGACCTCGCCACGACGCTTGACCTTGTGCGTGCCCTGACGGGCGGCGGCCAGCTGCGCGACGACGACCTGGTGGATCAGCGGGATGCTGATCTTGGCCTCGAAGATCTCGGCCGGGAGCTCGACGGTCCCGGTCTTGTCGCCGGAGGGCGACAGAATGTCAATGGTGCTCATATCCTCAGGCCCCCTTGGCCGCGGTGCGGACCAGGACGAGGCCGCCGTTCGGACCAGGAACCGCACCCTTGATCAGGAGCAGGCCCTTCTCCGCGTCAACGGCGTGAACGGTCAGGTTCTGGGTGGTCACACGCTCGTTACCCATGCGACCGGCCATGCGCATGCCCTTGAAGACACGGCCCGGGGTGGCGCAGCCACCGATCGAACCGGGCTTGCGGTGCACGCGGTGGGCACCGTGGGAGGCCTTGCCACCACGGAAGTTGTGGCGCTTCATGACACCGGCGAAGCCCTTGCCCTTGCTCTTACCGGTGACGTCGACCTTCACACCGGCCTCGAAGAGCTCGGCGGTGATTTCCTGGCCGAGCGTGTACTCGGAGGCGTCAGCGGTGCGGAGCTCCACAAGGTGACGGCGCGGGGTGACGTCGGCCTTGGCGAAGTGGCCCTTGAGGGGCTTGTTCACCTTGCGCGGGTCGATCTCGCCGAAGGCGATCTGGACCGACTCGTAGCCGTCGATGTCGTTCGTACGCACCTGGGTCACGACATTGGGGCCGGCCTTGACGACGGTCACCGGGACAACCCGGTTGTTCTCGTCCCAGACCTGCGTCATGCCGAGCTTCTCGCCCAGGATGCCCTTGATGTTCTTAGCCATCTCGCGCGTCACCTCAGAGCTTGATCTCGATGTCGACGCCCGCCGGGAGGTCGAGGCGCATGAGCGAGTCAACCGTCTTCGGCGTGGGGTCGAGGATGTCGATGAGGCGCTTGTGCGTGCGCATCTCGAAGTGCTCGCGCGAGTCCTTGTACTTGTGCGGCGACTTGATGACGCAGTACACGTTCTTCTCAGTGGGCAGCGGCACCGGGCCCGCGACCGACGCACCAGTTCGCGTCACCGTCTCGACGATCTTCTTCGCCGAGGAGTCGATGACCTCGTGGTCGTAGGCCTTGAGCCGGATGCGGATCTTCTGTCCCGCCATGGCTACTCAGTAGTCCTTTGTCTTGGTTAACGCTCTGGACTCGGGGGTTCTCTTGACTCTGTCTCCGACCCACGCGGTCGGGCGTGTCGCACTCCCTCTACGCAGAAATCCCTAGGGATCTCCCAACCAAGGGGGTGCGGTCACCATGACCGCGGTTCCGGGGGCAGAACACCCACCGAGTGCCTGGTCGGCACCCCGCTGACGCTTCCCGGAAGATTCCCGTACGTCCGACCCGAGGGGTCGACGAGTACTGTGGGACTCGCTTCCGGTCCTCCCGACGGGAGGCGCGCAGCATCGGCACTCAACCGAGCAACCCCGACAGTCTGCCATACGGGGCGCTGGGCTGGCCAATCGAGCCGGAGAGAATACCCCGGACGTGATCCAAGTCAAACGCCGACCCTCCGGGGGCGACGGTCACCCGGGCTCGGACGTACGCCGCTCGGGCACCATCCAGAACGTCGCGCCCATGAAGAGAACCAGCGCGCAGGGAACGGCCAGGACCGCCGCCGGACTCACCCCCTCGCGCAGCAGCCAGGCGCCGAGCACGCCCCCCGCGAACATCGCCGCGATCGACGCGAACCGGCGACCCTCGTGGCGGGCACCCGAGCCGATGCGGGGGTCCGCGACGTGCGGCAGACCGCCGAGGAACGCGGTCAGGGCCCGCGTGGACAGCGTCGTCGGCACGTCCGGGACCCGCACCCGCAGCGTCGTGATGTTGCGGGCGCCCATGGCGGCGGCGAGCAGCGCGATCACGGCGAAGTGGTGACCGGTCACGGTCCCGCCCGGCCCGTCGACACCGGTCCGCCACGCGATCAGCGCCGCGAGCCCCAGCAGCACCCCCTCGCCGAGCAGCGCGCGGGGGAACCACCGTCGGCCGTGGGAATCCGCGCTCGACTCCAGGAGTGAGCCGAGCACCGCGCCGACCACGAACCCGGCGCAGGAGACTCCGGCCGCGGCCGGCGAGAGCCCCGCGGCGCCCGTGAGCGCGAAGGCGAGCAGCAGCAGGTTCCCGGTCTGCATGGCGGTGAAGACCGGCCCCAGCGCGAGGAAGCTGACGGCCTCGATCATGCCGGTCGTGAGCGTGAGCACGATCATGATCGAGGTGAGCGCGCGCCCTGCCCTGGGCTTCATACCCGGAGCGTAGGACGCGAACGATCACCCCGCCCGCCGACGGCACGCCGGGGCCCGTGGCCGACTGGGAGACGGCTTCCGGGGCAGACGCCCGGTGTGCACACGAGTGACGAGATCTACCACCGGGTGCTGTGGGACCCCCGCTTCGACCCGGAGCGGTTCGTGATGGGAATCACCGAGCGCGGTGCGGACCCGCAGCGGATGCCGCTGGCCGACTTCGAGCCCGGCGGGGAGATCCCCTGGCACCGGGTGGTGTTCTTCGAGGTCGACGGGCGGGTCGTCTGGGACCGGGCCACGGGGGTCGACCGGCTCGATGCCGTGCTTGCGCCCAGGGCCGAGGAACCCGTCCCGCCCGGGGAGGTGCTCGCCGTGCCGCCGACGAGCCGTACGGCGGTGGCCTGGCTCCCGCCGCAGCGGCTGTGGCCCCCGATCCAGCACGTCCGCCGCGCGCATGACCGCCAGATCCACCGCTGGCCGCCGCACGTGAACGTCCTCTTCGGCTTCGTACCGGAGGCGGAGTTCGAGCGGGCGGCCCCGCTCGTCGCGGCGGCGGCGCGGCAGACCCCGCCCTTCCAGGCCCGCCTGGAGGGCGTGCACTGGTTCGGCCACCGCGAGTACGCCACCGTATGGCTCGACCCCTGCGCGGACGGCGAGGAGCCGTGGGCCCGCCTGCGGGAGGGCCTGGAGGCCCGATTCCCGCTGTGCGGGGACCGCGCGAGGGGCTTCACCCCGCACCTCTCCCTGGGCCGCAGCCGCGACCCCCACACCCTCGCCACCACGGCCGAGGCCCTCCTCGGCAGCGCGACGGCCCGCGTCAGGGACGTGGTGCTGCTGTCCCGTCGCGAGGACGGTCCGATGCGCGTACGGGCGACGGTGGCGCTCGGGAGCGGCGAGGTGACCGTGGCGGAGGACCTCCCGTAGCTCAGCTGCGCGTGAGCCTGCCGCACTCCTGCGGGAGGTCGGTGAGGTCCTTGCTGCGGTCGTACGGGTCCGAGGCCGGGCCCGACGCCTCGGTGCCGGGCGACGCCGCCAGGTCCTCGGCGAACAGCGGGTGGAAGAACCCGTCCTTCGGCCGGTCGCAGTCGTCGTTGCCGGCGCTCGAATTCATGCGGCTCAGCGACAACTTGCCCTGGGTCGCCCGGTATCGGCCCGGGTCGGGGAGCGCGAAGGTGATCTGGCGCCGTACGACCGTCCGCGCGACCTCGTCGGCGCCCGGCCGTACCTTCACGACGGGGTAGACGAAGGTGTAGTCCGTGTGGATCACGACGTGGTCCGCGTACGCGCCCGTGCCGGCCTCCAGCGTCATCCGCCCCCGGGTCTTCACCACGGGCCCCACGAGCTTCGCCTCCGCCGGGGCGAACCGGCTGAACAGCAGTGTGGGGTCGTTCTTCTCGGTGGCCCTGGCCAGGCCCTTCTCCATGCCCGAGCGGACGTCGGGCTGGTGCGGGTCGAGCAGGGCCAGCGCCTGGGTCGGCCTGCCGCCGTTGATCACGGCCGGGTCGAGATTGGCCGCGACGAGGAAGTCCTTCGCCGTCTTGAGCGCGGCCGCGACCTCGTCCTTCGACATCCAGTCGACGGCCCTGGCCTGCGGAGTCTCGATCCCGGCGGCCCCGTCGGCCCACCGCAGCGCCGGGGAGCCCCGGAACGGCTCGCGCAGCGTCGGCCCGTCGGGGAAGGCCTCCTCGGACGGCGCCGCCGTGGGACGCGCGCTCTCGGCCGCGAGCGGCGTGGTCTCCCCCGGGCCCCCGAGCCCCTCGGGCAGGTGGTCGGTGACCAGCTGCGGGCGCAGGGCGACCAGCAGGACGCCTGCGGCCACGGCGATCCCCACGACCCCCTTCACCCGGCGCCCCCGTCCGCTCCGCCGGTTCGTCTCCCCCCAGGCCGGGCCGGTGCGCCAGCCCTCCGGCTGCGGCTGCTCCGCCCGGCCGGGCCTGGCGTCCCCTCGCCCCGACGACCTGCCCTTACGGGCCTTCGGGACCGGGCCCGTACCGACCCCGTCCCTCTTCGCCGCCTCGACGAACGCCGCCCACTCCTCGTCGGAGACCGACCGGTCCTTCTCGCTCATGCTTCCCCCACCCCTGATCACGCGTGCGGATCGGAGCGTGCCACGGCCCCCTTCGACGGACGCGCGCGGGGAGGGCCTTTTGATCTTCCTGTGACCTGGCCGTTCACCCCTCGCACACAGTGCGAGCACATGAGCGAATTCGCGGGCAACCCCCACCCGCTTAATCCCGTCTAGCCAGTCGCGGAAGCAGGCCCCGACAGGCCCTCCGCGGATCCAGCGAACGTGCGTGCGGTACGGGGGGAAGCAACAGTGGACAGGTCCGAGCTGCTCAAGACGGGTCAGCCCAGACGACGCGGTGTTCTCGCCGCCACCGCCGCCCTGGGCGCCGCCGCTCTCGGTACGACGGCCCTCGCCGGGTGTTCCGTACCCGCCGCCCCCCGACGGGCCCAGCCGGCCGCCGACCCCGCGCCCGGGGTCCCGATCGTCAGCACCCGCCGCGAGCAGCTCATGCAGATAGCCGCGCACCCGGACGACGACCTGTACTTCATGAACCCGGACACCCAGCGCATGCTCGACGCCGGTGTCCCGCTGGTCTCCGTGTACGTCACCGCGGGCGAGCACGAGGGCATGAACCAGATCAAGGGCATGGCCCCCGCCAAGCCCGACCGGGCCGCCTACTCCTCGTCACGGCACCAGGGCCTGCGCCAGGCGTACGCGACGCTCCTCGGGCTCGACAAGTTCACCCCCTGGCAGAAGGGCGTCGTCACCCTGCACGGCGGGCGGCGCGCCGAGATCAACACGCTGGTGCACCGCGGCCGCCGGGTCGAGCTGATCTTCCTCAACCTGCCCGAGCACGCCCCCCGGCGCTACATGGCCCTGCCCGACCTCTGGAGCGACCGCGCGCTCGAACTGCGCACGCACATATCCGCCGACTCCCCCGTCGACCGCTCCGACACCTACGACCACGACCAGCTGATCGACGTCCTCGTCGGGCTCCTCGACCGCTACCGGCCGACCGTCGTCCAGACCCTCGACCCCGACCCGGACATCCAGATCAGCAACGCGGCGACCCGCAAGCGGGACGCAGAGCAGCCCGGCTACTCCGATCACGGCGCCCACACCGCCGTCGCCTGCTTCTCCTGGGCCGCGCTCATACGCTGGGTCGCCGAGGACCAGAAGGGCCCCGGGCAGATACCCGCGTTCGTGGCGACAGCCTTCCGCGGGTACTACAACCGGCACTGGCCCAAGAACCTCCCGCCGCAGGTCCTCAAGGAGAAGGCCGGCCACCTCCTCCCGTACGGCGGCGACCCCTCCTGGGAGTGCGGCAACCCCTCCGGCTGCGGCGACTACGGCGTCGGCGGCGGCCGCCCCCTCAAGAACAGCAAGGGCTGGGTACGGGCCACCCACCACCGCTGGCCCGGCGCGGGCCCGGCCGTCGTCGCCCGGCCCGACGGGCGGCTCGACGCCTACGGCGTGCTCGGACTGCGCGCGGTCCACTGGCGGGAGACCGAGCGGGGCTCCGGGCAGTGGGGCGACCCCAAGGACCTGGGCGGCGGGCCGCTCGCGCCCGCGCTCGGCTCGGCCACCCTGCCCGACGGCCGGGTCCTGCTCTTCGGGGTGCGCATCGCCGCCCTCGCAGGCCGCGGCGGCGCCAACAAGCGGGAGGTCGTCCTGCTTGAGCAGCGCTCCCCCGACGGCCCGTTCCTCGCCTGGCGGGGCCTGGGCAATCCCGAGCGCAAGGACGACCGGGGCCGCCGCATAGGCGTCCCGGTGGCGGTCACCACCCCCGACGGCCGGGTCCACCTCTTCATACGCAACGCGGACAAGGGCGTGTCGACGCGGGTGCGGTCCACCGGCGGCACCTGGTCCCCGTGGCGGGACCTCCCCCGAACCCAGGAGATCCAGGACGGTCTGGACGCCGTGGTCGACGCCGAAGGACGCGTCCACGTCCTCGCCGCCGGCCGGACGGCCGTACAGCACTGGATCGACTCCGTCCCCGCCGCCCCGCTCCCCCTCGCGGGCGACCCGGTCGCCGCCGTACCGGCCCAGGGCCGCGCCGGGGTCGACGTGTACTACCGCAAGCCGGCCGCCAAGGAGCTGCTGTCGCGGCGCGGGAACGCGTCCTTCGACGGGTACGGCTCCGTGGCCGCGGCCGCCGACGGAGGCGGAACGGTTCTGCTCGGCCGGGACCTGCGCGGCCGCATCCAGCTGCGCAAGGGCGGCCGGCTCTGGACCCGTACGCAGGGGGCGGCGGCCGTGCAGGCCCCGACCCTGCGGCTGGCCCCGGGCGGCCCGGTCGCCGTCGGCCTGGGCGCGGACGCCCACCCGTGGGTGTGGCGGCCGGTGAACCGGTCCGGGGCGACCTCGCACTCGTAGGACCGCGCGGGACGACCCGCAGGACAACCCCGTACGACACAAAGAAGAGGGCCCCCGGACCGCCGCGAACGGCGGGCCGGGGGCCCTCTCATGACGCTCCGTCAGGAGCGGCACAGGTCAGACGGTCAACAATTACTTGTTGATCTTGACGACCTGGCCGGCGCCCACGGTCCGGCCACCCTCACGGATGGCGAACTTCAGGCCCTCCTCCATGGCGACGGGCTGGATCAGCTCGACGGTCATGGAGGTGTTGTCGCCCGGCATGACCATCTCGGTGCCCTCGGGGAGGGTCACGACGCCGGTCACGTCCGTGGTACGGAAGTAGAACTGCGGGCGGTAGTTGTTGAAGAACGGGGTGTGACGGCCACCCTCGTCCTTCGACAGGATGTAGGCCTGGGCCTCGAACTCGGTGTGCGGCGTGACCGAACCGGGCTTGATGATGACCTGGCCGCGCTCGACATCCTCGCGCTTGATGCCACGGAGGAGCAGACCGACGTTCTCACCGGCCTGGCCCTCGTCGAGCAGCTTGCGGAACATCTCGATGCCGGTGACCGTGGTGGTGACCTTCTCGGTCTTGATACCGACGATGTCGACGGTCTCGTTGACCTTGAGGACACCACGCTCGATACGGCCGGTGACGACGGTGCCACGACCGGTGATCGTGAAGACGTCCTCGATCGGCATCAGGAACGGCTTGTCGACGTCACGCTCGGGCTGCGGGATCGCCTCGTCGACGGCGGCCATCAGGTTCAGGACCGACTGGCCCCACTCCTTGTCGCCCTCGAGCGCCTTGAGCGCCGAGACCTTGACGACCGGCAGGTCGTCGCCCGGGAACTCGTACTCGGAGAGGAGCTCACGGACCTCGAGCTCGACGAGCTCCAGGATCTCCTCGTCGTCCACCATGTCGGCCTTGTTCAGGGCGACGACGATGTACGGAACGCCGACCTGGCGGGCCAGGAGCACGTGCTCCTTGGTCTGCGGCATCGGGCCGTCGGTGGCGGCGACCACGAGGATGGCGCCGTCCATCTGCGCCGCACCCGTGATCATGTTCTTGATGTAGTCAGCGTGACCGGGGCAGTCGACGTGCGCGTAGTGACGCGACTCCGTCTGGTACTCGACGTGCGCGATGGAGATGGTGATACCGCGCTGGCGCTCCTCAGGAGCCTTGTCGATCTGGTCGAAGGCCGAGGCCTCGTTCAGGTCCGGGTACGCGTCGTGCAGCACCTTGGTAATGGCGGCCGTGAGGGTCGTCTTACCGTGGTCGATGTGACCGATGGTGCCGATGTTGACGTGCGGCTTAGTCCGCTCGAACTTCGCCTTCGCCACGGGGGTCCTCCTGGAGAGTGGTTCTGTACGCCTTACTCATCGGCGCCAGGTGATCTTTGCTGGGATGCCATCCGCCGGGGCCCGTTCCTCGGGTTTCGGGGTCTGAACCCCGGCGACTGGTGTCAAGCCTAAAGCGTGCACTCGGGTGAGTTACTCGCCCTTGGCCTTCGCGATGATCTCCTCGGCGACGTTCCGGGGAACCTCGGCGTAGGAGTCGAACTGCATCGAGTAGCTTGCGCGACCCGAGGTCTTGCTGCGGAGGTCTCCGACGTAGCCGAACATCTCCGAGAGGGGCACGAGGCCCTTCACGACGCGAGCGCCGCTGCGCTCCTCCATGGCCTGAATCTGACCACGGCGGGAGTTGATGTCACCGATGACCTCGCCCATGTAGTCCTCGGGCGTGGTGACCTCGACGGACATCATCGGCTCGAGGATGACCGGCGAAGCCTTGCGCGCGGCCTCCTTGAAGGCCTGCGAACCGGCGATCTTGAACGCGAGTTCGGAGGAGTCGACCTCGTGGTAGCCACCGTCGAGAAGGATGACGCGGACGCCAGTCATCTCGTAGCCGGCCAGGATGCCGAACTGCATGGCCTCCTGCGCACCGGCGTCGACCGAAGGGATGTACTCCTTCGGGATGCGGCCACCGGTGACCTTGTTCACGAACTCGTACGAGGCGTCGCCGCCCTCGATGGGCTCGATCGCGATCTGCACCTTGGCGAACTGACCGGTACCACCGGTCTGCTTCTTGTGGGTGAAGTCCACGCGCTCGACGGCCTTGCGGATCGTCTCGCGGTACGCGACCTGCGGCTTGCCGACGTTCGCCTCGACCTTGAACTCGCGACGCATACGGTCGACGAGGATGTCGAGGTGAAGCTCGCCCATACCACCGATGATGGTCTGGCCGGTCTCCTCGTCCGAGTGGACCTGGAAGGAGGGGTCCTCCTCCGCGAGACGCTGGATGGCGACACCCAGCTTCTCCTGGTCACCCTTGGACTTGGGCTCGATCGCGACCTGAATGACCGGCGCCGGGAAGTCCATGGACTCCAGGATGACCGGGTTCTTCTCGTCGCACAGCGTCTCACCGGTGGTGGTCTGCTTCAGGCCCATGACGGCGACGATGTCGCCGGCGCCCACCGAGTCGATCTCCTCACGCTTGTTCGCGTGCATGCGGTAGATCTTGCCGATGCGCTCACGCTTGCCCTTGACGGAGTTCAGCACCGAGGTGCCGGCCTCAAGGCGACCGGAGTAGATCCGGACGAAGGTGAGCTTGCCGAGGTGCGGGTCGCTCGCGATCTTGAAGGCGAGCGCGGAGAGCGGCTCGTCCTCGGAAGGCTTGCGCTTGACGACAACCTCGGCGTCCTTGACGTCGTGGCCCTCGATGGCCTCGACGTCCAGGGGGGAGGGGAGGTAGCGGACGACCGCGTCGAGCAGGGGCTGAACACCCTTGTTCTTGAACGCGGTGCCACAGAAGACGGGGGTGATCGTCTTCTCGCCGCCACCCTTGCCGGAGGCAATGGTGATACGACGGATCGCGGCGTACAGCTGCTCCTCGGTGGGCTCCTGGCCCTCGAGGAAGAGCTCCATGATCTCTTCGTCGTTCTCGGCGACGGTCTCGACCAGCTTGCCGCGCCACTCTTCAGCAGCCTCGGTGTGCGTGGCCGGGATGTCGACGACGTCGTACATCTCGCCCTTGGTCGCCTCGGCGGACCAGACCAGAGCCTTCATGCGGACGAGGTCCACAACACCCTGGAAGTCCATCTCGGAACCGATGGGGAGCTGCATGACGATCGGGACGGCGCCGAGGCGCTCCACGATCATGTCGACGCAGCGGTGGAACTCGGCACCCGTACGGTCGAGCTTGTTGACGAAGCAGATACGCGGAACGCCGTAGCGGTCCGCCTGACGCCAGACAGTCTCGGACTGGGGCTCGACACCGGCGACGCCGTCGAACACCGTCACGGCACCGTCGAGCACGCGCAGCGAACGCTCCACCTCGACGGTGAAGTCGACGTGGCCCGGGGTGTCGATGATGTTGATGGTGTGGTCGACGTCCTCGAGCGGCCAGTGGCAGGTCGTCGCGGCGGACGTGATCGTGATGCCGCGCTCCTGCTCCTGCTCCATCCAGTCCATCGTGGCAGCGCCGTCGTGGACTTCACCGATCTTGTACGAAACGCCGGTGTAGAACAGGATCCGCTCGGTGGTGGTCGTCTTGCCCGCGTCGATGTGAGCCATGATGCCGATGTTGCGCACCTTGGCAAGGTCAAGCGAAGTGGTAGCCATATCGGCTCAGTCTTCTCTCGGTCTCGATGTGGGTTGCGACTACCAGCGGTAGTGCGCGAAGGCCTTGTTGGACTCGGCCATCTTGTGCGTGTCCTCACGCTTCTTGACCGAAGCACCGAGGCCGTTGGAGGCGTCGAGGAGCTCGTTCATGAGGCGCTCGGTCATGGTCTTCTCGCGGCGGGCGCGGGAGTAGCCCACGAGCCAGCGCAGAGCGAGGGTGGAGGCGCGACCGGGCTTGACCTCGATCGGCACCTGGTAGGTGGCGCCACCGACACGGCGGGACTTGACCTCGAGGGACGGCTTCACGTTCTCGAGGGCGCGCTTCAGCGTGATGACCGGGTCGTTGCCGGTCTTCTCGCGGAGGCCTTCCATGGCGCCGTAGACGATGCGCTCGGCGGTGGAACGCTTGCCGTCCAGCAGGATCTTGTTGATCAGCGAGGTGACAAGAGGAGAGCTGTAGACCGGGTCGATGATGACCGGGCGCTTCGGGGCGGGGCCCTTACGAGGCATTCTTACTTCTCCTTCTTGGCGCCGTAGCGGCTGCGAGCCTGCTTACGGTTCTTGACGCCCTGCGTGTCGAGGGAACCGCGGATGATCTTGTAACGAACACCCGGCAGGTCCTTCACACGGCCACCACGCACGAGCACGATGGAGTGCTCCTGCAGGTTGTGACCCTCACCCGGGATGTAGGCCGTGACCTCGATGCCCGAGGTCAGACGCACACGCGCGACCTTACGGAGGGCCGAGTTCGGCTTCTTCGGGGTGGTCGTGAACACACGCGTGCAGACGCCGCGACGCTGAGGGGAACCCTCGAGTGCGGGCGTCTTGTTCTTCTCGACCTTGTCCTGCCGGCCCTTCCGGACCAGCTGCTGGATCGTAGGCACTACTTCTCCGGTTTCTGTGTGCCGTCGTAAAACTAACCTGGAACACTGTCCGACCCACGCGGTCGGGTGTGTCGAATACTGCGGACCTCCGCCGAGGGCGGAAAAGGCGCAGATTGCGGTGGCCGTTGACGGACTCGCCATGCGGTTGAGGACACGCACGCGAGCCCAGGCACACCCCAGGCACAAGGTCTGAGCGTACCTATCGCATGCACTCCGGTCAAAACAAATGCCCACGCGTACCAGGGCCCGCCGGACGTGGGACGACGAATCCGGGGACGGTCGGTGCGTGGGCCGTGACCCAGAGCCCGCCGACCCGTCGGAGTCCTCCTCCCGACGGGCCCGCGGGCCGGGTGCGCGCGGGGGTCATTCCCGGGTGGCGCGGCGCTGCTCACCAGGGGTTCGCGGCTCGCTCTCCTCCTCGCCGGGCTCCAGGAACTGGTTGACGACCTTGACGAACACGCCCATCCGCTCGTCGGGTACGCCGAGCCAGCGGGCGAAGTCCTCCATGGTGGGCTGCCAGTCGCCCGGCGGCAGCAGATCCGCAGCCAGGGGCAGCTCGTCCGGGGTGACCCGGCCGGACCGGATCAGCATGTCGCGTACGGAGACCCCGAGGAGGGGGGCGATCCTGCGCATGGTCTCCAGGTCGGGCATGCTCTGCCGCTGCAGCAGCCGGGTCACGGCAGCGCGGTGCACGCCGGCCTCGTCGGCGATCCGGGACTTTCCTCCACCGCGCGGACTGTCGATGTCGTAGCCGCGCGCTCTCATCAGGCCTTCCACCCAGCCTGCGAACTCGTCGAGCCCTTGAGTGCTCATGTACCGCTCCCTAACTCCCCCACCCTCCGGGGACCACACTCTAGCGTGCTTGCGCGCAAAGAATTACGTGCTTTTGAGCACGCAATCGTGTCGAATCGGTGAAGGCCGCTCCACGCCGCTCCACAAACTTGTTGCGCGCCCGCACGCAACATGTCACTCTCTGACTCGCCGTCGCACTCGTCGGCCTCATGAGTCCCAGGAGTCGCACCGGCCCCAGGGCTCGGTGGCCCGGACCGTGGAGAAGAACCATGCTCCTGCCCGACTCGTCCTCATGGCAGGCCGCCGCCGCGTGCGCCGGCCTCTCCCCGTCCGTCGTCTTCGCCCGCCGCCCCCAGCAGGCGGCCCCGGCGCTGCGCGCCTGCGCCTCCTGTCCCGTCCGCCGCGAGTGCGAGGCGGCCGTGGCCCCCGCCGAGAGCTGGTTCGACGGCGTCTGCGCGGGCCGCCTCTGGCGCAACGGCCGCCCCGTCGTCCCACGCCGCGGCCGGAGTTCGGCGGGCGTCGCGCACTCCGGAGGTCCGCGTGGCTGACGACGACACCGTCCACTCCGCCGACCGGGTCGTACGGGACATCGCGCTCTGGGCCGCCTCCCTGGTACGGCAGTTCCCCGAGCTCGCCGAGGAGCTGGCGCCCGGCCGCCGCTCCCCCGCGGGGACCCCGCCCACCGCGCCGCACCCCGGCCGCGACGAACTCATCCGCGAGGAGCGCCGCGAGGCCCTGCTCCTCCAGCAGCGGCACGGGCTCGCCGTGCCGGGCCACGGGGCCGCCCCGATCCGCTTGCACGTCTCCGACGCCATCCGGGACATCAGCGACGGCGTGGTGGAGCTGGAGGAGGCCGTCTGCGCCCGCCTCGGCCTGCCGCGCCCCCGCCGGGCCGGGGTGATCGAACGGCTCCGGCGCGTCGTCGGCCTGCTCGACGACCTGGCGCCCCACCCGGACCTGGCCCGGCACGTGCGCGACGAGATACGCCGGATGGCACGGCGCTGCGCGCGCACGCTGGGGGACACGGAGACGGTCGTCCGCGTGGCGGGCCGCTGCCCGTGGTGCGACTCGGTCTCGCTGCGGGTCTTCCCGGACCGGCGGGCGGTGCTGTGCGTGAACCCGGCGTGCGTCTGCACGGACGAGGTGTGCGGCTGCCAGGACGACCCGGCGTACCGGCACCTCTGGCCGGAGGAGCGCTGGGGCGAACTGGCCGACGCGTCGGGCGCCCGTACGGAGGAGCTCGAAGCGGCGCTGGACACCACCGCGAGCACCACCGCGTCCGCGACCAGGATCGCGGCGAGCACCACGGCGTCGAACACGACGAGCACCACGGCGTCGAACACGACGAGCAGCACCGCGTCGAACACCACGAGCGGCACCACGTCCGCGACGACACCCGATTCCGAGGACACCGAGGAGAGCCCGTGCTGAAGCCCCTGCCCCTGCCGGCCCTGATCCCCGGCCCGTTGGCCGCCGAGGAGGCCGGGGTCGCCCCGGCGACGATCCGCAAGTGGGTCCAACTGGGCCACCTGCGAGCGGCCGGCAAGGCGGGCAGGGCCCAACTGTTCCGCCTGGAGGACGTCTTCGCCGCGGAACGGACCGCCCGCCGGCGTCCTCGTACCGCATAGCCCGTAGCCCGTAGCCCATAAGCACCGCATGACGAAGCGCCCCCTGTCTCCCTGAGAGACACGGGGCGCTTCGTCGTGTGCGCCGGGATTCACCGGTCCCGGTCGTCGAGCGTCACCTACAGTCCGGTGCGGGGTCGGACAGCCGGATACGCGCACACGGAAACCCAGGGGGTACGGGGTCATGAGCTGGTACGTGCTGGTGGAGGCCAACGATTCGTACGGCGACAGCAGATGGGAACTGGTGGCGAAGGTCCCCGTCGAAGGCGGGAGGGAAGCGGCCGTCGCCCGCGCCGAGGAGATGAGCCGGACCTATGCGCGCGGCGCCTTCCCCGATCAGCAGGGCCGCCTCGTGTTCCGCACGTCCCCGACGAGCTGGCTCGTGGAGCAGTCCCGCTTGATGCAGATCGAGCGCTCCGCCGACCCGCAGACGATCACCGAGCACATGCGCATCTGCGTCGCCGAGTTGGTGATGGCGCGGGAGCCGGCTCCCCTCGATCCCCCGAAGAAGGGCTGGCTGCGGCGGTAGCCGCCGGTGGCCCGATCGGGCCGGTGAGGGGCCTCGACGGCCTTCACCGGCCCTCCCGGCCGGGAGATTCCACCCGATCGACGAATTAGTTGCGTGCGCGCACGCTCTCTGTCACAGTTGGTGCAGCGGCGGAGCTGTGCCCGAACAACGGGTGACGGCTTCGCCGTTCGCCGTCCGGGAGCGCTCCGCGCCCCCGCCCCCTTCCCCGCGTCGAGCGCCCCGGACGGCCCCCGCACCGCCCCGCACCGCCCCGTCCCGCCTCCCCTTCCACCGAGGAGAACCGTCATGACCACTCCCCCGAGTGCGTTCCCGGACGTCGAGAAGCTGGTCGTCGACGTCCTCAAGGCCGACCCGGCCCTGGCCGGCGCCACGATCGCCGTCCAGGCGCCGGCCGGCTTCGACGGCACGCAGAGCGCCGTCCTGGTCAACCGCCGCGGCGGCGCCTGGATCGGCGACCTGCACGTCGACAAGCCGCTGATCGAGTTCGAGGTGTACGGGCCGACCAAGAACGCGGCCCACGTGCTCGCCAACGGCGCCCGGCGCGCGCTGCTCGCCACCATCGGCAAGCAGATCGGCGTCAACTTCGTCCACGACGTGGAGGAGATGGACGGGCCGCGCTGGCTGCCCGACTACCTCTACCGGGGCGCCAACCGCTACCTCTGCGTGATCCAGCTCTCCCTGAGCGTCTTCTGAGCCCGTACGGCTCCCTGACCGACGCCCACCCCACAGACCAGGCCTCGCCGTCCGGCGGGGCCTTTGTCGTACCCGGGCACTCCGCCCGGTGCGGCGCCCCCACCCCTCTCTACACAAGGAGAAACCCACCATGGCTGGAAACAACTCCGCCGAGATCCGCGTCGCAGGCGTCGGCAAGCTCTACGTGGCCAATGCCGGCACCGACATCCCGGCCTTCGGCGCCGACTCCGCCACCGACTGGGCGTCCTGGACGGACCTCGGCTTCACCACCGGTGACGGCGTCACCTTCTCGAAGAAGGACAAGCTGGAGGCCATCGACTCGTGGCAGTCGGTCTCCCCGGTGCACTACGTCTACTCGGCCCGTGACCTCTCGCTGAAGTTCTCCATGCTCCAGTTCAACGAGTCCACGCTGCCGTTCTTCATGGGCGGCGGCAAGGTCGAGGCGGTGGGCGCCCCGGCGACCGACACCTACAAGTACGAGATCGCCGAGCGTCCGTTCGCGGACGTGCGCGCCCTCGGCCTGGAGTTCACCGACGTCAAGGCCGGTGGCACCACCGCGGTCACGTACCGCTTCATCATCCCGCGCGGCCAGGTCACCGCGTCCGACGACATCAAGCTGGCCCGCAAGGCGGCGTCGCAGCTGGGCATCACCTTCACGGCCATGTCGAACGGCAACGGCAAGCCGCTGGCCTCCTTCCTCATGAAGGACAGTCAGTACAGCGCGACCGTCTGATCCCGCTCCACCCGGGGCGGGGCGGTCCACGGCCGCCTCGCCCCACCCCTCTCCTCTTTCACCCACTCGAACAAGGAGTACGCACACCATGGCCCGTTTCGACGTCAACGCCGCTCGCGCCCAGCGCCTGGAGGTCGCCGGCCACAGCTGGTCCTTCGAGCTGGACGGCGAGCCCTACACACTCCCCACCGAGCTCTCCCGCGCGACCGCCAAGGCACTGCGCAAGCTCGACGACAACGACGTGGACGGCCTGCTCGCGCTCCTGATGGGTGAGAAGCAGTTCAGCCGCTTCGAGCAGCACGACATCACCATGCAGGACATCGCCGCCATCCTGGAGGCCTACGGCAAGGAGACCGGGCTCGGCCTGGGGGAAGACTGAGCCTCGTCGAGTTCGTAGACGAACACGCCGAGGCCCTTGAGGCGGATCTCCTCCGCTACTACGGCACCGATCTCCTGGACTGGCACCGGGGCGAGCTGTCCAGCCGGCGGCTCAGGACGCTGATCACGCATCTGCCGCGGGACAGCGCCGTACAGCAAGAGCTGCACGGCGAGGCCGCGGAGTGGTCGGTCACGGACCATCTCCTCGCGGCGGTGGTGGACCATCTGGCCGTCGCCAACTGGATGTTCCAAGCCGTCAACACCGGCGAGGACGGCGATCAGCCCGAGTACCCGACGCCCGTCCCGCGTCCGGACGTCCAGGACGAGTACGAGGACGATGAGGATGAGTACGGGGAACGGGACGAGGGCTCCACGGAGGCGAGCAACCGCGAGGCGGTCTCCCCCGGAGCGCTCGCCCGGTTCTTCGGCTGATCCGGCGTCCTGAGCCCGCGTCCTGGCACCTCGCCCTGGCACCTCGCCCTGGCCCCGCATCCTGGCCCCGCGCCCTGATGCCACAGCCCGATGCCGCATTCCGCGATGCCGCATCCCCCGGCCCCCGGAGCCCGTTCCCGTCAGGGAGCGGGGTCCGGGGGCGCTTCCTGTGCTCGCTCGGCGGTCAGCTCCTGCTCCAGGGCCCTGGCCCGCTCCGACAGCCTGCGCCCCTTGCGGGCGCGTCCGTCCGGTTCCGCAGACTCGGAGGCCGCGCGGTCGCTCCCGGATCCCGTCTGTCCGGGGACCCCTGCGAGCGGCGGCACTATCGGGCGGCCGCCCTTGCCGCGTACGACCTTCCGAACCGACTGCGCGGTCCTGCGGGTACGGCTCTCCTGGGCGGTCAGCAGGACGTCGGGTTCGGTGGCCGGTTCCTCCGCGTGCGGACGGGTGTCCTCGTCGTGCTGCGGGGGGCCCGCGTTCGCGTGCTGCGGCTCGTCGTCCTGCGGAAGGTCCTGCTCCGGTCTGCGGTCGAGGAGTTCGCGCTCCGTGCGCATCCGCGCCTCGGTCTGGAGGACGACGGCGGGCGGTTCGAGCAGCCGCGCGAAAGGCAGCGGGATGACGCGGGCACCGTTCCCCTCACCGACGTCCATGCGTCGCTGGGGGCGGCGGATTCCACGCGCGTCACTCTGACCCTGCGCGTAGGCGTCGGCCACGCGCTTCTCGTACTCGCGTCGTATGCGCGGGAGTTCCTCCGCCATCGCCTCGCCCCAGCCGGCGGTGAACGCGGCGGCCTCGCGGCGGTCGACCACGGACCGCGGCATCACGACCAGGTCCTCCGGTGCGTACCCGTGGACGTGGACCAGTTCGGAGAGCCGTGCGAAGAGGTGCGGCAGATCCGGGTGGGACTCGAGCCAGTCGTTGACCCGCTCCCGCCGGTTAGCGCCCGGCTCCGTGTCCATGCGTCCGCACTGCCTTCCAACCCCCCGGGGTCCCCACGCGCCCCTCGCGCCCCTTCGCCCCCCGGGTGTGTCAGTTCCGGGGAACGCGCCCACCAGAGTACCCCGGTCGAACACAAGCTCCGATCGAGGACCAAACCCCCGGGAATCCTGGCCGGAAGACACGCCGTCAGAGGTTTCAGACTCGACAAGCTCGAACCTCTGTTCGACAATGCTTCGTACGCACGTTCGATCGCCGGAAGGCAGGGCACCATGACGTCTCAGACCGGGGGAAGCCGTACCGGGAGCACGCTCCACGATCGCCTCAACGCGTTGCTCCAGGGCCCCGGTCCCCTCGACAAGCGCGCACTGCTCGCCACCCTCGACGCAGAGGTCGCGGCTCGCGAGATCCGCGCGTACACGGCGGGGTGGAACGACGCCCTCGCCGAACTACGCCGCCGCTGACATCCGTACGCCCCACACGCCACGCCTCGCCGCGCGGGAACGCCCGCCGGCCACGCACATGAGCCGCCTGCGCCCCTCGAGGGCAGGGCGGCTTCGGCGTTTCCGGCTGCGCTTCGGCACGACATCTCGAATCGAGGACTGCAATGGCAGCTCCCACGCCACCCCCGCCGAACCCCAACGCCCCCAACGCCCCCGGCGCCCCCCAGCAATCCGGTTCGCTCTGGTACGCCCCCTGGATCAACGAGGCCGACTACAAGAGCACCAAGGAAGCGGCCTTCGGCTGGACGAGTACGGTCACCGCCGTCAAGGCCGACATCACCCTCATCAAGGCGGAGATCTCCGGCCTCGCCGTCTTCTCGCTCGGCGCCAGCATCTTCAAGTTCGATTACACCTGGTTCAAAATGGACGAAAAGGGTGTAACCATCAACGGCCGCCAGCGGTACGGATGGCCGTGGGCCGACCAGGCCAAGCACTTCAACGTCAAGGCCGAGCAGCAGAACCGCAAGCTCGTCGCCGAGCAGAAGGACATCAAGGAACAGCTGCGCCGGCTCACCGCCGCACAGGACCGCGCGACCGACAGGCGCGATGAGCTGGCCCGGGCCGGGACGACCCGCGACGACGCGCGGCGCCGATACCGCACCGAGGGCACCGCGGCTTCGCTCCAAGCCTTCCTCGAGGCGGAGAAGAACTACCAGAAGGCCAAGAAGGCAGCCGACAAGGCCGAGAAGGAACTCGACCGGGCCGGCCGGAAGGCGAAGAAGCTCTCCGACAGCGCCGCGCAACGCTTCGCCGACGCCAAGCGGTTCATCGCGGCGGAAGACGAGGCGAAGAAGGCGTGGGCGAAGGCCGGCGCCAAGGCCGTGACGGACGACCTCAACCGCCTGAGGACAGCACTCGGTGAGGCCGCGATCCAGGCCTGACCGCCCACGCGTTCCGGCCGGCGGCCCCCTCGCCTCCCGTCCCCACACTGAAATCAGGTGACCATGTCCCTCAGCAGAGCACTGGCCGGCACCTCGTCGGCCCTCAGGAACCTCAAGACCAACGCCGAACAGAGCGCCCAGGCCGTCACCCGCGTCGGCAACGGCTCGAACTCCGCATCGAGCAAGGTCAAGCAGCTCAAATCCTCCGCACAGTCATCGTCCTCCCAGCTCAAGAGCCTCAAGACCGCCTCGGATCAGGCCGAGCGTTCCATGGCCAAGGCCGGCCAGACCGGTCAGTCCGCCGGAACCAAGCTCGGCAAGTACGAGTCCGGCGCCGGCAAGGCCGCCAAGGGTCAGGACAAGCTCAACAAGTCCATGAAGGGCAACTTCCTCGCCCGCCTGATCGAGCTGTTCATGCCGCTCATCGAGAAGGTCGTCGAGATGGCGACGCGCTCGAAGACGATGCAGACGATCATGAAGAAGGCCTTCGCCGCCATCAAGACCGTGATCAGCTCGGTCATGAAGGCCATCGGCCCGATCATGAAGAAGGCCGGCCAGCTGATCAAGACGGTCTGGAACGGCATCAAGTCGGCCATCTCCACGGTGGTCAAGGCGGTCGCCACCGTCATCAAGACCTACGTGAAGATCTGGAAGACGGTCATCACGACGGTCATGAACGCGATCCGGACGGTCATCCGCACCGTCTGGAACGGCATCAAGGCCGTCATCAGCCCGGTCGTCAACTGGATCAAGACCGCGATCCCGAACGCCTTCCGGGCCGTCAAGGACAAGATGTCGTCCATCTGGAACGGCCTCAAGGACATCGCGTCCCGGGCGTTCAACGGCATCAAGAGCGGTGTCTCGGGCCCGATCAACTCCGTGATCGGGCTGATCAACCGGATGATCGGCAGCCTCAACCGGGTCAAGGTCAGCGTCCCCGGCTGGGTGCCGCTCGTCGGCGGCAAGACCTTCGGCGTCAACATCCCGACCATCCCCATGCTCGCCACGGGTGGTGTCGTCATGCCCCGGAGCGGCGGTGTCCCGGCGATCCTCGCCGAGGCCGGCGAGGCCGAGGCCGTCCTCCCGCTCTCCAAGCTGGACCGGCTGCTCGCCCTCACCGCCCGCCGCGCCCAGATGACGGCCCGTACCGGCCTGGTCGGGGCCGCGGGTGCCGGGCTGCACATCGAGCACTACCACGCGGCCCGGGGCAGTGACCCGCAGTCGACGGCGGACGCGCTGATGTACCTGGCCAAGGCGCGCGGATGAGTGCCGTCGCGCTGACACCGATCTACAGCAACCGGCTGCTCGCCGGTGTCCCCGCCGCCATCCGCACCATGCGCAGCAACATCAAGCCGGCCAACACCGCGCTGGGCAAGCTCACGCGAGCACTCCGCGGTGGCACGGGCAAGGTCGGTCGCCTCGCTTCGGAAGCCCGTGGCGCCAGCACCGCCGTCGGACGTTTCCGTACCGATGCGACCTCGGCGGGCGGCTCGGTCACGAAGCTGAGCCGGTCGTCGGCCCAGCGCGGCGTGAAGTCCTTCGGCGACCGGGCCGGCAGGGCCAAGTCGGTACTCGCCAAAGTCGGTGCGGGCGTCACGGCGATCCTCACCATCCTGATGCCGCTGCTCCCCTTCACCGACGTCCTCGTCGGTCTGATGGCCAGTTACGGGACCGCCATGACCATCGCCGCCGGCGTCATGATGGTCATCAATGTCGTCATGCGGGGAAACCCGCTCGGGTTCCTCATCGGCGTCATCCTGCCCGTCGCGGCGGCTCTCATCACGTACGCGATGAACAGCGAGACCGGCCAGCGGATCATGAACCAGGTCTTCCAGCAGGTCCTCAAGGGCTTCCAGTCCGTGTGGACCTTCCTCCAGCCGATCATGAAGCTGCTCGGCCAGGCCGTCGGGACCTACTTCAAGGCGTATCTGACCCTGTTCACCTCCGCCCTGAAGATCATCGGATCCGCCATCAACGGGTTCTCCAACGTCCGCTCCTCCGTCACCTCCGCCTCCAACGCCCTGCGCGGGATCGCCTCCGGCTCCATGGGCGGGATCAAGAACGCCGTCAAGCCGATCCTGACCTTCGTCACCGACAAGATCCCCGGCTTCTTCCGCACCGCCAAGGACGCGGTCAGCGGGGCCATGCGCGGAATCGGCGATCTGATCAAGGGCGCGCTCAGCAGCGTCGTCGGCGTCGTCAAGGGACCGATCAACGGTCTCATCGCCTTCGCCAACTGGATCATCGACGGCCTCAACAAGCTGAGCTTCAACCTGCTCGGCAAGAAGTTCGGCGTCGACCTCGACAAGATCCCGATGCTCGCCGAGGGCGGTGTCGTCTTCCCCGGCGCCACGGACGCCCCGCGCATCGACCCGCTCACCGTGCTTGAGAACCGCCGCGTCCAGGCCGCCGACGGGCCGCCCCGACCGCCGCACCGGATACGGGACTTCTACGAGAAGCCCGGCGCCGGACCCCGGTCCACCGCCGAGGACCTGCTCTTCCTCGCGGCCTCGCACCACTGACCACCCAGCGCCGACCGCCCACCTGACAGCCTCTCAGAAGTGAGGTGACGGCCCCCATGGCCGAGACCACAACCGCATACGCCGGAAACACCTACACGGCCGACCTCGCGCCCGGCTCACTGATCACCCAGGACGGGCAGATCCAGTGGGCCGGGCTTCTCATCGGCCCCGGCACCCCGTTCGCCGTCGACCGTTCCGGTCTGACCGGGTGGGAGGACCTGCCCGAGTACGACTCCTCCGACGCCGACCGCCCCACCTCGCACGGCGCCTGGCCGGGCTCCCGGTACGCCAAGCCGCGCAAGGTCGGCGGCACGATCGTGCTGATGCCTGAGTACAGCGCGGCCCCCCAGGCCATCCGCGCCCTGCGGCAGGCCCTCGCCCTGCTCGACGAGGAGCGCTGGCTCACCATCCGGCTGCACGGCGAACTGCTCGCCGTACGCGCCCGGATCGCCCAGCGCGTGGTCCCCGCCGACCAGGGCTTCGCCACCCAGGGCAGCTCGAAGATGTCGATCCAGTGGCTCGCGGCCGACCCGCGCCGCTACGCCGTCAACGAGCAGGTCGCCACCACCACCGCCCCGCAGCCCGAGTCCGGCCTCACCTGGCCGCTGACCTGGCCGCTCAACTGGGGCGAGGCCAAGTCGACCGGCGACGCCGTCGCCGAGAACACCGGCTCCGCCGCCACCCACCCGGTGATCACCTTCCGCGGCCCGTGCTCCATGCCGACCGTCACCGAGCGGGGCAGCCGGCGCCGTCTGCGGTACGCGATCGACCTGGCCGCGGGCGAGGAGCTCGTCGTCGACACCGCCGGGGGCACGGTCACGCTCAACGGCACCGCCTCCCGCCGGCACACCGCGATGGCGGACTCCAGCCCGGAGGAGCTGTTCCTGCTCGAACCGGGGCGCACCGAGCTGTCCTTCCGGCCCGACGAGGCCACCGAGGACGCCCTGATGACGGTCCGCTGGCGCAGCGCCGAGTGGTGATCCGCCCCCGTCCCCTCCACCGAAAGAGGTGAACCATGACTGTACGGGCCGCCTGGCTGCAGTCGACCGGTCAGACCCGTGAGGACACCCGCCTCACCCTGGCCGCCCTGCTCACTCCCAGTGGTCAGTCCCCCGAGGAGACCCCGCTGCGCTCCCGGGCCGGCATCGTGCCGGGCGGCTTCGTCCTGACCGGGACCGCCGCGATGCAGTGCACCATCGGCAGCGGCCGCGCGATCGTCCAGGGCAAGGACACCCGTCAGGGCGCGTACCTGGTCAGCGCGATCTCGCCGGAGACGCTCACCATCGAGGACGGCGATCCGCAGTACGACCGGATCGATCTGATCGAACTGGCCGTCGTCGACGACGCCTACGACAAGACCGGCACCACCGATGCCGTCATCCGCCTGGTCAAGGGCGCCCCGCACGCCAACCCCGTGGCGCCGGCCTCCGGCCCGGGCAGCACCCTGCCGCTCTACACGGTCAAGGTCCCCAAGGGCATATCGGCCGGCAACGGCGGCATCGCCTGGACCACCGCGGTCACCACCCAGCACTGGCCGGTGGTGGCGCTCGGCGGCATCATGCCGACGAGCGGCTTCAAGGGTGCGTACGTCGGGCAGTACCGCGACGCGGGCGGCATGCTCCAGCGCTGGGACGGCACGGCCTGGGTCTCGTACCCGAAGGCGATCGGCGGCATCGCGCCCGGCACCCAGGTCTCGACCGGCGGCTACCCCGGGCAGTTCCGGGACGACTCGGGGATCCTGCAGCGCTGGGACGGCTCCGCCTGGCAGTACGTCGAGGGCACGGGGAAGATCCTGTTCGCCGCCACGCAGTGGCTCTCCGCCCAGCAGCAGACCATCCAGGCCAACACCTGGACCCCGATCAACCTGCCGACCGTCGAGGCCGACGACACCAACAGCTGGAACGGGACCCACACGTACGTCGTGCCGCGCAGCGGCATGTGGCGGATCGCCGGACACGTCACCTGGGCCAACGACGGCCAGAGCGGCATGCGCGGCGCCCGCGTCACCGTCGGCGGCGTCGGGCAGTCACGGCTGACCTGGCTCGGTCCCGCCGGCAACGGCGCCGTCTCCATCGGCGGCTCCGGCCTGATCAGGCTCACCGCCGGCAACACGATCCAGCTGTCGGGCCTCCACAGCCACACCGCCGCGATCAAGACCCTCGGCGGCTCCGGCTACGCCTGCGCCCTGACCGCCGAGTGGCTGAAGTCCTGACGCCGTACCCCGCCTGACGCCGTCCCCCGCCTGACGCCGTCCCCTGCCTGACGTCGCCACACGCCCTGACTCCGCGAGGTCCTGACGTCGCCACACGCCCTGACGTCGCCCCACACCCCGACGCCGTCGCACGCCCCGACACCCGTCCTGACGTCGTCCCCTCCCCCGATTGGAGAACCCCATGAACCTGCGCAGCAGCTGGGTCGCCGAGACCGGCCAGACCCGTGAGGACACCCGGCTCACCCAGACCGGTGCCACCACCATGCTCAACCCCGTCCAGGTCCGCTCCGGCATCCTGCCGGGCTCCTACACCGGCCAGTACCGGCTCTCCGGCTTCTGGATGACGAACGCCTCCGCCATGGCGGCGACCGTCTCCGAGGGGCGGGCGGTCATCCAGGGCGAGATCTCCCAGGGCGTCTACCCGGTGACCCTGCCGACCTCCGAGACCGTCACCTTCGCCCCGGGCAACCCCCAGTACGGCCGGGTCGACCTCGTCGTCCTGCGGATCTACGACCGGCTCTACGAGGGTCAGCGCAACGAGGCCGTGATCGAGGTCATCGAGGGCGTGCCCGAGCAGACGCCGAAGGCGATGCCCGTCCCGCCGCGCAGCCTCCCGCTGTACGAGGTGACCGTGCCGGCCGGTGTCAGCGCGGGCAACGGCGGCATCCCGTGGGCCACCGCGCTCAAGGACCTGCGCACCCCGGTCGTGGCCGTCGGCGGCATCATTCCGGTCGAGGGGCAGGTGGCCCCCGGTGCGTACCCGGGCCAGTACCAGGACACCGCGGACGGCCAGTTCCAGCGCTGGGACGGCGGCAAGTGGGTCTCGTACCCCGCGGCCGTCGGCGGCATCGTCCCGAACTCCTTCTCCACCACCGCGGCCAGCTACATCGGTCAGTACCGGGACAGCACCGGCGGTCAGCTCCAGCGCTGGAACGGTTCGGCCTGGGCGCCGGCCGTGCCGGGGCCGCTCTTCATCGACTCCCTCGACGCGGGGTACACCACGTCCACGACGTACGTGGACGCGCTGGTCGAGCGGACGGCCAACCCTATGAAGCTCACCTTCACCGCGCCGCCGTCCAGGGCCGTCCTGCTGACCTTCGGCTCGCGCATCGAGCTGCACATCGCCTCCGGCACGGCGGGCATCAAGGGCACGGGCTGGATGGGCGTACGCCTCACCCAGGGGACCACCGTGGTGCGCGAGTTGGAGGACGAGCTGTCCGTGAAGGCGGCGCGGCCGACCGAGCACGTGGACGGCTTCTCCGCCTCGACCACGCAGCGCCTCTACAACCTGACCGCGGGCGCGAGCTACACCGTCACCGCCTACTACCGGTCCAGCGACGCGGGCCTGAAGGCCTGGTTCGACAACTCCTTCATGCGCGTCGACCTGCAGGCGTGACCCGACCGACCACCTGGAGACCACCATGGCCCTTCGCAGCGGCTGGCTGTCCCCCACCGGGCAGACCCGTATCGACACCCGCCACACCGACATAGGAGCGACCACCCCCGCCGGACCCCTCAGCGCCCGCTCCGGCATCGTGCCCGGCACGTACGACGGCAAGTTCCGCGTCGGCGGCCTGTGGCTGAGCGGCAACGGGCCGATGACCGCCACCCTCTTCCACGGCCGGGCAGTGATCCAGGGCCCGGTCGCCCAGGGCCCGTACCACGTCACGCTCGACTCGGACACCGTCCTCACCTTCGCGGACGGCGCCCCGCTCCATCCGCGCATCGACCTCGTCGTCCTGCGCGTGTACGACGACCAGTTCGACGGCTCGCAGAAGAGCGAGGCCACGATCGAGATCATCCAGGGAGAGGCGAAGGCCGTACCGGAGCCGCCGGCCGCGCCGGGCCTCTCGCTCACGCTGTTCTCGGTCAAGGTCCCCGCCACGGCCTCCGCCGGCACCGGCGGCATCCCCTGGACCACGACGGGGACCGTCTCCGACCTGCGCGTCACGACCGCGGGCGTCGGCGGCATCCTGCCGGTCTACAACAACGGTGCGGTACCCGGCAGTTACCCGGGCCAGTACCAGGACAACGACAACGCCCACTTCCTGCAGCGCTGGGACGGCACCGCCTGGGTCGCGTACCCGAAGGAGATCGGCGGCATCGCGCCCAGCGGCACGGTGTCCACCGGCGGTTACGTCGGGCAGTTCCGGGACGCAGCCGGCACGCTCCAGCGTTGGAACGGAACGGCGTGGGTGAACTACCACCCGCCGTACGACATCGAGGTCGCCAGCAACGGCGCGACCGCGGCCACCGGCTGGGGCAGCCCGTCCTTCTCCGCCCGGCGCACCCGCGCCGGCGTCGTCATGGTGCGCTTCGGCGTCACCCGCACCGGCGGGACGATCACCGCCGCTGCCGACGGCCGCATCGCCGACACGCCCCTGGGCAACCTGCCGGCCGGCTGGTCTCCGGCCATGTCCTTCGAGACGACGGCCTCCGACACCGACGGCTCCGGGGCCGCCACGATCGCGGCCACCAGCTCTCTGGTCACCCTGCGCGACTGGAGCCCCAACGCGACCATCCCCAACGGCCGGACCGTGTGGGTCTCCGCCACCTACGTCCTGTAAGGGGGCCGCCATGGCACTCGAAACGCCCTACCGGGCGATCTTCTGCGACCTGATCACCGACCAGACCCTCGACATCCTGCCCCTGCGGGACGTCTCCTTCGACGACTACATCGGCAAGGCCGGCTCGCTCTCCGGCACCATCCCGATCCCCAACAAGGACATCGCCGATCGGGTCAAGAAGGTCCAGGAGGGCCGCACCGCGGTCTACCTGGAGCGCGGCGGCGACCTGTGGTGGGGCGGCATCGTGTGGACCGCCACCCTGCAGTCCAGCGGGCGCGGGGTGCTGACCCTCGGCGTCCAGGCCGCCACCTTCGACTCGTACGCGAGCCGCCGCCGCATCCGTACGGACATCTCGTTCACGACCCCGACCGACCAGCTGGAGATCGCACGCCGGCTGTGGAAGGAACTCGACGTCCAGGACGACCCCACGGTGCCCCTGCCGGAGGGGAAGCAGCCGCGCCGCCTCGGGATCACCTACGGCACGGAGGAGTCCGAGGTCCTGCGGACGGCCTCCTGGCGCAACGGCGACGAGACCGTCTATCTGGAGGCGCTCGACCAACTGGCCTCGCTGCAGAACGGCTTCGAGCACCAGATCCTGGTCTACCGCGACCCGGCCGACGGCAAGCGGGTCCGGCAGCTCCGGCTCGGCTGGCCCAAGATCGTCAACGGCGCCACCGATCTGCTCTTCGACCGGCCCGGCGTCATCCTGTCGTACTCCTTCCCGTACGACGCGACCCGCGGCGGCACCACCGCGATGGCCCGCGGGGCGTCGACGAACTCCAACGCCGGTACCGAATCCCGGCCGATCCACTCCACCCAGCAGGTCGCCAGCGATCTGCTCGCGGACGGTTGGCCGCTGATCGACCTGTCCTCCGACCACAACGAGGTCACCGACACGCTCACCCTCGACTCGCTGGCCAAGCGGGAACTCGCCGAGGCCCAGGGCGCCGTCGTGATCCCCTCGATCAGCATCCACCTCGGCGGGGTCGTCCCACCGGCGCTCATCGGCCGCATCGCCCGCATCCGGATCACGGACGAGTGGTACTCCCAGGGCCTCGACGCCCGCTACCGCATCATCGGCGTCAAGGTCACTCCCCCCGAGCGCGGCCGCCCCGACACCGCCGAGCTCTACCTTGAGGAGGCCTGATGCCCCAGCTGCCCGAGGACATCATCGACCGGCTCAACCAGATGGAACGCCGGCTCAAGGCCCTGTCCACGGCCGTGAACACCCGGCCGGCGGTCAGCGAGATCCGCCCGCCCGCGCAGACCGGCAGCGTCACCATCAACCGGCCGCTGTTCCGGATCTTCGACGGCTACGGCCACGAGATCTTCGCGGACGACATCATGACCGGCGGCCTCGCCCGGCCCTGGCTGCAGCTGATGCCGCCGATGAACGTCGACAAGGCCCACTGGCCCTCCACCACCAGCGCCGCCTTCACCACGGTCGCCAGGTCCTTCAACCCCATCTGGCAGCCGAAGCTGCGGCTGTCCGTGAACACGGCGGTGTCCTCCGGCGCCACCGGCCAGGTGAAGGTCCTGGTCGACGGCCAGCAGTTCGGCCCCATCGTCACCGCGGGCACGACCTACGACCACACCGGCCTGATCCCCGGCGACATGAAGACCAGGTTCGGCCAGACCATGCTGATCGAGATCCAGGCCCTGGCCGGCGGCGGCACCGTCTACGCCCAGCCCGTCCTGATCTACGGCACCCAGACCTGATGCTGAGGAGCACACCATGATCATCGACCCCGCACAGCCCTGGGGCGTGGCCATCGACTACGCGGGCCGCGCCGTCGTCACCGAGGGCAGCCACACCCTCGACATCCGCGTCTACGACAACACCCTCGGCAACACGCTGGAGCGGGACCCGGTCACCGGCCAGTACCCGTCGGTGTACGTCACCGCCCAGACCAGCAAGAGCGGCGTCGGGGAGGCCAGCCTGCGCGGCTACGCGACGGTGGTCGTCAACGGCCTGGACGGCGAACCGGTCACCCCCGACCCGACCGCCGTCCAGAGCGCCGTCACCACCGCCCTCGCCGACTTCGAGAACCGCCGCACCGCCTACGCCGCCCTCTGCGCGACCTGGGCCCCGGCGCAGCCGACGCCCGAGCCGACCCCGACTCCCTCCCCCCAGCCGGAACCCACCCCGTAGACAGAAACGCGCACCACGCCCCACCCGTACGCCCGCCCCGTGCCCCGAAGGCCGGGGCTTTCGCATGTCTGGAGGACACCGGATGGCCACTCCCCTCACCGCGGACCGGCTCGTCGCCGCGCTCCGCGCCGAAGGCGTCAAGGTCGTCGAACACGACGGCTGGCGCACCCACCACCGCAACCAGGCGGGAGCCTGGGGCCCCGTCGTCGGCGTGATGATCCACCACACCGTCTCCAGCGGCACCGCCTCGTCCGTCGAGCTCTGCTACAACGGCTACACCGGCCTGCCGGGCCCGCTCTGCCACGGCGTGATCGCCAAGGACGGCACGGTCCATCTGGTCGCCAACGGCCGCGCCAACCACGCGGGCGGCGGTGATCCCTCGGTCCTCCAGGCCGTGATCACCGAGACGTACGGGGCCAGGCCGCCGGCCCCGCGCATGCACCAGGGCAGCGCGGGCGCCGTCGACGGCAACTCCCGCTTCTACGGCTTCGAGTGCATCAACCTCGGCAACGGCGACGACCCCTGGCCCGCCGCCCAGCTCGACGCCATCGAGCGGACCTCCGCCGCGCTCTGCCGGGCCCACGGCTGGGGCGCCAAGTCCGTCATCGGCCACCTGGAGTGGTCCGACTGGAAGAGCGACCCGCGCGGCTTCGCCATGCCGGGCATGCGCGACCGGGTACAGAAGCGGCTCGGCGCGGCCCCGTCCAAGCAGCCCCCGGCCCCGCAGAAGCCCGCCCCGCCGCGCTACCAGCGCTTCCCCGGCACCGCGTTCTTCAAGACCAACCCCAGCTCCCCGATCGTCACCGCGATGGGCCGCCGGCTGGTCGCCGAGGGCTGCGGCCGCTACACGGTCGGCCCGAGCCCCCGCTGGTCCGAGTCCGACCGCCAGTCGTACGCCGCCTGGCAGCGCAAGCTCGGCTTCCGCGGCTCCGACGCCGACGGCTGGCCCGGTGCCACCTCCTGGAACGCGCTCAAAGTCCCCCACACCCTCTGAGGAGCCCCCATGGCCCTGTCCGAGAACACCAAGCGGACCGCCCGCACCGTCCTGCAGAGCGCCGTCGGCATCGCCGTCGTGCTCCCCGCGATCGTCGACGCCTCCGGGCTCCCGGCGACCCTCCCCTGGGTCGCCGGGGCGCTCGCCGTGGCCGCCGCCCTGACCCGGGTGATGGCGGTACCGGCCGTACAGAACCTGCTGCCCTCCTGGCTGCGCACCACCCCGGGGGCGGCGGATGACCGAATCTGACCCGAACGACCCGGTGGCGGTGGCGCTGGAACTGGAACGGCTGCGCGGCACGCTGGAGGCCGGCTTCGCCCGCGTCGACGGCTCCCTCGCGCTGCTCGTCCAGCGCAGCGACCAGACCGACAAACAGCTCGCCGACCACGAGGCCCGCCTCGACGCCCTGGAACGCACCCGCTGGCCCCTGGCCTCGATCGCCACCCTCACGGCCACGGCAGGCCTCGGCTTCGCCCTCTGGGAGATCGCGAGCCGATGAAACGCCGAAGGGCGGCCACCCCGTACGAAACGGGGTGACCGCCCTTCGGTCGATCAAGCGACTCGCTTACTGGTTGTACGGACCGTAGTCGTAGTCCTCCAGCGGAACGGCCTGGCCGGAGCCGGTGCCGAACGGCGAGTAGTCGATGTCGTCGTAGCCGACGGCCGAGTACATCGCGGCCTTGGCCTCCTCGGTCGGCTCGACCCGGATGTTGCGGTAGCGGGCGAGACCCGTACCGGCCGGGATGAGCTTACCGATGATGACGTTCTCCTTGAGGCCGATGAGGCTGTCGGACTTGGCGTTGATCGCCGCATCCGTCAGGACTCGGGTCGTCTCCTGGAAGGAGGCGGCCGACAGCCAGGACTCCGTCGCCAGCGAGGCCTTGGTGATACCCATCAGCTGCGGACGGCCGGAGGCGGGGTGACCGCCCTCGGTGACCACACGACGGTTCTCGGTCTCGAACTTCGAGCGCTCGACGAGCTCGCCCGGCAGCAGCTCCGCGTCGCCGGACTCGATGATCGTCACGCGGCGCAGCATCTGCCGGATGATGATCTCGATGTGCTTGTCGTGGATCGACACACCCTGCGAGTTGTAGACCTTCTGGACTTCGCCGACCAGGTGGACCTGGACCGCGCGCTGACCGAGGATCCGCAGCACGTCGTGCGGGTTGGTGGCACCCACGGTGAGCTTCTGGCCCACCTCGACGTGGTCGCCCTCGCCCACCAGCAGACGGGCACGCTTCGAGATCGGGAACGCCGTCTCGTCGCTGCCGTCGTCCGGGGTGACGACGATCTTCTTGGTCTTCTCGGTCTCCTCGATACGGACGCGGCCGGCCGCCTCCGAGATCGGGGCGACACCCTTGGGCTGACGAGCCTCGAAGAGCTCGACGACACGGGGCAGACCCTGGGTGATGTCGTCACCGGCCACACCACCGGTGTGGAAGGTACGCATCGTCAGCTGGGTACCGGGCTCACCGATGGACTGGGCGGCGATGATGCCGACCGCCTCACCGATGTCGACCAGCTTGCCGGTGGCCAGCGAACGGCCGTAGCAGAAGGCACAGGTACCGACGGCGGACTCACAGGTCAGGACCGAGCGGGTCTTGACCTCCTCCACGCCGGCGCCCACGAGGGCGTCGATGAGCACGTCACCCAAGTCGACGTTGGCCGGCGCGATGACCTTGCCGTCCACGACGACGTCCTCGGCGAGCATCCGCGCGTACACGGAGGTCTCGACGTCGTCCGTCTTCCGCAGGATGCCGTCGGCACCCTTCTCGGCGATCTTCAGCTTCAGACCGCGCTCCGTGCCACAGTCCTCCTCGCGGATGATCACGTCCTGCGAGACGTCCACCAGACGACGGGTCAGGTAACCCGAGTCGGCGGTACGCAGGGCGGTGTCGGCGAGACCCTTACGGGCACCGTGCGTCGAGATGAAGTACTCGAGGACGGTGAGGCCCTCACGGAAGGACGCCTTGATGGGACGCGGGATCGTCTCGTTCTTGGCGTTCGACACCAGACCACGCATACCGGCGATCTGACGCATCTGCATCATGTTTCCTCGGGCACCCGAGTCAACCATCATGAAGATGGGGTTCGTCTTCGGGAAGTTCGCGTTCATCGCCTCGGCAACCTCGTTGGTCGCCTTGGTCCAGATCGCGATGAGCTCCTGAGTGCGCTCTTCCTTGGTGATCAGACCGCGCTCGTACTGCTTCTGGACCTTCTCGTCCTGCTCCTCGTAGCCCTTGACGATGGCCTTCTTGGCCTCGGGCACGACGACGTCGGAGATGGCCACGGTGACGCCGGAACGGGTCGCCCAGTAGAAGCCCGCCGCCTTCAGGTTGTCGAGCGTCGCCGCCACGATGACCTTGGGGTAGCGCTCGGCGAGGTCGTTGACGATCTCGGAGAGCTGCTTCTTGCCGACCGAGTAGTCGACGAAGGGGTAGTCCTCGGGCAGCAGCTCGTTGAAGAGCGCGCGGCCCAGCGACGTACGCAGACGGAACGAGTCACCCTGCTGCCACTCCGGCTCGCCCTCCTCCGCGACCGGGGGAACCCAGCCACGCGGCGGAACGGTGCCGATCGGGAAGCGGATGTCGACCGAGGACTGCAGCGCGAGCTCGCCGGCGTCGAAGGCCATGGTGGCCTCCGCGGTGGAGCCGAACGCACGGCCCTCGCCCTTGGTGTCGCGCAGCTCGCCGTCGGTGGTCAGGAAGAACAGACCGAGGACCATGTCCTGGGTCGGCATCGTGACCGGACGGCCGTCGGCCGGCTTCAGGATGTTGTTCGAGGACAGCATCAGGATGCGGGCCTCGGCCTGCGCCTCCGCGGAGAGCGGCAGGTGCACGGCCATCTGGTCACCGTCGAAGTCCGCGTTGAACGCGGTGCAGACGAGCGGGTGGATCTGGATGGCCTTGCCCTCGACCAGCTGGGGCTCGAAGGCCTGGATGCCGAGGCGGTGCAGCGTGGGCGCACGGTTCAGCAGAACCGGGTGCTCGGCGATGACCTCTTCGAGGACGTCGTACACGACCGTGCGGCCGCGCTCGACCATCCGCTTGGCGCTCTTGATGTTCTGCGCGTGGTTCAGGTCGACCAGGCGCTTCATCACGAACGGCTTGAAGAGCTCCAGCGCCATGGCCTTCGGCAGACCACACTGGTGCAGCTTCAGCTGCGGACCGACGACGATGACGGAACGCGCGGAGTAGTCCACACGCTTACCGAGCAGGTTCTGACGGAATCGACCCTGCTTACCCTTCAGCATGTCGCTGAGGGACTTCAGCGGACGGTTGCCGGGGCCCGTGACCGGGCGACCACGACGGCCGTTGTCGAAGAGGGCGTCGACCGCCTCCTGGAGCATCCGCTTCTCGTTGTTCACGATGATCTCGGGGGCACCGAGGTCGAGCAGACGCTTCAGACGGTTGTTGCGGTTGATCACACGGCGGTACAGGTCGTTCAGGTCGGAGGTCGCGAAGCGGCCACCGTCCAGCTGCACCATCGGACGCAGGTCCGGCGGGATCACCGGCACGCAGTCGAGAACCATGCCCTTGGGGCTGTTCGCGGTCTGCAGGAACGCGGAGACGACCTTGAGGCGCTTGAGCGCACGGGTCTTCTTCTGGCCCTTGCCGGTACGGATGATCTCGCGGAGGCGCTCGGCCTCCTCGTCCAGGTCGAAGGACTCCAGGCGCTTCTGCAGCGCCGCGGCACCCATCGAACCGTCGAAGTACGTGCCGAAGCGGTCACGCAGCTCGCGGTAGAGGAGCTCGTCGCCCTCCAGGTCCTGGACCTTGAGGTTCTTGAAGCGGTTCCAGACCTCGTCGAGACGGTCGATCTCGCGCTGCGCACGGTCGCGCAGCTGCTTCATCTCACGCTCGGCGCCCTCGCGCACCTTGCGGCGCACGTCGGCCTTGGCACCCTCGGCCTCGAGCTCGGCCAGGTCGGTCTCGAGCTTCTTGGCGCGGGCCTCCAGGTCGGAGTCGCGACGGTTCTCGATCTGCTGACGCTCGACGGAGACGTGCGCCTCCAGCGAGGGCAGGTCACGCGTACGACGCTCGTCGTCGACGAACGTGATCATGTAAGCGGCGAAGTAGATGACCTTCTCGAGGTCCTTCGGCGCGAGGTCGAGCAGGTATCCGAGGCGCGACGGGACGCCCTTGAAGTACCAGATGTGGGTGACGGGAGCGGCGAGCTCGATGTGGCCCATCCGCTCACGGCGCACCTTGGCGCGGGTGACCTCGACGCCACACCGCTCACAGATGATGCCCTTGAAGCGGACACGCTTGTACTTGCCGCAGTAGCACTCCCAGTCCCGGGTCGGACCGAAGATCTTCTCGCAGAAGAGTCCGTCCTTCTCGGGCTTGAGCGTGCGGTAGTTGATGGTCTCGGGCTTCTTGACCTCGCCGTGGCTCCACTGACGGATGTCGTCAGCGGTGGCCAGACCGATCCGGAGCTCATCGAAGAAGTTGACGTCGAGCACTATGCGTCAATCCCTCTCAGGGTTGTAAGTCTTGGGGTCTGAAACGGGGGTCCTGGGGCCGGCCGGGGACTCAGTGGGTTGCACCGAGTCCCCGTACCGGACTCCCGTCAGACCTCTTCGACGCTGCTCGGCTCGCGCCGGGACAGGTCGATACCGAGCTCCTCCGCTGCGCGGAAGACGTCCTCGTCGGTGTCGCGCATCTCGATGGACATGCCGTCCGAGGACAGCACCTCCACGTTGAGGCACAGGGACTGCATCTCCTTGATGAGCACCTTGAAGGACTCGGGGATGCCGGGCTCAGGGATGTTCTCGCCCTTGACGATGGCCTCGTAGACCTTCACGCGGCCGGTCACGTCGTCGGACTTGATCGTCAGCAGCTCCTGGAGGGCGTACGCGGCGCCGTAAGCCTCCAGCGCCCACACCTCCATCTCACCGAAGCGCTGGCCACCGAACTGGGCCTTACCACCCAGCGGCTGCTGGGTGATCATCGAGTACGGACCGGTCGACCGGGCGTGCAGCTTGTCGTCGACCAGGTGGTGGAGCTTGAGGATGTACATGTACCCGACCGAGATCGGGTCCGGGAACGGCTCGCCGGAGCGGCCGTCGAACAGACGCGCCTTGCCGGAGGGGAGCACCATGCGCTCGCCGTCGCGGTTCGGGATCGTGTGCTGCAGCAGACCCGCGAGCTCGTCCTCACGCGCACCGTCGAAGACGGGGGTGGCGACGTTGGTGCCCGGGGCGACCTGGTCGGCGCCGATGGCCTGCAGGCGCTTCGCCCAGTCGTCCGCGAGACCGGAGACGTCCCAGCCACGGCTGGCGAGCCAGCCGAGGTGGATCTCCAGGACCTGTCCCGGGTTCATTCGGGACGGGACACCCAGCGGGTTCAGGATGATGTCGACCGGAGTTCCGTCCTCGAGGAACGGCATGTCCTCGATCGGAAGGATCTTCGAGATGACACCCTTGTTGCCGTGACGGCCGGCGAGCTTGTCACCATCGGTGATCTTGCGCTTCTGGGCGACGTAGACGCGGACCAGCTGGTTCACGCCCGGGGGAAGCTCGTCGCCCTCCTCGCGGTCGAAGACGCGGACGCCGATGACCTTGCCGGTCTCGCCGTGCGGCACCTTCAGCGAGGTGTCACGGACCTCACGCGCCTTCTCACCGAAGATCGCGCGGAGCAGACGCTCCTCCGGGGTCAGCTCGGTCTCACCCTTGGGCGTGACCTTGCCGACGAGGATGTCGCCGGCGACGACCTCGGCACCGATACGGATGATGCCGCGCTCGTCGAGGTCGGCGAGGACCTCCTCGGAGACGTTCGGGATGTCCCGGGTGATCTCCTCCGGGCCGAGCTTGGTGTCACGGGCGTCGACCTCGTGCTCCTCGATGTGGATCGAGGAGAGGACGTCGTCCTGCACGAGGCGCTGCGACAGGATGATCGCGTCCTCGTAGTTGTGACCCTCCCACGGCATGAACGCCACGAGCAGGTTCTTGCCGAGCGCCATCTCACCGTTCTCGGTGGCCGGACCGTCGGCGAGGACCTGGCCCTCGATGACCCGGTCGCCCTCGGAGACGACGACCTTCTGGTTGACCGAGGTGCCCTGGTTCGAGCGGGAGAACTTGGCCATCCGGTACGTGGTGTACGTGCCGTCGTCGTTGGCGACGGTGATGTAGTCGGCCGAGACCTCCTGGACGACACCGTCCTTGTCGGCCTTCGGCACGTCACCGGCGTCGGTGGCACAGCGGTACTCCATGCCGGTACCGACGAGCGGGGCCTCGGACTTAATCAGCGGCACCGCCTGACGCATCATGTTCGCGCCCATGAGGGCACGGTTGGCGTCGTCGTGCTCGAGGAAGGGGATCATGGCCGTCGCGACCGACACCATCTGGCGCGGCGAGACGTCCATGTAGTCGACCTCGGTCGGCGGGACGTAGTCGACCTCGCCACCACGGCGGCGGACCAGAACGCGCGGCTCGGTGAAGCGGAGCTCGTCGTTCAGGGTCGCGTTCGCCTGGGCGATGACGAAGCGGTCCTCCTCGTCGGCGGTGATGTAGTCGACCTCGTCGGTGACCTGACCGTCGACGACCTTGCGGTACGGCGTCTCGATGAAGCCGAACGCGTTGACGCGGCCGTACGAGGCGAGCGAACCGATCAGACCGATGTTCGGGCCTTCGGGGGTCTCGATCGGGCACATGCGTCCGTAGTGGGACGGGTGCACGTCTCGGACCTCGAAGCCGGCCCGCTCACGGGACAGACCACCGGGACCCAGCGCCGAGAGACGACGCTTGTGCGTCAGACCCGACAGCGGGTTGTTCTGGTCCATGAACTGCGACAGCTGGCTGGTGCCGAAGAACTCCTTGATGGAGGCGACGACCGGCCGGATGTTGATCAGGGTCTGCGGCGTGATCGCCTCGACGTCCTGGGTGGTCATGCGCTCACGCACGACGCGCTCCATACGAGCCAGACCCGTACGGACCTGGTTCTGGATGAGCTCGCCGACGTTGCGCAGACGACGGTTGCCGAAGTGGTCGATGTCGTCGGTCTCGACGACGATGTCCCGGCCCGACTCGCCGATCGTCTCGGTCTCGCCCGCGTGGAGCTTCACGAGGTACTTGATCGTGGCGATGATGTCGTCGGTGGTCAGGACACCGGCGTCCAGCGGCTCGTCCGCGCCGAGCTTCTTGTTCACCTTGTAGCGGCCGACCTTCGCGAGGTCGTAGCGCTTCGGGTTGAAGTAGAGGTTCTCGAGCAGCGTCTGAGCGGCCTCACGGGTCGGCGGCTCGCCCGGACGGAGCTTGCGGTAGATGTCGAGCAGCGCGTCGTCCTGGCCCTGGGTGTGGTCCTTCTCCAGGGTGGCGCGCATGGACTCGTACTCGCCGAACTCCTGCAGGATCTGCTCGGTCGTCCAGCCGAGAGCCTTGAGGAGGACGGTGACGGACTGCTTGCGCTTGCGGTCGATGCGGACACCGACCATGTCGCGCTTGTCGATCTCCATCTCCAGCCAGGCACCCCGGGACGGGATGATCTTGGCGGAGAAGATGTCCTTGTCGGACGTCTTGTCGATCGAGGAGTCGAAGTAGACGCCCGGCGAACGGACCAGCTGCGAGACCACGACACGCTCGGTGCCGTTGATGACGAAGGTGCCCTTGTTCGTCATGAGCGGGAAGTCGCCCATGAAGACCGTCTGGGACTTGATCTCGCCGGTCTCGTTGTTGGTGAACTCGGCCGTGACGAAGAGCGGGGCGCCGTACGTGAAGTCACGGTCCTTGCACTCGTCGATCGAGTTCTTCGGGGGCTCGAAGCGGTGGTCGCGGAAGGTCAGCGACATCGACCCGGAGAAGTCCTCGATCGGAGAGATCTCCTCGAAGATCTCTTCCAGACCCGACTTCCTGGGGACGTCCTGTCCCGACTCGAGAGCTGCCTCGACGCGAGCCTTCCAGGCGGCGTTACCGAGCAGCCAGTCAAAGCTCTCGGTCTGCAGCGCGAGGAGGTTCGGAACCTCGAGGGGCTCCTTGATCTTTGCAAAGGAGATGCGCAGCGGGGCGGTGCTGGCGCCGTTGTTCGTATTGGTCGAGGCGTTGCGCGAGGCGGCCAAGAGGGGGTCCTTCCGAGGGCTCGGACTCACTACGCGCGTACCGGTCCCCAGCGACGCAGAGGGACAGACAATTCCCGATATGGCCAAAAGCCCAGGTCAGGTCAGGTCTGCCGACAATGCTCTCGCGAGGGTATGCCCCAGGTGACGGGCAGGGGGCAGCTAACAGGCAGCGCAAAGGGTCAGTGTAGCCACTTGGCCCACTGATGTCCAGGGCGAGTTTTTCGCGACCCTCGTTGTTCTCAACTCCGCGGTACCTCGCGCCGTGCGGCGCACCTCGATACTGCCCGTTCCGCCGTCGATCCATGCCTCGGATACGGATCGTTGTGACGACGCGTCCTGAGAATTGCGCGCTGCGTGCGGTTCGTCAAGGCCCCCCGTCAGCGGGGGCGCACGGCGAAGATCACCATACTCCGCCAGGGGCGGCTCTCCCACCCGTCGCCACGCCCGTTCCCGGGTACGCCGAAGGGCGACCACCCGGATGGGTGATCGCCCTTGGCGAAGCGCCTGAGAGGCGCCTGAGCGAGTCAGGAGACCCGCAGGGTCTTACTTGACCGTGACGGAGGCGCCGGCGGCCTTGAGGGACTCGGCAGCCTTCTCCGCGGCCTCCTTGGCGACCTTCTCGAGAACCGGCTTCGGGGTGCCGTCGACGAGGTCCTTGGCCTCCTTCAGACCCAGGGAGGTGAGCTCACGCACGACCTTGATGACCTGGATCTTCTTGTCGCCGGCGCCCTCGAGGATGACGTCGAACTCGTCCTGCTCCTCGGCGACCTCGGCGGCCGGGCCACCCTGGGCCGGGCCGGCAACGGCGACGGCCGCGGCGGCGGTGACGTCGAACTTCTCCTCGAAGGCCTTCACGAACTCGGAGAGCTCGATGAGGGTCATCTCCTCGAACTGGGCGAGGAGGTCGTCCTGAGAGAGCTTCGCCATGATGGGCGATCCTTCCACTAATTCGGCAGGTGCCGGATGTATATAGAGGCGGGCGTAACGGCCCGCTACGACCCACGCACTAGGCGGCGTGGATCAGTGCGCGAGCCGAATTACTCGGCACCGCCCTGCTCGGCGAGCTTGACGCGAAGCGCCTCCGCGGTGCGGACGAACTTCGACGGCAGCGCCTGGAGGAGCGAAGCAGTCTGGGACTGCTTGCCCTTGAAGGCACCGGCCAGCTTGCTGAGCAGAACCTCGCGGGACTCGAGGTCCGCAAGCTTCTTGAACTCGTCGGCGGACAGCGCCTTGCCATCAAGGACACCGCCCTTGATGACGAGGTTCGGGTTGTCCTTGGCGAAGTCACGCAGAGCCTTCGCCGACTCCACCGGGTCACCGGTGACGAAGGCGGCCGCGGTCGAACCAGCGAGCTGGTCGTCGAGCGACGCGATCCCGGCCTGGTTGGCCGCAATCTTGGTCAGCGTGTTCTTCACCACGGCGTACTGGGCGTTCTCACCGAGCGAACGACGCAGCGTCTTGAGCTGCGCCACGGTGAGCCCCGTGTACGAGGTCAGCACGACGGCGTTCGAGCTGCGGAACTTGTCCTCAAGCTCGGCTACCGCGGCAGCCTTGTCGGGCCTTGCCATAGAGCGTCGGCCTCCTTCCGGGTGATGAGGACCGCTCGGAAGGGGCTGAACAAAACAAAACGCCCCGGCGCAGGCGCACGGGGCTCAGCTCGACCGGATCAAGATCCGGGAACTCTTCCACGACACCTGCGCGGGCCGTTCGCGTCTCAGCGAACCTTCGGCCACCGGACCCTCTGACGAGAGCACGGCAACGACCAGCGGTCTTTGGCTTCTGTGGAAGAGTACGCGACCGGGGCGGCGGGGAGCAAATCCGCCCGTACGGCTCAGCCGGCTCAGGCCTGACCGGCGCCCTCGCCGAGGCCCTCGCCGAGGCCCTTCAGCATCTCGAAGAGGTCGACGGTGTCCTTGGCGGGCGGGGCCTGGACGGCTGCCTTGGCGCCGTAGTCCGAGTAGTGGGCAACGATCTTGACGGCACCCTGGGGCGTCTTCATGCCGATGTCCATCTTCACCGGGTAGCCGTCGCCGTTCACCCAGAGCTCGGTGTCGTACCCGGTGATGCCGGACTTCTTGATGTTGGCGATCAGTTCCTTGCGGTCCTTCTCGGGGAGCACGTCGAGCGACTTGTTCGTCGCGACCATCTGCTCCAGGGTCAGCGAGCCCTTGTAGTGCTGCGCCTCCACGCCGTCGACCTTCTCCGGGCCCACGTGCTTCAGGTTCGGCGAGTCCAGCATCAGGGCGATCTGCTTGGCCGGGTCCTGGTTCATGTTCTCCAGGCCACCGGTCATCGACTTCTGGAAGTCCTTGTCCCCGGACATCTCCGCGGCGGCCTGGAAGTCGAGCTTCATCCAGCGCTTGCCGTCCATCTCGGCGGCCGCCTTCGCGCCGCCGTCCATGTACATCACGCCGTCGAGCATGATCATGCGGATCTCGGAGGGGCCCTCGGGATCCGCGAGCGCGAACGAGGAGCCCTTCATGGTGATGTCCATGACCGCGGGGTCCCAGCCCTGGACGCCGGTCATCTCCATCGTGCCGCCGCCTTCCAGGCCGGCCGGCATCGTCATGGTCATCTTGACCTTCGCGGACTTGGCGGCCGAGGTCTTCTCGTACGCGGCCTGGATGACCTTGGTGACCGCCGCGTGCGTCTGGAGCTGCGGCTTCGCGGGCGCGTCGGCGGCCTTCTTGCCCCCGCCGCCCCCGCCGCCGCCCTCACAGCCCGCGACACCGGCCACGACGGCCACGGCGACCAGCGAGACACCGGCGCGCTTCCACGAGGTCCTGCCCATGAGTCCCCACCCCTTGATCTTCAGTTCGTCGGTCCAAGGAACGGTAACCCACCGCACCGACGGCTCCGTACGAAAAAACCGGCCCCCGGCCCCTCCGAAGAGGGGCTGGGGGCCGGTTCGACCACTCAGCGAGCCTTGGGGGCTCAGACCGCGGCCGGGTCCTCCTCGACGAGGAGGTTGCGGGTGCGGTTGGAGTCCAGCGGGATGCCGGGGCCCATCGTCGTCGTCAGGGTCGCCTTCTTGATGTAGCGGCCCTTGGCGGCGGACGGCTTCAGACGGAGGATCTCATCCAGAGCCGCGGCGTAGTTCTCGACCAGCTTCGTCTCGTCGAAGGAGACCTTGCCGATGATGAAGTGCAGGTTCGAGTGCTTGTCGACGCGGAACTCGATCTTGCCGCCCTTGATGTCGTTGACAGCCTTGGCGACATCGGGGGTGACGGTGCCGGTCTTCGGGTTCGGCATGAGACCACGCGGGCCGAGGACGCGGCCGAGGCGGCCGACCTTGCCCATGAGGTCCGGGGTGGCGACGACGGCGTCGAACTCGTTCAGGCGCTGGCCCTTGGAGATCTCGTCGATGAGCTCGTCGGAACCGACGATGTCGGCGCCAGCGGCAACTGCGGCCTCGGCACGGTCACCGGTCGCGAAGACCAGGACCCGGGCGGTCTTACCGGTGCCGTGCGGGAGGTTCACGGTGCCACGAACCATCTGGTCGGCCTTGCGCGGGTCGACGCCCAGGCGGAAGGCGACCTCGACGGTGCCGTCGAACTTGGTGGCGGCGGTGTCCTTGGCGAGACGGACGGCCTCGAGGGGGGCGTAGTTACGCTCCCGGTCGATCTTGGCGTCCGCGCTGCGGAGAGCCTTGCTGCGCTTCACTTCTGCTCCTGTTGGTTCAGGTATGGAGTCGTGGTGCGGGCCGCGCCGGCCCTACCACTGAGGTCACGAGGGGGGTGATCAGCCCTCGACCGTGATGCCCATGGAACGGGCGGTGCCGGCGATGATCTTCGACGCGGCGTCAAGGTCGTTGGCGTTCAGGTCGGGAAGCTTGACCGTGGCGATCTCGCGGACCTGGGCGGCCGTCAGCTTGGCGACCTTGGTCTTGTGCGGCTCGCCGGAGCCCTTGTCCACACCCGCGGCCTTGAGGATCAGCTTGGCGGCCGGCGGAGTCTTGGTGATGAAGGTGAAGGAACGGTCTTCGTAGACCGTGATCTCCACCGGCACGACCATGCCACGCTGCGACTCGGTCGCGGCGTTGTAGGCCTTGCAGAACTCCATGATGTTGACGCCGTGCTGGCCCAGCGCGGGGCCGACCGGCGGGGCCGGGTTGGCCGCGCCGGCGTTGATCTGGAGCTTGATAAGCCCCGTGACCTTCTTCTTCTTGGGAGGCATTGCTCTCTCCGGGTCCTAGTGAGAGTGTTCAGCCCGCCATCCGGTCATCCGGATGGAGGCATACCGCACAACGATAACGGGTATAGACGTGCGGCTAAAAACCGAGCAGGTCAGAGCGGCTGTGAGAGCCACTCTGACCTGGGTCGGAAACCTGTGAACCGGGTGGGTCAGTTCTTCTGGATCTGGTCGAAGCTGAGCTCGACCGGAGTCTCGCGACCGAAGATCTCGACGAGGCCCTTGACCTTCTTCGAGTCGGCGTTGATCTCGTTGATCGTGGCCTGCAGGGTGGCGAAGGGGCCGTCGGTGACGGTGACCGAGTCGCCGACCTCGAAGTCGAGGACCTCGACGGTGACCTTGCGGGCCGGAGCCGGCTTGCCCTCGGCCTCGGCGGCCTCGCGGGCGGCCTTCTCCTCGGCCTCGGGGGCGAGCATCTTGACGATCTCGTCCAGGGTCAGCGGGTACGGGTCGTAGGCGTTGCCCACGAAGCCGGTGACGCCGGGGGTGTTGCGGACGACGCCCCAGGACTCGTTCGTCAGATCCATGCGGACGAGCACGTAGCCGGGCAGCTTGTTCTGCCGGACGTTCTTGCGCTCGCCGTTCTTGATCTGGACGATCTCTTCCTCGGGCACCTCGGCCTGGTAGATGAACTCCTCGACGTTCAGCGAGACGGCACGCTGCTCGAGGTTGGCCTTCACGCGCTTCTCGTAGCCCGCGTAGGTGTGGATCACGTACCACTCGCCGGGCAGGCCGCGGAGTTCGTCACGCAGCGCCTGGATCGGGTCGACGGGAGCGGCGGGCTCCTCCTCGACCTCGTCGACCTCTACCTCGGCCTCGACGTCGGTGTCCTCGTCGGCGTCGTCAGCCTCGTCCTCGGCGTCGGCGTCCTCGACATCGGCGACGTCATCGTCGGCGTCCTCGGACTCCTCGACCTCGTCCTCGATGTGCAGGGCGGCCTCTTCGGCAGCCTCGCCCGCAGCGGCGTCAGCAGCCTCAGCCTGGTCCTCGTCGGCCGCCTCGAGGATGTCGAGCTCGTCCTCGGAAACAGACTCGTTCAGGTTCGGGTCAGACACGGTGGCTGCTTCTTCCTGGATACAGATGGGGTGGAACAAGAAGTCAGCCGAAGACGTACTTGACTGCTTCCTGGAAGCCATAGTCAATCACGGTCACAAGGCCGATCATGATGACAACGAAGACAATCACTACCGTGGTGTACGTCGTCAGCTGGCTGCGAGTGGGCCAGACGACCTTGCGAAGCTCCGCGACGATCTGGCGGTAGAAGAGCGCGAGACGGCCCAGGGGGCCCTTCTTGCCGCGCTTGCCGCCCTTGCGGGCCTTCTTCTTCGAGTCCGGAGCCTCGTCCTCGGCATCAGGCATGTCGATGGAGCCCACGGCGTCCGTCACGCTTCTCACCTGATCCCGGGTCATGGCAGTGCCGTGCCGGGTGGATCCGCACGGCGGTGCATAGAAGTACGTACATGCGCACACATCCTGGCGGTGTGTGTAGCAGGGCCGGAGGGACTTGAACCCCCAACCGCCGGTTTTGGAGACCGGTGCTCTACCAATTGAGCTACGACCCTTTGTGGCTTCCCCAACCTACCGCATCGTGAGATGTGGTCGGTGAGGGCCAACGAGCAGTGAGTGTACGTGTTCATGAGCCCCGCGTCGAACAGAAAGCAGCCGGGAGTCCCGGCCGACCCACCTACGACCAGGAATGACCGTTCCTGTCCGCTCCCTGAAACCTGTGTGCCGCGTGGGAAGGCGGTCTGGGAGCATGGGCCTCATGAGCGCTGCTACCCCTCCGACCGAGCGCCGGGTCTCCGCCCGCATCGGTGCGATCTCCGAGTCCGCGACCCTCGCCGTCGACGCCAAGGCCAAGGCCCTCAAGGCCGCCGGGCGTCCGGTGATCGGCTTCGGCGCGGGTGAGCCCGACTTCCCGACGCCCGACTACATCGTCGAAGCCGCCGTCGAGGCGTGCAAGAACCCGAAGTTCCACCGCTACACGCCGGCCGGCGGTCTGCCCGAGCTGAAGGCCGCGATCGTCGCCAAGACGCTGCGCGACTCCGGCTACGAGGTCGACGCCTCGCAGGTCCTGGTGACCAACGGCGGCAAGCAGGCCATCTACGAGGCGTTCGCCGCGATCCTCGACCCGGGCGACGAGGTCATCGTCCCGGCCCCGTACTGGACGACGTACCCCGAGTCGATCCGGCTCGCGGGCGGTGTCCCGGTCGAGGTCGTCGCCGACGAGACCACCGGCTACCGCGTCTCCGTGGAGCAGCTGGAGGCGGCGCGCACGGAGAAGACGAAGGTCGTCCTCTTCGTCTCCCCGTCCAACCCGACCGGCGCCGTGTACAGCGAGGCCGAGACCGAGGCGATCGGCCGCTGGGCCGTCGAGCACGGTCTGTGGGTGCTGACGGACGAGATCTACGAGCACCTGGTGTACGGCGGCGCCTCCGCCGTCTCCCTGCCGTCGGTCATGCCGGAGCTGCGCGACAAGTGCATCGTGGTCAACGGCGTCGCCAAGACGTACGCGATGACCGGCTGGCGCGTGGGGTGGATCATCGGCCCGAAGGACGTCGTGAAGGCCGCGACGAACCTGCAGTCGCACGCCACGTCGAACGTGAGCAACGTGGCGCAGGCCGCAGCCCTCGCCGCCGTCTCGGGCAACCTGGACGCGGTCGAGGAGATGGGGCGCGCCTTCGACCGGCGCCGCCAGACCATCGTACGGATGCTCAACGAGATCGATGGCGTCCTGTGCCCGACCCCCGAGGGCGCGTTCTACGTGTACCCGTCGGTGAAGGCGCTGCTCGGCAAGGAGATCCGCGGCAAGCGCCCGCAGGACTCGGTCGAGCTGGCCGCGCTGATCCTGGACGAGGCCGAGGTCGCGGTCGTCCCCGGCGAGGCCTTCGGCACCCCCGGCTACCTGCGGCTCTCGTACGCCCTCGGTGACGAGGACCTGGTGGAGGGCGTGTCCCGGATCCAGAAGCTGCTGGCCGAGGCCCGCGACTGACCACACCTGAACGTTGAAGTGTGAGGGGCCCCTGGTTCTCCGGAACCGGGGGCCCGTTTTTACGTTCTAGCAAGGTCCCGATCGGGGAAAGGGGCTGTGTTCGTCCATTCGGGTGCGGCAAGATCCTTCAATGGAGCACGTTTCCGAGCACGTTTCCCGCGACATCACTCTGCTGCCCAAGGCCCATCTGCACCTGCACTTCACGGGTTCGATGCGGCCCACGACCCTCATCGAGCTGGCCGACAAGTACGGCGTCCATCTCCCCGAGGCCCTGAGCAGCGGCACCCCGCCGAAGCTGCGGGCCACCGACGAGCGCGGCTGGTTCCGTTTCCAGCGGCTGTACGACATCGCCCGGTCCTGCCTGCGGGAGCCCGAGGACATCCAGCGCCTGGTCCGCGAGGCGGCCCAGGAGGATGTGCGGGACGGCTCGGGCTGGCTGGAGATCCAGGTCGACCCGACCTCGTACGCCCCTCTGCTCGGCGGTCTGATCCCGGCCATGGAGATCATCCTGGACGCGGTCGACTCGGCCGCGCGGGAGACCGGGCTCGGGATGCGGGTCCTGGTGGCGGCGAACCGGATGAAGCACCCGCTGGAGGCCCGTACGCTCGCCCGGCTCGCCGTGCGGTACGCGGACCGGGGCGTGGTCGGCTTCGGGCTCTCCAACGACGAGCGCCGGGGCATGGCCCGCGACTTCGACCGGGCGTTCGCGATCGCCCGCGAGGGCGGTCTGCTGGCGGCCCCGCACGGCGGCGAGCTGACGGGCCCCTCGTCCGTGCGGGACTGTCTGGACGACCTCAGGGCGGCGCGGATCGGCCACGGGGTCCGGGCGGCGGAGGACCCGCGGGTGCTGCGCAAGCTCGCCGAGAAGGGTGTGACCTGCGAGGTGTGCCCGGCGTCCAACGTGGCCCTCGGGGTCTACGAGAAGCACGAGGACGTCCCGCTGCGGACGCTCTTCGACGCCGGCGTGCCGATGGCCCTGGGCGCCGACGACCCGCTGCTCTTCGGCTCGCGCCTTGCCGCCCAGTACGAGATCACCCGCCGCCACCACGGCTTCACGGACGCGGAGTTGGCCGAGCTGGCCCGTCAGTCGATCCGCGCGTCGGCGGCTCCGGAGGACGTACGGCAGAAGCTCCTCTCGGGCGTCGACGACTGGCTGGCGACGCCGGCGGCCTAGCCGATCCCGGCCATGAGGGTGCGGGCGAGGGAGCTCGCGAAGGTGTCGAGGTCCTGCGGGGGCCGGCCGTCGCCGGTCATCTCCCAGGCGAAGGCGCGCTGGACGCAGGCGCCCAGGAGCAGCGACGCGGCGGCCAGCGGGTCGGCGGTGGGGCCGATGCGGCCGTGCTGCTGTTCGGCGCGGAGGTAGGCGGCGAGGCCCTCGATCGGGCGGTGGGGGCCGACGCCGAGTTCGCGCATGACGTCGTCGTGGCGGCGCTTGAGGCGCGGTTCGGCGTAGAGCGAGGCGGCGATCGGGAAGGTCTGCTCGTAGAAGAGCGCGGCCTGGCGGGCGATCTCCGTGAGGTTCTCCTCCACACCCCGGCCGCCGGGGTCGACGACGAGGGTGCCGAGGAGTCCGCCGAGCTGGGGCAGCCGCTCGTTGAGGACGGTGACGAACAGGTCTTCCTTGCTCGGGAAGTACTTGTAGAGCGCCGCCTCCGAGCAGCCCGCCTCCTTGGCGATCTCCTTCGTCGTGGTGCGGGCCAGGCCTGCGGTGCGCATGAGGCTGTGGGCCGCGTCGATGATCCGGACGCGGGTCGGCTTCTGGTCCATGCAGGCTCCAACCACACTTGACGGGTGAGTGAATACTCACCCACTCTAGTCGGTGAGTGAACACTTACCCACCCCATCCACAGCGAGGTGTGTCATGAAGCTCACCGTCTTCGGAGCGACCGGCGGAATCGGCCGGGAGATCGTCCGGCAGGCACTCGACGCCGGCCACGACGTGACGGCCGTCGTCCGGGACCCGGCGCGGCTCACCGTCACGGGCGAGCGCCTGGAGGTCTTCCGCGCCGACCTCACGGACCCCGGCGCGCTGCGCGGCGCGGTCACGGGCAAGGACGCCGTGCTCTCCGGCATCGGCGCGCGCAGCCGCGCGGACGCCGGGATCGCCGCGAAACTGACGCGCTCGGTCCTCGCCGCGATGGACGCCGAGAGCGTCCGGCGCCTGCTTGTCGTCAGCGCCGCCCCGCTCGGCCCCGTCCCGGACGGCCAGACCGTCGTCGACAAGGCCGTGCTCGCGATCATCAACTCGGTCCTCAAGGACATCTACGACGACCTGCGCGTGATGGAGGCCGAGGTGGCGGCGAGCGCCACGGAGTGGACGTCCGTACGCCCGCCCAAGCTGACGAACAAGCCCGTCACCGGCCGCTACCGCTCGGTCGTCGGCGGCACCCCGCCCCGGGGCCGCTCCCTCGCCCGCGCCGACGTCGCCCACGCCATGCTGGCGATGATCGACGACCCTGCGACGGTCGGCCAGGGCGTGGGGGTGGCGTACTGAGACCGAGGCCCACCGAGGCCGGGGCGGGAGGCCCTACGTACAGTCGTCGCCCGGCGCCTCCACCGGGCGGTACGTAGTCGTCCGCGGGGTCTCCTCCGCCCCGGCCGGCCACTCGAGGACCGCGGTCCGCTCGGAGGTCAGGGTCATGAAGGCCGCCAGCGGGAGGTCGTTCACCCAGTCGATGATCGTCTGGGTCCTTTCGTCGCTCTCGGCCCGCCAGAGCCGCCCCCCGAAGACCGCGTAGCGCATCCCGCACTCCTTGGTCATGTCGTACGGGTACCTCACGCCCCGCTCCGGCCGCTCCGGGCCGAGCGTGGCGGCAGGGGCGTTCCCGTACCGCCGCCCGGGCTCCTGGCCGAGGCACTCCGGGGCGGGCCCGGCGAGCGGGCGGAAGCGGAGCTCGGGCAGGGCGGGTGTGTCCGTCTCGAAGACGGCCGTGTCCGGTTCGGAGCGGGCGAGTCGGCCGTCCGACCAGCTCATATAGCCCCGCATGCGGTCCCCCGCCCACCGCACGGTGGCCGAGGACCCGCCGTCGGTCCGCTCCCAGACGCGCCCGCCGAAGACGGCGTACCGCAGGTCGCAGACGGCGGAGAGGTCGTAGCGGTAGCGCGTGTTCTCGACCGGCGCGCGGGGCCCGGTGTCCAGCGGGTCGTCGGGTCCCGACGGGGGCTGGGGCCGGTACTTCCCTTCGTACGGGTACGAGGGTGTGGCGGGCCCGGAGGTCGGGCCCGAGGGCAGGGCGGGCGGGGCCGGGTCGGTCCAGCGGACGCCCAGGACCGAGCCGCCCGCGACCGCGAGCGTCGCCGCGCCCGCCGCGAGGGAGCGCCGCAGGTGCCTGACCCGCCGCCCGCGCGCGACGACCGCGCCGAGGGGGGCGGCCCCCGTCTCCCCCTCGCCCCGCCCCTCGGCCAGGTCGCGCAGTCCGCGCCGCAGGGAGTCCTCGGAGTCGTCCATCACGCGCCCCTTCCCGTTCCCGCGTAGCCGCTTCCCGCGCGTCCGTCTCCCGCGCGTCCGTCCCCAGCGCGTCCGTCTCCCGCGTAACCGGCGAGCGCGCCGGTGGCGCGCAGCCGTTCCAGGGCCCTGTTGGTCCGGCTCTTGACCGTCCCGGGCGAGCAGCCGAGCAGTGCGGCCGTCTGTTCCACGGACAGGTCCTCGTAGAAGCGGAGCACCACCACCGCGCGCTGCCCGCGCGGCAGCCCGGCGAGCGCACGGGCCAGTTCGAGGCGCGCGTCGGCGCCACCGGCCATGTCGTGGGTGTCGGGCGCGGGCGCCGAGTCGCCCCCTGACCGCACGACCTCGGTGTGCCAGCGGCGGCGGCGCCAGGTCGCGTAGAGGTTGACGACGACCTTGCGGGCGTACGCCTGGGGCGAGTCCCAGCGGTCCGCGCCGCCCCAGCGCAGGTAGACCTTGACCAGCGCGGCCTGGACGAGGTCCTCGGCGGCGTGCGGGTCCCCGGTCAGGAGCCGGGCGGTGCGCAGGAGTGAGGCGTACGCCGACTCCGCGAAGTCCGCGAAGTCCGGTGGGCCGGTCCCCTCCACGGCTCCCCCCTCGACGAGCGTGCGGCCCCGCTTCCCGGGAGCCTGTCACCCAACTCGACAACCTGGGCGACCCGAAGGGTTCCACGGAAGTCCTACGGAAGCCTCGGAGGCCTCGGCCGAGCACTCCGAAGGCTCAGACGCTGACACCTCCGAGCACTCCGAAGGCTCAGATGCTGACGCCCTCCGAGCACTCCGAAGGCTCGGATTCAGATGCTGACGCCGACCGTCACCGGCTCGTTGACGAGGGTGACCCCGAAGGCGTCCCGGACGCCTGCGACGACCTCGCGGGCGAGCGCGAGGAGGTCCTCGGTGGTGGCCTCGCCCCGGTTGGTGAGCGCGAGGGTGTGCTTGGTGGAGATACGGGCGGGTCCTGAGCCGTACCCCTTGGTGAAGCCGGCCTTGTCGATGAGCCAGGCGGCCGAGGTCTTGACCTGCCCGTCCTCGCCCGCCGGGTAGGCGGGCGCGGCCACGTCCGTGCCGAGCCGCTCGGCGACGCGCGTGAGGAACGTCTCGTACTCCCCCGCCGTCAGGATCGGGTTGGTGAAGAAGGAGCCGGCGGACCAGGTGTCGTGGTCGGCCGGGTCCAGGACCATGCCCTTCCCCGCGCGCAGGCTCAGGACCGTCTCGCGGGCCCGCGCGAGCGGGACGCGGTCACCGGCCTCGACACCGAGGGCGCGGGCGGTCTCCGCGTACTTGATCGGCGCGGACAGCCCGTCCGCGTCCTCCAGCTCGAAGCGGACCCGCAGCACGACGTAGCGTTCCGGGTCGGCCTTGAAGCGGCTGTGGCGGTACGAGAAGACGCAGTCGGCGTTGGTGAGGGTGACGGTCTCGTCGTTCCGGCGGTCGTACGCGACGACCTCGGTGATCGTGGACGAGACGTCCTGCCCGTACGCGCCCACGTTCTGGATCGGGGTCGCGCCGGCGGAGCCGGGGATCCCGGCCAGGCACTCGATCCCGGCGAGCCCGGCCTCGACGGTGCGCGCGACGGCGTCCGTCCAGACCTCGCCGGCGGCCAGCTCCAGCTTCGTACCGTCGAGCGTGAAGCCGGTGGTGGCGATGCGCAGGGCGGTTCCGTCGAAGCCCTTGTCGCCGATGACCAGGTTGGATCCACCGCCGATGACCAGCAGCGGGGTGCCCGCGCGGTCGGCCTCGCGGACAGCGGCGACCACCTCGTCGTCGGTGACGGCCGTGACGAGCCGGGCGGCGGGGCCGCCGAGCCGGAAGGTGGTCAGGGGGGCGAGGGGGGCGTCGTGGAGTTCCTGCACGGGCTCAAGAGTACGGGCCTTCGACTGCCGCAGGAGAAACGTGACGGGCCACCCTCGGCTGCCGGACGAGAAACGTGACGGGCCACCCTCGACTGCCGCAGGAGAGCGGCGGGCCACCCTCGACAGCCGCACGAGAAACGCGGCGGACCATCCTCGGCTGCCGCACGAGAAACGCGACGGGCCCCGCCGCTGCCGACGGGGCCCGCCACGGAACGGTGGCGTCACGCGGGAACGGCGTCACGCTTCTCCGCCTCGGCCCCCTCCGCCTTCGCCGTCTCCCGGGCCTGCCGGCGCCGGGACGGGGCGAAGAGGACCGCCACCGCGCCGAGCGCGACCGCGCCGGAGCCGACCCAGAGCGCGGGCTGCAGGCCGTCCACGAACTGCTGTGCCGATCCGTAACCGCCCTGCGCGGCGAAGATCGAGGCCATCACGGCGACGCCGAGCGCGCCGCCGACCTCGCGGAGGGCGTTGTTCGCGCCGGACGCGATGCCCTGCTCGGACGGGCGGACGCTCGACATGACCAGGTTGGCCGCCGGGGCGAAGTAGAGCGCCATGCCGACGCCGCTGATGATCAGGGCGGGGAGCTGGGCGGCGTACGAGGCGTCGGAGGTGACGACGAGCGCGAACCAGGCGAGGCCCAGGGCCTGGAGGGCGAGCCCCACCGCGACCACCGGGCGGCCGCCGATCCGGTCGGACAGCGCGCCCGCCAGCGGCGCGACGATCATCGGCATGCCGGTCCAGGGCAGCATCCTCAGCCCCGCCTCGGTCGGCGAGTACCCGAGGACGCCCTGCATGTACTGGCTGAGCAGGAAGATCGAGCCGAACATGCCGAGGAACATCAGCAGGCTCGCCGCGTTGATCCCGGCGAAGGCGCGGTTGCGGAAGAGCCGCATGGGCAGCATCGGCGCCTTGCCGCGTATGCCGTGGCGGACGAAGCCGACGAGGAGCGCGCCGCCGACGACGAGTCCGGTGAGCACGGTGCCGGAGGTCCAGCCGTCGATCGGGCCGCGGATCAGCGCGTACACGATGCCGAAGAGGCCGCCGCTGGCGAGGAGCGTGCCGACGATGTCGAGGCGGGCACCGGTGCCGTACGACTCGGCCAGGCGGAGCCGGGCGAGCGGCAGCAGGACGAGGCCGAGCGGAACGTTCAACCAGAAGATCCACTGCCAGGAGATGTGCTCGGTGAGGCTGCCGCCGATGAGGGGCCCGGAGGCGACGGCGAGTCCGTTGACGGCGCCCCAGATGCCGAACGCCATGCCGCGCTTGGCGGCCGGGACGGCCGCGGTGAGCAGGGTGAGGGTGAGCGGCATCATGATCGCGGCGCCGACGCCCTGGACGGCGCGGGCGGCGATCAGCGCGTCGATGTCCGGCGCGAGCGCGGCGCCGGCGGAGGCGAGGGTGAAGATCGCCACTCCGACGACGAAGAGCCGGCGGCGGCCGAAGCGGTCGCCGAGGGCGGCACCGAACATCAGCAGGACGGCGAACGTGAGGGTGTACGCGCTCACGGTCCACTCGAGGTCGTGCAGCGCTCCCCCGAGGTCCTCGCGGATCGAGGGCAGGGCCGTGGTGACGACGAGGTTGTCGAGGGCCGCCATGAATCCGGCGACGCTGGTGATGACGAGGGCCCAGACGGTCGAACCGCGGCGGGCTGCGGGCTGGTTCATGGCTCTACCTCTCGAAACTCCAGTTAGTTATTGATTACTAACTTCCGCGATCATGAGAAACCGCGGCGGGCGGACGATGTGTGGCGATGCCTGGCGACGCGTGGCGCTACTTCTCCAGTCGGCCGAGGCTCCGGGCGGAGGGGTAGAACCCCTCCCAGACCCGGTGCTCGGGCGGGAAGCCCATGGCGACGAGGGTGTTGATGAGCATCCCGTACGCCAGGAAGGTCGTGGTCTCGTTCGCGTCGGCGCCGAGCGCGAGATGGACGGTCTCCCAGAGTTCCATCCAGCCCGCTCGCACGGCCTCGCCGAACTCGTGGTCACCGGCCGCCTCGGCGGCGGCGACCGTCGCGTACACCTGCATCTGCATCAGGAGCCGATCCGGGTCCTCCGCGATGATCCTGGTGTACGCGTTGGCCATGGCGCGCATGGCCTCCTCGCCCGACAGCCCTTCGGCGGCATCCACGAAGACCTTGACGGTGTCGGCGATGCAGCGTTCGGAGGCGGCGAGGAAGATCGCCTTCTTTCCGGGGAAGAGCCGGAAGAGGTACGGCTGCGAGACGCCGACGCGCTTGGCGATGGCGTCGGTGGACGTGCCGTAGTACCCGCCGCGACTGAACTCGCTCATCGCGGCACGGATCACGCTCTCGCGTCGCTCCTCCGCACTCATCCTGGCCATATTTCAAAGTTAGTACTCAATCACTAACCAGGCAAGCGCGGAGAAGGGGCGGCCGCACACTGGCGACCGCCCCTTCTCCGTCGGTACGAAGTACGAGCTACGAGGCGCTACGGGGGCTACGCGAGCCTGACCACGGCCCGGGACATGCCCAGGACCTTCTGGCCCGCCGACATCGCGGTCAGGTCAACCCGGACCAGACCGTCGTCCAGCTTCGCCGCGACCTTGGCGCTGACCTCGATGAGCGCGCCCTTGTCGTCGTTCGGGACGACCACGGGCTTGGTGAAGCGGACGCCGTACTCGACGACGGCGGCCGGGTCGCCGGCCCAGTCGGTGACGACGCGGACGGCCTCGGCCATGGTGAACATGCCGTGCGCGATGACGTCCGGCAGGCCGACCTCGCGGGCGAACTTCTCGTTCCAGTGGATCGGGTTGAAGTCCCCGGAGGCACCGGCGTACTGCACCAGCGTGGCGCGCGTCACCGGGAAGGAGCACGCCGGCAGTTCGGTGCCGACCTCGACCTCGTCGTAAGCGATCTTCGCGGTCATGGCTCAGGCCTCCTCGGGCGCGCGGGACACGAGCTTGGTCCAGGCGGTCACGACGTGCTCGCCGGACTCGTCGTGGACCTCACCGCGGATGTCCAGGATGTCGTTGCCCGCCATCGACTTGATCGCCTCGATGGTCGAGGTGACCGAGAGCCGGTCGCCCGCCCGCACCGGTCGGGTGTAGACGAACTTCTGGTCGCCGTGCACGACGCGGCTGTAGTCCAGGCCGAGCTGCGGGTCCTCGATGACCTGACCGGCCGCCTTGAACGTGATCGCGAACACAAAGGTCGGCGGGGCGATCACATCGGGGTGGCCGAGGGCCTTCGCCGCTTCCGTGTCGACGTAGGCCGGATTCGCGTCACCGATCGCATCGGCGAACTCGCGGATCTTTTCGCGGCCGACCTCGTAGGGCGCGGTGGGCGGATAGGTCCGGCCCACGAAGGACTGGTCGAGCGCCATGGACTCGATACCTCCTGGATTTGTTGCCGACAAACGACACGAGGCCGCCCCCTGGCGGGGACGGCCTCGTGAACGAGCCTGATTAGCGCGTCTCGCGGTGCGCAGTGTGCGAGTTGCAGCGAGGGCAGTGCTTCTTCATCTCCATGCGATCCGGGTTGTTACGCCGGTTCTTCTTGGTGATGTAGTTCCGCTCCTTGCACTCCACGCAGGCCAGCGTGATCTTCGGGCGGACGTCGGTGGCAGCCACGTGAGTGCTCCTTGGACGGACGATGGACGGATGAACGCATAAAAGAGTAGCCGATCGAAGGACCGACCCCACAATCGGCTACCGTGTGTAGCGGTGACCGGACTTGAACCGGTGACACAGCGATTATGAGCCGCTTGCTCTACCGACTGAGCTACACCGCTTTGATGATCTGGTTCCCGCCCGAGGGCGGGGTCCTTCTCACCAGAGCCCCAATACGGAATCGAACCGTAGACCTTCTCCTTACCATGGAGACGCTCTACCGACTGAGCTATTGGGGCGAGCGATGAAGACATTACACGGTCCTCCGCCGATCGCCCAAATCCGTTTCGGAGCCCCTGCGGGCGGCCACGCGCGCGTGTCCGCCACGCCCGTCTCGTACGCCACACGTGGACTCATCAGTACGACTATTGCCCACCTCCTCGAAGGGCGGGCGGACCGCCCCTAGGCTCGGCCCCACGCTGCGTGATCTTGATCTTGAGCTGAACCTGACCGTGAGCTCGAGGAGCCTTGAGGAGGCCGATGTCAGCCGACAGCAAGCAGCCCCAGCCACCTGACGACCGGTCCGCTGCCACCGCCGACTCCACCTCGCTCCTGCTCTCCAACGCCCGGCTCACCGACGGGCGGACGGTCGACGTCCGCCTCGTCGGCGGGCGGATCGAGGCCGTCGGCACTGCGGGCAGCCTCACCGCCGTCGGCGCCCGCGTCGACCTCGCCGGCTATCTGCTGCTCCCCGCCCCCGCCGAGCCGCACGCCCACGCCGACACCGCGCTCAGCGCCGACTCCCCGGGCCCCGTCTCGTACGCCACCGACGAGGTGCAGCGGCGGGCCACCGAGGCCGCGCTGCTCCAGCTCGGCCACGGCGCGACCGCGCAGCGCGCCCATGTGCGGATCGGCGACGTGCACGGGCTCGGCCCGCTGGAGGCCGTCCTCCAGGCCCGGCGCTCGCTGCGCGGCCTGGTGGACCTGACCACGGTCGCGGTGCCGCGGCTGCTGACCGGCACGGCGGGCGCGGACGGGCTCGCGATGCTGCGGGACGCCGTGAAGATGGGCGCGAGCGTGGTGGGCGGCTGCCCGGACCTCGATCCGGACCCGGCGGGGTACGTGGAGGCGGTCCTCGAGGTGGCGGCCGAGCAGGGCTGCCCGGTCGACCTGCACACCGACGCGGACGACCCGGCGCGGCTCGCGCGGTTCGCGGCCATGGCGGGCGGGCTGCGGCCCGGGGTGACGATCGGCCCGTGCGCGGGGCTCTCCCGGCTGCCCTCGGACGCGGCGCGGCGGGCCGCGGACCAGCTGGCGGCGGCCGGTGTGACGGTGGTCTGCCTGCCGCAGGGCGGCTGCGAGGCGGCCGGCCGGCGCGGCGCGGCGCCGGTCCGGCTGCTGCGGTCGGCGGGAGTGCGGCTCGCGGCGGGCAGCGGGGCGCTGCGGGACGTCTCCAACCCGGTGGGGCGCGGGGATCCGTTGGAGGCCGCGTACCTGCTCGCCTCGCTCGGCGGGCTGCCGGCCGAGGACGCGTACGGGGCGGTGAGCGCGGCGGCGCGCACGGCGATGGGGCTTGCGGAGGTACGGGTGGAGGCCGGGTTCCCGGCCGAGCTGCTCGCGGTGCGCGGAGAACGCCTCTCGGGCGTGCTGTCGCTTGCGTACAGCCGGATCGTGGTGCACCGGGGCCGGGTGGTGGCGCGCACCAGCGCCGTACGGGAGTACTGCGACTCGGCGGCGGCGCTGGATCTGCCGCGCCAGGCGCGGCCCGAACGTCCGGAGCCGGGAAGCCCTCCGGCCGGTCCCGTCGTACGGTCGTGAGTATGCGCATTGTCATCGCTGGAGGACACGGTCAGATCGCCCTGCGTCTGGAGCGGCTGCTCTCGGCGGCGGGGCACGAGCCCGCGGGGCTCATCAGAAACCCGGCCCAGGCCGACGACCTGCGGGCGGCCGGCGCGGAACCGATCGTCCTGGACCTGGAGTCGGCCACGGTGGAGATGGTCGCCGCGGTCCTGCAGGGCGCGGACGCGGCGGTCTTCGCGGCGGGCGCGGGCCCGGGCAGCGGCGTGGGCCGCAAGGACTCGGTGGATCGCGGTGCGGCGGTCCTCTTCGCCGAGGCGGCGGAACGAGCGGGCGTGCGCCGCTACATCGTGGTCTCCTCGATGGGCGCGGACTCCAGCCACCCGGGCGACGAGGTCTTCGACGCCTACCTGCGCGCCAAGGGCGCGGCGGACGACGACGTACGCGCGCGTGAGGCCCTGGACTGGACGATCCTGCGCCCGGGCATGCTGACGAACGACGCGGGCACGGGCCTGGTCCGCCTGGGGGCCTCGACGGGCCGCGGCCCGATCTCCCGCGACGACGTGGCGGCGACCCTCGCGGAACTCCTGGACACCCCGGCGACGGCGGGCCTGACCCTGGAACTGATCAGCGGCTCGACCCCGGTCTCGGTCGCGGTGAAGGACGTCGCGGGCAACTGACCTGCCGACGAACAACGAAAAAGGTCCCCGGTGCGAACACCGGGGACCTTCTCTATCGCGTGGCGGCGCCAGGATTCGAACCTGGGTAGGCAGAGCCGACGGATTTACAGTCCGTTCCCATTGGCCACTCGGGCACACCGCCATGGGATGTCGCTGCTCGGAGCCGCTTTTCGGCGGTGCTCCGTGGCAACGACGTAAACGATACCCGATGACCGGGGGTGCTTCGCCACCGGATTGATCAGCGGTTCGGGGGTGATCGGATGACTAGGCTTGCCCCGTACGCCAACGCAACCGCAACGCATTCGACGCAAGGAGCCACACGTCATGGCCGACTCCAGTTTCGACATCGTGTCCAAGGTCGAGCGGCAGGAGGTCGACAACGCCCTCAACCAGGCCGTGAAGGAGATCTCCCAGCGCTACGACTTCAAGGGAACCAACGCCTCGATCTCGTGGTCGGGCGAGAAGATCCTCATGCAGGCGAACGGCGAGGAGCGCGTCATGGCGATCCTCGACATCTTCCAGACCAAGCTGATCAAGCGCGGGATCTCGCTGAAGTCGCTGGACGTCGAGGGCGAGCCGCAGCTGTCCGGCAAGGAGTACAAGCTCTTCGCGTCGGTCACCGAGGGCATCTCCCAGGAGAACGCCAAGAAGGTCGCGAAGGCCATCCGCGACGAGGGCCCCAAGGGCGTCAAGGCGCAGGTCCAGGGCGACGAGCTGCGGGTCAGCTCGAAGAGCCGGGACGACCTGCAGGCCGTGCAGGCGCTGCTCAAGGGCAAGGACTTCGACTTCGCGATCCAGTTCGTGAACTACCGGTAGTCCACCCCAGCTGCGTGTCCGAAAACCGCCAGCCCGGAGCCGGCGGGCCTCGCACACTGGACGAGAAGTGAGCGCGAGGAGAGGAACCGCCATGACGGTGTACGCGTACGTCGACGGGCCCCTGGGCCGGATGCTGCTCGTCGGGCGGACCGCCGCCGGCGAGGCGGGCCCGGTCGAGCTCGTCTCGCTGTCGCTGCCCGGGCAGAAGGGCGGTGCCGCCGTCGAGGACGGCTGGCGGCACGCGCCCGAGGCCTTCGAGGAGGTCGCCGGCCAGCTGGAGGAGTACTTCGCCGGGCGCCGCGAGGACTTCGACATCCCGTTCGCGGACGGCGGTACGGAGTTCCAGCGGCGCGTCTGGCGGGCCCTGGAGGAGATCCCGTACGGCAGCACCGTCTCGTACGGCGACATCGCCCGGAAGGTCGGCTCCTCGGGGGCCGCCGTCCGCGCCGTCGGCACCGCCATCGGGCGCAATCCGCTGCTCGTGGTGCGGCCGTGCCACCGGGTGGTCGGCGCGGACGGGAGTCTGCGCGGGTACGCGGCGGGCCTGGAGCGCAAGGAGCGGCTGCTCGGCCTGGAGCGGGCGATGTGATGGACGGGGCGATGGAGGCACTGGACGGGACGCCGGACGGGCTCTTCCCGCGCGAACGGGCCGTCGTCGCCCCCGGCGCCGTGCACGTGCCCGGGTGGCTCTCCCCCGACCGGCAGCGGGAGTTGGTGGCCGCGTGCCGGGAGTGGGGGCGCGGGCCCGTGACGTACCGGCACACCGTGCTGCCGGGCGGCGGAGTCATGTCGGTGCGGTCGCTCTGCCTGGGGCGGCGCTGGGTTCCCTATCGGTATCTCGATGCCGTGGACCTCGAAATACCCCGGTGGCTCTGCGACTTGGGGCGTGCCGGGGTCCGCGAAGCCTATGGGGAGGACCTGGACTTCGCGCCCGACACCGCCCTCGTGAACTTCTACGACGCGGGCGCCGGCGCCAAGATGGGGCTGCACCAGGACAAGGAGGAGCGGTCCGGGGCGCCGGTGGTGTCGTTGAGTCTCGGCGACCGTTGCGTCTTCCGGTTCGGGAACACCGAGAACCGGGGAAAGCCGTACACGGATGTCGAGTTGGCGTCCGGGGATCTCTTCGTCTTCGGCGGGGCGTCGCGGTTCGCGTACCACGGCGTTCCCAAAGTCCTTGCCGGGAGCGGCGATCCGGAGCTGGGGCTCGTCGGACGGCTCAACATCACCCTCCGCGAGACCGGGCTCTGAGTCTCTGGCGCGAGGTCTCTAGCGCGAGCGCGAGTGGCCGAAGAGGATCCGGTACGCGATCAGCAGCACCAAAGCGCCGCCGATCGCCGAGATCCAGGTGGCCGTGTCGTAGAAGCCGGTGGCGATCGGGCGGTCCAGGAAGGTGGACGAGATCCAGCCACCGGTGAAGGCGCCGGCTATGCCGATGAGGGTCGTGCCGATGAGGCCGCCCGGGTCGCGGCCGGGGAGCAGGACCTTGGCGACGACGCCCGCGAGCAGGCCCAGGACGATCCAGCTGATGACGTTCATGTCCGGAAGGACGCGGGAGCGGCGGGAGCGGTTGCGACGGGCCCCTGGGCCCACCCGTAGTGTGCCGTGCATGACACACGAATTGCGCCGCTCCCTCGGCGTCTTCGACGCCGTCGTCATCGGGCTCGGCTCGATGGTGGGCGCCGGGATCTTCGTCGCCCTCGGCCCCGCGGCCGGGGCGGCCGGTGCGGGGCTGCTGCCGGCGCTCGGGCTGGCCGGGCTCGTCGCGTACTGCAACGCGATGGCCTCGGCCCGGCTCGCCGCGCGCTACCCGGCCTCGGGCGGCACGTATGTGTACGGTCGCGAACGCCTCGGGCCGTTCTTCGGGTACCTCGCGGGCTGGGCGTTCGTCGTCGGCAAGACGGCCTCCTGCGCGGCGATGGCCCTCACCGTCGGGGCGTACGTGTGGCCGGAGCAGGCGCACGCGGTGGCGGTCGCGGCCGTGGTGGCGCTGACGGCGGTGAACTACGGCGGTGTACGGAAGTCCACGCTCCTGACACGCGTGGTCGTCGCGCTGGTGCTCGCCGTCCTCGCGGCCCTGATCGTCACGACCCTGAGCACGGGAGAGGCCGACTTCGGGCGGCTCGCGCCCGACGCCGAGGTGACGGCGGGCGGCGTGCTCCAGGCGGCGGGGCTGCTCTTCTTCGCGTTCGCCGGGTACGCGCGGATCGCCACGCTCGGCGAGGAGGTACGCGATCCGGCCCGGACCATCCCCCGGGCCGTGCCGCTCGCCCTCGGCATCGCGCTGGCCGTCTACGCGGCGGTGGCCGTGGCCGTCCTGGCCGTCCTCGGGCCGCAGGCCCTCGCGGCCTCCCCCGCCCCGCTGGTCGACGCGGCCCGGGCGGCGGGCGCGGGGTGGCTGGTCCCCGTCGTCGTGGTCGGCGCGGCGGTCGCCGCGCTCGGCTCGCTGCTCTCGCTGATCCTCGGGGTGTCCCGTACGACACTGGCGATGGCCCGGGACGGCCATCTGCCGACGGCGCTCGCCGCCGTCCACCCCCGCTTCCAGGTGCCGCACCGGGCGGAGCTCGCGGTGGGCGCGGTGGTGGCCGTGGTGGCTGCCACGGCGGACGTGCGGGGCGCGATCGGCTTCTCGTCCTTCGGCGTCCTCGTCTACTACGCCATCGCCAACGCCTCCGCGTGGACCCTGGGCCGCTCGCACCGCCCCCTGGCCGCCCTGGGCCTGGCCGGCTGCGCGGCCCTGGCCTTCGCCCTGCCCCCCGGCGCCGTCCTGGCGGGCCTCGGCGTCCTGGCGGCCGGCACGGTCGCCTACGCGGTCAGCCGAGGCCGTGGGCGGCGCGAGCACCACCCGCGGCCTTAGCGACCGCGTGAAGCGCGGGTCAGTGGGCCGTGTACGGGTAGGCGGCCTCGTTCGTGCGGACGATCTCCTTGCCCAGGGGCAGCAGCGAGACCGGGATCAGCTTGAAGTTGGCGATGCCCAGCGGGATGCCGATGATCGTGATGCAGAGGACGATGCCCGTCGTGATGTGGCCGAGCGCGAGCCACCAGCCCGCGAGGATCAGCCAGAGGACGTTGCCCACGCAGGACGGCGCGCCCGCGTCCCGGCGGTCCACGACCGTGTAGCCGAAGGGCCAGAGGGCGTAGACGCCGATGCGGAAGGCGGCGAGGCCGAAGGGGATGCCGATGATCGTGATGCACAGCAGGATGCCCGCCAGCATGTAGCCGAGGAACATCCAGAAGCCGCACAGGACGAGCCATATGACGTTCAGGATTGTTTTCACGGGCGGTGACCTGCCATCTGTTCGAGTCGGGCGATGCGCTCCGCCATCGGCGGGTGCGTCGAGAACATCTTCGAAACGCCTTTGCCCGCTCCGAAGGGGTTCGCAATCATCATGTGGCTCGCGGTCTCGATCTTCGGCTCCGGCGGCAGCGGAAGCTGCTTCGTACCCGCGTCGAGCTTGCGAAGTGCGCTGGCCAGGGCCAGTGGATCGCCGGTGAGCTGGGCGCCCGAGGCGTCCGCCTCGTACTCCCTGGACCGGCTGATCGCCAGCTGGATCACCGAGGCGGCGACCGGGCCGAGGATCATGATCAGGAGCATACCGAGCAGACCGGGGCCGTCGTCGTCGCTGGAGCGGCCGACCGGGATCAGCCAGGCGAAGTTGACCAGGAACATGATCACGGAGGCGAGCGCTCCGGCGACCGAGGAGATCAGGATGTCCCGGTTGTAGACGTGGCTGAGCTCGTGGCCGATGACCCCGCGCAGCTCGCGCTCGTCCAGGATCGCGAGGATCCCCTCGGTGCAGCACACCGCCGCGTTGCGCGGGTTCCGACCGGTCGCGAAGGCGTTCGGCGCCTGGGTGGGCGAGATGTAGAGCCGGGGCATCGGCTGCCGGGCCTGGGTGGAGAGCTCGCGCACCATCTTGTAGAGCGCGGGGGCCTCGAACTCGCTCACCGGGCGCGCGCGCATGGCCCGCAGGGCCAGCTTGTCGCTGTTCCAGTAGGCGTACGCGTTGGTGCCGAGCGCCACGAAGAGCGCGACGATCAAACCCGTACGTCCGAAGAAGCTGCCGATGACGATGATGAGGGCCGAGAGCCCTCCGAGGAGTACGGCGGTCCTCAGCCCGTTGTGCCGGCGGTGCACGGTACGCCCTCCAAGTGGTGCGGCAGGGGAACCCTTTGCTCGGTGGTGGTCCACCTCGTCCAGTGGACCCTCCCGTACTGGTCAACGCCAGGCGGAAGGCTCCGGTTCCCCTGCCCCCACGGGGGCCGGCGTGGGCCGTACGGGTGAAGCCTGCGGATCCGTACGGTCCGCGCGGTGTGTCAGCGCGGAGCCGGGAGTGTGTCAGCGCGGAGCCGGGAGGTTCTCCAGCGCGGTGGCGACGGGCTCGACCTCGCTGGTGCAGTGGGCGCAGCGGGTGGCGACGGCCGGGATCTCGGAGAAGCAGTGGGGGCAGTCGCGCTTCTCGGACTTCCCGTCGGCCTCCTCCTTGGCGAACCTCTCCTGGACCTTCGTCATGGGGACGACGATGAAGAAGTAGAGCACCGCGGCGGTGATCGCGAAGGCTATGGCGGCGGAGATGGCCAGGCCGTACGGGAAGATCGTCTGCCCGACCTTGAACTTCGCCTCGCTGAAGTCGCCGACCGAGCCGGTGGCGAGACCGATCAGCGGGGTGATGAAGGCCTTGCTGAAGCCGGTGACGACGGCCGTGAACGCGGATCCGACGGCCAGACCGATGGCCATCGAGATGACGTTCCCGCGAAGTATGAAGTCCTTGAAACCGGTCAGCACGGGTGAAGCTCCTTGACGCAATTCTCTGTGGGGGTACGTGTGGGGGTACGGCGGGTCAGAACAGGCTCTCCGCCGCGAAGCGCAGGGCGAACTGCGGGTAGCCCGACAGCACGACACCGGCGAAGGCCGCGAGGCCGATCGCCAGGGTGACCGCGGCGGGCACGCGCGCGTGGGCCCGCTCCCCCACCGGCTCGCGGAACAGCAGCGCTGTCCACCGCAGGTAGTAGTAGAGGCCGATCACGACGTTCACGCCCATGATCACGGCCAGCCAGCCGAGGCCGGCGTCGACCGCCGCCGAGAAGACGGTGACCTTGGCGAAGAGGCCGATGATACCGGGGGGCAGACCCGCCAGATTGAGCAGGAAGAAGCCCATGGTGAGCGCCAGGAGGGGACTGGCCGCGTAGAGGCCGCGGTAGTCGGCGATCCGGTTCTCAGGGTGCGTACGGGAGACCAGGACGGCGACGGCGAAGGCGCCGAGGTTCACGACGGCGTACATCAGGGCGTACGCGAGGGTGGCGCCGACCTGGTCGTCGCTGGAGTACGCGGCGGCGGCGATCGGGACCAGGAGGTAGCCGGCCTGGGCCACGGAGGACCAGGCGAGCAGCCGGACCGCGCTCCACGCGCGCGTGGAGACCTGGCGCAGCGCGGCCACGTTGCCGACGGTCATCGTGAGCGCGGCGAGCACCGCGAGCGCGGGGCCCCAGATGTCGGCGTACGAGGGGAAGGCGACGACCGTCACCAGGATGAGGCCGGTGAAGCCGACGGCCTTGCCGACCACCGAGAGGTAGCCGGCGACGGGCAGCGGGGCGCCGACGTAGGTGTCGGGGACCCAGAAGTGGAAGGGAACGGCGGCCGTCTTGAAGGCGAAGCCGACGAGCGTGAGGGCCACGCCGGCCTGGGCGAGGGTCTCCAGGCCCGCGGGAACGTCGTCGAGCCGCTGGGCGATCTCGGTGAGGTGGAGGGTGCCGGTCGCCGCGTACACGAAGCTCACGCCGAGCAGGGTCACGGCGGTCGCGGTGACCGAGGAGAGGAAGAACTTCAGCGCCGCCTCGCTGGACCGCCGGTCGCCGCGCCGCATGCCGACGAGGGCGAACGCGGGCAGCGAGGCCACTTCGAGGGCGACGACGAGGGTCGCGAGGTCGCGGGAGGCGGGCAGCAGGGCCGCGCCGGCGGCCGAGGAGAGCAGCAGGAACCAGTACTCCCCCGCAGGCAGCCTGTCGCGCGTGTCCGCGAGCGACAGCAGGGCCGTGAGCAGCGCGCCGCCGAGGACGAGGAACTGGATGACGAGGGTGAAGCGGTCGACGGTGTAGCTGCAGGCGGCGGTGGCGGCCGGTTCGGTGGTGAGGCAGAAGGTCGAGCGGTCCCCGGCACGCAGCGGGACAAGCAGGGCGATCGAGGCGACGAGCCCGGCGATCGCGGTCCAGCCGAGGAGCTGCTTGTGGCGCTCGGGGACGAACAGGTCCGCGACGAGCACGGCCAGGGCGACCACGGCGGTGAGGGTGGGCGGCGCGATCGCGAGCCAGTCGACGGACTGGACGAGGGTCGTGGGGGTCACGAGTTTCCTCCCGCGAGGAGCTGCTGCACGGCCGGGTCGGTGAGGCCGAGGAGAACCGCGGGCCAGAGTCCGGCGAGGACGGTGAGGGCGACGAGCGGGGTCCAGGCGGCGAACTCGTACCCCTGGACGTCGGCGATCGCGCTCTCCTCGCTCGGCCGGGGGCCGCCCATGCAGACGCGGCGGACGACGAGGAGGAGGTACGCGGCGGTGAGGAGGGTGCCGATGCCGCCCATCACCATGAAGGTGAGGAAGGCGGGGCGGCTGAGGCCCTCGGCCGGTTCGAAGGCGCCGAACAGGGCGAGCATCTCGCCCCAGAAGCCCGCGAGTCCTGGCAGCCCGAGGGAGGCGACGGCGGCGAAGGCGAGCAGTCCGCCGAGGCGCGGGGCGCGGCCGTAGAGGGCGGCGCCGGTGGCACCGGCGAGGGTGTCGAGGTCCGCGGTGCCGTACCGGTCCTTGAGCGCGCCGACGAGGAAGAACAGCAGGCCGGTGATGAGGCCGTGGGCGATGTTGGCGAAGAGCGCGCCGTTGACGCCGGTGGGGGTCATGGTCGCGATGCCGAGGAGCACGAAGCCCATGTGGCCGACGGAGGAGTACGCGATCAGCCGCTTGAGGTCGCCGTTGACACCGGGGCGCGTGAGGGCGAGGCAGGCGAGGGACCCGTAGATGATGCCGACGGCGGCGAAGGCGGCGAGGTAGGGGGCGAAGGTCCGCATGCCGTCGGGGGTGATCGGCAGGAGGATCCGGACGAATCCGTACGTACCCATCTTCAGCAGGACGCCGGCGAGGAGGACCGAGCCGACCGTGGGCGCGGCGGTGTGGGCGTCCGGGAGCCAGCTGTGCAGCGGCCACATCGGGGTCTTCACCGCGAGCCCGATCCCGATCGCGAGAACGGCCATGACCTGCACGGATGTGGAGAGTCCACGGCCGTTGTCAGTGGCCAGTGCCACCATGTCGAACGTGCCTGCCTTCAGTCCCACGAGGAGCAGGCCGAGCAGCATGACGACCGAGCCGAGCAGCGTGAAGAGGATGAACTTCCAGGCGGCGGCCTGCCTGGCCGCCCCGCCCCAGCGGGCGATCAGGAAGTACATCGGGATGAGGACCATCTCGAAGGCCAGGAAGAACAGGACGAGGTCGAGGACGGCGAAGGTCGCGAGGGTGCCGGACTCGAGGACGAGGAGGAGCGCCACGAAGCCCTTGGGGGAAGGGCCGCTGGGCATCTTGAAGTAGCTGTACAGCGCGCAGAGGAAGGTCAGCAGCGCGGTCATGACCAGGAGGGGGAGGGAAATGCCGTCGACACCGAGGTGGAGCCGCACGTCGAGTGCGGGGATCCACTGGATGTCCGTGCTCGCCTGGATCCTCGACGGCTGGTCGTGGTCGAAGCCGAGGGTGAGGACGATCGCGGCGGCGAGGATCACGCCGGTGACGACCACGCCGTGGCGGAGCACGGCCTGGTCGGGCGACTTCCCCTTCAGCCCGGGCGGGGCGGGGAGGAGAGCGGCGACGGCACCGAGGAGCGGGCCGGCGACGATCAACGCCAGAAGGAACTGCATCACGGATTCGCTGATATCGATCACGTCTCACGCTCCGGCGGCGACGAGTACGGCGGCGATCGCCAGGACGACGGAGCCGGCGAGCAGGGCGCTCAGGTAGGTCTGCACGTTGCCGGTCTGGGCGCGCCGGACGAGCCAGCCGAGCCACTGGGTGCCGGTGCCCGCGCCGCGCACGTAGGTGTCGACGACCTCGCGGTCCAGGAATCGGACCAGGGAGGCCGCGGCCAGGACGGGCCGGACGAACACGGCGGCGTAGAGGGCGTCCAGGTGGAAGCCGGCGGCCGCGGGGCGGTGCAGGGGGCCGAGCAGGGCGCGACCGGGGTCGGTCGGGTCCTCGGCGGGGTGCGGCAGGTGCAGCGCCTCGGCCTCGACCTGGCCGGCCTCGGCGTCGGGGTGGGCGACGTGCGCGGCGACCGCCTCGCGGGCGGGGGCGGGGGCCTTGCCGGCCTTCGTGGCGAGGGTGCGCCAGACCGCGTACGTGACGACGGCGCCGACGAGGGCGATGCCGGTGCCGAGGACGGCGGTGGTGACGGTCGGCGTGAGGGCGTGGCTGTCGAACCAGTCGTCCAGGTACGTGACGGTCAGACCGAAACCGAGGGAGGGGACGGCGAGCACCCACAGCACGGCGGTCATGGCGAGCGGCTGGCGACCGTGGTCGGGGACCTCGGCGCCGCGGCCGCGGAAGGCCAGGAGCCAGAGCCGCATCGCGTACGCGGCGGTGAGCAGGGCGGTGAGCAGGCCCGCGACGAGGACGGTCCAGCCGGCCCCCGCGGGGGCGACGGTCCGGTCCCCGAGGGCGGTGTGCTCGGCGGCCACGAGGACGGCTTCCTTGGAGAAGAAGCCGGTGAACGGGGGCAGGGCGGCCAGCGCGAGGAGGGCGACGGTCATCGTCCAGTACGCGTCGGGGATCCGCTTCGTCAGGCCGCTCATCCGGGACATGGCCGAGAGCGAGTTCGTACCGGCGGCGTGGATGACGGCGCCGGCGGCGAGGAAGAGGAGGGCCTTGAAGGCGCCGTGCGCGAGGAGGTGGAAGACGGCGGCGCCCCGGTCGCCGACGGCCAGGGCGCCGGCCATGTAGCCGAGCTGGCCGATGGTCGAGTAGGCGAGGACGCGCTTGATGTCGTCCTGGGCGAGCGCGGCGAGCGCCGAGCCGACCATCGTCACGGCGGCCATCACGGCGAGCACGGTCATCGCCGCGGCCGACAGGGCGAAGACGGGCAGCAGCCGGGCGACGAAGTAGATACCGGCGGCGACCATCGTCGCCGCGTGGATGAGCGCGGAGACGGGGGTGGGGCCGGCCATCGCGTCGGGGAGCCAGGTGTGCAGCGGGAACTGCGCGGACTTGCCCGCGACACCCGCGAGGAGCAGCAGCGCGATGAGCGTGGGGTGGTCCAGGGCGCCGCGCTCGACGGCGTCGAGGATCCCGTCGATCCGGAACGTGCCCGCGTCGGTGGCGAGCGCGAACAGGCCGATCAGGAAGGGGACGTCGCCGAGCTTGGTGACCAGGAAGGCCTTGAGGGAGGCGGCCCGCGCCTCGGGGGTCTCCCAGTAGTGGCCGACGAGGAAGTACGAGCAGATGCCCATGATCTCCCAGCCGACCAGGAGCACCATCAGGTCGCCGGAGTAGACGACGAGCAGCATCGCGGAGGTGAAGAGGGAGACGAGCGCGGCGTACGAGGGGTAGCGCGGGTCGTCGCGGAGATAGCCGGTCGAGTAGACCTGCACGCAGGTGGCGACCACGCCGACGAGGACGGCGACGAGGGCGGCGAAGCCGTCGATGTAGAGAGCCAGGTCGATGGAGACCGAGCCGGTGGGGGTCAGCTGGGTGGCGGCCTCGATGGTCTCCCCGCCGCCCTGCCGGACGGCGACGAGCGCGGCCAGGACGGCGGCGGCGAGCGTCGGCAGGACCGCGAGGGGGCGGACGAAGCCGGGGGCGGTCCGGCCGAGGAGCAGGCCTGCGGCCGAGCCGAGGAAGGGGAGGAGGGGGACGAGGACGGCGAGGGTCGTGGTGGTCACGCGGTGGCCTCGGCCTTCTCGTCGGTCCCGGCGGTCCGGGGCTCGGCGTCGGTGTCGGCGTCCGTGCCGGAGGCCGGCCCCTCCGCGGTGTCGCGGAGGCGGTCGACGTCCGAGGTGCCGCGGTTGCGGTAGACCATCAGGACGATCGCGAGACCGATGCCGATCTCGGCCGCCGCGATGGCGATGGTGAAGAGGGTGAGCGCCTGGCCGGCGTGCAGGGCGTCGCGGAGCCAGACGTCGAACGCGACGAGGTTGAGGTTGACGGCGTTGAGCATCAGCTCGACGGACATCAGGACCAGGATCGCGTTGCGGCGGGCGAGAACACCGTAGAGGCCGACGCAGAAGAGCAGGGCGGCGAGGACGGCGGGATAGGCGAGATGCATCAGTCCCTGGCCTCCTTGGCGTTCTTGCGGGACAGGACGATCGCGCCGACGAGGGCGGCGAGCAGCAGGACGGAGAGCGCCTCGAAGGGCAGCACCCAGTGCCGGAAGAGCATCTCGCCGGTCACCTCGGTGGAGCCCTGGGCCGGTCCGTCCAGGTCGATCCAGGTCGTACGGAAGGCGTCGACGACCACCCAGACGAGAGCGACGGCCGCGGCGAGCGCGACCGCGAGGGCGACGGGCCGGTTGCCCGAGTCGGCGTCCGGGGAGCGCCCGATGGGCGCCTTGGTGAGCATGAGCCCGAAGAGGAGGAGGACGACGACGGAACCGACGTAGATCAGCACCTGGACCCAGGCGATGAACTCGGCGGTCAGGAGCAGGTACTCGACGGCGAGCCCGCCGAGCGCCACGACCAGCCAGAGCGCGGCGTGCACGAGCTGGCGGGTGGTGACGGTGACGAGGGCCGCCCCGAGGGTGACGAGGCCGACGAGGAGGAAGGCGATCTCGACGCCGGAGGGCGAGAGGAAGCCGGGGGTGGTGGCTGCGGCGAGGTGGGTGGCGGCGAGGTTCACTCCTGGCCCTCCTGCGCTTCCGCCACCGCGGCGGCGGCGGCCTTCTCCGCCGCCTTGCGGGCCGCGGCGATCTCCTTCGGCTCCTCGGCGCGCGGGTCGAGCGCGGGCGGTTCCGGAACGGTCCACATCCACTCGCGGAGCTTGTCGCGCTCGTGGGTGAGTTCGTGGATGTCGGTCTCGGCGTACTCGAACTCGGGCGACCAGAACAGCGCGTCGAAGGGGCAGACCTCGATGCAGATACCGCAGTACATGCAGAGGGAGAAGTCGATGGCGAAGCGGTCGAGGACGTTACGGCTGCGCTCGCGCCCGCCCGGTGTGGCGGCCGGGACGGTCTCCTTGTGGGAGTCGATGTAGATGCACCAGTCGGGGCACTCGCGGGCGCAGAGCATGCAGACGGTGCAGTTCTCCTCGAAGAGCCCGATGACACCGCGGGTGCGGGGCGGGAGTTCGGGCTGCTTGTCGGGGTATTGCGCGGTGTGCGAGCGCTTCGTCATCGTGCGGAGCGTGACGGCGAGGCCCTTGGCGAGGCCGGAGCCGGGGAATGACCGGGGCCGCCCGGAGGGCGTCGTCGAGGGGTGGTGGTCGGGCGACGGGCGGGACATCAGTTGATCGCCACCTTCACGATGCCGGTGAGCGCGATCTGCGCGAGTGCGAGCGGGACGAGGGTCGTCCAGGCGAGCTTCTGGAGCTGGTCCTCGCGGAGCCGCGGGTAGCTGACGCGGAGCCAGATGACGACGAAGGCGAGGACCGCGGTCTTCAGGAGGGTCCAGACCCAGCCGAGCCCCTCGGCGCCGAAGGGGCCGTGCCAGCCGCCGAGGAAGAGGACGGTGGTGAGGCCGCAGAGGACGACGATGCCGGCGTACTCGGCGAGCAGGAAGAGCGCGAAGCGCAGTCCCGTGTACTCGGTGTACGCGCCGAAGATGATCTCGGAGTCGGCGACGGGCATGTCGAACGGCGGGCGCTGGAGCTCGGCGAGACCGGCGACGAAGAAGACGAGGGCGCCGACGATCTGCCAGGGCAGCCACCACCACTCGAAGGCGTTCAGGATGCCGGGGAGGGAGACCGTGCCTGCGGCCATCGCAACGGAGGCGGCGGTGAGCAGCATCGGGAGCTCGTAGGCGAGCAGCTGGGCGGCGGTGCGCAGGCCGCCGAGCAGGGAGAACTTGTTGGCCGATGCCCAGCCGGCCATGAGGCTGCCGAGGACGCCGACGCCCATGACGGCGAGCACGAAGAAGATGCCGGCGTCGAGGACCTGACCGACGGCGCCTTCGCTCGGGCCGATGGGGATGGCGACGAGGACGAGCAGGTACGGGAGGAGGGCGACGGCGGGGGCGAGCTGGAAGACGCGGCGGTCGGCGTTGGCCGGGACCACGTCCTCCTTCTGCGCGAACTTGACCCCGTCGGCGACGAGCTGGGCCCACCCGTGGAACCCACCGGCGTACATGGGCCCGAGGCGGCCCTGCATGTGGGCCATGACCTTGTGCTCGGTCTGCCCGACGACGAGGGGCAGCACGAGGAACACGGCGAAGACGACGAGCAGCCGGAGGGCGACGTCAAGTACGTCGTTCACGCGGGATCGCCTCCGGCGGGGTGGGTCGGGTCGGTGTCGGTCTCGCCGGTCTCGGTGGGCTCGCCGGTCTCGCCGGCCTCGCCGGTCTCGGTGGGCTCGGTGCCGCTGCCGGTGTCGGTGGGCTCGGGGGCGGGTGCCGCCTTCGGTGCCTCGGCATCCGCTTCGGGGGCCGGGGCGGCGCCGTCGTCGAACGCCGGGCGGGCGTGGTGCCAGGGGGCGTCCGAACTCCGGGTCCGCGGCGGCGGGGCGCTCTCGGCTTCGACACCGGGCGCGGCCTGGCTCGCGGAGCCGTCCGCCGCCGAGCGGCTCCGGCGCGGCGGGCGCGCGGGCGCGGTCGCCTCCGGAGCCGGCGTTTCCGGAGCCGGCGTCTCCGGGGCCGGCGTCTCCGGGGTCGGCACCTCGGGTGCCTGGCTCGCCGAGCCCCCGGCGGCCGTACGAGCACGGCGGACCGGACGCTCCACGGCGGAACCGGCACCCGCACCGGCACCCGCACCCGCACCCGCACCACGAGCAGCGCCAGCCGCACCACCCGCACCCGCCGCCCCAGCCGCACGAGGCGTCCGGGCCGGGCGGGCAGGGGCCGGCGGGAGTTGGCCCTTCATCGGGCCCCAGTCGTTGGGGTCGGGGACGCCCGGGGGCAGCATCTGGCGGCGCTTCGGGCCGCCGTGGTCCGACTCACCCGGCTCCTTCGCGCCCGGCCACGCCTTCGCGACGCGCGCCGCGAGCACGAAGTCCTTCCGTAGCGGGTGGCCCTCGAAGTTCTCCGGCAGAAGCAGCGGTACGAGGTTCGGGTGGTCCGTGAACGCGACGCCGAACATCTCGTGCGTCTCCCGCTCGTGCCACTCCGCGCCCGCGTAGACCGGGATCGCCGTCGGCAGCACCGGCGCCTCGTGGCTCACCGTCGTCCGCACGAGCAGCCGACGCACCGCGCCGCCCTCGAGGGCCACCACGTGCGCGCACACCCGGAAGCCGACGCCCGGCTCGTCCACCGCGCTCAGCCAGTCGAAGTACGTGCAGCCCAGCTTGTCGCGCGCGATCTCCAGCGCGGCGATCCACGAGCCGATCGGGACGTCCACCGTCAGCAGGTCGTACGCCCGCTCCGCCGTCGCCTCCTCGCCGAAGACCTCGGTCACGGCCTCGGGGAGGGTGTCGTACGCGTTCCCGGTCACTTCTCACCGCCCGGCTTCGGCGGCTCCACGAGACCGCTGGTCAACTGGCCGACCGACGGCCCCGAGTAGCGCGCCGCCAGCGACTCGCGGGCGATCTTCTCCTGGAGCTTGAGGATGCCCTGCAGCAGCGCCTCCGGGCGCGGCGGGCAGCCCGGCACGTACACGTCGACCGGGATGATCTGGTCGACGCCCTTCGTCACCGAGTACGAGTCCCAGTACGGCCCGCCGCAGTTCGAGCAGGCGCCGAAGGAGATGACGTACTTGGGCTCGGGCATCTGCTCGTACAGCCGCTTCACCGCCGGCGCCATCTTGTCCGTCACCGTGCCGGAGACGATCATCAGGTCGGCCTGGCGCGGCCCCGGCGCGAAGGGGATCACGCCGAGCCGGATGAAGTCGTGGCGGGCCATCGACGCGGCGATGAACTCGATCGCACAGCAGGCGAGGCCGAAGTTGAAGACCCAGAGGCTGTAGCGGCGGCCCCAGTTCAGGACCACCTTCATCGGCTCGGGCGCGAGGCGGGCCAGCGGGCCGAGCTTCGGAGCCGGAAGCGGGTCCGGGAGCGGCGTCGGGGCGGAAGCCGGGTTCGAGGTCGGGGTCACGTCCATGTCAGGACGCCCTTCTTGTACGCGTAGAGCAGGCCCACGGCCAGGAAGCCGAGGAAGATGAACATCTCGACCAGCGTCGTCGCGCCGTACCCGGGCGCGGCGAACACGGTCGCCCACGGGAAGAGGAAGATCGAGTCGACGGCGAAGATCACGTAGAGGAACGCGTACACGTAGTAGCGGACCTGGGTGTGCGCCCAGCCCTCCCCCACGGGGTCGACACCGCACTCGTACGTCAGGAGCTTCTCGGGCGTCGGGACGACCGGCCGCAGCAGCCGGCCCGCGCCGAACGCCACGGCGACGAAGAGCACGCCGACGACGGCGAGAAGTCCGACGACGGAGTACGACTCGAAGTAGTCCGCCGCGAGTCCGATTCCCGCCCGCACGGTCGGATCCGGCACGTCCACCCCTCGCTTCCTGCCCGTTTCGACGATCTGTACGCACGGGAGTCTAGGCCCTGCTAAAGATCCCGTAAGCGGTGTGTCACGGACTGAGCGGTGGGGATATCCCTACTCCCCTTCACCTACGAGCCCCATGGCGTGCCGCGCCCCCCGACCGGCACGCTTGGCTCATGAGCGTCGACACCGAGACCCCGCTGCCGCCCGTCCGCCCCGCCTACGGCCGGCAGACCTGGAAGGAGATCTCCTTCCTCCTCACCAACCTCCTGACCACCCTGGTCGGTTTCGTGTACACGGTGGTGGCGGTCGCGATCGGCGTGGGCCTTGCCGTCACCGTGATCGGTCTGCCGCTGCTCGCGCTCGGCCTCGCCGGGGCGCGCGGGATCGGCAGGTCCGAGCGGGCGAGGGCCCGTGCGCTGCTCGGCGTACGGGTGGAGGAGCCCAGCCCGCTCCCGCGCAGCCACGGCTTCTTCAACTGGCTGTGGACGGCGCTGAAGGACCCGGTGGGGTGGCGGACGATGCTGTACGGCTTCATCCGACTGCCCTGGGGCATCGTGACGTTCACCGTCACCCTCGTCTCGCTGATCGTGCTCTGGCCGCTGCTGCCGTTCGTGGCGCGCGGTCTGTCGACGGCCGACCGGGCCATGGTGCGCGGTCTGCTGTCGCCCTCGGACGAGCTGGAGCGGCGGATCGCCGAGCTGGAGTCGGACCGGGGCGTGGTCGTGGACACCGCCGCCGCCGACCTGCGCCGGATCGAGCGCGATCTGCACGACGGCGCGCAGGCCCGGCTCGTCGCCCTCGCGATGGGGCTCGGTCTGGCGAAGGAGAAGCTGCTCGAGGACCCGGAGGCGGCGGCCACGATGGTCGACGAGGCCCACGGGGAGGTGAAGCTCGCACTGCAGGAGCTGCGGGACCTCGCCCGTGGCATCCACCCGGCCGTCCTCACCGACCGGGGCCTGGACGCCGCGCTCTCGTCGATCGCGGCGCGCTGCACCGTCCCGGTGAAGGTGACGGTCGACCTGGCCGAGCGGCCCGCCGAGGCGATCGAGGGCATCGCCTACTTCACCGTGTCCGAGCTGCTCCAGAACGTGTCCAAGCACGCGCGGGCCCGTTCCGCCTCCGTGGACGTGTGGCGGCGCGAGGACCGGCTGCTGCTCCAGGTGCAGGACGACGGGCGCGGCGGCGCGCGGCTCGACGGCGGTACGGGAATGTCGGGGCTCGCGGAGCGCCTCGGTGCGGTCGACGGGCTCTTCGTCCTCGACTCGCCGGAGGGCGGCCCGACGACGGTCACGGCGGAACTGCCGTGGCGGTCCCGGCCCGCGGTGGCGTAGCGCGAGGCAGGAGTGGTGGCCCGGGCCCGGGCAGCGGCGGTGCTCCGTCGGGGTCCGGGCCGCTGCGTTGTCCGCGTCTCCGGGCTCCGGTCTACGGCCTTCGGTCTCCGGTCTGCGGTCTGCGGTCTCCGGTGCCCCAGCCGCACCCCTGGTAGGGAAAACCCCCGGAACGAGAGGCCCACCTCCCTCATGGTCGCGGGCCCGCCCACGCGGAAACCTTGTGTCGTAGCCCTTCCTCTTCTCTTGTCTCCCTCCATCTCCTCCCTCTTCCCCGAGCAGAAACGGACCACCGCGATGGCCGCCTCCTCCCGCCTCCCCGCCGCGATCCGCGCGCCGTTCGAGGGCCGCACCTGGCGCGAGTTCGGCTATCTGGTGCTCGGACTGCCGCTCAGCTGCGTCTACTTCTCCCTCTCCGTCGCCCTCGTCGCGGCGGGCGCCGGTCTCCTCGTCACCTTCCTCGGCATCCCGGTCCTGGCCGGCGTCCTCGCGCTCTGCCGCGGCTTCGGCGCCGTGGAGCGGGCCAGGGCGCGCGGGCTGCTCGGGCTCGACGTGGCGCCGCCCGAGCCGGCCCGGGGCCGTACCGGCGGGCCGATGTCGTGGATGGGGGCGACGCTCAAGAGCGGCGCGTCCTGGCGGCACCTGCTGTACGCGCTCCTGCACATGCCGTGGGCGATCTTCGCCTTCACGGTCTCGGTGGCACTGTGGGCGTGGGGCTGGGCCCTGTTCACGTACCCGCTGTGGCAGTGGGTCTTCCCCATGTACGCGGGGCAGGACGGCATCCAGCTGTACGGGGACCGGACGCACGCCTTCTACCTGGACTCCCCCTTCGAGATCGCCGTCACCAGCGTCGTCGGCCTGCTCTTCGTGCTCGCCGGGCCCTGGGTCATCCGCGCCCTGGCCTCGGTGGACCGGCTGATGGTCTCCGGGCTGCTCGGCCCGTCGCGGCTCGCGACGCGCGTCGCCCGGCTGGAGTCGGACCGGGGCGTGGTCGTGGACACCGCCGCCGCCGATCTGCGCCGGATCGAGCGCGATCTGCACGACGGAGCGCAGGCCCGGCTCGTCTCGCTCGCCATGGATCTGGGGCTCGCGAAGGAGAAGCTCGCGGAGGACCCGAAGGCGGCGGCGCGGATGGTCGACGAGGCGCACGGCGAGGTGAAGACCGCCCTGCAGGAGCTGCGGGACCTGGCCCGGGGCATCCACCCGGCGGTCCTCACCGACCGGGGTCTGGACGCGGCGCTCTCGGCGGTCGCCTCGCGCTGCGCGGTCCCGGTCTCCGTGGACGTGGACCTCCCGTCCCGGCCCGTGCCCGCGATCGAGGGCATCGCGTACTTCACCGTGTCCGAGCTGCTCCAGAACGTGTCCAAGCACGCGGGGGCCCGGCGCGCGTGGGTGGACGTGTGGCGGGTGGGCGACCGGATGCTGCTGCAGGTACGGGACGACGGCCGGGGCGGCGCGGACGTGGCGGCGGGCCGGGGGCTCGCCGGGCTCACGGAGCGGCTCGACGCGGTCGACGGCATCCTGGCCGTCGACTCGCCGGCGGGCGGCCCGACGACGATCACGGCGGAGCTGCCCTGGAGGGCGTGAGCCTTCCGGTCGGGGGCGGTACGGGGCGGTCCCGGGGTGCCCGAGGCGGTCGTCAGGCCGGGCGGGGTCATCCGCCCGGCCTGACGGCTGCCCCCTCACGGCGGGGGCGGTGGCGGGGAGTCGCCCCGACCTCGGCGATTGCCCACAACTGGGCGGTGGAATGCGATGCTGGAACCCGCATCGATCAGCGGAACATGGGGGCTTCAGGGTCGTGGAAGACGTGGCGGACAGGGTACGTGTGGTCATCGCCGAGGATTCAGTGCTGCTCCGCGAGGGCCTGACCCGACTGCTGACCGACCTGGGGCACGAGGTCGTCGCCGGTGTGGGCGACGGAGAGGCCCTGGTGAAGACCGTGGCCGAGCTGGCGGGCGAGGACGCGCTGCCGGACGTGGTGGTCGCGGACGTACGGATGCCCCCGACGCACACCGACGAGGGCGTACGGGCGGCGGTGCGGTTGCGCAAGGATTACCCGGGAGTGGGTGTCCTGGTCCTTTCGCAGTACGTGGAGGAGCAGTACGCCACCGAGCTCCTGGCCGGATCCAGCCGGGGCGTGGGCTATCTCCTGAAGGACCGGGTGGCCGAGGTCCGCGAGTTCGTGGACGCCGTGGTCCGGGTGGCGCGGGGCGGTACGGCCCTCGACCCGGAGGTCGTGCAGCAGCTGCTGGGCCGGAGCCGCAAGCAGGACGTCCTGGCGAAGCTGACCCCGCGAGAGCGCGAGGTCCTGGGCCTGATGGCGGAGGGCCGGACGAATTCGGCGATCGCGAAGCAGCTGGTGGTGAGCGACGGCGCGGTGGAGAAGCACGTCAGCAACATCTTCCTGAAGCTGGGCCTGTCACCGAGTGAGGGGGATCACCGTCGGGTACTCGCCGTGCTGACCTACCTGAATTCCTGATTACCTGACACCCTGTCAGATGGCTGGATTCGGACCTACGACCGAAGAACGAGCGGAACGCGACTTTCCGGAATGCTCTGGGGGGCGACAGAACGTGACGATTCATGGCACAACGGCATCTCAAAACGAGGTCCACGATGCGAGAAGTCCCGGGGAGGGCCATCCCACCGTCGTAGGGTGGGCCACGGGGCCGGGCGGATCTCCGTCCGCCCCGCGAGCCTTCTCCCGCCTCTGGCGGAGAGACCCTTGCCGCGAGGGAGGTCCAGTTCAGTGACCAGCCAGGTCAGTAGCGAGGCCGGTGAGGCCCTGGTCGGGGAGCAGCGCACAGCCCCGGCGGCGCCCCACCACGGCGACGAGAAGGAAGTCCGCCGACTCGATCGGGTGATCATCCGGTTCGCCGGTGACTCCGGTGACGGTATGCAGCTGACGGGTGACAGGTTCACCTCGGAGACGGCGTCGTT
>NZ_JBICYI010000020.1:56588-161436 GCF_043200825.1 Streptomyces sp. NPDC048370 | reverse complement strand
ACCCCCCCACCTCGACTCAACCCTCTACCTTTTCTTGAGTGTGTTTTTTTTTTGGTTGTTGGGCTTGGGGGTGCCCGCGGCGGGCCCCCCCCCCCCCCCCCCCCCCCCCCACCAGTCTACGTGTCCTTTCCGGCCGGTTCCTTCGTGCGCTTCTCGACCGGACCGCGTCGCACCGATCCCGGCGCGTTCCAGTCCTGCCGCTTCCTGGCCCGCTTCTTCGCGACCTCCGACGACTGGAGCTGGTACGGGACGGAGGTGACCATCACGCCCGGGGTGAAGAGCAGTCGGCCCTTGAGCCGCAGGGCGCTCTGGTTGTGCAGCAGGTGCTCGTACCAGTGGCCGACGACGTACTCCGGGATGTAGACGGAGACGGCGTCCCGCGGGCTCTCGCGGCGGATGTTCTTCACGTACTCGATGACCGGCCGGGTGATCTCGCGGTACGGCGAGTCGAGGATCTTGAGCGGTACGTTGATCCCGCGCCGGTCCCACTCCTCCCGCAGCGCCTTGGTCTCGGCCGGGTCGACGTTGACGCTCAGCGCCTCCAGCTCGTTGGCGTGCAGCAGCTTCGCGTACGCGAGGGCGCGCAGCGTCGGCTTGTGCAGCTTGGAGACGAGGACGACGGAGCGGACGCGGGAGGGGCGGACGTACTCGTCGGGGCGCTCCTCGGCCGCGGCGATCTCCTCCGCCACCGAGTCGTAGTGCCGCCGGATCGCCGACATCGTCCCGTAGAAGATCACCATGCCGAGCAGCGCGACCCAGGCGCCGTGCGTGAACTTCGTGGCGAGGACGACGACGAGGACGAGGCCGGTGAAGAACGCGCCGAAGGTGTTGATCGCGCGGGAGCGGATCATGTGGCGGCGCTTGGCCGGGTCCCGCTCGGTCTTCAGGTGCCGGTTCCAGTGCCGGACCATGCCGGTCTGGCTGAGGGTGAAGGAGACGAAGACGCCGACGATGTACAGCTGGATCAGCTTCGTCGAGTCGGCTCCGTAGACCCAGACCAGCAGCATGGCGGCGCCGGCGAGGAGCACGATGCCGTTGGAGAAGGTGAGCCGGTCGCCGCGGGTGTGCAGCTGGCGCGGCAGGTACCGGTCCTGGGCGAGGATCGAGCCGAGGAGCGGGAAGCCGTTGTACGCCGTGTTGGCGGCCAGGAAGAGGACGAGCGCCGTGGCGGCGGCGAGGAGGACGAAGAAGAACGTTCCGTCGCCGAAGACGGCCGCGGCGACCTGGGAGATGACCGGGTCCTGGACGTAGCCCTCGCCGACCGGTTGGCCGTTGCTCAGCAGGTCGTGGGCCGGGTTCTCGGCCATCCGTACGTCGGTGGCCATCGCCAGGAAGATGATGCCGCAGAACATGGTGACGGCCAGGCCGCCCATCAGGGCGAGCGTGGTGGCCGCGTTCTTCGACTTCGGCTTGCGGAAGGCGGGGACGCCGTTGGAGATCGCCTCGACGCCGGTGAGGGCGGCACAGCCGGAGGAGAAGGCGCGGAGCAGCAGGAAGACCAGCGCGAAGCCGGCGAGCCCCTCGTGCTCGGGCTTGATCTCGAAGTCGGCGGTGGGCGCCTTCATGGTGTCGTCGAGGACGAGCCCCTTGTACGCGCCCCAGGCGATCATGATGAAGACGCCGGCGACGAAGACGTACGTCGGGATGGCGAAGAGGCTGCCCGACTCCTTGACGCCGCGCAGGTTCATCAGCGTCAGCAGAAGGATGACGCCGACCGCGCAGAGGACCTTGTGCTCGACGACGAACGGGATGGCCGAGCCGAGGTTCTCGATTCCCGAGGAGATCGAGACGGCGACCGTCAGGACGTAGTCGACGAGCAGGGCGCTGGCGACGGTCAGGCCGGCCTTCGGGCCGAGGTTGGTGTTGGCGACCTCGTAGTCGCCGCCGCCGCTCGGGTAGGCGTGCACGTTCTGCCGGTAGGAGGCGACGACCGTGAACATCAGCACGACGACGGCCAGCGCGATCCACGGGCTGAAGTGGTAGGCCGACAGACCCGCGATCGACAGGACGAGCAGCACCTCGCCGGGTGCGTACGCCACCGAGGACAGCGGGTCGGAGGCGAAGACGGGGAGGGCGATGCGCTTGGGGAGCAGGGTCTCCCCGAGCTTGTCGCTGCGCAGAGCCCGTCCGATCAAGATCCGTTTGGGCAGGTCGGTCAGTTTGGACACGGAGAGGATCGTAAGCGTTCGAAAACGGCCATGCTCACCGCGACCCCCAATCAGCACGGAATCTCCCTGGCAGGCACCTCGGATGCGGTCCCGTCAGGCGTTGCCGCATAAGCTCGGATCGGGCAGCACGGCAGGGCGCTGTCCGCCATGGCCCGGGCCAGTCGGGTGAGGAAAGTTGTGAGCAGGGTGTTTTCGCAGGTCAGTAGGGCGATCAGGAGTGCGGGGTAAGGGGACGTGCACATCGTCATCATGGGCTGCGGGCGAGTGGGAGCCGCTCTCGCGCAGACCCTGGAGCAGCAGGGGCACACCGTCGCGGTCGTCGACCAGGACCCGACGGCTTTCCGCCGCCTCGGCTCCGGCTTCGGCGGACGCCGTGTCACGGGCGTCGGCTTCGACCAGGACACGCTGCGTGAGGCGGGGATCGAGGAGGCCGGCGCCTTCGCGGCCGTGAGCAGCGGCGACAACTCGAACATCATCGCGGCGCGGGTCGCGCGCGAGATGTTCGGCATCGAGAACGTGGCGGCCCGGATCTACGACCCGCGGCGCGCCGAGGTCTACCAGCGGCTCGGCATCCCGACGGTCGCGACGGTCCGCTGGACCGCCGACCAGATGCTGCGGCGGCTGCTGCCGTCCGGCGCCGAGCCGCTGTGGAGCGACCCCAGCGGTGGCGTGCAGCTGGCGGAGGTGCACACCTCCGCGGCGTGGATCGGCCACAAGATCAGCAAGCTGCAGGACGAGACGGGTGTGCGCGTGGCGTTCCTCACCCGGCTGGGCGAGGCGGTCATCCCGTCCTCGCAGACCGTGCTGCAGGAGGGCGACCTCGTGCACGTGATGATGCGTATCGACGAGATCGGCAAGGTCGAGGCGGCCTTCGCCGAGGGTCCTGAGGAGGGCGGTCACTGATGCGTGTCGCAATCGCGGGCGCGGGTGCGGTGGGCCGTTCCATCGCGGGCGAGCTCCTGGAGAACGGCCACGAGGTCCTGCTGATCGACAAGGCGCCCACCGCCATCTCGGTGGAGCGGGTGCCGCAGGCGGAGTGGCTGCTGGCCGACGCCTGTGAGATCACCTCGCTGGACGAGGCGGCGCTGCAGCGCTGCAACGTGGTCATCGCGGCCACCGGCGACGACAAGGTCAACCTGGTCGTCTCGCTGCTCGCGAAGACCGAGTACGGCGTGCCGCGCGTCGTCGCCCGGGTGAACAACCCGAAGAACGAGTGGCTCTTCAACGAGTCGTGGGGCGTGGACGTCGCCGTCTCGACGCCGCGTCTGATGTCGGCCCTGGTGGAGGAGGCGGTGAGCGTCGGCGACCTGGTCCGGCTGCTCCGCTTCAGCCACGGCGACGCCAACCTGGTGGAGCTGACGCTGCCGCCGGAGTCGGCGATCGCGGGCACGGCGGTGGGCGACGTGGCGTGGCCGCAGGACACCTCCCTGGTGACGATCATCCGCGGCTCGCGCGTGCTGACGCCGACCGCGGAGGAGACGCTGGAGGCCGGCGACGAGCTCCTCTTCGTGGCCGCCCAGGCCCGCGAGGAGCAGCTGGAGGACCTCCTCTCGGTCCGCCGCGACGAGGGCGCCTCGACGAGCTGACGTCGCGTACGGACGTACGTCGCGTAGGGACGCACGGACGGTACGGACGCGCGGACGGTACGGAGCCGGACGTACGAGAAGGGCCCGGGACCTTGCGAGGTCCCGGGCCCTTCTCGATGTACGCGTAGGGACGTGCCGCGCCTCCGGCTCCGGCTCCGGCAGTACGCGTAGGCGTTACGCCTCCGGCTGCCTGGCGGCCGCCTCCTTGCGGGCCTTCTCGGCCTCCTCCTCCGCCTCCATCTCGGCGAAGACGTCGATCGGCGGCGGGGCCTTCGCCAGGAAGACCCAGGTCAGGTACACCGCGAGCAGGAACGGCGGGATCTTCAGCGCGACCAGGACCCAGCCGAACTGGGTCGTGTCGGCCCACCAGTACAGCGGGAAGAGGATCGCGCACTTGGCGAGCAGGATCAGGCCCCACGCCATGCTCGCCTTGGCGTACGCCTTCTTCCGGCCGGGGTTACGGGTCCGCCAGGAGAGGTTCTCCTTGAAGACCGGGCCCAGGATGAGGCCGATCAGGGGCACACCGGCGATCGTCGTGATGATGTACGCGAGGGCGAGGCCCAGGGTGTACAGCATGCCCGGCAGGTAGAAGTCCTTGGCGTTGCCGGTCATCATCGCGAAGACCACGCCGAACGCCACGCCGAAGACGCCGCTGAAGGCGTGCTTGACGGTGTCCCGGCGGATCAGCCGGACGGCGACCAGGACCAGGGAGACCGCGAGCGCGGCGATCGCCGAGATGTGCAGGTCCTTGTTGATCGTGAAGATCGTGACGAAGAGCAGACCCGGCACGACCGTTTCGATCATGCCGCGCAGGCCGCCGAAGGCCTCGAAGAGCGCGGCCTCGGTGACCTCCTTCGATGCTTGGCGTTCCTGAGCGCCCTGGGACTCCTGGGACTCCTCGGCGTTCTTGCCGCCCAGGCCGTCCGTTGCGTCCTGATCCGTCGTCGGCTTGTCGAGCGACGTCACCGGCTACTCCTGTCCGAGCGGTCGGAGCTCGTATTTGGGGTTGAAGAGGACCCGCCGGCCGTGGCTCATGGAGATCCGGCCGGAGGCGATCAGCTTGCGGCCTGGCTCTATGCCCACGATGGACCGCCTGCCCAGCCACACCACGTCCAGCGGGGCCGTGCCGTCGAACAGCTCGGCCTCAAGGGCGGGCACACCGGCCCGGGGGCGCAGCGTGACCGTGCGCAAGGTACCAGTCACCTTGACTATCTGGCGGTCGGAGCAGTCGGAGATGCGCGTGCAGCCCGACGCCTCGGCGTCCTCCTGGAGCTCTTCGGACTCCAGTTCCTCCTGCGAGGTGGACAGCCGGTCGAGCATCCGGCGGAACCGTCCGGCCGGCTTCTCTGTACGGGGTGCGGCACTCATACAGAAAGCGTACCGGCCCCCGCCGACAGCGGAACCGGCCCCGTTCGCCGCGTGCGGCCCCGACCCTTGAGCGCTCCATGCGCGCCCCGAGGACGTCCCGCATCAGTGCTCGAAGCGGTAGCCCATCCCCGGCTCCGTGACGAAGTGCCTCGGGTGCGAGGGGTCGGCCTCCAGCTTGCGCCGCAGCTGCGCCATGTACACCCGCAGATAGTTGGTCTCGGTGCCGTACGACGGGCCCCAGACCTCCTGCAGGAGCTGCTTCTGGCTCACCAGGCGCCCGCTGTTGCGGACGAGCACTTCGAGCAGGTGCCACTCGGTGGGCGTGAGGCGGACGTCCCGCCCGTCCCGGTGGACCTTCTTGGCGGCCAGGTCGACCGTGAAGTCGTCCGTCTCGACGGTCACGACGCCGTCGTCCCCACCACCGACCGGCTCGGCCCTGCGCACGGCGGCGCGCAGCCGGGCCAGCAGCTCGTCCATGCCGAAGGGCTTGGTGACGTAGTCGTCGGCGCCCGCGTCGAGGGCCTCGACCTTCTCGTCGGAGGTCTGGCGCGCCGAGAGCACCAGGATCGGCACGCGGGTCCAGCCTCGCAGGCCCTTGATGACCTCGACACCGTCGAGGTCAGGCAGGCCGAGGTCGAGGACGACCACGTCGGGGTGGCGTTCGGCGGCGAGCCGAAGCGCGGTGGCACCGTCGGGGGCCGCGTCCACCTCGTACTTGCGCGCCTTGAGGTTGATCACCAGCGCGCGGACGATCTGCGGCTCGTCGTCGACGACGAGAACCCGGGTCATCGAAGGCTTCCTTCTCTCTCTGCTTCGTACGTCCGGAAGAACGGGGTCGTCCGGGAGGACGGGGTGGTGCGGGGGCGTCCCGAAGGACGGGAAAGGTCTGCGGTCACGTGGTGATCCGGGCGGCGGGCAGGTCGGAGTCCGACGGCGGCAGCTGCCCAGTCACGGCCTTGAGGGTCAGCGTCATCGTCAGGCCGCCGCCGGGGGTGTCCTCCGCGGTGATCGTGCCTCCCATGGCCTCGACGAAGCCGCGGGCGACGGCGAGGCCGAGGCCGACGCCGGAGCCGCGCGGGGCGTCCCCGAAGCGCTGGAACGGCTCGAAGATGCGCTCCTTGCTCTCGTCCGGCACCCCGGGGCCCCGGTCGACGACGCGGAGCTCGACCCGCTCGCCCAGCGCGCTGGCGGAGACGGTCACCGGCGTGCCGTCGGGGCTGTACTTGACGGCGTTCTCGACGACGTTGGCGACGACCCGCTCCAGGAGCCCCTTGTCGACCTCCACCATCGGCAGGGTCTCGGGGATGTCCAGCTCGGCGCTCCCGTCGGGCACGCCTCCGAGCGCCATGGGAACCACCTCGTCCAGGTCGATGGGGCGGATCAGTGGGGTGACGGTACCGGTCTGGAGCCTGGACATGTCGAGGAGGTTGCCGACCAGGAGGTCGAGCCGGTCCGCGCCGTCCTCGATGCCGGCCAGGAGTTCCGCCTGGTCCTCCTCCGACCAGTCGACGTCGTCGGCGCGCAGGGAGGAGACGGCGGCCTTGATGCCGGCGAGGGGGGTACGCAGGTCATGGCTGACGGCCGCGAGGAGCGAGGTACGGATCTTGTTGCCCTCGGCCTGTTTGCGGGCCTGCTCCGCCTCGTCGACGAGCCGCTGCCGGTCCAGTACGACGGCGGCCTGGGCGGCGAAGGCGCCGAGCACGCGCCGGTCCTCGGCCGGCAGGACGCGGCCGGTCAGGGCGAGCGCCAGGTGGTCGCCGACCGGCATGTCCACGTCCGCGTCCTCGGGGCGGGCGACGGGGTGGTGCCCGACGCTCGCCGCGCGGGTCCACGGCTCGACGTCGCTCTCGCGTTCGAGGAGGGTGACCGACTCCATGGAGAAGGTCTCCCGGACCCGTTCGAGCAGGGCGTCCAGGCTGGTCTCGCCGCGCAGGACGCTCCCGGCGAGATAGGACAGCACCTCGGACTCGGCGCGCAGCCGGGCGGCCTGGTGGGTGCGCCGGGCGGCGAGGTCGACCACCGAGGCCACGGCCACGGCGACGCCGAAGAAGACGGCGATCGCGACGATGTTCTTGGGGTCGGCGATGGTCAGCCGGTGCAGGGGCGGGGTGAAGAACCAGTTCAGCAGGAACGATCCGAAGGCAGCCGACGCGAGGGCCGGCAGGAGCCCGCCGAGCAGCGCCGATGCGACGGTCAGCGCCAGGAAGAGCAGCATGTCGTTGGCGAGGCCGAGGTCGGCGTCGATGTGTGTGAGGAGCAGGGTGAGCAGCGCGGGGCCCCCGACGCCGACCAGCCAGCCCCAGATGATCCGGGAGCGGCCGAGCCGGGCACCGCGGGCGACGGGCAGGCCGCGGCCCTTGGCGACCTCTTCGTGGGTGACGATGTGGACGTCGAGGTCGGGCCCTGACTCGCGGGCGACGGTCTGGCCGACGCCTGGCCCGAACATGTACTGCCAGGTCTTGCGGCGGCTCGAGCCGAGGACGATCTGCGTGGCGTTGACGCCCCGGGCGAACTCCAGGAGGCCGGAGGGGATGTCGTCGCCGATGACGTGGTGGAACGTTCCGCCCAGGTCCTCGACCAGCGTGCGCTGGACGGCGAGCTCCTTGGGCGAGGCGGCCGTGAGGCCGTCGCTGCGGGCGATGTAGACGGCGAGCACCTCGCCGCCCGCGCCCTTCTCCGCCAGCCGGGCGGCGCGCCGGATGAGCGTACGGCCCTCGGGGCCGCCGGTGAGGCCGACGACGATCCGCTCGCGGGCCTGCCACGTGGAGCGGATGCCGTGCTCGCCCCGGTACTGCTGGAGGTACTCGTCGACCCGGTCGGCGGTCCAGAGCAGGGCCAGCTCACGCAGGGCCGTGAGGTTGCCGGGGCGGAAGTAGTTGGCGAGGGACGCGTCGATCCGGTCCGGCTTGTAGATGTTGCCGTGGGCCATCCGGCGACGGAGGGCCTGTGGCGACATGTCGACCAGCTCGATCTGGTCCGCCCGCCGCACGACCTCGTCCGGAACGGTCTCCTGCTGGCGCACGCCCGTGATCGACTCGACGACGTCGCCCAGCGATTCCAGGTGCTGGATGTTGACGGTGGATATGACGTCGATCCCGGCGGCGAGGAGCTCCTCGACGTCCTGCCATCGCTTGGAGTTCCGGGAACCCGGCACGTTGGTGTGGGCCAGCTCGTCGACGAGGGCGACGGCCGGCTTCCTGGCCAGGACGGCGTCGACGTCCATCTCGGTGAAGGTGGTGTCGCGGTACGCGATCGTCCGGCGCGGGACCTGCTCCAGACCGTGCAGCATCACCTCCGTACGCGGCCGGCCGTGGTGCTCGACCAGGCCGACGACGCAGTCGGTGCCACGCTCGACACGGCGGTGCCCCTCGGAGAGCATCGCGTACGTCTTGCCGACGCCCGGTGCCGCGCCGAGGTAGATCCGTAGCTTGCCGCGTCCCATGCCCTGACCTTACGTCCAGAGAATCGGACATTCCGCACCAGGAGCAAGCCCGACAAGCCGTATTGACGCGATCCTTATGGGCTCGGCAGCGATGCGGCGGAAAGGTGGCCGGCGTCCGGCGCGGACGCTCCACGGCTCCGGACCGCCGGCCCGTCAGTGCTCGATGATCTCGCCGTCGTTCAGTTCCAGCACCCGGTCCGCGAGGCCCAGGAGCTGGGCGTCGTGGGTGGCGACCAGGGCCGTGACCCCCTCGCTGCGGACCACCGCGCGCAGCAGGTGCATCACCGCGAGTCCGGTCTCCGCGTCGAGCTGGCCGGTCGGCTCGTCGGCGATCAGCAGGGCCGGCTTGTTGGCGAGGGCCCGGGCGATGGCGACGCGCTGCTGCTGGCCGCCGGAGAGCTCGCCGGGACGCTGCGCCGCGTGGTCGGCGAGCCCGACCAGGGCGAGCAGAAGGGCGACCCGCTCCTCGCGCTCCCTGGGGTCCGCCTTGCGCAGCCGCAGCGGCACGCCCACGTTCTCGGCGGCGGTCAGGATCGGGATGAGCCCGAAGGACTGGAAGATGAAGCCGATGCGGTCCCGGCGCAGCTCCAGGAGTCCGTTCTCGCCGAGCTCCGCGAGGTCCGTCCCGTCGATGATGATCCGGCCGCCGTCGGGGCTGTCCAGGCCGCCGACCAGATTGAGCAGCGTGGTCTTGCCGGAGCCCGAGCGGCCCTTCAGCGCGATGAGCTCCCCGCGCGGGAGGTCGAAGGAGACCCCGCGCAGCGCGTGGACGGCGGCCTCGCCCGTACCGTACGAGCGGCGCAGGTTCTCGACGCGGACCATGGGTCCGCCGGTCGGGTCCTCGGCGACCGCCGTGCCGGACCGGGCGCTGCTCTCACTCATCGCTGTGTTCCCCCTCGTCGAACGTGTGCGCCCGTCAGTATGGGCCGCCGAGGGCCCGCCCGGCCAGGGTCCGGAACGCACCGGTGGGCCGTATTCCGGACAAGCTGTTCGGAATACGGCCCACCGGGCTCGATCATGGGGTGGAACGGAACGGGGTCAGCGGACCTCGGTGATCTCCGGTCCGCGCTGGAGCTGGCCCATGCCTCCGGAGAAGCGGGAGCCCTCCTGCTCGTCCTGCTGCACGCCGTCCGGCACCATCTGTGCGTCGTTGGGCAGCTTGAGGACGATCGGGTCGCGCGGGGCCATCGGGCCCTCGCCCCGGACCACCACGGTGTCCCGGACGATCTGCTCCAGCAGGCCGGCGGCCTCCGGCTGCACGGCTCCCTGGCCGGAGATGACTCCGCGCAGGAACCAGCGGGGCCCGTCGACGCCCACGAAACGCACCAGCTGCACACCGCCGGTGCCGTCCGGCAGCTGCACCGGGACCTGGGCCCGCAGCTCCCAGCCCAGCGGCCCCTCGACCTCGTCGATGACACCGCCCTGCTGGGTGATGCCGGAGGCGATCTCCTCGCGGACCTCGCCCCAGATGCCTTCCTTCTTCGGCGCGGCGAAGGCCTGCAGCTGTACGGCGCTGTTCTGCAGCACGACGGTGGCCGCGACGATCGCGTCGCCCGCCACCTCGACCCGGAGCTCCATGCCCTCGACTCCGGGCACGAAGATTCCGCCGAGGTCCACGCGGCCGTCCTCCGGCTTGGAGACCTCGGAGATGTCCCACGGTCCGTCGGGCCGGGGCGCCGGCGGAAGGTTCACCCGACGCGGCGCACCGGCCGTGTCGTCAGTGTCGACCTCGTCGACGACCTGCTCGGCCTCGCCCGCCGCGTCCTCAGCGGTACCGCTCTTCTTGCGACGTCCGAACACGTCACTGTCCTTCCCGGTCGGATACGACCGAAGCGTATCGATTCCCACCCGTTGTGCCGTCCACAGCGGCATGACCGCCGGTGGACCCGAAGCCCCCCTCGGCCCGCGCCGAGCCGGGAAGCTCCGCCACCTCGTGGAAGCGCACCTTCTCGACCTGCTGGACGACCAGTTGGGCAATCCGGTCGAACCGTTCGAACCGCACGCTCTCGCGCGGGTCCAGATTGACCACGATCACCTTGATCTCTCCACGGTACCCGGCATCCACCGTCCCTGGGGCATTCACGAGGGCCACTCCGCAGCGAGCGGCCAGGCCGGAGCGCGGGTGCACGAAGGCGGCGTAGCCGTCGGGGAGCGCGATCGAGACGCCGGTGGGCAGCACGGCCCGTTCCCCGGGGGCCAGGACGGCCGCCTCGGTGGTCACGAGATCGGCCCCGGCGTCGCCGGGGTGGCCGTACGCGGGGATCGGCACGTCGGGGTCGACGCGGCGGATCAGGACGTCGAGAGGGGGGTTGGTCATCAGGGGTTCACCTCGAAGGCGCGGGCGCGCCGGACCTGGTCGGGGTCGGACATGGCGGCCTGGATCTCCTCCGGGCGGCCGTTGTCGATGAAGTGGTCGACCTTGACCTCGATGAAGAGGGCGTCGGCGCGGACGGCGACGGGGCCTTCGGGCCCGCCGATCCGGCCGACGGCGGTCGAGTAGATCTTGCGCCCGTGCACGGCAGTGACCTCGGCCTCCAGGTGCAGGACGGTGCCGACGGGGACGGGCCGGGCGAAGTCGGTCTCCAGGCGTCCGGTGACGGCGATGACCCGCAGCAGCCAGTTCAGGGAGCCGAGGGTCTCGTCGAGCGCGGTGGCGAGGACGCCGCCGTGCGCGAGGCCGGGGGCGCCCTGGTGGTCGGTGGTCACCGTGAACTCGGCGGTGACGGTCACACCCTCGCCGGCCCTGGCCTCCAGGTGGAGTCCGTGGGGCTGCCCGCCGCCGCACCCGAAGCAGTGCGCGTAGTGCGCGCCGAGCGGCTCGCCCGGGGCGGGCGCGTCGGGGTGGCGTACCGGCGGTCCGGCGTCGGCCGGCGGAGTGAGGATGGGAGATGTTGCGGTCACAGGCGCAGACCTTACCCGCGAGGCCAGGCGCGGGTCGCGCCGTGCCAAGCTTGGACGCATGCAGCCTTCCGCCTCCTCCCCCGTTCCGGCCGCCGCCGCGGCCGCTGCGCCGCGTTTCGACGAGCGGCTGACCGCTCCCGGTTCCTGGTGGGTCATCTCGGCTCTGCTGGGTCTCAGCGGCGGTCTGGTCATGTTCCCGCTGGGCACGGTCCCGACGCTGGGCGGTGTGATCGCCGCGGGCGCGCTGGCGGCCGTGGGCGTGTCCTCGTACGGCTCGGTACGGATCCGGGTGGTGGCCGGTTCGCTGGTCGCGGGTGACGCGCGGATCCCGGCCTCGGCGCTGGGGACGCCGGAGGTGCTCGACGCGGACGAGGCGCGGGCCTGGCGCACGTTCAAGGCCGATCCGCGGGCCTTCATACTGCTGCGCAGCTATGTGCCGCGTGCGGTACGGATCGAGGTCACGGACCCCGAGGACCCGACGCCGTACGTCTACCTCTCCAGCCGTGACCCGGAGGGCCTGGCCGCCGCCCTCGAAGCGGCCCGCGCGGAGGGCACGGAGCGCTAGAAGCCGATCTCCTTGGGGTTCTCGGGCTGCTCCAGCGGGGGCAGCCCCTCCAGGGCGTCCCAGGGGACCTGTCGCGCGCGCAGGTCCTTGCGGACGTGCTCGGCGAGCTTCCTGGTGTCACGGCGGTTCATCACGGCGCCGACGGCGGCGCCGACCATGAACGGCATCAGGTTGGGCAGGTTGCGCACCATGCGCTTCATGATCTGCTGGCGCAGCTCGCGCTTGAGCTGGCCGCCGAGGGCCGCGTTGACGGTGGTCGGCTTGGCGGGGTCGATGCCCCGCTCCTCGGTCCAGGAGGTCAGATAGGCCGTCGATCGCTGCGTGAGCGTGCCGGGCGGCCTGAGGCCGTACACCTCGTGCAGTTCGGCGATGAGCTTGAGCTCGATCGCGGCGACTCCGGTGATCTCGGCGGCGAGCTCGGCGGGCATCGCCGGGGGTACGGGCAGCATCGCCGCCGCGCCGATGCCGGCGCCGACGGTCGAGCTGGCGTTGCAGGCGCCCATGACGAGTTTGTCGGCGATCTGCTCGGGGCCGAGCCCGGGAAAGTGCTTGCGGAGGGTCGCCAGGTCCCGGACGGGGACGCGCGGGGCGATCTCGATGATCCGGTCGGCGAGATGGCCGATGCCCGCTCTGGCGCTCTCGCCGCCGCGCTTCACGCCGCGTTTGACGGCGTCGATCCGCGCGCGGTCGAGTTTCATGCGGTCCAGCTGGACGCGCGCCGGTTCGGCGACGCGTTTGACGAGGCGCCCGCCACGTGAGGCGTCCCGCTCCTCCGGTTCCGGCGTCGTGGCAGCTTCGAGCGAGGCCGAGGGGCCCCGCTCGTCGTCACGTGCGCCGAGGGAGGGCAGGAGGGCGGTCTGCTCGGCTTCGGGGGCCTCCTTGGCCACCTCCACCGGGTTCGAGCCGCCCTGATCCGCCTCCGGCTTCCCAGGAAGCCGGAAGCGTCGCTTCCGAGACGGTGTGTCGCCTGCCACGGTCGACCGATCTCAGTCGCAGTCGCGGCAGATCGGCTGGCCGTTCTTCTCCCGAGCCAGCTGGCTGCGGTGGTGCACGAGGAAGCAGCTCATGCAGGTGAACTCGTCGGCCTGCTTCGGCAGGACCCGTACGGCGAGCTCTTCGTTCGACAGGTCGGCGCCGGGCAGCTCCAGGCCTTCTGCGGCCTCGAACTCGTCGACGTCGACCGTCGAGGTCGACTTGTCGTTCCGGCGGGCCTTCAGTTCCTCAAGGCTGTCCGAATCGACGTCGTCGTCGGTCTTGCGTGGGGTGTCGTAATCCGTTGCCATGTCGCTCTCCCCCTCTGGGTGGTTGCGGTGTCTCCAGCGCACGTAACGCGTGAGAGGCCGGACTTGTGCCCGACCCGAGGCGGAGATTTTGCCTCACATCAAGGTCTGTTACTCAATCGACACCCAACCGGCCCTCTCACGAGTGATCGGCTTTGGGTGGCGAACCGGACCGTACACGGTCCTCCTGCCGCCCTTCACGGGCGCCACCCCGTGTACTTCCCGTCATCCAGGGCCCTGGAAACCCGGACTTTTCCGGGTTTTCCCACGAATTCTCGATCACGGAGAGTAGAGCGCCGGATGCGCGTCCCTGTGATCGATCACACACGTGCGTCTCAGGAGCGGGACCCGGTAATTCCGCGCAAAGCGAACGGAACCGGCTGGTACTCGAAGTGTGTCAGATCGGCAGAGTGACACGCATCACGAGACCGCCGCCTTCGCGGGGCTCCGCGATGATACGGCCGCCGTGGGCGCGCGCGACGGAACGGGCGATCGACAGGCCGAGTCCGACCCCCTTGTCGCTCCCGGTCCGCTCCTGCCGCAGCCGTCTGAACGGCTCGAAGAGGTTGTCGATCTCGTACGCGGGAACCACGGGACCCGTGTTCGAGACGACGAGGACCGCCTGACCGTGCTCGGTCTCGGTGGTGACCTCCACCCAGCCCCCGTCGGCCACGTTGTACCGCACGGCGTTCTGGACCAGGTTCAGGGCGATCCGCTCCAGGAGCACTCCGTTGCCCTGGACGACGGCGGGTGCCCGCTCACCGCGGATCTCCACGCCCTTGGACTCGGCCTCCCCGTGCACCTGGTCGATGGCGCGCGAGGCGACCTCCGCGAGGTCGACCGGCTTGCGCTCGACGATCTGGTTGTCGCTGCGGGCGAGCAGCAGCAGGCCCTCGACCAGCTGCTCGCTGCGCTCGTTGGTGGCGAGCAGGGTCTTGCCGAGCTGCTGGAGCTCGACCGGCGCCCCGGGGTCGGAGAGGTGGACCTCCAGGAGCGTGCGGTTGATCGCCAGCGGGGTCCGCAGCTCGTGCGAGGCGTTGGCGACGAAGCGCTGCTGGGCGGTGAAGGCTCTCTCCAGGCGCTCCAGCATCTCGTCGAAGGTGTCCGCGAGCTCCTTCAGCTCGTCGTCGGGGCCGTCCAGCTCGATCCGGCGGGCGAGGTCGGAGCCGGCCACCTGGCGGGCGGTCCGGGTGATCCGCCCCAGCGGGGAGAGCACGCGGCCGGCCATGGCGTAGCCGAAGGCGAAGGCGATGATGCTCAGGCCGAGGAGGGCGAAGAGGGAGCGGCGCAGCAGGTCGTCCAGAGCCCTGTCCCGCTGGTACTGGAGGCAGGCCGAGACGGCCTCGTTGAGCTGCTCTCCGGTGCCCTGGACGGGCAGCTCGCACCAGGAGGTGGTCGGCTGGACCTTGCCCTCGACGACCTTGAACGGCAGCTCGCTGTCGCCCAGGGCCTGCGCGGTGAAGAGGTAGATGATCGACAGCAGCAGGATGCCGGCGATCAGGAACATTCCGCCGTACAGCAGCGTGAGCCGTATCCGGATGGTCGGGCGGAGCAGCGGCCTGACCGGGTCTCGGGGGTCCCAGGTCGGCTTCGGGGGCGCCTGTGGGTGCGCCGGGGTCGCGGCCACCGGGTCAGATCCGGTAGCCGGAGCCGGGCACCGTGACGATGACCGGCGGCTCGCCCAGCTTCCGGCGCAGGGTCATCACCGTGACCCGTACGACGTTGGTGAACGGGTCGGTGTTCTCGTCCCAGGCCTTCTCCAGCAGCTGCTCGGCCGAGACGACCGCGCCCTCGCTGCGCATGAGGACCTCCAGGACGGCGAACTCCTTCGGCGCGAGCTGGACCTCCTTGCCGTCGCGGAACACCTCGCGGCGGTTCGGGTCGAGCTTGATGCCGGCGCGCTCCAGGACGGGCGGCAGCGGCACGGTGGTACGGCGGCCGAGCGCACGCACGCGGGCGGTGAGCTCGGTGAACGCGAAGGGCTTCGGCAGATAGTCGTCGGCGCCCAGCTCCAGGCCCTCGACGCGGTCGCTGACGTCGCCGGACGCGGTGAGCATCAGGACGCGGGTGGGCATGCCGAGTTCGACGATCTTGCGGCAGACGTCGTCGCCGTGGACCAGCGGAAGGTCCCGGTCGAGGACGACCACGTCGTAGTCGTTCACCCCGACCCGCTCCAGGGCGGCGGCGCCGTCGTACACGACGTCGACGGCCATGGCCTCCCGGCGCAGTCCGGTGGCCACCGCATCGGCGAGCAGCTGCTCGTCCTCGACGACGAGTACGCGCACGTCGGTCATTCCTTCCTGTGGGCCCCTGCCCTCAACGCGGACCGGGCGGTTCTGAGCACTGACTGTGCGTGTCCATCCTGCCCCGTACGCGCGTAAACCGGCTGTAAGACGGCCTGCGGGAGGCTGGGGCGGGGCGTCGCGAGGGGTGGGGGGCGTGTGGAAGCACGGTTGGGGGCAGAGGGGGGCGTGCGAAGAATTCACCTGGTTTCCGGGCCAGTTGAGGTTTCTGCGCGGTAGCTGTTGGGGAGGACGTCTGCACACCCCGTGATCACGCCCTGCTTTGTGGCACGCGTACATGGCCGCCACAGGCCGCTCTGTCCCCCAGAGGTTGCAGCGTGTGATCCACCCACCCTCGGCACACCCCCGTGCCATCGACCCATGACGAGGGGGCGCACCATGGACGCTTTCACCGCAGGACTGCTGCAGCGCATAAGGACCGCGCAGACCGACCTCACACGGGCACGCGAGACGGGCGACGACTTCCTCGCGGAGGTCGAGCAGGCCGAGCTCGACGACCTGCACCGCCTGGCCGCCGAGCACGGCGTGGAGGTCGGCGCGGCCAGCGTCTGACCTCGCAGGAGAGGCCCCGGTGTCGACGACACCGGGGCCTCTTCGCGTATCCGGGAGCGCCTGGCCCGGGGCACATGGCCGCGAGCGCATGGCCGGGTGCGCTCAGTCGTGCCAGGCTCCGAGCTCTTCCAGCAGTCCCTGGAGGGGCTCGAAGACGCCGGGCGGGGCCGCGACGGTCAGCTCGCCCGACGGACGCTCACCGGGGCGTCCACCCGTCAGGGCGCCCGCCTCGCGGGCGATCAGGTCTCCGGCAGCGAGGTCCCAGGGGTTGAGGCCCCGCTCGTAGTAGCCGTCGAGCCGTCCGGCGGCGACGTCGCAGAGGTCGATGGCGGCCGAACCACCGCGCCGGATGTCGCGCAGGCGGGGGATCATCCGCTGGGCGACGTCGGCCTGGTGGGCGCGGCGGGTCTGGACGTAGGCGAAGCCGGTGGAGATCAGTGCCTGGTCCATCGGGGGCGCGGGGCGGACCGCGAGGCGGCGCTCACCGTCTGCCGTGTCCACGTACGCGCCGCCGCCGAGCACCGCCCGGTACGTCTCGTTCCGCATCGGCGCCACGACCACGCCGACGACCGTCTCGCCGTCGCGCTCGGCCGCGATGGAGACGGCCCACGTCGGCAGCCCGTAGAGGTAGTTCACCGTCCCGTCGAGGGGGTCGATGACCCAGCGGATGCCGCTGGTGCCGGGGCTGGCGGCGCCCTCCTCGCCGAGGAAGCCGTCGTCCGGCCGGTGCTCGGCGAGGAAGCCGGTGATCAGCTTCTCGGCGGCGATGTCCATCTCCGTGACGACGTCGATGGGGCTGGACTTGGTCTTGGCGACCGTCAGGTCGTCCGGCCTGCCGTCGCGCAGCAGCGCGCCGGCCCGGCGCCCCGCCTCCAGGGCGAGGCCGAGCAGTTCGGCCGCCAGAGGGTCGGTCGAAGCAGAGGCGGGGTCGGTCTGTGCGGGGTCGGGCTGTGCGGGGTTCTCGGGCTGGGTCACCAGGGCTCCTCAGGCGTACGAACTGTCGGCGCCGGCCGCCGCGGGCCGCTCCGCCCGTGCGGGGCAGCAGCCGATCGGGCAGAGGTCGTGGGAGGCACCGAGGGTGCCGAGGGCGCAGCGCTCGACGCGGGCGCCGCGCTCGCCCGCAGCGCGCTCCAGGACGAGGTCCCGTACGGCCGCGGCGAACCGGGGGTCGGACCCGACGGTCGCCGAGCGCCGCACCGGGAGGCCCAGCTCTGCGGCCTTGGCGGTGGCCTCGGTGTCGAGGTCGTAGAGGACCTCCATGTGGTCCGAGACGAAGCCGATGGGGACCATCACCGCGGCCGGGGCGCCGCCGTCGTGCAGCTCCTCCAGGTGATCACAGATGTCCGGCTCCAGCCACGGGATGTGCGGGGCGCCGCTGCGGGACTGGTAGACGAGCTTCCAGGGGTGGGCGACGCCGGTCTCCTCGCGGACGGCGTCCACGATCACCCGGGCCACGTCCAGGTGCTGCCGGACGTAGGCGCCGCCCTCGCCGTGGTCCTCGACGGGGCCGGAGGAGTCGGCGGCCGAGTCGGGGATGGAGTGGGTGGTGAAGGCGAGGTGGGCCTCGGCCCGGACGGACTCGTCCAGCTCGGCGAGGGAGGCCAGGACGCCCTCGACCATGGGTCGGACGAAGCCGGGGTGGTTGAAGTAGTGCCGGAGCTTGTCGACCCGGGGCAGCGGGAGCCCCTCTGCCTCCAGCTCCGAGAGCGCGTCGGCGAGGTTCTCGCGGTACTGCCGGCAGCCGGAGTACGAGGCGTACGCGCTGGTCGTGAGGACGGCGATGTGGCGCCGGCCGTCAGTGACCATCTCCCGGAGGGTGTCGGTGAGGTACGGCGCCCAGTTCCGGTTTCCCCAGTAGACCGGCAGGTCGAGGCCGGCGCGCGCGAAGTCCTCGCGCAGCGCGTCGAGCAGCGCGCGGTTCTGGTCGTTGATCGGGCTGACGCCACCGAAGAGGAAGTAGTGCTGCCCCACTTCCTTGAGCCGCTCCTTGGGAATGCCTCGGCCGCGGGTGACGTTCTCGAGGAACGGGACGACGTCGTCCGGGCCCTCGGGGCCGCCGAAGGAGAGCAGCAGAAGGGCGTCGTACGGGGCGGGATCGTGCTGATCGGACATGGCACCGATCCTCCCACCCGCCACTGACGGTCGACGGCCGCCCGACCGAAAAAGTGGCTGCGACATCCAGTTCAACACCGTAGGCTTTAGCTATTAATTACACGTGTTGACGCTGATGCCGGAGATCCCCTTGCCCAGTCCCTACCGCGCGATCTTCGCGGCGCCCGGCACCAGATCGTTCTCGGTCGCCGGTTTCATCGGCCGGATGCCGCTGTCCATGATGGGCATCGGCATCGTCACGATGATCTCCCAGGTCACCGGGCGGTACGGCCTCGCGGGCGCGCTCTCCGCGACCATGGCCATGTCGGCGGCCGTCCTCGGCCCGCAGGTCTCGCGCATGGTCGACCGGTACGGCCAGCGCCGGGTGCTGCGCCCGGTCACCCTCGTCTCGCTCGTCGCGGCGGCCGGGCTGCTGCTCTGCGTGCAGCAGAAGGCCCCGGACTGGACGCTGTTCGTCTTCACCGCCGTGATCGGCTGCGTGCCGAGCCTCGGCGCGATGACCCGCGCCCGCTGGGCGGCCATCTACCGGGGGGAGGCGCGTCGGCTGCACACCGCGTACTCCTGGGAGTCGATCGTCGACGAGGTCTGCTTCATCTTCGGTCCGATCATCTCCATCGGTCTGTCGACGATCTGGTTCCCCGAGGCGGGCCCGCTCTTCGCCGCCGTCTTCCTGGCCGTCGGCGTCTTCTGGCTGACCTCGCTGCGCGCCACCGAGCCCGAGCCGCACCCGCACGACGGCCACTCGGGCGGTTCGGCGCTGCGCTCCCCCGGCCTGCAGGTCCTCACGCTCGCCTTCGTCGCCACCGGCGCGATCTTCGGCTCGATCGACGTGGTCACGGTCGCCTTCGCGGAGGAGCAGGGTCACAAGGCCGCCGCCAGCCTGGTCCTCGCGGTCTACGCGCTGGGCTCCTGCCTGGCCGGCGCCGTGTTCGGGCTGCTGCACCTCAAGGGGGATCCGTCCCGCAGGTGGCTGCTGGGCGTCTGCGCGATGGCCGTGAGTATGATCCCCCTCCTACTGGCCGGGAACCTGCCGTTGCTGGCCGTGGCGCTCTTTGTCGCGGGCCTCTCCATCGCACCGACGATGGTGACCACGATGGCCCTCGTCGAAGCGCACGTACCGCGCACCAAACTGACCGAGGGCATGACCTGGACAGGGACCGGGCTCGCCGTCGGCGTGGCGCTCGGCTCCTCGGCCGCCGGCTGGGTGGTCGACGCCTCGGGTGCGGAGGCGGGGTACGTGGTGCCCGTCGTCTCGGGCGCGCTCGCGGTCGCGGTGGGTCTCCTGGGGTATCGCCGGCTGGGCAAGCCGGTGCCGACGCGGGAGGGGCAGCGTGAGCGGGCAGACGGAGCGGTGGACGAGCACGAGGGCGGCGAGCAGCCCGTGGCGTAACTGGGCCGGGAACGTCACCTCCCGTCCCGCGCGGGAGGTGCGCCCGGCTTCGGTCGAGGAGCTGGCCGACGTCATCAGGACGGCCGCCGAGGACGGGCTGCGGGTGAAGACGGTCGGAACCGGCCACTCCTTCACCTCGATCGCCGCCACGGACGGCGTGCTGATCCGCCCGGACCTGCTGACGGGCATCCGGCGGATCGACCGCGAGGAGATGACCGTGACCGTCGAGTCCGGCACTCCGCTCAAGCGGCTCAACGTGGCGCTGGCCCGGGAGGGCCTGTCGCTCACGAACATGGGCGACATCATGGAGCAGACGGTCGCCGGGGCCACCTCCACCGGGACGCACGGCACCGGACGCGACTCCGCCTCGATAGCCGCGCAGATCCGGGAGCTGGAGCTGGTCACGGCGGACGGGCGGCTGTTGACCTGTTCGCGGAAGGAGAATCCGGAGCTCTTCGCGGCCGCCCGGATCGGGCTCGGCGCGCTGGGCGTGGTCACGGCGATCACCTTCGCCGTGGAGCCGGTCTTCCTGCTCACCGCGCGCGAGGAGCCGATGACCTTCGACCGGGTCACCTCGGAGTTCGACGCACTGCACGCGGAGAACGAGCACTTCGAGTTCTACTGGTTCCCCCACACGGACAACTGCAACACCAAGCGGAACAACCGCAGCGCGGGCCCCGCCGCCCCGCCCGGTCGGGTCAGCGCCTGGATCGACGACGAGTTGCTCTCGAACGGCGTCTTCCAGCTCGCCTGCTCCGTCGGCCGCGCGGTCCCGCCGGTGATCCCGTCGATCGCCAAGGTCTCCAGCCGCGCCCTGTCGGCCCGTACGTACACCGACATCCCGTACAAGGTCTTCACCTCGCCCCGCCGGGTGCGCTTCCTGGAGATGGAGTACGCCCTTCCGCGCGAGGCGGCCGTCGCGGCACTGCGCGAGGTGAAGGCGATGGTCGAGCGTTCGCCGCTGAAGGTGAGCTTCCCGGTGGAGGTACGGACGGCGCCCGCGGACGACATCGCGCTCTCGACGGCCTCGGGGCGGGAGACCGCGTACATCGCGGTGCACCTCTACAAGGGCACGCCCCACCGCGCGTACTTCACCGCGGTGGAGCGCATCATGACCGCGCACGGCGGCCGGCCGCACTGGGGCAAGGTGCACACCCGGGACGCGGCGTACTTCTCCGAGGTCTACCCGCGCTTCGCCGAGTTCACGGAGCTGCGCGACCGGCTCGACCCCGACCGGCTGTTCGCCAACGACTATCTGCGCCGCGTGCTGGGCGACTGACGGTCACTCGGCTGCTCGTACGGAGACCGTTCCGCCGCTCGTACGGCGAGGCACTCTGCCACCGGTCACTCGGCGGGCGTTCCGGTGTTCGGGGCGCCCGCGCCGGTGGGCGGGGTGCTCGTCGGAGGCGGCGTGGGCGTCGAACCGGTGGGCGTCGGGGTCGGTGTGGAGGTCGGCGGCGGGGTCGGCGTGGGCGTCGGGTCGCCGCCCGCGGAACCCGAGGGGGTCGGCGTGGGGTCGGGGGTGCTCTTCCCCGTGCCGGGCGTCCCGTTGTCGGAGGGGGTGCCGTCGTCGCCCTTCTCCTGCTGCCGCTGTTGCTGCTGCCCGTGGGGCGCGTCGTCGGACGGCTGCTCGTTCTTCGCGTCGCCGCCGTGTCCGACGACCGAGCCGAAGGTCGTGGTCCCCTTCGTGCCGCTGAAGTCCTGATCGGAGATCAGTTCGTAGGTGGTGATGCCTCCCATGGCGACCAGGAAGACGAGCGCGGCGCCGACGGCGGATCGCTTCCAGCCCCGGACGCGCGTGCCGTGCGTGGTCGCCTCGCCGAACTCCTCGTCGTACGGGGGCGCTGCGGGCCCGCCGAAGGTCGTGAGCACCTGGGTGCGGTTCGGGGCGGTCAGGCCCGCCGGGGTCTTCGCCGGCTCGGCGTGGACCGCGACCTCCCGTATCTGCTCCCCCGTGCGCTTGAAGACGTGCTGGAAGATCGAGCCGCCGCAGGTGGCGATGACGCTGATCACACCGGCGCCCAGGATCGTGCCGTACACACCGAGCGTGGAGGCGAGCTTCGCCGCCACGACGGCGGCGATGGCGGAGCCCGAGACCTGAGCGACGCTCAGGTCGAGCTTCTTCTTCTCACCGTTCTTCTCCTGCTCCATACCCACAAGGGACAAATGGGCGAAGGGAAAAGTTCCACTTCTGGGTTTTCTGTGAAGAGCGACACGCGAGCGCGGAGATCACGGAGACTCAACTCCCGTACCCCCGGTGAAGTTGGGCGGCGTGCCGGTCCACCCAGGTGGCCCGAATGGAGTACTGTGGCGATCCCCGGGTCCGGGCTCCCTCATGGGTGTCGGGTCACGGGGAGGGGGCCGAACGTGGCACTCGAACCGGCGGCGCCGAGGCACCGCACGGCTATCCACTGCGGAGCGTGACGGTCAGTCACTCTGCGTCGTAAAAGGGTAACCGTGCCATAACGGCGATCCAAGATCCATGCCCGACACGCCGGGCAACTCGGCAAGGTTGTGGCAGGCTGCACCCGGGCAGGCCACACTCGACTAGCGGAAGCAGCGACGCACGTGACGTCGGCAGGCACCACCCGGGAGGTCCCCATGCCCGAACTGCGTGTCGTGGCCGTCTCCAACGACGGCACACGACTGGTGCTGAAGGCTGCTGACAGCACGGAGTACACGCTTCCGATCGACGAGCGGCTGCGCGCCGCCGTGCGCAACGACCGCGCGCGGCTCGGTCAGATCGAGATCGAGGTGGAGAGCCACCTCCGCCCCCGTGACATCCAGGCGCGGATACGTGCCGGTGCCTCCGCCGAGGAGGTCGCCCAGCTCGCCGGGATCCCCGTCGACCGCGTACGGCGCTTCGAGGGCCCCGTACTCGCGGAGCGGGCGTTCATGGCCGAGCGGGCCCGCAAGACGCCCGTGCGCCGACCCGGCGAGAACACCGGACCCCAGCTCGGCGAGGCGGTGCAGGAGCGACTGCTGCTGCGCGGCGCCGAGAAGGACACCGTGCAGTGGGACTCCTGGCGCCGTGACGACGGCACGTGGGAAGTCCTGCTGGTCTACCGCGTCGCCGGCGAGGTGCACACCGCGAGCTGGACGTACGACCCGCCCCGGCGGCTCGTCCAGGCCGTGGACGACGAGGCGCGCGCGCTGATCGGCGAGACGGACGACACGATCGCCGCAGCGCCGGAGCCGAGCTTCCCGTTCGTGCCCCGGATCGCCCGGCTGCCGCGCGACCGGCCGCTGGACCGTGCGCTCGACCGCCAGATGGAGCGTCCGGCTCCGGTTCCCGAGCCGGAGGACGAACGGGACTCGCTGACCAGCCTGCTGGAAGCGGTGCCCAGCTTCCGCGGCGACATGGTCGTCCCTGACCGGAACACCGAGCCGTCATCGACCGAGCCCGGCGAGGAGCCCGAGGCGGAGGAGCCCCCGGCTCCCGCGGCCTCGGCCGGCGCGGGCTCGGCCTACGCCGACGTCCTGATGCCCCGCGCGGTCTCCGGCCACCGCGATCGGCTGACGGGCACCACGGACCGTCAGGCCGAAGCGGACGGCGTCCGCCCGGGCCGCCGCGCGGCGGTCCCGAGCTGGGACGAGATCGTCTTCGGCACGCGGCGGAAGAAGCAGGACTGACGCACGTAGGTATACGGGTGGGGCCCGCACCGGGATCGGTGCGGGCCCCATCCGTATACGCGGGGCCGGCGGGGCTACTGCGGGTCCGCGCCCTTGGCCACCGGGCGGGCGGAGTCGTTGGACCACTCCGACCAGGAGCCGGCGTACAGGGCGGACGGGATGCCCGCGATCGCCAGGGCGAGGACCTGGTGCGCGCCCGAGACCCCCGAGCCGCAGTAGACGCCGACCGCGCTCTCCCCCTGGGCGCCGAGGCCGGCGAAGCGGGCCGCGAGGGTGCGCGCCGGGAGGAAGCGGCCCTGCTCGTCCACGTTCTCCGCCGTCGGGGCCGAGACCGCGCCCGGGATGTGGCCGCCGACCGGGTCGATCGGCTCCACGTCGCCCCGGTAGCGCTCCGCCGCACGCGCGTCGAGCAGCAGGCCCGAGCGGGCCAGGGCCGCGGCCCCGTCCGCGTCCAGCAGCCCGACGTCGCTCGGGTGTGGCGTGAAGTCGCCCGGCTCCGGGCTGGGGGTCTCCTTCGACAGCTCGTGCCCTGCCGCCGTCCAGGCCGCGAGGCCCCCGTCCAGGACCCGTACGTCCGTGTGCCCGGTCCAGCGCAGCAGCCACCAGGCGCGGGCGGCACCCCAGCCGAGCCCGCCGTCGTGGACGACGACCGGCGTGCCCGCGGAGACACCCGCCCGGCGCATCGCCGCGCCGAAGACCTCCAGGTCCGGCAGCGGGTGCCGGCCGCCGCGGCCGGGCGGAGCGGCCAGCTCCGTGTCCAGGTCGACGTAGACCGCGCCGGGCACGTGCCCGGCCTCGTACTCGGGCAGTCCGGGCGGGCCGCCGAGCTGCCACCGGACGTCCAGCAGGACCGGGCGCCGCGTCCCGGCCAGGTCGCTCGCGAGATCGCTTGCGGAGATGATGGGCTTCATGGGTGCCATCCTCGCGCAGCACGCGCCGGACCGGACCACGCCCTAGGGCCTGTCCGGCGGATCAGGGTCGGATAGGGCGCGGCGTCTGGTGCGGTCCGTCGCAAGGCGCCGGAGCGTCTCGATAGCGGAGCTATCGGGGCGTTTCGGCAACGCGGCGAGGGGCCGTGCCAGGCGTCGCGGCCCCGGCCATGATCCGCCGGACACGCCCTAGGGCCTGATCCGAACGAGAGGCGCCAGGGGCGATCCGCCAGGACAGCCTGGCGACGGAAAGTCGGCGCGGCCGCGGCACGTACGGCGCCCGTTGGTGCGAGCATCGTGCACGGGCGCGCCCCGAGGCGCGTGTACGGCACGTGTGCGGCGGGCAGTAACCCGCTGCGGAAGCCGAGGGCCCCCGCTCCACCCGCCCGTACGAGCTCGTACGCCCGGGTCCCCCGCACGGCCACGACGATGGTCCGAGGAGAGAGTGACGATGACCGAGGCGACTCGGCGCACACCCGGTACACCCTCTTGGGTGAGCTTGATGGTGCATGGACTTGACGCGACGCAGGAGTTCTACGGCGCGCTCTTCGGCTGGGAGTTCGTCCCCGGTCCGCAGCAGCTCGGGCCGTACGTCCGCGCCCTGCTCGACGGCAAGGAAGTGGCGGGCATCGGCCAGCTGCCGCCCGACCGGCACCTGCCGGTCGCCTGGACCACCTATCTGGCCACCGACGACGCCGACGAGGCCGCGGAGACCATCCGCTGCTGCGGCGGCACGGTCGCCGTCGGCCCGCTCGACGCGGGCGAGGCGGGCCGGCTCGTCATCTGCTCGGATCCGGTCGGCGCCGTCTTCGGCGTCTGGCAGGCCGAGCTGCACCACGGCACGGCGACCGCGGGACCGCCCGGGACGCCGGTCTGGAACGAGCTCCTGACGTACGAGACGTCGGCGGTCGCGAAGTTCTACCAGACGGTGTTCCGCTACGAGGCCGAGCCGGTCGTCTCCGCCGACTTCGACTATCTGACCCTTCACCTGGACGGACGCCCGGTGGCGGCCCTGCACGGCCTCGGCACCGCGCTCCCCCGTGACCGGGGCGCGCACTGGATGACGTACTTCGAGGTCGCCGACACCGACGGGGCCGCCCGGCTGGTCACCGAGCTCGGCGGCCAGGTCCTGCGGCCGCCGAGGGAGGGCGCGACGGGTCGGATCGCGCAGGTGGCGGACCCGGAGGGGGCGGTCTTCACGATCGTCCACTCGGCGGGCGACCGCGACTGACGACGCGACCTCCGAGGCCGCCCCCGGCCCCTCAGCCCCTGCCGCTCCGGGTCAGGCTCCGGCGGAGGAGCCGGGACGCGCCGCTGCGGGGGGCCGGGCCTCCGCCGGGCAGGGCGAGCTTCGTGAGACGTTCGACGTCGAAGTAGCGCGCCATGTCCGCGTCGCCCCCGTGGGTTTCGAGAAAGCGGGCCGTCTCGTCGCGGAGCAGTGGGTAGAGCTTGGGCTGCATGCAGAAGCCCACGGCGCGGACGAGCGGGGTGAGCGTCTCCGGGCCCGCGCCGGGGACGGCCGGTCCTGTGCCGGTCTCCAGGTCCGGCACCATGTGGTCCACGACGGTCAGCGGCACCCGGTTGCTGTTCTCGACCGGCTTGAGCCGCTCCAGGACGGTGTCGGTGCCCACGCGGGCGATCGGCACGCCGTAGTAGACGGAGGCGGTGACCATCGCGGTGGAGAAGCAGCCGACGACGAGACGCGGCCTGCACCGCTCGTAGAAGGTCTCGGCGAGCAGCGGGCCGTCCAGGACCGTCAGCCGTACGCCGGCCTCCTCGGCGGCCTCGTCGAGCGCCGTCGAATAGCGGGCGGGCGCGGTCGGGTGCGGCTTGAAGATCACCGACGTGTGTCCGGCCGCCGCGGCTCCGCGCATCATCCGGATGTGCAGCTCCTCCTCCTCGTCGGCGGTGAGGATGTCGAGCGCCGCGAGGTACTGGCCGAGGAGGAGGGCGGTGGGCTCGGCCTCGACCGCCTCGGTCACCATCCGGTCGCCCTCGGCGGCCTCGGCGATCTCCGCGAGGACCCCGCGGAAGGCCTCGTCGGGGACGAGTTCGGGCTCGACGCCGTACTCGGAGAGCAGCAGCGGGCGCAGGCCGGGCACCAGGTCGAGGTGGAGCAGCCGCCCGATCCGGCAGGCGATCGACTGCGGCAGCTCCTCGCGCGTCGGGCCGTAGCTCATCAGGCCGTCGGCGTAGACCTGGACGGTGCTCTCGGCGAAGACGAAGGCGAGCGCCTTGGCGGGGTTGACCTGGATGGACTCGACGATCAGCTCGACCGGGGCGCTGCCCAGGTCCCATGCCGTGCGGAACACCCGCTGCCAGAGCGGGGCCTCCTCCGTGCGCGGCGACCAGGTGGCGGGGTGGTGCGGCTGGATCGCCTCGTTCCAGTCGATCACGTCGTCGAAGCGGGTGGCGATCCGGTCGTACCCGGTCATCGTCTCCAGGCGCAGCGCGGTCTCCGGGATCGCGGCGTTGTTGGAGATCAGCAGGATCCGCCGGGCGTCCTCGGAGGCGCCGAACCGACCGGCGTCGATCGCCGCGGCGAGCGTGGCGGCGCCGTAGAGCGTGGACACCTCGAAGATCTGGGTGCGCGGCTTCGCCGTCGTCGTACGGGAGTGGGCGGGCGTCGCGGTCATGATCAGGCGGTCCTTCCGGTGGCGCGCAGGCCGCGGAGCAGGGTGCTGCGCGCGGTGTCCATCGTCGCGAGGGTCTCGTCGAGCACCTGCTGCGGCATCCGGCGCAGGGCGTCCGTCACGTTCTGCTTGAGCTGCTTGGTCACGGCCGGTTCGTACTGGTCGGCCTTGCCCATGTGGAAGGCGATCATGGCGCAGTAGGTGCGCACGGCCTTCGGCAGGAAGCGGTCGGCGTCGCGGTCCGCGGAGACCTCCTCCAGGAGGAGGTCGTACGAGGGGATGAAGTCGAGCTGGCGGTTGTCGGTGATCTGGGTGAGCGAGGTGGTGACGCCGCGCCGGTAGAAGACCCCGTGGATGCTGAGGGAGGCGTAGGTGGTGGCGTTCAGGTGGAGGCGCCAGATCCAGAGCCTGTCCTCTGCGGTGCGCAGCTTCGTCTCGAAGCGCGAGCCGCCGTTCTCGAAGAGCCGGCCGCTGTAGATGCCGAAGGGGACGAAGGGGTAGTCGACCATCGTGACCATGCTGGCGGGTGCGATGCCGTCGCGCGGGTCCATCACCGTCTCGCGCTCCTTCGCGGGCGCGTAGCGGATGGCGCGCTTGGTGCCGGTCGAGAGGACGTGGTCGGTACGGGCGAAGTCGCAGCCGAGTGCCTCGATGCCGTCGACCATGGCGCGCAGGTGGCCGGGGGCGTACCAGTCGTCGCCGTCGAGGAAGGTGACGTAGTCGCCGGTGGCCGCGTCGAGGCCGGTGTTGCGCGCCTGGGCCACGCCGAGGTTGGTCTCGTGGCGGATCACGGTGGCGTTCGGGATCCGGCTCTGCCGGCGGTCCAGGACGTGGGGCGTCTCGTCCGTCGAGCAGTCGTCGATCAACAGGAACTCGAAATCCGGGTCCGCGTTGCTCGCGAGGCTGCGCATGGTGTCGGAGGCGTAGATCCCGACGTTGTGGAACGGCACGATGACGGACAACTTGGGCACTCGGACATCCCCACACTCAAGCCGGACGAACAGAAGAGCAGACGAACGGACCAGCAGATGAACTCGGACCGGCAGGCGAACGGGCCGGCGGACGAGCGAGCGTCGCTCGGCGCGCGAGCGCGCTCGCGGCGGCGTTCACATGGGCGAACGCCGGTCGGACGGGCAGCGTAACCACCGTCATTTCCCGCCGGACGAGCCCGACGCGGACTCCAGGTGAACTCTTGTCGCCCTCCGGGCGAACCGGGTCCGGAGTCCGAGCGCGAGCAGGGCGAGCAGCGCCAGGGCGCCGATCGCACCGCCGACCCGCAGCCCCGGCGGCCGGAAGGTGCAACTGACCGAGGTCGTCGTGGAGTCGAGCGGGACGGCGAGGAGGCCGAGGTACCGCTGGGCGGGCGCCGGGGCGGCGTCTCCGGCGGCGCAGCTCCAGCCGGAGATGCGCGGTACGGCGATGACGGCGGTGCCCGTGCTGCCGGCCGGGAGTCGGGCGGTCAGTGTGTGGCCGGAGACGTGTATGTCGGTGGCGCCGGTGGCCGTCAACCCCCGTACGGCGGTGGCGAGTCGCTCCTGGTCCAGGCAGCCGAGGGGCTGCCGCGGCAGGGACGGCGGCTCGTCGCCGCGCAGTTCGACGCGTACGGATCCGGACGCCGGGACGGTGCCGAGCGTCCGCATCGGGCCCTGGACGGACGGGAGTCCGCCGAAGAAGGAGACGGGCCGCTCACCGGACAGGGCCGCGCTGCCCTGGAGTTCGGGCGCCCAGAACCAGAGGCCGGAGCCTGCCGGGCAGGAGGCCGTCAGTGTGGTGACACCGCCGGGGCCGTCCGTGCGCCGGACCTGCCGCGGCACGGTGTACACCTTCGATCCGAGCAGCAACTCCTGGTTGGCGAAGGCGGAATCCCCGAAGTCGGCCCCGCGCGCGGGCAGCCGTACGTCCGGGCGGACCGTCACGAGCGGCGGCACGGGCGTGTCGGTGACGGTGATGTCCGCCTCGGGGAGGGTGTCGGCCGTCACGGGCGCGGTGGGTTGGGACCGCATCCGGGTACCGATGGAGAAGATCGCGTCGGTCACCGGGTTGTCGAGCGTGGTCAGGTGGCGGCCCTTGGCCCAGAAGCCGAAGCCGAGCGCGGAGAGGGTGCGGTTGTACGACTCCGCGGTGAGGCTGGAGTAGTACTCGGAGCCCTGGCCGCCGACGAGCAGGACGTCGTTGCCACCCGGCAGTTCGCCGGGGTCCGTACGGTGGCGTGGCCAGGCGTCGTTCTCGGCGACGGCCCGCCGCATGTCCTCCTGCCAGGGTCCGACGCGCGGGGACCAGTGGACCTGGGCCAGCGACTGCTCGGCGATCCTGCCGCCCGTGACGGCGGCCTCGCCGACCTGGGCGACGACGAGGAGGACGACGGCGAGGGCGGGCAGGACATTGACGCCGACCGCGTACCGCCGGGCGAGCAGGACGGCCACGGCGGCGAGCGCCGCGAGGGCCAGGGCGGCGGCGAAGGCCGGGTAGGTCCAGCGGTCGACGACCAGGCTGCCCCGGGCGCCGAAGGCGAGGGCGGCGAGGGCGGCCGCGCCACCGAGGAGGGCGGGCAGCGGGGGCAGTCCGCGGGCGGTGGAGAGCCAGGCCGCGATCAGCAGCAGCCCGCAGAGCACGAAGGTCTGGCGGTACGGAATGCCGTTCGGCGAGGCGCCCGCGTGCCAGAGCAGGTGGGTGGGGCCCCACTGCAGGGAGAGCGTGACCAGGATGATCGCGGCCGTCCAGGCGATGCGTGTGCGGGCCGCCACCGTGCTGTTGAACGGCAGGGTGAGCGCGAGGGCGAGCGCCGGGGTGCCGATGAAGAGCGCGGGGCTGGCGACGCCGGCCGTGGCGGGGAGGAGCCGGGCGAACACCTCGGTCCAGGCGACGGCGGTGAACGTCACCTCGGGGGTCGGGTCGGCGACCTTGGTGGCGAGGTAGATCACCAGGACGAGCGGGGCCGCGAGGGCGATGCCGAGGAGCACGGACCGGGAGGCGCGCAGCAGCCCGGCCAGGCGCCGGCGGGCCGGTCCTTCGGTGGTGAGCAGGCGGACCGTCAGGACGACGGCGGCGCCGAGGGTCGCCATGTACGCGGTGTAGAAGTTGGCGTACCAGGCCAGGGCGACGACGAGCGGTCCGAGGACCGGGCGGCGCCCGGTGCGGGCCCACTCCCCCACCAGGCAGAGAAGGGGGAAGGCGAGCAGCCCGTCGAGCCACATCGGCACGGTGGTGCCGTAGTTGAGGGTCCAGCCGCACAGCGCGTACGCCGCGCCGAGGACGGCGGCGACCTGCCAGGGGCCCCGGCGGAGCCGGAGGAGCAGGACGGCCATGGCGGCGCCGGCGGCGGTGATCTTGGCCGCGGTGATGACGTAGAGGGCGAGTTCGATGCGGTCGGCCGGGAAGACCACGACCAGCAGGTCGAACGGGCTGCTCAGGTAGGTGCCGTAGTCGCCGAGGAAGTTCGTGCCGAAGCCCGCGCTCCAGTTGAGGAAGAGGTCGCCGTCGGCCTGGCCGAGGAGGACCTTCCGCCAGTGGGCGTGGAAGGGCAGGTACTGCTGGCCGAGGTCGACGGTGTTGCGGGTCGTGGGCCCGAAGGGATGGCTGCCGGCGATGAGACCGGCGAGGCAGAGGACGAGGAAGGTCAGCAGGGCGGCCGCGGCGGCCGCCCGCACGCGGATGCTGCGCCGGGCCCGCACGAGGAACCGCTGCTCGCGGGGGTGGCCGCCCGCACCTTCCGCGGCGCCCGGCCGCTCGCCCTCGGTGCGCGCACCTTCGCCCTGATCGGGCACGGTCTCGGCAGCAGGCGGCACACGTCCTCCGGGGTCTCTCGGGCGCTGCGCGGTCGCGTAGGCCCGGTGTTCACGTTCACGTCACGGGCAGAGGGCCATTACCGCCGAGCCGGACGACTCGAATCCGATCAGCAGGCGGGCTTCCGGCACACCGGAGGTGAACACGAGATGTTGCGACCGGGGCCGCCGCGATCCGGGCGGACGGGACGACCGGGGCCGCCCGGATCCGGGCGGACGGGACCCCTTGCGGAGACCTGCGCACAGGGAAAACTGCACACGGCGGTAGCCACCCCACGCAATACCCTCCGCTTGCACTTAACCAGCGTCTGCAACTATTGTCGAAGCACGCAAGACCCCCCTGCAAACATTCTGGAAGGTGCTTCGCCATGCCTCTCGCGCTCCTGGCCCTGGCCATCGGGGCCTTCGGGATCGGCACCACCGAGTTCGTGATCATGGGTGTGCTCCCCCAGGTCGCAGGCGATTTCGGTGTCTCCATCCCCACGGCCGGCTGGCTGGTGACCGGCTACGCCCTCGGTGTCGTGTTCGGCGCCCCGCTCCTGACGGTGCTCGGCACCAAGGTGTCCCGGAAGAAGATGCTCCTCTTCCTGATGGGGCTCTTCGTCGTCGGCAACCTGATCTCCGCCGTCGCCCCGTCCTTCGGCATGATGCTGGTCGGCCGGATCGTGGCCTCGCTCGCCCACGGCGCGTTCTTCGGCATCGGCTCGGTCGTCGCCGCGGACCTGGTCGCCCCGGAGAAGAAGGCCTCCGCGATCTCCCTGATGTTCATGGGCCTGACCGTCGCCAACATCGTCGGCGTCCCGCTCGGCACCTACATCGGCCAGGCCGCCGGCTGGCGCGTCACCTTCGCCATCGTCGCCGCGCTCGGCGTGGTCGGCTTCCTCGGCGTGGCCAGGCTCATCCCCGAGACGGGCCGGGCCAGGACGGAGAACGTCCGCACCGAGTTCGCCGCCTTCAAGAACGTGCAGGTCTGGCTGGCCATGGCGATGACCGTCCTCGGGTACGGCGGTGTCTTCGCGGCCATCACGTACATCACGCCGATGATGACCGAGGTCGCCGGCTACACCGAGGGCGCCGTGACCTGGCTGCTCGTCCTCTTCGGCATCGGCATGTTCCTCGGCAACCTTCTCGGCGGGAAGTTCGCCGACCGCGCCCTGATGCCCATGCTGTTCGTGTCGCTCGGCGCCCTGTCCCTCACCCTGCTGGTCTTCACGACCACCGCCCACAACAAGGTGCTCGCCGCGATCACCCTCACCCTGATCGGCGCGCTCGGCTTCGCCACCGTGCCGCCGCTGCAGAAGTGGGTCCTCGACCAGGCCAAGCAGGCCCCGACCCTCGCCTCTGCCGCCAACATCGGCGCCTTCAACCTCGGCAACGCCCTGGCCGCCTGGCTCGGCGGTGTCGTCATCGCCGCGGGCCTCGGCTTCACCGCCCCGAACTGGGTCGGCGCGCTGCTCTCCGGCACGGCCCTGCTCCTGGCCTTCCTGGCCGCCTTCCTGGACAGGCGCCGCCGGACGGCCTCCGCGGGGTCCGGCGCCGAGTCCAGGGCCGGCTCCGAGTCCGGGTCCGGCTCCGAGCCCGGGTCCGAGTCCGACCAGGCCCGGGCCACCGAGCCCGTACCGGCCGGGCTGCGCTGACCCCCGTAACTCCCCCCGTACCCCCTACGCACGACCGCCAACGAAGGAAGACAGCACCATGAGCACCCCCACCACCGCCGTCACCCCGCTGACCACTCAGGACGCCGAGATCCTGCTCTCCGCCGCGCGCCGCGCCGCCGAGGACGCCGGAGTCACCGTCAGCGTCACCGTCCTGGACGCGGGCGGCCACCTGCTGGCCTTCCGCCGCGACGACCGCGCCGTGCTGATCTCCGGCGAGACCAGCACCCGCAAGGCGTACACGGCCCTCCAGCTGAACGCCCCCACCGCCGACCTGGTCGACCTGGTGAAGCCCGACGGGCCGTTCCACAGCCTCACGACGGCCCTCGACCGCCCGCTGCTCTTCATCGCCGGCGGCCTGCCGGTCCACCGGGACGGCCGTCTCATCGGCGCCGTCGGCGTCGGCGGCGGCGCCCCCGACCAGGACCACGGCTTCGCCACCACGGCCGTCGAGGCGCTCACGGCCGAAGCGCTCGCCGCCGAGGCGAACTGACCGGAGCCTCCCCCGCACCTCGCCGGATCGACCCCCGCCGTCCGGCGGGGGCCTTTTCCGGACTCGACGATTCCCGGCCCAGGGCTGGACCACCATCAGGCGTGAGTCGTCAGACGTGGTCGTCAGGCGATGGTCGTCAGACGTGGTCGTCAGACGTGGTCGTCAGGCGTGGTTGACCGGGAGGACGTCCGGGGAGAGGGCGCCCGCGTGGGCCGTGGCCGAGGTCACGCGCTTGCGGTGATGGCGGCGGCAGAGGACCTCGTAACCGACCTCCCCGGCCGGACGGTTCACATCACCGACCACCACCTGGGCGCCCTCGACCACCATCTCGCCCCCTATCGTGCGGGCGTTGTGGGTGGCGCGGGCCCCGCACCAGCACAGGGCCTCCACCTGGAGCTGCTCCAGGCGGTCCGCCAGTTCGATCAGGCGCTGCGAGCCGGGAAAGAGCTTGGTGCGGAAGTCGGTCGTGATGCCGAAGGCGAAGACGTCCAGGCCGAGGTCGTCCACGATGCGGGCCAACTGGTCGATCTGGGTGGGAGCGAGGAACTGCGCCTCGTCCACGATGACGTAGTCCGCCTTGCCGCCCTTGGAGAGCTGGGCGACCAGGTACGCGTACAGGTCCATGCCCTCCGGCGCCTCCACCGCCTCCGTCACCAGGCCGAGGCGGGAGGACAGCTTGCCCTCCCCCGCCCGGTCGTCACGGGTGAAGATCACACCCTGCAGGCCCCGCGCATCGCGGTTGTGGGCGATCTGGAGCGCCAGGGTGCTCTTTCCGCAGTCCATCGTTCCGGAGAAGAACACCAGCTCGGGCATGGGAAGTCGAGGACCTTTCAGGTCGGGGTGGGTGGAGGGAGTGCGGGCGTACGGGGACGGGTCAGGAGCGGACTTCGAAGAGCGGTACCAGCTGCTCCGCGGGCGTCATCGATCCGTGCACACCGACCATCGCCGACTCGTGGGGCTCGTTGACGGATGCGGTGATGATGACGTCGTCGTGGGCCGCGGCGACGACGTCGCCGATCCGCCCGAGGACCCGCTCGTCGACCGCGTCGCCGAACCAGCCGAGCTCGATCGCCTCGTCGCGGCTCGCCACCCAGAACTGCTCGCCGAGCACCTCCCGCCAGCACGTGAGCACGTCGGCCTCGGCCCCCGGCACCGCGTAGACGTGCCGGGCACGGCCCTCGCCGCCGAGGAGGGCGACGCCGGCGCGCAGCTCCCAGTCCTCGTCGAAGTCGATCCGGTGCTGGTCGTCGAAGGGGATGTCGACCATGCCGTGGTCGGCCGTGACGTACAGGGCCGAGCGGGGCGGCAGTTGTTCCGCGAGGCGCTGGACGAGCCGGTCCACGAACATCAGCTGGCCGCGCCAGGCGTCGGAGTCGATGCCGAAGCGGTGTCCGGCCCCGTCGAGTTCGCTGTAGTACGTGTACACCAGCGAGCGGTCGCCGCCGGCGAGCTGCTCGGCGGCGAAGTCCATCCGCTCCTCGCCGGAGAGCCGGCCGTGGAACATTCCGCCGCTGAGCGCGATCTTGGTCAGCGGGGTGTCCTGGAAGATCGGCGACGAGACCTGGGCGGTGTGGATGCCGGCCTCGTGGGCGAGCTGGAAGACCGTGGGGTACGGCTGCCAGACGCTGGGCGAGGTCCACGGCTTCCAGCGGAGCTGGTTCATCAGCTCGCCGGTCTCCGGGTTGCGCACGGTGTAGCCGGGCAGCCCGTGCGCGCCGGGGAATCGTCCCGTACCGACCGAGGCGAGCGAGGTCGCGGTGGTGGCGGGGAAGCCGGCGGTGATCGGGCGTCCCGTGGAGCCGCGGGAGGAGCCGAGGAGGGAGGTGAGGTACGGGGCCTCGTCCGGGTGGGCCTTGATCTGCTCCCAGCCGAGCCCGTCGATCAGGAAGAGGCAGTTCCGGTCGGCGGGGCTGAGCTCGGCGATCCGGGCGTCGAACCCCGGGGCGCCCTGACCGGCGACGAGCGTCGGGAGGACGTCGGCCAGCGAGCCTGTGCCGTACTCGGGGATCGGCGCCGTGGCGAGATCGAGCGGGACGGGATCGTCCGGCCAGCCGGAAGCGACTGCCGTGGGCTGGACCATCAGCGGGTCGCCGCGGTGGCTTCGGAGAGCGCCTGGGCGAAGGCGAGCGTCTGGCGGACGGTGTCCGGTCCGTCGCCGGCGTCGCTGACGCGCAGGCTGAGGTCGTCGGCGGTGGCGTTGCCGGTGTAGCCGTGGTCGGCGTCGCAGTTGGGGTCGCCGCAGGCGGCGGGCTCCAGGTCGATCCGCGAGACGGCGCCCCAGCCGATGGTGAGGACGACCTCACGGGGCAGGGTGCCGACGGTGTACGACTCCGGGTTGGCGACGACCCGGCTGACGACGACGGAGGAGATCCGGTCGAGCTTGACCGACTCCGTGGAGGTCGTGGCGTACGGGGTCGGGGAGCTGCTGTCGGCGGCCTGCTCGTCGGTGTGGCTGACGATGAAACGGTTGGCCGTCAGGACGAGGACCGTGACGTGGCGACGGACCTCGTTGGAGTCGAAGGTGGTCTCCTGGTGCACGAGGTACGACGCGATCGGCTCGCCGCCGACGGCGGCCTCCACCGCCTCGGCCACGAGGGCCGGGTAATAGCCGCTGCGCTCGATCGCCGCGCGCAGCCCCTGGGTCGTCGTACCGGTCTTCGCCATGGACTCCATCCTAATCCGTCGGAAGGGGCACTCCGGGACGGTCCGGCCGTCTCGTCGAGGCTGCCCTAGGGCCTGTCCGCCGCGCAGGCCCTAGTAGCTCGGAAGACTGCGCGGGCCGAGGTCCGTGCGGGGCGGTGGCGGGGCGAGCCGGACCGTCGCGCCGAGCACCGAGAGGCCGTGCGGGGCGACGACGACGGGCTCCAGGGCGATCGCGACGACCTCGGGATGGTCGTCGACGAGCCGCGAGACGCGCAGCAGCAGCTCCTCGAGGGCGGGGGTGTCGACGGGGGCGGAGCCGCGCCAGCCGAAGAGGAGGGGGGCGGTGCGGATGGAGCGGACCAGCTCGGAGACGTCCCGGTCGGTGGCGGGGACGAGGCGGTGGGACATGTCGCCGAGCAGCTCGGAGGCGGCGCCGGCCAGGCCGAAGGAGAGCACGGCGCCGACGGCCGGGTCGATGGCCGAGCGCACGACGGTGTCGACGCCGCGCGGCACCATCGCCTGGACGACCGGCTGCAGCTCGACGGGCTTGCCGAGGGCCTCGGTCAATTCGGCGTACGCGGTGCGGAGTTGTTCCTCACCGGCGAGGTCGAGGCGTACGCCTCCGAGATCGGGGCGGTGGCGCAGGTGGGGGGCGGTCGTCTTGAGGGCGACCGGGTAGCCGAGCCGGGCGGCGGCCTGGACGGCGGCGTCGGGGGTGGGCGCGGGCAGGGTGGGGAGCACCTCGATGCCGTACCGCCCGAGCAGCTCGCGCGCCGCCTCGACGCCGAGGGTCACGCCTCGGGCGTCCGCGACCGCGTTCCCCTCGGCGTTCGCGTGGGCGCCGAGCGCGCGCTCGATCTGCGCGGCGGCCTCTGCCTCGTCGATCTCCTCGAACTCGGGCACCCGCCCGGGCTCGGCGGCCTGCCGCCGCCACTGCCCGTACCGGACGGCCTCGGCGAGGGCCCGCACGGCCCGCTCGGCGGCGGGGTAGGCGGGGATCGCGCCGGGGCGGAGGGCGGTGGGGGCGGGGGTGGAGGTGGGTCCGGCGGCGGGGGTGGAGGAGGCGGGTCCGGTGCCGGGCGTGGTGCTCGGGGTCGCCGCGTCCGTCGGGGTGGCCTGGGACATGGGCGAGCTCGGGGCAGGGGCCGGGGCCGGGGCCGCCGCCGGGGTGTCGCGGGGTGTGCGTCGTGCGGGCGGCCTCGTGCTGGTGGCCGCCGAGAGGGCCTCCGCCAGGCCGCCCATCTCGACGTGGACGACGACCACCGGCTTCGCCGGCGGTGGCGCGGAGGCGACCGCCTCGCGGAGCTGGGCCGCGAGGACCTCGCCGTCACCGGACTCCACCGCGCCGTTCTCGCCGACCCAGGGGATCGCGGTCACGACGACCGCGTCGCACGCGTCGTCCGCGAGGGCCGCCGCCAGCGCGGCGCGGAAGTCCGCGGGGGTCGCGCCCGTCGTCAGGTCCAGCGGGCGCAGCGGACGGAGCCCCTCCGTCAGGCAGGCGTCGTACGTGAGCAGCCCGAGCGACTCGGAGTTGCCGAGGATCGCCACGCGCGGCCCGGTCGGCAGCGGCTGGCCCGCGAGGAGCAGTCCCGCGTCGACGAGCTCGGTGACCGTGTCGACGCGGATGACTCCGGCCTGCCGGAGCAGCGCGGAGACCGTGGCGTGCGGGATCCGGGTGACCGGCACCCGGTGTCCCGGCGGCGCGCTCCCGCTGTGGCGCGCGCCCTTGACCACGACGACGGGCTTCACCGCCGCCGTGCGCCGGGCCAGCCGGGTGAACTTGCGCGGGTTCCCGATGGACTCCAGGTACAGCAGGACGACGTCCGTCTCCGGGTCGTCGTACCAGTACTGGAGGAAGTCGTTGCCCGAGACGTCCGCCCGGTTGCCCGCGGAGATGAAGGAGGAGATCCCGGCGCCGTGCCGGTGCAGCCCGGCCAGGAGCGCGATTCCGATCGCGCCGGACTGGGTGAAGAGCCCGATCCGCCCGGTGGCCGGCGACTGCGGCGCGAGCGAGGCGTTCAGCCGGGCGTCGGCCGAGGTGTTGATGATCCCGAACGCGTTGGGCCCGATGATCCGCATCCCGTACGAGCGGGCCTGCCGCACCAGTTCCCGCTGCCGGTCCCGCCCCTCCCCCGACCCGGTCTCCGCGTACCCGGCCGAGAGCACGACGAGGCCCCGCACCCCGTGCTCCCCGCAGTCGGCGACCGCCTCCGGCACGCGCTCGGCGGGTACGGCCACGATCGCGAGGTCCACCGGTTCGCCGATGTCCCCGACGGAGCGGAAGGCCGGCACCCCGTCGAGCGTGCCGGTCTCCTCGGGGAGCGCGCGGTTCACCGCGTACGTCCGTCCGGTGAACCCGCCCTCCAGGAGGTTGCGCAGGACCGTCCGGCCGACCCCGCCCGGGGTGCGGCCGGCTCCGACGACGGCGACCGAGCCGGGGGTGAGGAGCCGCTGCACGGAGCGGGCCTCCGCCCGCTGCTCCCGGGCGCGCTGCACGGCGAGGGAGCGGTCGGTGGGCTCCAGGTCGAGGTGGAGCCGTACGGAACCGTCCTCGAAGCTCCGCTTCTGGGTGTACCCGGCGTCCGTGAAGACCTTGATCATCTTGGTGTTGGCGGGCAGCACCTCCGCCGCGAACCGCCGGATGTCCCGCTCGCGCGCCACCGCCGCGATGTGTTCGAGCAGCGCGGAGGCCACGCCGCGCCCCTGGTGGGCGTCCTGGACCAGGAAGGCGACCTCGGCCTCGTCGGCGGGCGCGGGGGCGGGCATCCCCCGGTCGTCGATCCGGTCGTACCGGACGGTGGCGATGAAGTCGTCGCCGACCGCCGCGGCGAGGCCCACCCGGTCCACGAAGTCGTGATGGGTGAAGCGGTGCACGTCCTTGGCGGAGAGCCGGGGGTAGGGAGCGAAGAACCGGTAGTACTTCGACTCGTCCGAGACCTGCTCGTAGAAGCTGACCAACCGGTCGGCGTCGTCGGCGGTGATGGGGCGGATGCGCGCGGTGCCGCCGTCGCGGAGGACCACGTCCGCTTCCCAGTGGTCGGGGTAGTCGTGTTCCGGTTGTTCCGGCCGTTCCGACGCGCTCTGCATGGGGCAAGCGTACGGCCGGGGTACGACACGAGCACCGGTCGCGCGGCACGTGTGCACCATGCAAGGTAGGGAGGACCGATCGGCCCTGGAACAGGGGCCGAAGGTCGGCGTCGAGCACACCGCAACCCGTGAGAGACTGGTCTAGACAACCCGCTTGAGACTTGAAGGGCAACACCATGGCTGAGCGCCGCGTCAACGTCGGTTGGGCCGAGGGCCTGCACGCCCGCCCCGCCTCCATCTTCGTCCGTGCCGCCACGGCCTCCGGCGTCCCCGTGACGATCGCCAAGGCCGATGGCAACCCGGTGAACGCCGCGTCGATGCTCGCGGTGCTCGGTCTGGGCGCGCAGGGCGGCGAGGAGATCGTGCTCGCTTCGGACGCCGAGGGTGCCGAGGTCGCGCTCGACCGTCTGGCGAAGCTGGTTGCCGAGGGGCTCGAGGAGCTCCCCGAGACCGTCTGACGGATTTCCGGCCGGATCGACGTCCGGGCGAATTCGCGGGAAGCCGCACACGCCGAAATGACGGCGGGTGCGGCTTTTTCCTTTTCCGAACCATTCCGCTGCCATCGGGACGGCACGGTCCGCACAACTCCGCCGGGGCAGCGCAAACAAAGCCCGTCGAATTCCAGCTCTTTGTATACGGCCCGCTCGTTAATTCCGGCCGCTCGCGATGTTGACGACGTGTTGCGAACTCCTCACGCGCCCTCCGCGCCGCGGCCGCTCGTCCCGGTCGGGGCGCTTCAGCCGGTGCAGCAGCAGGGAGCGTTCGGCGTGCAGCGCGGTCAGGGCGCGGGCCCGTTCGGCGTCGCCGCGTGCCACCGCGTCCACGATCGCACCGTGCTCCGCCCAGGCCTCGACGGGCTGGGCGGGGGCCTCGACCGCGTACATCCAGGCGATCTTGTGCCGCAGCTGGGTGAGCAGGGCGGTGAGCGTCGGGCTGCCCGAGGCCTGCGCCAGGGTCTCGTGGAACCAGCCGCCCAGCGAGCGCAGATCGTCCCCCTGGCCGCGCCTGGCCCGCTCCTGACCGAGTCTGACCAGGCCGCGCAGCACCTTGAGGTGCGCCTCGGTGCGACGTTGGGCGGCGCGGGCCGCACCGAGCGGCTCCAGCAGCGACCGCATGTCGAGGAGGTCCGCCGCCTCCTGCTCGGTCGGCTCGGCCACGTGGGCTCCCGCGTGACGGCGGGTGATCACGAAGCCCTCGGACTCCAGGGTGCGCAGCGCCTCGCGGACCGGGACGCGGGAGACTCCGTACCGGCGGGCCAGCTGCTCCTCGGTCAGCCGGCTGCCGCGCTCGTAGACGCCGGTGACGATGTCGTCCCGAATCGCCGTGCACACCGAGTGCGCGGGAATGCGCATGATCGACCTCCGCCTTAATACGCGCGAAACCGGTTCTCCGGTGACTCTATTGCAGCGGGGCGGTATTTCCGACGGCTCCTCAGGAACCATGGATATCTTTTGGTCAGCGAAAAGCCCCGGCTCAGTACGAGCCGGGGCTTTTCTGACGTGCGGTGGGGGACCTCGCCGGACGGTCAGACGTTCACGCCGCGGGCGCGCAGGTACGCGACCGGGTTGATGTCGGAGCCGTACTCGGCGGTGGTGCGGGCCTCGAAGTGGAGGTGCGGGCCGGTCGAGTTGCCGGTCGAGCCCGAGATCCCTATCTGCCGGCCCGGGGTGACGGTCTGACCGACGGAGACACTGATGGCCGAGAGGTGCCCGTACTGGGTGTACGTGCCGTCGTTCATCCGGATGACGATGTTGTTGCCGTACGCGCCGCCCCAGCCGGCCTCGACGACGGTGCCGGAGCCGACGGAGACGACCTTGGTGCCGTAGGCGGCGTGGAAGTCGACGCCGGAGTGGCTGCCGGAGGACCAGAGGGAACCGCCGGTCTTGTAGCCGGTGGAGACGTACGAGCCGGCCACGGGGAGCTGGAAGGAGTTCAGGCGCTTGCGCTCGGCCTCACGGGCGGCGCGCTCCTTGGCCTCGCGGATCTCCTTGGCGCGGGCCTCCGCCTTGCGCTTGGCCTCCGCCTTGGCACGGGCCTCGGCCACGCGCTTCGCCTCGGCCTCGGCGGCCTCGCGCTCCTGGGCGGCGGCCTGGGCGTCGATGGTGTCGGCGAGGGCGTTGTCGGCGACGACGACCTGGGTCAGGCCGGTGTCCTCCAGGGAGGGGGCGTCCGTGTCGACGGCGAGCGCCGGGGAGGCGAGGGTGCCGATGACGCCGGTGGTGGCGAGGGTCGCGACGCCGGCGAGGCCGGCGCTGCGGCGCGCCAAACGGCTCGGACCACGATGCTTCCCGGTGGCACGGGTGAACGCCATGTAGTGGCTGATCCTTTCCTTCCTTCTCGCCTACCGGGTTAGCTGACGGGTTCGGAGCAGGAAGGTCTCCTACGGGCCCCTCCGCACGGGTGCGAAGGCGTCCGATTCACCCCAGGGACTTCGTGTGGGTCCCCGGCTCCCCAGGCTCGCGCCTGACGGGGACTCGGCGATGACTGTCCGATGCCACGGATGTGGCGGGTGCAACTGGCGAACAGCCGGACCGACGCTATGCGGACCGTCTTTCAATCACCAAACAGACACGCCAGTTTGTAAGACATGCCACAGGGCATACGGCCACCCTCTCTGGCAATACGGACAAAGAGGAGGACCCCGACGTACTGTGACGTCGGGGTCCTCGCATGCCACCGGAGCGCGGCGGCGGTCGGCCCAATCAGCCGGTGACGACGGTCACTTCACCGATGCCGAGGGCGCGCACCGGCTCCTCGATCTCCGCCGCGTCACCCACGAGCACGGTGACGAGCCGGTCCACCGGGAAGGCGTTGACGACGGCCGCCGTCGCCTCCACCGTGCCGGTCTCGGCCAGGCGCGCGTACAACTGCGCCTGGAAGTCGTCCGGGAGGTGCTGCTCGACCTGGTCGGCGAGCGTCCCCGCGACGGAGGCGGCGGTCTCGTACTTGAGCGGCGCCACGCCCACCAGGTTCTGCACGGCGACGTCGCGCTCGGCGTCCGTCAGGCCCTCGGCGGCGAGGGTGCGCAGCACCTTCCACAGGTCGTCAAGTGCAGGACCGGTGTTGGGGGTGTCGAAGGAGCCGCTGATGGCGAGCATCGAGGCGCCGTGGCCCTGGCCGTCGGAGCGCAGGACCTGGCCGAAGGCCCTGACACCGTAGGTGTAGCCCTTCTCCTCGCGCAGGACGCGGTCCAGGCGGGAGGTGAGCGTGCCGCCGAGGCAGTACGTGCCGAGGACCTGGGCGGGCCAGACGCGGTCGTGCCGGTCGGCGCCCACGCGGCCGATGAGCAGCTGGGTCTGGACGGCGCCCGGGCGGTCGACGATGACCACACGGCCGGTGTCGTCGGCCGTGATCGGCGGGACGGGCCGGGGCTCCGCGCTGTTCCCCGTCCAGGCGCCCAGCGACTCGGCGAGGACCTTGTCCAGGTCCACGTCGGTCAGGTCGCCGACGACCACGGCGGTGGCCGTGGACGGCCGGATGTGCGCCTGGAAGAAGGCGCGGACGGCGTCGGCGTCGATCGCCTCGACCGTCTCCTCGGTGCCCTGACGCGGCCGGGACATACGGGACTCGGCCGGGAACAGCTCCTTGGAGAGCTGCTTGGCCGCCCGGCGGGCCGGGTTGGCCGTCTCGTGCGGGATCTCGTCGAGCCGGTTGCGCACCAGGCGCTCGACCTCGGTGTCGAGGAACGCCGGCGCGATGAGGGCCTCGGAGAGCAGCCCGAGCGCCTTGGGCAGCCGGGAGACGGGAACCTCGAGGGAGACCCGTACGCCCGGGTGGTCGGCGTGCGCGTCGAGCGTGGCGCCGCAGCGCTCCAGCTCGGCCGCGAACTCCTCGGCGGTGTGCTGGTCGGTGCCTTCGGAGAGGGCACGGGCCATGATCGTGGCGACCCCGTCGAGGCCTGCGGGCTCTGCCTCCAGCGGGGCGTCGAAGAAGATCTCGACGGCCACGACCTGCTGGCCGGGGCGGTGGCAGCGCAGCACCGTCATGCCGTTGTCCAGGGCTCCGCGCTCCGGGGCGGGGAAGGCCCAGGGCTTGGCCGTACCCGGCTCCGGCTGCGGGTGGAACGTCATGCTCGTCAAAGACGCGGCAGCGTCGGTCACTGGTCCGCTCCCTCTTCCTCGTCGCTGTCGCTCTGCTCGGCGTCGCTCTGTTCGGCACCGGTGGGCTCGTAGACCAGCACCGCGCGGTTGTCCGGGCGCAGCCGGGCCGCGGCGACCTCCCGCACCTCCTCGGCGGTGACGTCCAGGACCCGGTTGACGGCGGTCAGGGCGAGCTGCGGGTCGCCGAACAGGACCGCGAAGCGGCACAGTTCGTCGGCGCGGCCGGCGACCGTGCCGAGCCGGTCGAGCCACTCGCGCTCCAACTGGGCCTGGGCGCGCTCCATCTCCTCGGGCGTCGGGCCCTCGGCGGCGAACCGGGCCAGCTCCTCGTCGACGGCCGTCTCGATCTCGGGGACCTCGACGCCACCGGACGTCTTGACGTCCAGCCAGCCCAGCGACGGCGCGCCGGCCAGACGCAGCAGGCCGAAGCCGGCGGCTACGGCCGTGCGGTCACGGCGCACGAGCCGGTTGTGGAGCCGGGAGGACTCGCCGCCACCGAGGACGGTCAGGGCGAGGTCGGCGGCGTCGCACGCGCGCGTGCCGTCGTGCGGGAGGCGGTACGCGGCCATCAGCGCGCGGGCCGGGACCTCCTCCTCGACGACCTCACGCAGCTGCTCCCCGATGGTGTCGGGCAGCGCGCCGTCGCGCGGGGGCAGCTTGCCGTCGTGGGACGGGATGGAGCCGAAGTACTTCTCGATCCAGGCAAGGGTCTGCGCCGGGTCGATGTCGCCGACGACCGAGAGGACCGCGTTGTTCGGCGCGTAGTACGTACGGAAGAAGGTCCGCGCGTCCTCCAGCGTCGCCGCGTCCAGGTCGGCCATGGAGCCGATCGGCGTGTGGTGGTAGGGGTGGCCCTCGGGGTAGGCGAGGGCGGTCAGCTTCTCGAAGGCCGTGCCGTAGGGCACGTTGTCGTACCGCTGACGGCGCTCGTTCTTGACGACGTCCCGCTGGTTTTCCATGGACTCGTCGTCCAGGGCGGCGAGCAGCGAGCCCATGCGGTCCGCCTCCAGCCAGAGCGCGAGCTCCAGCTGGTGGGTGGGCATGGTCTCGAAGTAGTTGGTGCGCTCGAAGCTCGTCGTGCCGTTGAGCGAGCCACCCGCGCCCTGCACCAGCTCGAAGTGTCCGTTGCCGTGGACCTGCTTCGAGCCCTGGAACATCAGGTGCTCGAAGAGGTGGGCGAGGCCCGTGCGGCCGGCGACCTCGTGGCGGGAGCCGACGTCGTACCAGAGGCACACCGCGGCGACCGGGGTCAGGTGGTCCTCGGAGAGCACCACGCGCAGGCCGTTGGCCAGCCGGTGCTCGGTCGCTGTCAGGCCGCCTGAGCCGGCCTCTGCCGTGGCCGTGTGACCCATGGGCATGTACGTCCCTTCGATCGCGATATGGAAAAGTCTTCCCACCCTATGCAAGCGCACTGACACCTGGCGAAGTTCCCACAGCTTCCCCGCGTCCCTCTTCCGGGTCGCGCGGGCGTCGCGGACGGCTCACGAACCGCTCGCGAACCGCTCACGCCCGGGTCGCGGTCGGCGTTGTCGGTGGGACGGTCCACAATGGTCCGCGTCAGATCAACCTTGTTGGTGAAGGAGCCGCAGCCGCGATGGCCCGCCGCAGCACGAAGACACCGCCGCCGGACGACGCGTTCGAGGAGAGGATCCTCGACATCGACGTCGTCGACGAGATGCAGGGCTCCTTCCTCGAGTACGCGTACTCGGTGATCTACTCCCGCGCGCTGCCGGACGCCCGCGACGGCATGAAGCCGGTGCAGCGCCGCATCGTGTACCAGATGAACGAGATGGGACTCCGCCCCGACCGCGGCTATGTGAAGTGCGCCCGTGTCGTCGGCGAGGTCATGGGCAAGCTGCACCCGCACGGCGACGCGTCGATCTACGACGCGATGGTGCGCATGGCCCAGCCCTTCTCCATGCGCCTCCCGCTGGTCGACGGCCACGGCAACTTCGGCTCCCTGGGCAACGACGACCCGCCGGCCGCCATGCGGTACACGGAGTCGAAGATGGCCGCCGCGGCGCTGATGATGACGGAGTCGATCGACGAGGACACCGTCGACTTCACGCCGAACTACGACGGCCAGGAGCAGGAACCGGTCGCGCTGCCCGCCGCGTATCCGAACCTGCTGGTCAACGGCGCCTCCGGGATCGCGGTCGGCATGGCGACGAACATGCCCCCGCACAACCTGGGCGAGGTCATCGCGGCCGCCCGGCACCTGATCCGCCACCCGAACGCGGACCTTGAGGCGCTCATGCGCTTCGTGCCGGGACCCGACCTGCCCACCGGCGGCCGGATCGTCGGCCTCTCCGGCATCAAGGACGCGTACGAGAACGGCCGCGGCACGTTCAAGATCCGCGCCACCGCGACCGTGGAGAACGTGACGGCGCGCCGCAAGGGCATCGTCGTCACCGAGCTCCCCTTCACGGTCGGCCCGGAGAAGGTCATCTCCAAGATCAAGGACCTCGTCGGCTCCAAGAAGCTCCAGGGCATCGCGGACGTCAAGGACCTCACCGACCGCAGCCACGGCCTGCGCCTGGTCATCGAGGTCAAGAACGGCTTCGTGCCGGAGGCGGTCCTTGAGCAGCTGTACAAGCTGACGCCGATGGAGGAGTCCTTCGGCATCAACAACGTGGCGCTGGTCGACGGCCAGCCGCTCACGCTGGGCCTCAAGGAGCTCCTGGAGGTCTATCTCGACCACCGCTTCGACGTGGTGCGCAGGCGCTCCGAGTTCCGCCGGACCAAGAAGCGCGACCGGCTGCACCTGGTCGAGGGCCTCCTCGTCGCGCTGCTCGACATCGACGAGGTCATCCGCCTCATCCGCTCCAGCGAGAACTCGGCGCAGGCGAAGGAGCGGCTGATCGAGCGCTTCTCGCTGAGCGAGGTCCAGACGCAGTACATCCTGGACACCCCGCTGCGCCGGCTCACCAAGTTCGACCGGATCGAGCTGGAGACCGAGCGCGACCGGCTCAACGGCGAGATCGACGAGCTGACCGGGATCCTGGACTCCGACAGCGAGCTGCGCAAGCTGGTCTCGGCGGAACTGGCGGCGGTGGCCAAGAAGTTCGGCTCCGACCGTCGGACGGTCCTGCTGGAGTCGGCGGGCGCGCCGGTCTCCGCCGTGTCCCTGGAGGTCGCGGACGACCCGTGCCGGGTGCTGCTGTCCTCGACGGGCCTGCTGGCGCGTACGGCGACGGCGGAGGTCCCGGCCCCCGCCGAGGACGGCAAGCGTGCGAAGCACGACGTGATCCTTTCGGCGGTCCCGGCGACCCAGCGCGGCGACGTCGGCGCGGTGACCTCGGCCGGCCGGCTGCTGCGGCTCGCGGTGATCGACCTGCCCCAGCTGCCGGACACGGCCGCCGCGCCGAACCTGGCGGGCGGTGCGCCGTTGGCGGAGTTCCTGACCCTGGAGGACGACGAGACGGTGGTCTGTCTGACCACGCTCGACGAGTCCTCGCCGGGTCTGGCGCTCGGCACGCTGCAGGGCGTGGTGAAGCGCGTGGTCCCGGACTATCCGGCGAACAAGGACGAGCTGGAGGTCATCACCCTCAAGGAGGGTGACCGGATCGTCGGCGGAACCGAGCTGCGGACGGGCGAGGAGGACCTGGTCTTCATCACCTCCGACGCCCAACTGCTGCGCTACCAGGCCTCGCAGGTACGGCCCCAGGGCCGGCCGGCGGGCGGCATGGCGGGCATCAAGCTGGCGGACGGCGCCGAGGTGCTCTCGTTCACGGCGGTCGACCCCGCGGCGGACGCGGCGGTCTTCACGGTCGCGGGCTCCACGGGCACGCTGGACGACGGTGCCGGTACGTCGGCGAAGCTGACGCCCTTCGACCAGTACCCGCGCAAGGGCCGTGCGACCGGTGGTGTGCGCTGCCAGCGATTCCTGAAGGGCGAGGACGTCCTCATCCTGGCGTGGGCGGGGGCGACCCCGGCGTACGCCGCGCAGGAGAACGGCACGCCCGTGGACCTGCCCGAGGTCGACCCGCGCCGCGACGGCTCGGGCACCCCGCTCCCGAAGCCGGTCTCGGTGGTGGCGGGCCCGGCGAGCTAGGACCGGTCGGCCGGGCGAGTCAGTCCTCGTCGGCCGACCGCCCCGGCTCGTCCGGGTCCGACTGCTGCGGATCCGACTCCAGCTCCTGTACGTACCGCAGGACGCCCCACATGCTGTGCTCGTCGGGGGCGTCCTGCGGGCCGTTCACGCGGCAGCCGTCGAGCTCCTTGCGCAGCGCGTCGCCGTCGATGCCGGAGCCGATCAGGACGAGTTGGGTGAGCCGCTCCTGCCCGGGGGCCCAGGGCTCGGGGTAGAAACGCAGGAACCTGCCGACGGCGTGCACGGTGTAGCGGTTGGCGGGGTCGGCGGCGCCGAAGTCGAGGAAGCCCTTGATGCGGTAGAGGCCCTCGGGCCGGGAGTCGAGGAACTCCATGAGCCTGCGCGGGTGGAGCGCGGTGCCGGAGGCCAGGGAGAGGGTCTCGTAGGCGGCGTGCGGGTGGTCGTGGGCGTCGTCGTCCCCGTAGAGCAGGTCCTCGATCGACATCTGCCCCTCGATCTCGCCCTCGGGCACGACCCGGTCGAAGAGGAGTTCCGGATCGACCCGGCCGTGCGCGGCGCGGACCACGGCGGCGGTTCCCGCGAGCCGGCCGACGGCCTCGTGGACGGCGTCCACCTCGTCCTCCCCCACCCGATCGACCTTGTTGAGGACGACAAGGTCGGCGAGGGCCAGATGCCGGTCGGTCTCGGGGTGCGCGGACCGGGTCCGCGCGAACTCGGCGGCGTCGACGACCTGCACGAGCCCGCCGTACACGACCCGCTCGTTCTCGCTGGCGAGCACCATCCGCACCAGCTCCTGGGGCTCGGCAAGCCCGCTCGCCTCGATGACGATCACGTCGAGGCGGGCCTCGGGCCGGGTGAGGGCCTCCAGGTACTCGTCCAGTTCGCTCGCGTCGACGGCGCAGCACAGGCAGCCGTTGCCGAGCGAGACGGTGGAGCCGACCTGCCCGGCGACGGTCATGGCGTCGATCCCGATGTCGCCGAAGTCGTTGACCATGACTCCGATCCGAGTGCCCCGGGCGCTGCGCAGCAGATGGTTGAGCAGCGTCGTCTTCCCTGACCCGAGAAACCCGGAGAGGACGACGACGGGAATCTGCTGCGTGACCAAGGAAACCCTCCGAAGACGAGACGCCCAAAGCCCCCAGAATAGGCACGACCGCGGGAAACCCCGCACCCGCCGCAGCCGACGCGCGATGGCGACTCCCCTGCCGCGGCCGCCGACGGCGAGCAACCGCCCACAGGCGGACCCGCACCTCTGTCTCCTTACTCGCACGTGTGGTGCGGGTGGGAACCCCAGCCCGGCCGCGGGCCGGGCGCACCCCCCGGCCCGCGGCCGACCACCCACGCCCACACCACCCCACGCCCACCCCAGGCCCCGTCACCCCCGGCCGCCGCCCGCCCAAGGGCCCCGCACATTTCCGGTCCCAGCCCCCGCCCCGTACCGTTCCTGCCATGACCCCCGCACCGACCACCCCCACGCCGCCCCCCGCGCGACGCAGGCGTTTCGGCTGGCCGCGGCGGGTCTTCGCCCAGGTCCTGCTCATGCAGCTGGCCATCGCAGCCGGCGTCACGGTGCTGGCCACCGGCCTCTTCCTCGCCCCGCTGAGCGACCAGCTCGACGACCAGGCCATGCGACGCGCCCTCGCCATCGCCGAGACCACCGCCTCCCCCCAGGTCGCGGACGCGCTGCGGGCCTCCGGTCCCTCCGCCGAGGGCCCGGTGCAGCGGGAGGCCGAGCGGATCAGGCAGGCCACGGGCGCCGAGTACGTCGTGGTCATGGACACCCGGGGCGTCCGCTGGTCCCACACCGACCTCACGCAGATCGGCAAGGTCGTCTCCACGGACCCCAGCGCCGCCCTCTCCGGGCGTGAGGTCATGGAGATCGACAACGGCACCCTCGGCCGCTCCGCCCGGGGCAAGGCCCCGCTGCGGGACGCGGACGGGGCCATCGTCGGCGCGGTGTCCGTCGGCATCGAGTACGACAGCGTCCACGACCGGCTCCTCGGGGCGATCCCCGGGCTCCTGGCGTACGCGGGCGGCGCGCTGGCGGCCGGTGCCCTCGCCGCGTACCTGATCTCCCGCAGGCTCCAGCGGCAGACGCACGACCTGGCGTTCTCGGACATCTCCGCGCTCCTCGCCGAGCGCGAGGCCATGCTCCACGGCATCCGCGAGGGCGTCGTCGCCCTCGACCGCGCCGGACGCGTCCGGCTGATGAACGACGAGGCGCAGCGGCTGCTCGGCATAGGCCCCGAGGCGACCGGGCGGCCGCTGGAGGAGACGCTCGGCTCGGGCCGTACGGCCGATGTGCTGGCCGGCCGGGTCACGGGCGAGGACCTGGTGACCGTCCGGGGCAACCGCGTGCTGATCGCCAACCGGATGCCGACGGACGACGGTGGTGCCGTGGCCACCCTGCGCGACCGGACCGAGCTGGAGCGGCTCGGCCGCGAGCTGGACTCCACCCGGGGCCTGATCGACGCCCTCCGCGCCCAGGACCACGAGCACGCCAACCGGCTGCACACCCTCCTGGGCCTGCTGGAGCTGGAGATGCACGAGGAGGCCGTCGAATTCGTCACCGAGGTCGTCGGTGTCCACCGGGCCACGGCCGAGCAGGTCACCGAGAAGATCCACGATCCGCTGCTCGCCGCGCTCCTGGTCGGCAAGGCCACGGTCGCCGCCGAGCGGGGCGTGTCCTTGCGGATCTCGGCCGACTCGCTCCTCCCCGACCGGCTGGTCGACCCCCGCGAGCTGGTCACGGTCGTCGGCAACCTCGTCGACAACGCCCTGGACGCCGCCTCGGGCACCGTCCACGCGCGCGTGGAGATCGCCGTGCGGGCCGAGGGCCGTACGGCCGTCCTTCGGGTCACCGACAGCGGTCCTGGCGTCCCTGACGACCGGCGCGAGCTCATCTTCACCGAGGGCTGGACCACGAAGGAGCTGCCCTCCCACGGCAAGCGGGGCCTCGGCCTGGCCCTGGTGCGCCGGCTCGCCGAACGCCAGGGCGGCAGCGCCCGGGTCGGCACGGGCCCGGACGGCGGCGGCGCCGAGTTCACCGTCGTCCTCCCGGAGGCTCTGAACGAGCCGGAGCCGGCGGAGCGTACGGCCGTGGGAGAGCCGCGATGATCGACGTACTGGTCGTGGACGACGACACCCGCGTCGCGCGGATCAACGCGGCCTACGTGACGAAGGTGCCCGGCTTCCGGGTCGTCGCCACCGCCCACTCCACGGCGGAGGCGCTCGCCCGGCTGAGCGAGGTACCGGTCGACCTGATCCTGCTCGACCACTACCTGCCGGACGAGAACGGGCTCGCGGTGGTACGGGAGCTGCGCCGCCTCGGCCACCAGACCGACGTGATCATGGTGACGGCGGCGCGCGACGTGGCGACCGTACAGGCGGCGATGCGCCACGGCGCGCTGCAGTACCTGGTGAAGCCCTTCGCCTTCGCCGGGCTGCGCGCCAAGCTGGAGGCGTACGCGGCCCTGCGCCACACCCTCGAAGGCGGCGGCGAGGCCGAGCAGGCCGAGGTCGACCGCATCTTCGGCGCCCTCTCCGCCGGGGCGGTGGAGCCCGACCTGCCCAAGGGCCACTCCCCCACCACCGCCGAGCTGGTGCGCCAGGTGCTGCTGGCCGCCGGCGGGGCCCTGTCCGCGCAGGAGATCGCCGAGCGGGCGGGGGTGAGCCGGCAGACCGCCCAGCGCTATCTGAAGCTGCTCGAACGGGCCGGCCGGGTGCGGCTCTCGTTGAAGTACGGCGAGACGGGCCGCCCCGAACACCGGTACGTCTGGGTGAAGTCCACCGGCTGAGCCCCACGGAGGCTCCCCCCGGCCTCAGACCGCCCCGGCGCCCGTCAGCGCCCTGACCTCGGTCTCCGCGTGCTTGGCCGCGTCCGGCGGCTCGGCGGAGGTGACGGTGCCGATCCAGCCCGCCAGGAAGCCGAGCGGGATGGAGACGAGGCCGGGGTTCTGGAGCGGGAAGACGTGGAAGTCCACGCCGGGGAAGAGCGCCTCGGGGCTGCCTGAGACGACCGGGGAGAGGACGACGAGCAGCACCGCGGGGACGAGCCCTCCGTACACCGACCAGACGGCGCCGCGCGTGGTGAAGTTCCGCCAGAACAGCGAGTAGAGCAGCACCGGCAGGTTGGCCGAGGCCGCGACCGCGAAGGCGAGGCCGACCAGGAACGCCACATTGAGGTCGCGGGCGAGCAGGCCGAGCCCGATCGCGGCCGCGCCGATCCCGGCGGCGGCGATCCGCGCCACGGTCACCTCGCTGTACTGCTTCGCCCGGGCCCCCCGGCGGCGCAGCGAGGCGTACAGGTCGTGGGCGACGGAGGCGGACGAGGCGAGGGTGATGCCGGCGACGACGGCCAGGATGGTGGCGAAGGCGATGGCGGCGACGATCGCGAAGAGCACCGTGCCTCCGGTCGACCCCGCTCCCCCGCCGAGGTCGAGGGCGAGCAGCGGTACGGCCGTGTTCCCGGCGGCGTTGGAGGCGCGGACGGCGTCCGGGCCGATGATCGCGGCGGCGCCGAAGCCGAGGACGATCGTCATGAGGTAGAAGCCGCCGATGAGCCCGATGGACCAGACGACCGAGCGGCGGGCGGCCCGCGCGGTCGGCACGGTGTAGAACCGGGACAGGATGTGCGGCAGGCCCGCGGTGCCGAGGACGAGGGCGAGACCGAGGCTGATGAAGTCGAGGCGTGCGGTCCATTCGCCGCCGTAGCGCAGTCCCGGTGCGAGGAAGTCCCGTCCGTGTCCGCTGCGTTCGGCGGCCGTGGCGAGCAACTGGTTGAAGTCCCCGTGGAAGCGGAGCAGGACAAGCACGGTGAGGGCGATCGTGCCGGCCATGAGCAGTACGGCCTTGACGATCTGGATCCAGGTGGTGGCGCGCATCCCGCCGAGCGACACGTAGATCACCATCAGGGCGCCGACGCCGACGACGGTCCAGGAGCGGGCTGCCTCGCTGGTGCCCCCGAGGAGGAGGGCGACCAGGCTGCCGGCCCCGACCATCTGGGCCACCAGATAGAGCACGGAGACGGTGACGGAGGAGGTTCCGGCGGCGATCCTGACGGGGCGCTCCGCCATCCGGGCCGCGACGACGTCGGCGAGCGTGAACCGGCCGCAGTTGCGGACCAGTTCGGCGACCAGGAGGAGGACGACCAGCCAGGCGACGAGGAATCCGACGGAGTAGAGCATGCCGTCGTAGCCGAAGAGCGCGATCAGGCCGGAGATGCCGAGGAAGGAGGCGGCGGACATGTAGTCGCCGGCGATGGCGAAACCGTTCTCCAAGGGCGAGAAGAGCCGGCCCCCGGCGTAGAACTCCTCGGCCGAGCCGTGCCGGTTCCTGCTCACCCAGGTGGTGATCCCGAGCGTCACGGCGACGAACGCGCTGAACAGCAGCAGCGCGAGCATCTGATGGTCGTTGGTCACCGTTGCACTCCCCGCGTCATCTCCTGCGCCCGCGTCTCGTCGAACACGGTCCAGCGCAGCTCCAGTGCGGCCCTGTCCCGCCGGAGCCGGGCATGCCGGGCGTAGGCCCAGGTCAGCAGGAAGGTGGTGAGGAACTGTCCGAGACCGGCCACCATCGCCACGTTCACCATCCCGACGACGGGCCGGGCCATCAGCCCGGGTGCCGCCGTCGCCGCCACGACGTAGGCGAGGTACCAGAGGAGGAAGGCCAGGGACGCCGGGATCACGAACCTCCGGTAGCGGCTGCGTACTTCCTGGAAGGCCGGGCTGCGCTGGACCTCCAGATAGATGGCGGCCGCGCCGCGGTCGGAGCCGCGCTGCGAGCCGTACTGCGACCCGTACTGCGAGCCGTGCCCCGAGCCCTGCTCCGGCTGCTGTCGCGGTACCGCTCCGGTCGTCGGCGCGGCGGGCCCGGCCTCGGCGGCCGGTGTCTCCGCGTCGGCCGACTCGCCCCAGCCGGAGGCGAGTGCGTCGTACCAGGGGTCGTCGATCCGCACCGCGGGGACGCCCGGCCCTTCGTGCTTCTCCACCGCTGAACTCTCCTTGTCAGCGAACCGTTTCAGCCGCGTGCCAAGGATGGACAGAGCGGGAAGATCCTGGACTCTTCTCCTCCTCCCATTCACCCCATCAGGTGATGGTTTGCCCGGGTGGTACGACGAGCCCGGACCGATATGCGTACCGGACGGCCTGCACCCGGTCGCGTACTCCCGCCTTGGCGAAGAGGTTGTTGATGTGGGTCTTCACCGTGGCGGTGGAGATGCTCAGCCGGGCGCCGATCTCCTGGTTGGAGAGGCCGTCCGCGACCAGCGTGAGCACCTCGACCTCACGCTCGGTGAGCCCGTCGGGCAGGGGGTCGGGTTGCCGCCGCGGCCGGCCTCGCGACGGGTCGCCGTCGGGTGCGCCGCGCCGCTCCGGCTCCGCCATCAGCTGTTCCAGGAGCCGCCGTTGGACGGCGGGAGCGAGCCCGGCCCGCCCGTCGAGCACGTCATGCACCGCCCGTACGATCTCCTCGCCTCCCGCGTCCTTGGTGAGATAGCCACGCGCCCCCGCTCGGAGCGCCGGGAAGAGGGAGTCGTCGTCGGCGTAGGTGGTGAGGACGACGACCTCGGTGCCGGGGTGTTCGGCGTGGATCCTCCGGGTCGCCTCCACTCCGTCGCAGCGCGGCATCCGAAGGTCCATCAGCACGACATCGGGGGCCAGTTCGGCGGTGAGGGCGACGGCCTCCTCGCCGTCCCGGGCCGCCCCTACCACCTCGATGCCGGGCAGCAGCCCGAGCACGAGCACGATTCCCTCCCTCACCATGGACTGGTCGTCGGCGACGATCACGCGCGCGACCCTGCGGTCGCCGTGCCGGTTCCCGGGCGCGCTCATGCCAGCACCCTCAGTCGCACCGCGAAGCCGTCGCCCTCGGGTCCGGCGTCCAGCGTCCCGCCGAGGAGCTCGGCGCGCTCCCGCATCCCGAGCAGCCCGTAACCGGAACCCGAGGCACTCAGCCCCGCTCCGTCGACCAGGCCGGACGCCCCGGCCGCCCCGACCACGCCGACGGTTCCGGCGGCGCCGGCCGCGCCGGCCCCGCCCGGCACGCCCGAGTCCCGTACCTCCAAGGCGACCTCCCCCGTTCCGTAGGCGAAGAGCACGCGTGTCCTGGCGCCGGGGGCGTGCTTGCGGACGTTGGTGAGGGCTTCCTGCGCCACTCGCCGTACGGCCTGTGAGGCTTCCGCCGGAAGCTGTCGGCGGGCGCCGACCACCCGGACCTCCGCCCTGTCCTCGTGCGCCAGCTCCCGCAGATAGTCCTCGACGGGCGCCACGTCGCCGCGGAGCGCGGAGAGCGCCTGCCGGGTCTCGGCCAGCCCCTCCCGGGCCATGGCACGGGCCGCGACCACCCGCTCCAGGATCGTCTCCCGCTCGGCTCCGGCGTCGATCTGCAGCCTGGCCGCCTCCAGGTGCACCATCTGCGCGGAGAGGCTGTGCGCCAGGACGTCGTGGATCTCGCGGGCGATCCTGGCCCGCTCGGCCAGGGCCGCTGAGGCCGCCTCGGCCTCGCGTGCGGCACGCTCCTGCGTCAGCAGCCGGAATCCGGCGCTGCGCGCCTCGGAGTCCAGGCGGAGGGAGTACCCGGTGAGCAGTACGGCGACGGTGGTGACTCCGGCCCCCAGAACCCCGGTCTCGTCCGCGTCGACGAACCCTCCCGACAGGACCAGCACGGTCGCGAGGGCGACGAGGAGAGGCAGTCTCTCCAGCGCGGTGACGGAGACGACGATCCAGAGCAGGGTGGCGGACACGTGCGCTCCGGCGACGTGCGCCGCGAGGCCGAGTCCTGCGACGGCGGCGAGCAGACCGAGGGAGCGCGCGAGCTGGTTGGCGTGGGTCGTCCGGTGGTAGGCGGCGATCGCGGCCACCGCGAGGGCGAGCCCCAGCGGCGGCAGGACCCCGTACCAGCCGGGGAAGGCGCCCGAGAGATAGGCGCTGACCACGGTCCCGCCGCTGATCGCGGCGAAAAGCACCGCGTCGAGCACGAGGCGGACGCGTGGCACGCCGATCCGTGTCAGCGCCTCCGACGCGGGCCATTCGAGCCATCGGCTCGTCGACTTGTCGCTTTCCACGTCCGTCCCCCTCCGTCGCTTCGATGCTACGGAGGGGAGGCGCGGCTGTGATCGGCTCAGGGGTGGAGCTTTACGGCTCCACCCCTGGGTGGACGGCTCCTAGGCGTCGATCCGCGAGCGGTCGAGCGTCGCCGCGGAGCTGGTGATGAACTCCTTGCGGGGCGCCACGTCGTTGCCCATGAGCAGGTCGAAGACCTGCTCGGCGGAGTCCAGGTCGCCGATGTTGATCCGGCGCAGGGTCCGGTGGCGCGGGTCCATGGTGGTCTCCGCCAGCTGGTCGGCGTCCATCTCGCCGAGGCCCTTGTAGCGCTGGATGGCGTCCTTGTAGCGGACGCCCTTGCGCTGGTACTCGAGCAGGGTCTGGCGCAGCTCGTTGTCCGAGTACGTGTACACGTACTTGTCCTGGCCCTTCTTGGGCTGGACGAGCTCGATCCGGTGCAGCGGCGGTACGGCGGCGAAGACCCGGCCCGCTTCGACCATGGGGCGCATGTAGCGCTGGAAGAGGGTCAGCAGCAGGCAGCGGATGTGCGCGCCGTCGACGTCGGCGTCGACGAGGAGCACGATCTTGCCGTAGCGGGCCGCGTCGATGTCGAAGGTACGGCCCGAGCCGGCCCCTATGACCTGGATGATCGCCCCGCACTCGGCGTTCTTGAGCATGTCCGAGACGGAGGACTTCTGGACGTTGAGGATCTTGCCTCGGATCGGCAGCAGCGCCTGGAACTCGCTGTTCCGGGCGAGCTTGGCGGTGCCGAGCGCGGAGTCTCCCTCGACGATGAAGAGCTCGCTGCGCTCCACGTCGTCACTGCGGCAGTCGGCGAGCTTCGCGGGCAGGGAGGAGGACTCCAGCGCGGTCTTCCTGCGCTGCGCCTCCTTGTGCTGGCGGGCCGCGATACGGGTCCTGGCGGCGGCCACGGCCTTCTCCAGGACGGCCCGGGCCTGCGCCTTGGCGTCACGCTTGGTGGACGTCAGGAAGGCCTTCAGCTCCTTGGCGACCACGTTGGCGACGATCCGGCGGGCCGCAGAGGTGCCGAGCACCTCCTTGGTCTGCCCCTCGAACTGCGGCTCGGCGAGCCGGACGGTCACGACGGCGGTGAGCCCCTCCAGGGCGTCGTCCTTGACGATGTCGTCCTCGGCGACGCGCAGCATCTTCGCGGAGCGCAGGACCTCGTTGACCGTCTTCGTGATGGCCTGGTCGAAGCCGGAGACGTGGGTGCCGCCCTTGGGGGTGGCGATGATGTTCACGAACGACCTGACCGTGCTGTCGTAGCCGGTGCCCCAGCGCAGGGCGACGTCGACGCCCAGCTCACGGGTGACCTCGGTGGGCGTCATGTGCCCGCGGTCGTCGAGGACCGGGACGGTCTCCTTGAAGGTGCCCTGGCCGGTCAGCCGCAGGACGTCGCAGACGGCCTTGTCCTGGGCGAGGAATTCGCAGAACTCGCTGATGCCGCCGTCGAAGCGGAACGTCTCCTCGCTCTTGCCCACGCCCTCCAGGTCGCGTTCGTCGCGGACGACGATGGTCAGGCCGGGGACGAGGAAGGCGGTCTGCCGGGCGCGCTGGTGCAGGTGCTCCAGGGAGAGCTTGGCGTCCTTGAGGAAGATCTGGCGGTCCGCCCAGTAGCGCACGCGGGTGCCGGTGCGGGTCTTGGGGACGCGCTTGCCCTTCAGCAGGCCGTTGGACGGGTCGAAGGGGCTGTCGGGGCCCTGCTCGGTGAAGATGCCGGGGACGCCCCGGCGGAAGCTGATCGCGTGCGTGGCGCCGTTCCGGTCGACCTCGACGTCGAGCCGGGCCGAGAGCGCGTTCACCACGGACGCGCCGACGCCGTGCAGACCGCCGGAGGCGGCGTACGAGCCGCCGCCGAACTTTCCGCCGGCGTGCAGCTTGGTCATGACGACCTCGATGCCGGTGAGCCCGGTCTTGGGCTCGACGTCGACCGGGATGCCTCGGCCGTTGTCGCGCACCTCGACGGAGCCGTCGTCGTGGAGGATCACGTCGATGTGGTCGCAGTAGCCACCGAGAGCCTCGTCGACCGAGTTGTCGATGATCTCCCAGAGGCAGTGCATCAGGCCGCGGCTGTCGGTGGACCCGATGTACATACCGGGGCGCTTGCGGACCGCTTCGAGCCCTTCGAGTACGAGCAGGTGCCGCGCGGTGTAGTTGGAACCGTCACGGTCTGCGGTCAGCAGCGCACTGGACGGCACGGACGTTTCGGCGGTCACGCGGTTCGCTCCTCGCTGAATTTGAAAACTGGCCCGGTGGGGTAAGGCCCGGCGTCGGTCACCGGTCAGAGGGTACCGATGCCTGGTAGAGCCGTTGTCACGCCACCCTCCTGAATTCTCATGCTAGTGCAGAGTCGCATGGGTGTTCGATCCCTCGAAGGGGTGACGCGAACATCACGTTCCCTTCCAGGCATGAACCATTTAGGCTCCGGGCACGTCCTCATGAACAACCGGCAACCCAGCCGGGAGGACGAAACCGAGACAAGCAATGCGAAATCCGTAGAGCGACGCAATACGGCTCATTCGCCGCCAACCGGCAGCAGACAGCCACCTCGGGAAGAAGTTTCGAGGAAAAGCCACGAGCGGGAACGTTTTCGGCCTGGTTGGATGTTGACCCTGGTACGACAGCTCGTCGAGCTAGAGAAGAGGCGACGTGACTACTGTTCTGACCCCCGCGAGCCCCCTGACGGCCGCTGACCGCTGCGACCGCTGCGGCGCCCAGGCGTACCTGCGCGTCGTCCTGACCAGCGGTGGTGACTTGCTCTTCTGCGCCCATCACGGTCGCAAGTTCGAGCCGGAACTCAAGAAGATCGCCGCGGAAATACAGGATGAGACTGACCGGCTCACCGACGTGCCGGCCAAGGCAGTAGACGAGGACCGCTGACGCCTCGCATCCACGACGAGCCATGGGCCGGTCGCTGACCGGACGACGGGCGGCCACCCCCGCACCCAGGGGGGTGGCCGCCCGTTCTCGCGCCCGAAGGCTCAGAATTTCTCCGGCAGCACCGTCGAGACACGGGTGTAGACACCCGGGTTCTCGGGCTGTCCGCAGCCGCTGCCCCAGGACACCAGCCCGATGAGCCGACCCTCGGCCACCAGCGGCCCGCCACTGTCCCCCTGGCAGGCGTCCCTGCCCCCCTGCGGATCGCCCGCGCACAGCATCGTGGCGGCCCTGTACGCGGCTCCGAAGCCACCCGGGTAGGCCCGCTCGCACGCGGCGTCGGGCAGCACCTGGACGCGCGCCGAGCGCAGGCCGGAGGCGTAGGTCCCGTTTCCGGTGGTGTCCCCCCAGCCGTACACGTCCGCCGCCGTCCCCGGTTCCTCGGCCGCGTCCCCGCGGACGGCCGTCTTGATCACGTACGACTTCGGCAGCGGACTCGCCAGCGTCAGTACGGCGAGGTCGTTCGCGTTGGCCGTCGGGTCGTAGTCCGGACTGATCCACGTGTGGGAGACGCGGACCTCGTGTCCGTCCTGGCCGAGCAGGGCGCTCCGGCCCGCGATCACCTTGAAGTCGGGCAGCTCCCAGGCCTCGCCTCCCAGGACGTCCCTGCCCACGCAGTGGGCCGCGGTCAGGACCCGGGTGGGCGCCACGACGACTCCCCCGCAGAACTGGCCCGCCCGCGTACCCCCGAACCGGTCACGGCTGGAGAGCGCCACGGCCCACGGGGCCTCCGCGGCCGCCGCGGGCTGCCCGCCCACCACGACGCTGTCGGCGGCCGCGGGAGCGGTGGCGGCGAACGGGCCCGCCGCCGCCGAGATCAGGCCCAGGGCAGTGGTCACTGCTCGGGCGATGGGGCGACGCATAGAGCCTCCTGACTCTCCGGTGACATCTGTTCACCCAGCGTCGTCCAGGCCTTCCCGCCATGCACCCGCGCAATGCCGAAGGGCCCGGTCCCCTTTTCGGGGAACCGGGCCCTTCGGCTCGAACAAATCGCGGACTGGCGGACTAGTCGAGGTAGTCGCGCAGCACCTGCGAGCGGGACGGGTGGCGCAGCTTCGACATGGTCTTCGACTCGATCTGACGGATGCGCTCACGCGTCACGCCGTAGACCTTGCCGATCTCGTCCAGCGTCTTCGGCTGACCGTCGGTGAGACCGAAGCGCATGGAGACCACGCCGGCCTCACGCTCGGAGAGCGTGTCGAGGACGGAGTGCAGCTGCTCCTGGAGGAGCGTGAAGCTGACCGCGTCGGCCGGGACGACCGCCTCGGAGTCCTCGATCAGGTCGCCGAACTCGCTGTCGCCGTCCTCACCCAGCGGGGTGTGGAGGGAGATCGGCTCGCGACCGTACTTCTGGACCTCGATGACCTTCTCCGGGGTCATGTCGAGTTCCTTGGCCAGCTCCTCCGGGGTGGGCTCGCGGCCCAGGTCCTGGAGCATCTGGCGCTGGACGCGCGCGAGCTTGTTGATGACCTCGACCATGTGCACCGGGATACGGATGGTGCGGGCCTGGTCGGCCATGGCGCGGGTGATCGCCTGACGGATCCACCAGGTGGCGTACGTGGAGAACTTGTAGCCCTTGGTGTAGTCGAACTTCTCGACGGCACGGATCAGACCCAGGTTGCCCTCCTGGATCAGGTCCAGGAAGAGCATGCCGCGGCCGGTGTAGCGCTTGGCCAGAGAGACCACCAGGCGGAGGTTGGCCTCCAGGAGGTGGTTCTTGGCACGGCGGCCGTCCTCGGCGATGATCTCCAGCTCACGCTTGAGCTTGGGCGCCAGCTTGTCGGAGTTGGCCAGCTTGTCCTCGGCGAACAGACCGGCCTCGATGCGCTTGGCGAGCTCGACCTCCTGCTCGGCGTTGAGCAGCGGGACCTTGCCGATCTGCTTGAGGTAGTCCTTGACCGGGTCGGCGGTGGCACCGGCGACGGCGACCTGCTGCGCCGGAGCGTCGTCCTCGTCCTCGTCGGACAGGACGAAGCCCTTGTTCTCGCCCTCGGCCTCTTCGTCCTCGCCCTTGCCGGGCGCGACGTCGTCGAGGAGCTCCTCGCCCTCGACAGCCTCGTCGGCGTCTTTCTTGGCGGCGGTCTTCTTGGCCGTCGTCTTCTTGGCGACGGTCTTCTTCGCCACCGTCTTCTTGGCCGCGGTCTTCTTCGCGGCCGCCTTCTTCGCCGGCGCTCCGGCCTCGTCGGCCAGGTCCGCACTCTCTTCCGCCGGTGCCGCCGTGGCGGCCGCGACAGTCTTCGTCACGGTCGTCTTGGCGGTGACGGTCTTGGTGGCGGTGCGCTTGGCCGGGCTCTTCGCTGCGACGCTCTTGCGGGCGCGCTTCGGCGACTCCGCTGCACTGACCATCAGCGTCACACCCTCTTCCTCGAGGATCTGGTTGAGGCTGCGCAGAACATTCTTCCACTGGGTTGGCGGAATCTGGTCAGCCTCGAAGGCCCGACGCACGTCATCGCCGGCGATCTGCCCATCAGCCTTTCCCCGCTCGATGAGCGCCATCACAGACTCGGACTCGGCGATCTCCGGCGGGAGCGTACGGGATGTGCTGGCCGACACGAACAACCTCTCGGAACGATGGAAAACGGCTTCCGGCTCCGCCCGGGATCGGGCCGGAGCCGACGACCGTCGACGGGGAATGTGCCGACGGCGCGGGCTGGACCGGGGAACTGCACAGCGCCTGAGACGGCTGCTGTATTCCTTCCTCGGCTGTCACCTCTTAAGTCATCGCACGGCTTCGAGGAGTGTTACGCCCAATCCGCGTGGCCCGAGTCACACCCCATGTCCGACGAAACGGCCAGAACGGGCGTTCGTCGCACATTCGTGCCGCCGGAGCCCCCGCAGCCCCGGGGGCTCGTCATGTCCCCGGGTTCCGCACGGCTCCGGCGGCACGTGGCGCGTACGCCTCACGTGCCCCGGCCACGGCTCGCGGGTCAGTGCTCGCGCGGAGCGGGCACGACGCGCTCCACCTCGGGGTGGACCGTCAGCAGCTGCCGCATGGCCGCCTCGGCCCCCTGGGCGTCTCCCGTCCCGAGGCAGTCGACGATGCGCGCGTGGTGCGCCAGGCAGGGCTCGCCCGGACGGTCACAGCCGGTGACCGGGCCGCCGGAGACCTGGAGCGCGGCGCCCACGATGCCGGAGAGGTGCTCCAGCATGCGGTTCCCGGCGAGCTGGATGAGCAGGGAGTGGAACTCGGCGTCGGCCCGGGAGAACGTGATGCCGTCACCCTGGGCGTAGGCGTGGCCCATGATCTCGACCATGTCGGAGAGTCGCTGCTGGACGTCCTCGCGGCCGTGACCCGCGGCGAGGCGGGCGGCGAGGGGCTCGATCGTCCAGCGCAGCTCGTTCAGCTCGCGGCGCTGGTCGTCGCGCTGCGGCCCGAAGGCGCGCCACTCGATGATGTCGGGGTCCAGCAGGTTCCAGTCGCTGACCGGCCTGACCCGAGTGCCGACGTTGGGGCGGGCGCTGACCAGACCCTTGGCCTCCAGCACGCGCAGCGACTCGCGCACGACGGTGCGGGAGACCTCGAAGCGCTGACCGATCTCCTCCGGGACGAGCGGGCGGTCGGCGCCGAGGTCGCCGGAGACGATCATCTGACCCAGCTGCTGGACGAGCTGGCCGTGCAGTCCGCGGCCGCGGCTGCCGGCGCTGCGACGACCGACCCGGCCGAGGTCCGTCTCCACCCCCTCCCAGGAGGGGGGACCCACACGCTCGGCGACGGGCGCCTCCGCGTACGGGTATCGATCGAGATCGCCCGGGGCGCCGAGGCCGGAGTCGACGGGGCGGGCGGCGGTCATCATGGTGTGCGCAAGGGTACTCACGCATCCTTTGTCGGCGTTGCCCTCGTGACCCTTGAGGTCTTTGGTGAAAAGCACACGAAAGGGTGATCGGCACCCCCTACACAATTGACGATTATTCGGACATAGCCGGGCATTTTCAAGAGAGTTGCCAGGGAACCGGAAGCTTTCGATCCGGATTTGATCACCAACGCGCCTTGCGATGAAGGCCGGTGATCACATACGCACAGAGCAGTGCGGTCAACGCGAGCGCCAGCGCCACCCCCACGGGCTGGGCGACCACCCGCAGCACGCCCAGCAGCCAGCGGTCGGCCGCCACCGGCCACTCCATGCTGACGAATTCCCTCAGCCGACCGGGGAGTCCGGTGATCGACCTGCCCGCAGGGCCGAAGGTGACCTGGCGCAGCAGCGGAGCCACGACGACGGGCACCGCCAGCACGGCGGCCACTCCCGCCGCCGCCACCCGGAAGACCCCGGCCCCGAGCACCCCGGCCCAGGCACAGCCGACGATCAGGCCGAGCCAACTCGCGCACAGGGTCGGCCAGTTTTTCGGTACGGGAATCAACTCGCCGCCGTAGACGAGGCGCAGCGCCTCCAGGTCGGCCACGACGGCGAGCGCGGCGAGGACCAGGGCCACGGCGGCCGCCACGGCGAGCTTGGCGAGCAGCAGCCCCAGCCTGCGCGGAACGGCGCCCCGACCGGTCGTGAGGGCCGGGTAGCGGTACTCGTCGCCGAACGAGAAGGCGCCGAGCAGCCCCGCACCGAGGGCGGCGGGGGGCAGCGGCGAGAACACGGGCCAGCCGGCGAGGACCGTCGGCAGGGGCGTACGACCGCTGCGCGCGAGGAGCAGGGAGATCACCACGGAGGCGACCAGGACCCCCGCCACGACGAGCGGTGTCGCCGGGACGCCGAGCAGCCTGCGGATCTCGTACCTCAGCGGCCGCAACGGCGAACGGGCCGGCCGCCGCCGGGGCTCCGACCGCCCGGACTCGGGCTGCTTGGGCTGCCTGGGCTTCCGTTGCCCGGCCTCCGGCTGTCCGGGTTCCGGCTGTCCGGGTTCCGGCTGTCCGGGTGCCGGTGCGGCAGCGGCGGGCCGGTCGGGCTCGGCGCCGACGGGGGCGGTGTCGCCCACCTCGTCGGTCAGCCGGTGGATGAGGACGCCGTGGCGGAAGGCGGTCTCGCCGACGGCGGCGCAGTCACTGCCGTAGACGGACAGGCGGTTGCCCCGCTCGGTGATCACTTCGACGGTGCGCCGCGCGGCGCGCGCCTCCTGGGTGACGGCGGCGGCGAGCCGTGCGGCATGGGGTGTACGTACGGCCACACGCGGTCGGAGCCGCGTGTGCGCGAAGTCGGCGGCGGCCTGCGCCGCGACGAGTCGCCCATTGTCGAGGGTGACGATCCGGTCCGCGTTACGGGCCGCGTCCTTGGGGTCCTCGGTGGTGTAGAGGACGGTGCCGCCCTCGGTGGCGTGGGCGCGCAGCAGTTCGTGCAGCCAGGCGCGCTCGCGCGCGGAGAGGCCTGCCCCGGGCTCGTCGAGCAGCAGCGCGTGCGGATCGCCCAACAGGGCCGATGCGAGGCCGAGTCGACGGTCCATGCCCCGGGACAGCCGGCCGATGCGCTGGTCGTGCAGGCCGGCGAGCCCCACGAACTCCAGCATCTCGTCGGCCCTGGACGCGGGGACCCCCGCTGCGGCGCTCAGCATCCGCAACTGGCTGCGCAGGGTCCGCGAGGGGTGCCCGGGAACGTCGCCGAACAGCACCCCCACCTCGCCGGCGGGGTGGGCGATGCGCTGGAGGGGGCGGCCACGGAAGTAGGTGACGCCTCGGCCTGGCTCGAGTTCGAGCATCAGCCGCAGGGCGGTGGTCTTCCCGGATCCGCCGGGGCCGAGAAGGGCGGTGACCTGGCCCGGCCGTGCGTCGAAGGTGAGATCGTCCACGGCGGGCGGGAGGTCGCGGCGGGGGCTGCTGGTGAGTCCGATGGCCTGGAGCATCGCTTCTCTCGCGGTAGGTGAGACCGCTCCGCGGCAGGGCGGCTATCGAAGCAAGATAACGCTACATTTCGGACTTTTGGCGCAGGGTTGGAGTCACGGGTCGCCCCGGAACCACCGGAACCAAGCGATCAGACCTCGGGACGGAGCATCGGCGGATTGAGCAGCGTCGCCCCGCCCGCCCGGAACAACTGTGCGGGACGCCCGCCCTGACGGGTCGTGGTGCCGCCCGCCGGCACCAGGAAGCCGGGTGTGCCCGTCACCTTCCGGTGGAAGTTGCGCGGGTCGAGCGCGACACCCCACACGGCCTCGTACACCCTGCGGAGCTCGCCGACCGTGAACTCCGGCGGACAGAAGGCCGTTGCCAGCGAGGAGTACTCGATCTTCGAGCGGGCCCGCTCGACACCGTCGCCGAGGATCCTCGCGTGGTCGAAGGCGAGCGGCTCGGCCTGCCCGTCGTCGACAGATCCGTCCTTGCCGAGCAGCTCCTCCACCGGGGCCCAGCGGGCGCTGTTCGCGTCGCCTCCCGCGCGCGGTGCGGGCAGATCGGGCGAGAGCGCCAGGTGAGCGACGCTGACCACCCGCATCCGGGGGTCGCGCTCGGGGTCGCCGTAGGTGGCCAGCTGCTCCAGGTGGGCGCCGTTGCTCGGCACGGGCGCCGGGGCACCCGGGTCGTGGACGCAGAGACCGGTCTCCTCCACCAGTTCCCGCGCGGCGGCCGCACTGAGGTCCTCGTCGGCCCGGACGAACCCGCCGGGCAGTGCCCACCTGCCCTGGAACGGCGGCTCTCCCCGTCGTACCACCAGGGTGCACAGCGCGTGGCGGCGCACGGTGAGCACGACCAGATCGACGGTGACGGCAAAGGGCGGAAAGGCCGACGGGTCGTAGGGAGGCATGCCGTGATCATAGTCGTCTTCCTGACGATAAACACGCCCCTCTCGTGCATCGAACTCGACTTCTTCTCGCTGTCCGGGGACTTCGCGGCCTTGGTCGGGCGCCATCCGGTCAGACCCCCAGCTGGAGTCCGGCGGCGGCCTCCTCGACCATCCCGAGGCCCAGTCGGCTCACCCGCGCGGCGAAGGCCTCTCCGGCGACCCGGGCCCCCGACAGCCGTACGGCTCCGAGGGGAGCCGACCGGACGGGCTGCAGGGCGACGGTCCCTCCCGGGGCGTCCGGCCGGATCCCCACGAGGGCCGTCACGAGGTGGACCGCACCGGCCGCGGCCACCGCCGCCGGCCGGCAGGCCGTCGGATGGGGAACGGGGATCGCCCCGGCCGTCCGCAGTCCGCCGCCGTACATCTCGGGCAGCCGATAGCTGAACGCCTCGGCTGCGTCCACCGTCCCTTTCAGCAAGGACCCCGCCTCCTTCTCGTACCCCGCCGCGGCGAGACCGGCGACGGCCACCGCCGTCTCGTGGACCCGCACCGCACCGGCCCGGTGCCCGAAGGGGTTGTGTCCGGGCTCCTTGGCACCGAGGCTCCGCAACCCCCAGCCGGAGTCCAGTGCGGGCGTGCCCAGCAGACGGGCCAGCTGTTCGGTGGAGGCCTTGTCCAGCAGGCCGGGTGCGTACCGACCGCCGCCCAGGAGCCCGGTGTCGAGGAGGTGTGCCGCCCAGCCGCCCAGCTGTGTCCAGGGTCGGCCGCCAGGGGCCAGGGCCGCGGCGGGTCTGCCGCCGGACCGGTCGTCGAGCCAGAACACCGCCCCGAACCGCTCGCGCAGGGCACGTGCCCAGTCGCGCCATTCCTCTCCCCCGGGCCTGCCGCAGCCGTCGAGGAGGTCGGCACCGAGCAGGGCCGCGCGGTGGGCGTGGGCCTGGGTCTCCGCCCGCCACGGCCCGGCGGGCCCCGGGTCCGGGACGAACCCCTGCGGGTCGGATGCGACGCGAAGCCACTGGAGGCACCGCTCCGCCGTGGGAAGGAGCTCCGCGAGGTCCTGCTCCGGGAGTCCCCACCGCCTCGCCTCGGCCAGGACCGTGGGGAAGGCGAGGGTGGCCTCGATGCCCGTGCAGCGAGGAGGGAGGAAGGGGCCGGCGTCTCTGAGAGGGCCGGGGATACGCCCGCTTGCCGGTCCCGGCCCGTCGAGCTGGGTGCGGGCCAGGGCTCGGAGCGTCGTGACGGCGAGCCGGGTGCCGAGCGGGAGGGCCATCCGCGCCGCCCAGAGCGCCTCGGCGCCGGCAGGTCCGCAGCGCCAGGGCACCCCGCCGGCGAGGTGGACGTCAGCCGGGTGTTCCGGGTCGCGTTGGAGGAGGGCCCGCAGGTCGTCGACGGCCACCCGCAGGAGCTCGCCGATCCGGGGATCGTCCCCCTCGGCACGGGCTTCCGCGAAGACGGCCCCGCCGGGTCGGGCCGTACCGGCGCCCGTACCGGGGCCCACGGCTGCAGAGGTTCGGGGGGTGCGGTCCCCGCGCACCCTGAGTTCGATGGTCCGGGAGGCCCCGGGGGCCAGTTCGAACTCCCAGCGAAGGAGTCCGGCCGCGGCCAGCGCGTCCGTCGGCGGCGGGTCGGCGCTGACGGCGGAGTACCGTCCGTCCCCCGCTGTCCAGCGCATGCCCGTGCCGTGGACGCTCGCGGCGATTTCGGGGCCGGCCCGCCCCGCCGCCACGGCACCCAGGTCCGCGAGATCCGTGCCCAGAGCGATTTCCACCGGGAGCCGGAGGGGCCTGCCGACGGAGCTGCGCAGGGTGATCCGCTCCGTTCCGTCCGCGTCGCGTGAGCGCTCGACGGAGAGACCCGGGTCCGGTCCGATGTCTCCGGCCGTACGGACGGCCGAGAGGAAGACCGCGCGGTCCGCCGAGGCCTGGCGGCCTTGCAGGGCGAGGGGCTCGCGACCGGCCACCCGCAGCACGGAGCGGGCGAGGAGGCGGCGTCCGGAAGCGTAGACCCCTTCGAGGCCGTGTCCGGTGAGCTGGCCGTGATCGGGAGAGACGGCGAGGGCGGGCAGGGCCACGCAGAGGAGCGCGTGGTGCACCGAGGGCGGTTCCCCGGGTCGCGCGGAGGCAGGAGGCGTAAGACCGCCGGCGGGTGCCTGTCCGGCCGGGAGTCCGGGAGCGGGGGCGGGACGGGAGGCCATGGGTGGTGTGCGGTGCTCTCTGTGCGATCCGGGCTGCCGGTGTGGGGTCGGCGGCACGGGTCGTCGGGCTCCGCCACAGACGTGAACGCCGCTGTGGGCAGCCTGGTCACGGGCGTCATCGCCCGCTCCTCGTCCCGCGCCGCCCGCCGCGCGGCGCGCCCTGCCGGGTCGCGGCAGCCCGCGATCGCTGGGGTGAGCCCTTGCCGGGACGGGTCCCGGCGGACGGCACCCCCTTCCTCGCCCCCTTCCGTGCGGCCTTCACCGACTTCAGCGACTTCACCGATTTCGCCGACGCGGTCGCCGGTGGGGCCGGGCGGAGCGCGGCGGCGCGCGTCTCCAGGGCCGCCGCCCTCGACCCCCGTTCCTGCCGCAGGCAGCTCCGCAGGGATTCGGGGTCGAGTCCCTCGTTGCAGGCCTGGTGCAGCAACCGGGCGAAGACGTATTCGGGGTCGGCGTCGAGGGCGAGCCCCAGGGCGACGCGGGCGGCCGGTTCGTCGCCGGTGGACCAGGCCACCCAGCCGGCGAGCGTGAGCGGAGCCGCCGCGTGCTCGCCGAACGGTGCGACGCAGCGCCGGGCCAGCACACGCCACAGCCGCAGGGCGGCGGCGCCCTCGGGGCCCTCCATCCATTCGGCGGCCTGGTCCCGTGTCTCCCGGTCCTGAAGCCCGAGGATCAGGGCGGCGGCCTCGTCGGTGTCGATGATCGCGTCGTCGGCCGCGTCCTGCTCGGCCGTTCCGGTGCCCCGCACGCCGGTCGCGACGGGTGTCCACGCCGTGGCATCGGCGCCGGTCCCAGCACCACCGGCCCCGGCTGCGGCTTCGGCGGACGGGGCGTCGAAGCGCCGGAGGATCTCGCGGGCGAGCCTGAGCGTCGCCTCCCTGACCTCGGCCCGGCCTTCGCCCGGCGCGCCGTCGAAGACCTTGGGAACGATCACGGCCGAGGCCTCGTTCAGCGCCTTGCGCTGCCGTTCGTCCTCGGGCGACGGCGACGCACGGGGCGTGAGCCGGGCCTCCATGTCCCGCAGGGATCCCCGGACCTGGATTCCGGCGTAGGCGGCCGAGGCCGCCATGACCGACGTGCCGGTCAGCGCGAGGGGCGTGCCGTCGGACGGGCAGCAGCGGGTGTCGGGGCAGCAGTAGGAGAAGTACAGGCCGTCGGAGATGCAGAGCGCTTCGTACACGGGAATGTCGAGCGCGCCGCAGGCGACGCGCAGACGCTGGGCGAAGGGGCGCAACCGCTCCATCACATGACGGCCCGTCTCACCGGGTTCCGGGTCCTGGCAGAGGAAGACGACGATTCCGTCCGGTCGCGTCCCGCGCCGGGTGCAGCCGTCGACGAGGCAGTCGGCGAGGTGTTCGGCCGTCGAGGGCCATTCGCTCGCCGAACGCGGGATGCCGAGCCTGACCCGGCCGCCGAACCGGCCGTGCTCACCGTGGAGCGCGACGAGGACGACGGAATCGTTCGGATGGAAGCCGAGCATGAACGGGAGGGCGTCGGCCAGTTCGGCGGGGCCGCGCAGCGTGATCTGCTGGTTTTCGGTCGTTCCACGGAATTCGTGCGGGTTCGTGTTCATGGTCACGACGGTCTCGCGGCGACCGCCAACTCCGAAACCCCTGTGGATAACTCGCCCGGACGGCCCCGCCGGGTTTTCCACAGCCCCGGGTCGGCTCGCTCGCGCGATGTCCGAAGCGTCGGGTTGCATGGGGGATGACCAGGCCCTGGGCCCCCGCCTCTCCCGAGCGACGTTTACGGAACTCCTGAACGGCTACCCGCGACAAAGCAAGCCATAGCGCACGAGAGGAGTTGTCACCGTGTCGGGTGAGGAGAAGATGCGAGCCAAGAAGGAACAGGCCAAGGGCAAGGCCCAGGAAGCCGCCGGCCGGACCGTCGGGAACGAGCGCCTCACGGCGAAAGGCCGCGCCGAGCAGGCCAAGGGAGACGCACGTCAGGCCAAGGAGAAGATAAAGGACACGATGAAGGACTGACACCAGCCCATCCATCGGGGCGCTTTCGGAACCGGGCATCGTCCGGCCTCCGGACGCGCCCTCGGTCGATCTCGATCGACGGGCCGTCGCACTCGACGGCCCGTCATAGGTCGCACTCGACGGCCCGTCATAGTCCGTGTGTCAGCGCCGCGTCCGAGTGCCGACGCCGCATAGTCCCGTACAGCCCGGGCGCGAGCCCGGGCTGTACGGGACTATGCGGTGGGGCGGGGCCCTCAGTGGCCGAGCGCGCGCTTGAGTTCCGCCTTGTCCATCTTCGAGCGGCCCTCGATGTTGCGCTGCTTCGCCTCGTTGTAGAGCTGCTCCTTCGTGGGCCCCTGCGAGCCGCTGTGGGAGCGCTGCCCGCCGCGCTTGGAGGACGACATGTCCTGGATGGACGAGCGGCTCGCGGTCTTCGACTCACCCGAGCGGGCCCGTTCCTTGTTGACGGTACGCGCGGCGATCTCCTTGGCCCGCTTGGGGCTCTCGCCGCGCTCCTCGGCGCTCTCCTTGATGTGCTCGTACTGGCGCTCACGCTTGGGGCTGGAACCGCGAGGCATGGTGACTCCACTCCTTGACTCGTGTGCGATCTCTTCGGCGAGTCCGCTACGGACCTGTCCTGCGGCTACCCGAGCACATGGACCGCATTCATCACGCACCGCCCAGGCGGCGTGGCGGCCGGGTCGAGCTCCCGCTCCAGGGCGGCCGGGACAGTACCGCCGGGCATACAGCGGCGGGATACGGGCACACGCGGCTCACGGGCGACGGGGCAAGCCGCCTTCACCGCACCGCGCCACCCCGCCCCGCACCAACCACCCGCCCTATGCGCCGTGACCTCGTCGCACCGCGAGGTCCTCCATACAGAGACTGAGGCACACCATGATCCTCATCGGAGTCGTCCTGCTCGTCATCGGATTCGTCACCGGCATCTCGATCCTGTGGACCATCGGGCTCATACTCGCCGTCATCGGCGTCGTCCTGTGGATCCTGGGAGCTGTCGGACACGCGGTGGGAGGCCGACGTCACTACTGGTAGACCGCAGCTACGAGCAGCCCCAACCAGCCCTTCTGCCGCGCGACTTCACCCTGAAGCCGCGAGAACCAGCGGCAGAACCGGCCCACTGCCGGTACGGCGGAGCAGACGGGACGCGACAGCGAGAGTCCAGCCGGAGTCGGCGTAGTCGTCCACCAGCAGGACAGGACCGGCGGCTCCCGCAACGGCCTCGGCCAGCTCCTCCGAAACGGTGAAAGCATCGAACAGACCCCTGAGCCGCTGCGCCGAGTTGCTACGACGTGCCGCTTGAGCGCCGCTCGGTCCGGTGTACGTCAAGCTGCCCAGGAAAGGCAGGCGGCCGATGGACGCGATCCCCTGCGCGAGGGAGCCGACAAGCTCCGGTCGGCGCAGGGACGGCACGGCCACGACGCCCACGGGCCGGGCGGAGGCGCCCGCCACGTTCGGCGCCCACCCACCCGGAGAGCGTGCCCAGTCGGCCAGGACGGCCACCGCCGCCTTCAGGACGTCGTCGGGAACCGTACCGTCCGGGGCGTTCTCCGCCAGCAGAGGGCGCAGGCGGTTGCCCCAGCCGATGTCCGAGAGCCGGCCGAGGGCGCGACCTGTCGAACTCTGCTCACCGGCGGGGATACGCCCCTTGAGGTCGATGCCCAGCGCCGGCATGCCGGTCGGCCACATCCGGCGCGACTCGACCTCCACACCCGGGCGGTCCAGTTCCCGTGTGGCTCCCGTCAGCGCCTCGGTCGACACGGAGGAGCCGATCCAGGCGCCTGCGCAGTTGTCGCACCGCCCGCACGGGGCCGCGCCCTCGTCGTCCAGTTGCTGCCGCAGGAACTCCATCCGGCACTGGGACGTGCTCACGTAGTCGCGCATCGCCTGCTGCTCGGCCTTCCGCTGCCGTGCCACCCATGCGTACCGCTCCGTGTCGTACACCCACGGCTGTCCCGTGCTCTCCCAGCCGCCCTTCACCCGCTTGACGGTCCCGTCCACGTCGAGGACCTTGAGCATCGTCTCCAGCCGGGTGCGCCGAAGATCCACCGCCGCCTCCAGTGCGGGCACGGACAGCGGCCGTCCCGCATCGGCGAGGGCCGCAAGGGTCTGGCGGACCTGGGTCTCGGGAGGGAAGGCGGTGTCGGCGAAGTAGCGCCAGATCGCCTCGTCCTCCTTGCCCGGCAGCATCAGCACCTCCGCGTGCTCCACCCCGCGCCCGGCACGACCCACCTGCTGGTAGTACGCGATCGGCGAGGACGGCGAGCCGAGATGGATCACGAAGCCGAGGTCGGGCTTGTCGAAGCCCATGCCCAGCGCCGAGGTCGCCACCAGCGCCTTCACCCGGTTCTGCTGCAGATCGGCCTCGGCCTGGAGCCGGTCCGCGTTCTCCGTACGGCCCGTGTAGGAGTCCACCGTGAAGCCGCGCTGCCGCAGGAACGCCGTGGCCTCCTCGGCCGCGGCCACGGTCAGGGTGTAGATGATCCCGGAGCCCGGCAGCTCGTCCAGGTGCTCGGCGAGCCAGGCCAGCCGATGGGCGGCGTCCGGCAGCTGGACGACTCCGAGCCGGAGGCTCTCCCGCTCCAGCGAGCCACGCAGGACCAGGGCCTCGCCCGCGCCCGTACCCAGCTGCTCGGCCACATCCGCGGTGACCCGAGCATTGGCCGTCGCGGTGGTGGCCAGTACCGGCACGCCGGGGGCGAGCTCGCCGAGCATGGCCCGCAGCCGGCGGTAGTCGGGCCGGAAGTCGTGTCCCCAGTCGGAGATGCAGTGCGCCTCGTCGACCACCAGGAGACCGGTCGTGACCGCCAACTTGGGAAGCACCTGCTCGCGGAAGTCCACGGAGTTGAGTCGCTCCGGGCTCACGAGGAGAACGTCGGTCTCGCCGCGCTCGACCTCCCCGTAGATGGCGTCCCATTCCTCAGGGTTGGCCGAGTTGATGGTGCGCGCCCGGATACCGGCCCGCTCCGCCGCCTCGACCTGGTTCCGCATCAGCGCCAGCAGCGGCGAGATGATCACCGTCGGACCTGACCCACGCCTGCGCAGCAGGGCGGTGGCGACGAAGTACACCGCCGACTTGCCCCAGCCGGTGCGCTGCACCACCAGCGCCCGGCGGCGATCCTCGACCAGGGCCGCCACGGCCTGCCACTGGTCCTCCCGCAGCCGCGCGGAACCCCCTGGGGCGCCGACGAGCTCAGCGAGGATGGCGTCGGCTTCGGTGCGGAGCTCCAGGTTGTCCATACCCCCATGCAACCGGATGGCACTGACAGTCGGCCAATTCACCCAGAGCGACATGGCGCACGCGAAGGGTTCGCAGGCCGTCCTGCGCCCATCAGGCGCGAGGCCTTTTCCCCTGGCGCTTGCCGTCCGACTGTGAAACGTGGAGTGAACACTAGGTGTCTGGGCAGGGATATGAGAGCCATACCGTCCCATTCCAGTCAGCGGCATCAATTGCTCGTTGCCGCTCGCGCACGGGCCAGGAAGAATTGGGAACCCGCCCGGCATGGCCCCGTACGCGGTCCGGAAGGACTGTGCCGTGGTGCGCCCTCACTCGACCCTGCCCGCCCAGCGGGCGCGTATCCGAAGGGAGGACCGTGACCTTCGGATTCGCTCCGTCCGCAGCCACTTCGATCAACTCGTCGTCCGAGTCCGCCAGCCGCCTCGCTCGGATGCTGGAGCCGGCGGAGTGGGCGGCGGCCGGAATCCCGCTGCTCCGCAACCCTCGCGAGGTCGTCAGCGGTCTGCACACCCGTCACCGGCCGACACCGGCGACGGCGGTGGTCGCCGTGCTCGACCACGAGGAGCGACTCACCGCAAGCGCGTCGTTCACGCGTCGTCCGGTCCCTGCGGACGGCTGGGAGTTCCGCAACGCGCTCCTCGCCCATCTGCGCCGCGTCATCCCGCACGATCTGCGACGCCGGACCCCAGTGCGGACGGCGGTGCTGCTCTACTGCCGTGACGGCGACGAGCGGTGGACCGAGGAGGACGGCGCCTGGATGTGGGGCCTGCGGGACGCCTGCACGCTCCACGGGCTGCGCTGTGGCGCGTACATCACGCTGACGCGCGGCGGCTGGCAGGTGCTGGGAGAAGGCCGTGGCGGTCGGTACCCAGGCTCGGGGTCGCGCCCCGCTTCACTCGGCGATGCCCCTTCCGAGCTGGGCCTCCTGACGCCGCGTACAGCCGGAGGCGCGGCCGAACCGCTGCGCCGTACGGCTGCCCGCTGAGGCGACCGCGCAGCCCCGGCAGAAGGCGGGGCCTGGGCAGAACACAGGGCAAGCCCAGAACGCGGCGCCACGGCATCAAGCGGCGAACCACGGCCCGGCCACCCCGAAGGGCAGCCGGGTCAGGACCGCGAGAGGTGATCCCGCTCAGACACCCGCGCCGAGCACGGCGTTGATGCGCTCCGGGTCACCGCAGACGATGAGCAGCGCGGTCGCCCGTCCCCTCGCCAGGGGCAGCGCCTTCGCGACGGCTTCCTCGGCTCCGCCGTTGACCGCCACCACGACCACGGGCCGGGCGGCCGCCCGCTCCACGGCGCCGGCGCCGGCGAAGAACACGTCGTCGCGGGCGTCCTGCTGGGCCCAGTAGGCGGTCTCGCCGAAGGACAGCTCGTGCGCCGTCCACGGGTGCTGCTCACCGGTGGTGAGCACAAGGATGTCGCCGGGGGCGCGGCCGGTCTCCAGGAGCAGATCGACGGCCTCTTCGGCGGCGTCGAGCGCGCCGTCGACCGGGGCCGGGATCAGCTGGATCTGCGGGCCGGTCCGCTGCTCGGAACGATTCTCCGGGGCGGAAGGGGACTGCCCGGCAGCGGGGTGCGGGCGGGGTACCGGCGGTCCGGGCCTGGCCGGTCCTGGACCGGGACGCCCGGGACGCGGCGAGGCCGCGGAACGCGGACCGGGTACGGGACGGGGGGTCGGCGCGGGGTGGCCTGCGGCCGTGCCGCGGGGACCCTGGGCACTCTCGTGAATCTGAGGCTCCTCGGGGATGAGAGGCATGGAAGGTTGTCTATCAAACGCCGGTGCGCGGGGCTCCGGCGGGTGGGCACAATCGTGCGACCCGGCTGTCGGCGAAGCCTGCCGGGAAGTTCAGAAGTCGAAGCCGAGCTGGCCCCCGCTTTCCAGTGCGACCGCCTCGGCGGAGATCCGGATCTTCTTGAGGTGCCGCCACTGGGGCAGCGCGTCGAGGTACGCCCAGGAAAGCCGGTGGTACGGGGTCGGCCCCCGCTCCTCCAGAGCGGCTTTGTGGATCGGCGAGGGGTAGCCCGCGTTGGCGCCGAAACCGAACGCCGCGCACTCCTCCGCCTCGCTCTCGAGCTCGGCCATCATCGCGTCACGCCGGACCTTGGCGATCACCGAGGCCGCCGCCACGGCGATGCAGGACTGGTCGCCCTTGATCACCGTACGGACCTGCCAGGGGCTGCCGAGGTAGTCGTGCTTCCCGTCGAGGATCACCGCGTCGGGGCGGACGGGCAGGGCGTCCAGCGCGCGTACGGCGGCCAGCCGGAGCGCGGCGGTCATGCCCAGTTCGTCGATCTCCTCGGGGGAGGCGTCGCCGAGGGCGTAGGCGGTGACCCACTTCTCCAGCTCCGCGGCCAGGGCGGTACGGCGCTTGGGGGTGATCAGCTTGGAGTCGGTGAGCCCCTCGGGGGGCCGGCGGAGGCCGGTGACGGCCGCGCAGACCGTGACGGGACCGGCCCATGCCCCGCGTCCGACCTCGTCGACCCCGGCGACGATCTTGGCGCCGGTGGTGGCTCGGAGCGAGCGCTCGACCGTGTGAGTGGGTGGTTCATAGGGCATGGCGCCAGACAGGTTACGCCGATGAACCCCGGCCGCGATACCCGGATTCCCGTCGGATGTCCGAACGGACCCCGCGAAGCCGTTCTGCGGCGGCTTGATCTGATCGCTCGCGTGCATCCGGAACGCGCGCACCCCGGTCCCTTCCGCTCGTGAGCGGCGAGGAACCGGGGTGCGCGACGGCCTGCCGACGAGCGTTCCCGCGATCCGAATGTCAGGGGGTGTCGTACGGATCGACATACGGGTCGCCGTACGGATCACCGTTCCCGTAGGGGTCGTAGTCGTCCCCTCTCGTCATCGCTCCGCACTCGGCCGGGGTCCGGTCGATCCCCCGCTCCGCCAGGAGCGTGCGCGCCCGCTCCTGCGACCAGCTGGTGGCGTACCAGGCGCCCTCGTCGGCGCGGAGGCGGATCTCGATGCCGAGCAGGGCGCAGGAGCGCTGCGGCTCGGGAAGCCGGTCGAGTGCGGGCACGGCGTCGGCCGAAAGCCGGGCGAGATAGGGAATGTCGATCTTCTTGGAGCTGCTGAACCGCTCGACGTTGCGCTCGGCGACGAGGGCGTCGGGCGAGGCCAGACCGAAGGCGAGTACGCCCGCGGCGGCGCTGACGGCCACGGCGCGCGGCAGCAGGCGGGCGCCGAAGATCCCCGCGGCCATGATCAGCAAAATGACCAGACCCAGCCAGATCTCCATGGCGGCCACCGAGATGCGCAGCCGCGTGAGCCCGTAGGCGTCCACGTACAGGTCCATCCTGCGCAGCGCGGAGGCGACCACGACGAGCGTGAGCACGCACAGGGTGCCGAGGACGGCACGGACGAGCGTGCGGTCGCGGGCGTCCGTACGCGGCGCCCAGCGCAGGGCGAGGCCGATCACCACGAGGGTGAGCAGCGTGGCCATCAGGAGCTGCCAGAAACCCTCCCGGGCGTACTCGGAGAGTTTCTGGTCGGTCTCGCTGAGGACGTTGTCGTACCCGCCGAGAAGAACGGCGAGTTGGACCGCGTTGAAGGCCGCGAAGAGCAGGTTGAGCACGATGAGTGGAAGGGCCCACTCCAGTCGCGCGCGGGCCCGGCCGGGGCGGATCGCCATCCGGTCCCAGCGCAACGGCGCGGCGGCGGTACGGGCGAGGGCGATGGCGCCGAAGAGTCCGAGCAGGAAGAGCGAGAGTCGCCAGGGCGCCTGCTCCAGCGAGATGTCGGGCATCAGGGAGCCGAGCAGGTCGGCGAAGGCGGCGTCGGCGCCGGCGAACAGCGCGCCGAAGACGACGAGCAGGGCGACGGCCACCCCGACGGTCCGCACGACCGGACCCCACCGGCCGCGGGAGCCGTCGGCCCGGTCGCGTACGCCGCGCCAGACCCAGGCGGTGCCTGAGCCGAGGGAGTCGAAGAGGCCGAGGGGCGCGAGGAGTACGCTCGGCCAGCCCCGGCCGCCGTGCAGGGCGAGCGCCGTCACGCCGAGCGCGGTGACGATCGCGAGGAAGGTCGGCCACCCGGCGTCCCGCAGGGCGGGTACGGCGAGGAGGGCGAGGCCTCCGACGGCCCAGACCAGGGTCCAGGGGCGGAGTCGGCGGCCCGCCGCCCGCGCGGCGAAGGCGGCGGCGAGGACCGCGGGAGCGGCCACGATCATCAGGTTGAGGCCGAGTCCCCCGTCGAGGAGCAGGGCGCACAGCACGGCGGTGGCCAGGACGGCCCAGAGCGTCGGAGCGGTGACCTGGGCCGGTGCGGCGGGGCGCAGTCGGGTGAGCCAGGTGTCGGCGGGGGGCGTGGGCGGCGCCCAGGGGTACGGGGCCGGACCGCCCTGCCACGCCGTGGCCGCCACGGCCCGGTGCTGCGGAGGCTGGTACGGCCCGGGCGGCACGGGACCGGCCGTCACGGCACGCGGCGGTACGGCTCCGGTCGGTACGGCTCCACCCGGCGGCGTACCGACGGAGGCTGCGTGCTCGGGCCGGGGCTCGGCGGCGGCCTGCGGCCTGGGCCCGCCAGAAGACTCAGGCCTGGGCTCAGGCCTGGGCTCAGGCCTGGGCTCCGGCGCAGGCTCCGGCTTCGTATCGGCGGCAGGCTCGGCGGCGTGCTCAGGCTTGGGCCCGGGCGCGGGCTCGCCGGCGGGCTGAGCTCTGTCCTTCGGTGGTGGATCGGACGGTATGTCGGACACGGGACCCCCTCCCGACCCGGCTCGCGCTCGGTGCCAGGGCGGCGGAGGGCTGCGGTCCGGGTGTCGCGTCGGCGCGCTCTTGACATGATCAGCGCTGCGGAGTGGCCGACTCTAACGGCGGTCCCGCCGTTCGGACCCGACCGAGCGGCGCTGTGGCAGGACCGTGACACTCACCGACCCGCTCCGTGGGTACGGGAACGGGCCGGATCAGGAGTGGATGGCGGCCGGCACCCAGTCCGGCAGGGCTTCCGTCCGCTCCGACCAGGAGGCGGGCGGCGCACCGGCCGTGCCGGAAGCCACGACTCCGCCGGCGATCGCGCAGGTGGTGTCGACGTCGCCGCCGACCTGCGCGGTCGTCCAGAACACCTGCTCGTAGTCGCCGAGGGCCCGGGCGGCCGACCAGAGCGCGAACGGCACGGTGTCGTGGGCGCTGGTACGGCGCCCGCTGCCCAGCACCGCCGCGACCGTCCCCGCGTCGCCGTAGTCGAGCATGTCGCGGGCCCTGCGCAGCCCCGCGCCAACGGCGCTGCGCGGTACGAGGGCGATCACTCCGTCCAGGAGGTCCGTGGGCGTGGGCGGACCCGCGGGATCCGCGGCGAGCGCGGCGGCGGCCGCCACGGCCATGGCGCCGACGACGGCCTCACGGTGCTGGTGCGTGGTGTACGCGGAGATCTCGGCCTGGTGGGTCGCCTGCTCCGGGTCGTCCGCGTACCAGGCGCCGAGCGGGGCGATCCGCATCGCGGCGCCGTTGCCCCACGAGCCCTGCCCGTTGAAGAGCGCGGCCGCGAGCTCGCGCCAGTCGCCGCCCTCCCGGATGAGCCGGAGCATCCGGTTGACCGCGGGCCCGTAGCCCCGGTCGAAGTCGTGGTGCTCGGCGAACGACTGCGCGAGTGCGTCCTGGTCGATCCGCCCGTGCCGTACGAGCACGGCCAGGACCGAGCCGGCCATCTCGGTGTCGTCGGTCCACTGCCAGGGGCCGGGAGGCAGCTCGCGTCGCTTGAGCAGCGGATAGTTGGCGGGGACGAAGAACTGGGAGCCCAGGGCGTCTCCCACGGCCAGCCCTCGAAGGCTGGCCAGGGCGCGTTCGAAGCGCCGGTCGAGAGAGGAGTCAGCGGTCATCGCTTCACCACTCTATCCGGTGTGGCCGTACGGTTCCGGGGTACGCCAGCGCTCGAACGGCCGGTCCAGGCTGTACCTGCCGTCCTCGCCGAGCAGCAGCGCCCGCGTCTCGCCGTTGCCCGGGTTGGACAGCGACTCGAAGTCGGCGACGGACCAGTGGAACCACCGCATGCAGAACAGCCGCATCGTCAGCCCGTGGGTCACCAGCAGGACGTTCGGCGGGTGGTCGGGCGCCTCGAAGGAGCGGTAGAGGCTCTCCAGGAACGCCCCGACCCGGTCGTACACGTCGGCCCCGGACTCGCCCTGCGCGAAGCGGCAGAAGAAGTGCCCGTACGCGTCCCGGTACGCCTTCTGCAGGCGTACGTCCTCCCTGTCCTGCCAGTTTCCCCAGTCCTGCTCCCGCAGCCGCGGCTCCTCCCGTACCCGGACCTGCTCGGGGTCGAGCCGGAACTCCCGGAAGGTCTCGTGCGTTCGGCGGTACGGAGAGACGTACACGCTGACCTGCTCCTCGCCGAACAGCTCCCGCAACCGCTCCCCCGTCTGCCGTGCCTGTCGCAGGCCTGTCTCGGTGAGCCTGAGGGCGTGGTCGGGCTCCCGTTCGTACACCGTGTCGTCGGCATTGCCCTCGGACTCTCCATGCCGTACGAGGACGATGCGCCGCGGTCGTGCCATGCCACGACCCTAGATCGCCCACTGGTCCGGCGCTCCTCCGGCCCCTCGGCAAGGCAGAGGGGCCGGGGGTCGGCGGGCTCGTCGACCCCGACGAGGGGTGGTCAGACCGTCCAGGACGGTTCGAGCTGCACCACGTCCCCGCTCAGGGCCGCCACGTCGGCCTCCGTCTGGGCCCGCAGCCCGAGCCGTTCGACGCGCTCCACGCGGTACTTGCCGTGCTCCGCGGCGGACCGCCACATCGAGAGCACCACGAACTCGTTCCCCGGCGCCTCCCCGAAGACCCCGCGCAGCATCCCGGGAGAACCGGCCATCGCCGGGTTCCACACCTTCTCCTGCATCAGCGCGAAGTGCTCGACCCGGTCCTCGTGGACGCGGCAGTGCGCCACCCGTGCCACATCGGCGTCCGTGAACTTCGGCTCGAAGCCGGTCTTCACGTCGAAACGGTGATCGAAGAGCTTGGCCTGGAGATCCTTGAACGAGCCCGACTGTGCGGCCGCGAGCCGGTCGTGCGATCGCGCCATGAACGAGTCGTAGAACGCGCGGCTCTCCCAGAACGAGAAGACATGGGCGACATCGGGCCGCGAACGGCTCCACCCTCCGCCCTGGCCCCGGAATCCCGGCTCACCCAGCAACCCCGCCCATTTCCGCTGCCCCCGCTCGAACCCCCGACGGTCCACCACGGTGCAGCGAATCCACTTGACCAGCACGGCGCCATCGTACGGGGCATTCACCCTCTGCCACCCCGTTCTCGCACCGAGTACGCATGACACCATGAACAACCGGTCGGAGACCATGGGCAGTTGACCGGGCCCGCGGTACCAGTCGTACGCAGAGAGGGAATTCACGGTGAGCGGACTCAACAAGGGGGTCGGCAAGGTCGAGGTGACGCTCAAGTGGGACCCCAGTCCGATCGGCGCCTCGGCGCACGATCTGGACATCATCGCCGGGGTCTACACGGTGGACGATCCGTACGGTTCGCCCGCCTACCTGGTGCACTTCGACAGCCGCTCCCCCGACGGCACGATCACCCTCACCCGGGACAGCCGTACGGGCCAGGGCTTCGGCTACGACGAGGCGATGGTCCTGGAGCTGAACCGGCTCGCGCCGCTCTACGCGCGCGTGGTGGTGGGAGTGGCCATACAGCAGGGTTCCGGAAGGCTGACGTTCGGCGACATCGCCAACACCGGCGTACGGGTGCGCGAGGGCTACACCGATCTCGCCACCCACGGCTTCGACGATGTCGCCGGAGCCACGGCGGCGACGGTCATGGAGTTCACCCGCGACGGATCGGAGGGCTGGTCCTACCGGTCCGTGCGCCGCGGATTCGACACGGACCCGCAGACCTTCGCCACGCTGATGGGCGGCCGGCCCGCCTGAGCCGGACTCCCCACGGGAGGCCGGCCACGAGTGGCCGGACCGGGCACGAGGAAGGGGACCGGCCCAAGGCCGGTCCCCTTCTCATTCACCGTTCAGCCGGTGGCTCAGCTGCAGCCGCTGGTGGAGCCGCAGCCCTCGCAGATGTAGCAGGAGCCGGCCCGCTGCATCTTCGTACCGCAGGAGAAGCAGAGCGGGGCGTCGGCGCTGATGCCCAGCTGCATCTCGACGAGCTCCGCCGAGGTGTGCGCCTGCTTCGGGGCCGGGACCTCCGCCTTCGGCGGGTTCGAGACGGCCTTCAGGGGCTCCGTCTGGCGCGGGGCGGACTGGGCCAGGCCCTCGACGTCCACCTCGTCGTCGGTGGGCTCGTAGGAGCCCGTCTCCAGGTGGCGCTGGCGCTCCTCGGCCGAGTGGATGCCGAGCGCGGAGCGGGTCTCGAAGGGCAGGAAGTCCAGCGCCAGGCGGCGGAAGATGTAGTCGACGATCGACTGCGCCATCCGCACGTCCGGGTCGTCCGTCATGCCGGCCGGCTCGAAGCGCATGTTGGTGAACTTCGAGACGTACGTCTCCAGGGGGACGCCGTACTGCAGACCGACGGAGACGGCGATGGAGAAGGCGTCCATCATGCCGGCGAGCGTCGAACCCTGCTTCGACATCTTCAGGAAGACCTCGCCGAGACCGTCGTCCGGGTAGGAGTTGGCGGTCATGTAGCCCTCGGCGCCACCGACGGTGAAGGAGGTGGTGATCCCCGGGCGGCCCTTGGGCAGACGCTTGCGGACCGGGCGGTACTCGACGACCTTCTCGACGGCCTCGCGGATCGTCGCCTCGGACTTCGCGGTGACCTCGGCCTTCTCCTCCTCCTTCTTCTTGGCGGAGAGGGGCTGGCCGACCTTGCAGTTGTCGCGGTAGATCGCGAGCGCCTTGACGCCCATCTTCCAGGCCTCGAAGTAGACCTCCTCGACGTCCTCGACCGTGGCCGTCTCCGGCAGGTTCACGGTCTTGGAGAGGGCGCCGGAGATCCACGGCTGGATGGCGGCCATCATGCGGACGTGGCCCATCGCGGAGATGGAACGCTCGCCCATGGCGCAGTCGAAGACCTCGTAGTGCTCGGTCTTGAGGCCGGGAGCGTCGATCACGTTGCCGTGCTCGGCGATGTGGGCGACGATCGCCTCGATCTGCTCCTCCTGGTAACCCAGGCGGCGCAGGGCCTGCGGGACCGTGCCGTTGACGATCTGCATCGAGCCGCCGCCGACCAGCTTCTTGAACTTGACCAGGGCGAGGTCGGGCTCGAGGCCGGTGGTGTCGCAGGACATCGCGAGACCGATGGTGCCGGTCGGGGCGATGACCGACGCCTGGGCGTTGCGGAAGCCGTTCTTGGCGCCGAGGCGGATCACGTCCTGCCAGGCCTCCGTGGCGGCGGCCCAGATCGCCGAGTCGAGGTCGTCCACGTGGACGGCCGCGGTGTTGGCGTCGGCGTGCTGCTTCATGACGCGCTGGTGCGGCTCGGCGTTGCGGGCGTAGCCGTCGTACGGGCCGACGACCGCGGCCAGCTCGGCGGAGCGCTTGTACGAGGTGCCGGTCATCAACGAGGTGATGGCACCGGCGAGGGCGCGGCCGCCGTCGGAGTCGTACGCGTGGCCGGTGGCCATGAGCAGAGCGCCGAGGTTGGCGTAGCCGATGCCCAGCTGGCGGAAGGCGCGGGTGTTCTCGCCGATCTTCTGGGTGGGGAAGTCGGCGAAGCAGATGGAGATGTCCATCGCGGTGATGACCAGCTCGACGACCTTGGCGAAGCGCTCGACGTCGAAGGACTGGTTGCCCTTGCCGTCGTCCTTGAGGAACTTCATCAGGTTCAGCGAGGCGAGGTTGCAGGACGTGTTGTCCAGGTGCATGTACTCGCTGCACGGGTTCGAGCCGTTGATCCGGCCGGACTCGGGGCAGGTGTGCCAGCGGTTGATGGTGTCGTCGTACTGGATGCCCGGGTCGGCGCAGGCCCAGGCGGCCTCGGCCATCTTGCGGAACAGCGACTTGGCCTCGACCTCCTCGATGACCTCACCGGTCATGCGGGCGCGCAGGCCGAACTTGCCGCCGGTCTCGACGGCCTTCATGAACTCGTCGTTCACACGGACCGAGTTGTTGGCGTTCTGGTACTGGACGGACGTGATGTCGTCGCCGCCCAGGTCCATGTCGAAGCCCGCGTCGCGCAGGGCGCGGATCTTCTCCTCCTCCTTGACCTTGGTCTCGATGAAGTCCTCGATGTCGGGGTGGTCGACGTCGAGGATGACCATCTTGGCCGCACGGCGCGTGGCGCCGCCCGACTTGATCGTTCCTGCGGAGGCGTCGGCGCCGCGCATGAAGGAGACCGGGCCGGAGGCGTTGCCGCCGGAGGAGAGCAACTCCTTGGAGGAGCGGATGCGGGAGAGGTTCAGGCCTGCGCCGGAGCCGCCCTTGAAGATCATGCCCTCTTCCTTGTACCAGTCGAGGATCGACTCCATGGAGTCGTCGACGGACAGGATGAAGCAGGCGGAGACCTGCTGGGGCTGCGGCGTGCCGACGTTGAACCACACCGGGGAGTTGAAGCTGAAGATCTGGTGCAGGAGGGCGTAGGCCAGCTCGTGCTCGAAGATCTCGGCGTCGGCGGGGGACGCGAAGTAGCCGTGCTCCTCGCCGGCCTTCGTGTAGGTCTTCACGATCCGGTCGATGAGCTGCTTGAGACCGGTCTCGCGCTGCGGGGTGCCGACGGCCCCGCGGAAGTACTTGCTGGTGACGATGTTGACCGCGTTCACCGACCAGAAGTCGGGGAACTCGACGCCACGCTGCTCGAAGTTGACCGAGCCGTCGCGCCAGTTGGTCATGACGACGTCACGACGCTCCCAGACAACCTCGTCGTACGGATGCACGCCGGGGGTGGTGTGGATGCGCTCGATACGCAGGCCCTTGCTGGCCTTGGTTCCCTTGGCGCGGGAACCTCGTGCCGGACCGCTCGCCGTCTCTGTCATGCCGCCTCCCATATACGGGCAAAACACGCTTAAGTGCCCAGATAATCCCAGGGCACTGTCTTCTTGTCTGCTGTCGCGAACGCCGCTGAGAGCGCCCGTGACACGTCTTTTCGGCCGCGACGCGGCCGGCCACGACCGGACCCCTCGGTCCGGCCCGCCGGTCAGTCGGCGGCGGTGGCGGGAACGGGGACCTCGGGGGTCGCTCCGGTCCCGCCACCCTCTGCGGAGGGCCGTCGCTCGCGGAGTTCCGCGACGGCGGCCTCGAAGTCGTCGAGGCTTTCGAAAGCCTTGTAAACGGATGCGAAGCGCAGGTACGCGACGAGGTCGAGCTCCTGCAATGGGCCGAGGATGGCCAGACCCACGTCGTGGGTGGTCAGCTCGGCGCTCCCGGTGGCGCGCACCGCCTCCTCGACCCGCTGGCCGAGCTTGGCGAGGGCGTCCTCGGTCACGGGCCGCCCCTGGCATGCCTTGCGCACACCGGAGATGACCTTGGTGCGGCTGAAGGGTTCGGTCACGCCCGAGCGCTTCACCACCATGAGCGAGCACGTCTCCACCGTCGTGAAACGACGGGAGCAGTCGGGGCACTGGCGGCGGCGTCGGATCGACGTCCCGTCGTCGGTGGTGCGACTGTCGACGACACGGCTGTCGGGGTGCCTGCAGAAGGGGCAATGCATGGTTCCGACCCTCCCTCGCGGCACGACTGAATAGCCTCGCCGGGCCCGTCAAGGCCCTCGAAGCGACCACCAGCATAGGCGATGCGGATCCCCCCGGAAGACCGGGGACCACTACTTGTAGGTGGCTGATGCAATCCAACCACTAGATCTAGGGTTCAGCCCGTTTCCGGCACTTCGCGCGTGTCGCGCGGTCCATGGACCCCGACCGGCCACGAGGGTACGGGAAACGCGCGGCTCCGCCGATTCGGGCCCGCCGGGTGCGAGACTGGAACGGCACCCCCCGCCCGCGTGCGGCGCACGGCCGAACGGTACCGTAATGACCGAATTGCCATCGGCGCCCGGGCTCGCATATACACCCAGCCGCGAACACACGTAAGGCAATCTGCGTTTTTTCACTCGAACGTGTGTTTGGCGCAACCTTTCGAAAGCCACTACCGTTGTGCCAGCCAGGGAGACCATTCGAGAGGGGCCGCCGACGTGACCACCACCGCAGACAGTGCCACCATCACTGCCCAGGACCGCTCCCAGGGCCGACTCGAGCCGGTGCATGCCATGAATGACGCAGCCACGAACGGGGACGGGGAGCCAGGCCGACCTGCGCGCTCGTTGCCCGGACGACCTCCAGGCATCCGGGCCGACAGCTCGGGCCTCACCGACCGCCAGCGCAGGGTCATCGAGGTCATCCGGGACTCGGTCCAGCGGCGCGGATACCCGCCGTCGATGCGCGAGATCGGTCAGGCGGTGGGCCTCTCCAGCACCTCCTCCGTCGCGCATCAGCTGATGGCGCTGGAGCGCAAGGGCTTCCTGCGCCGTGACCCGCACCGCCCCCGGGCGTACGAGGTTCGCGGCTCCGACCAGCCGAGCACCCAGCCGACGGACACGACCGGCAAGCCCGCCGCGTCGTACGTCCCCCTCGTCGGCCGGATCGCCGCAGGTGGCCCGATCCTCGCCGAGGAGTCCGTCGAGGACGTCTTCCCGCTCCCCCGCCAGCTGGTGGGTGACGGCGAGCTCTTCGTTCTGAAGGTCGTCGGCGACTCGATGATCGAGGCCGCGATCTGCGACGGGGACTGGGTCACCGTCCGCCGCCAGCCGGTCGCGGAGAACGGAGACATCGTCGCCGCCATGCTCGACGGCGAGGCCACCGTCAAGCGCTTCAAGCGCGAGGACGGCCACGTCTGGCTGCTGCCGCACAACGCGGCGTACCAGCCGATCCCTGGTGACGAGGCCACCATCCTCGGCAAGGTCGTGGCGGTACTGCGGCGGGTGTGACAGCACCTGGCCGGCTCTGACCGGGCCCCGGGACCCACTGCGCCGGTCCCGGGGCCCTGCTCTGTCTTCTCCCGGGTCCTGCCCTGCCGCGGCAGGACCCGGTCCATGTCTCAGCCCCTCAGGCTCCTGCCGCGGTCTCAGACTCCTGCCGCCTTCGACGCGGCGTCGATCGCCGCAAGCGACTTCCTCACCTGGTTGCGATCCGTCGTGTACCAGAAGTCGGGCAGCGAAGCCTTGAGATAGCTGCCGTACCGGGCCGTGGCGAGCCGCGGATCGAGTACGGCGACCACTCCACGGTCTCCGGTGGCCCGGACGAGACGTCCGGCGCCCTGGGCCATCAGCAGGGCCGCGTGCGTGGCCGCCACGGCCATGAAGCCGTTGCCGCCCGCGTCCTCCACCGCCTTCTGGCGGGCGCTCATCAGCGGGTCGTCGGGGCGCGGGAAGGGGATCTTGTCCATGACGACCAGCTGACAGCTCGCCCCCGGAACGTCCACGCCCTGCCAGAGGGAGAGCGTGCCGAAGAGGCAGGTCTGCGGGTCGGCGGAGAAGTTCTTGATCAGCTCGCCGAGCGTGTCCTCGCCCTGGAGGAGGATCGGGTACTCGGGGATCCGGGTGCGCAGCTCCTCGGCGGCGAGCTGGGCGGCCCGCATCGAGGAGAACAGGCCGAGCGTCCGGCCACCCGCCGCCTGCACCAGCTCCGTGAGCTCGTCGAGCATGTCCGTCCGGTCGCCGTCCCGCGCCGGGCGGGCCAGGTGCTTGGCGACGTAGAGGATCCCCTGCTTGGGGTAGTCGAACGGCGAGCCGACGTCGATGCCCTTCCACTCCGGGATGTCGTCGCCCTGGGTGCCCTCGGGAGCCAGCCCCAGGGAGGCGCCGACCCCGTTGAAGTCGCCGCCCAGCTTCAGGGTGGCCGAGGTGAGGACGACGGAGCGGTCCGCGAAGAGCTTCTCGCGCAGCAGCCCCGACACGGAGAGCGGCGCGACCCTCAGGGATGCGCCGAAACGGTCGTGGCGTTCGTACCAGACGACGTCCCACTCGGAGCCCTGAGTGATGCGCTCGGCGACGGAGTGGACGTTCTCCACGAAGGCGAGGGCCTGCTTGCGGACGGCGTCCTCGTCCTGGACGGACTTGTCCCGGGTGGTGCCGAGCGCCGAGATCACCGCGCGCGAGGCGTCCCGCAGCGCCATCAGCGCGTAGCCGAGGTCCTCGGGGATCTCCTCAAGACGGCCCGGCAGGGCCAGCTCCATCAGCCGCTCGAAGCCCTCCGCGGCCGTCTGGAGCTGGTCGGCGACCTTCTCGTCGACCAGCTTCGCCGACCGGCGGACCGCGCGGTTGACCTGGCCCGGGGTGAGCTCGCCCGTGGCGACCCCGGTGACCCGCGAGACGAGCTCATGGGCCTCGTCCACGATCAGCACTTCGTGCTGCGGCAGCACGGGAGCACCCTCGATCGCGTCGATGGCGAGCAGGGCGTGATTGGTGACGACGACCTCCGCCAGCTTGGCCCGCTCCCGGGCCGCCTCGGCGAAGCACTCGGCCCCGTACGCGCACTTGGTCGCGCCCAGACACTCGCGCGAGGAGACCGACACCTGGGCCCAGGCGCGGTCCGAGACACCGGGGGTCAGATCGTCCCGGTCCCCGGTCTCCGTCTCGTCCGACCAGTCGCGGAGCCTCAGCAGGTCCTGTCCCAGCTTGCTGGTCGGGGCCGCTGCCTCGAAGGGGTCGAAGAGGCCCTCCTCCTCGTCCTGGGGCACGCCCTCGTGGAGGCGGTGAAGGCAGAGGTAGTTCGACCGCCCCTTGAGCATCGCGAACTCCGGACGGCGGCGCAGCTGCGGGTGCAGCGCCTCGACCGTGCGCGGAAGGTCGCGCTCGACCAGCTGGCGCTGGAGCGCCAGGGTGGCCGTGGCGACCACCACGCGCTCACCGTGTGCCAGCGCCGGCACCAGATAGCCGAGGGACTTTCCGGTGCCGGTGCCGGCCTGGACCAGCAGGTGGGAGCTGTCGTCGATGGCCTCGGCAACGGCCTCGGCCATGGTGACCTGGCCGGGCCGCTCCACCCCGCCGACGGCGGAGACGGCGGCGTGCAGGAGGTCGGGGAGGGATGGCTTCGTCATAGCGCGTCCACCCTACGGCGCGGCACTGACAGTCGGATTCACGCGAGCGGATTCGGCACCGTTCCGTGCACGGCGGCGTGGGGCCGCTGGGGGCGGTCGCGGTAGCCGTCCAGGTGCAGACGGTTCCGGTTGAGGCAGAGCCGCTCGATCCGTGGGGCCAGGAGATCGAAGAGCTCGAACCGTTCCTTCAGCTCCGGGAAGCGCGCCTGGTGCCGCAGGATCTCGGCCCGTACGAGCGCCCAGAAGTCGGCTTCCGGTACGGCGAGTTGGTCCTCGCAGAGCGGCGCCAGGTAGCGGAAGACGCCGACGAACAGCCCTGAATGGATGAACTGGGTGAGGAAGTCGGGTTCCTCCGTGAGCAGGACGGCCCGGACGTCGTCGGGCATGGGGTCGTGCTCGGGCAGGGGGTGGGCGCTGATGTTGACGTCGTCGACGAAGTCCTTGATCGCCAGGCGTACGGGAACGTCACTGTCGTCGAAGACGACGATGGCGTTCTCGCCGTGCGGGGAGAAAACGGTTCCGTACTGGTAGAGGAAGTGCAGCAGCGGAGGGAGCAGGGCGGCGAAGAGCCGTCGGAGCCAGACCGTGGGGGCGAGCCCGGACCGCTCGACGAGTTCGGCGACGAAGGCGCGGCCGTGCGGGTCCGTGTGCAGCAGGGCGGCCAGGGTCCGGGCGCGTTCGCCGGGCGGGAGCCTGAGCGGTTCGCGCCAGATCGCGCCGAGGAGCTCCTTGTACTGGTACGGGACCTCGGGGAGCCGGTCGTAGAGGGGGTGCTCGACGGTGACGGAGGCGACTTCACCGAGCAGGACCACCCCGCATTCGTCGCGCAGGAAGGGGTCGGCGTCGCGGAGCCCGTGGACCCAGGCGGTGACGGCGGGTGCGGCGAGGGTCCTCTCCGTGGGGAGTCCGCGCCAGACGAGCGTGTTGAGCACGGACAGCGGCAGCTTCACGGTGTGCCGGTCGGGCCTGCTCGTGTTGAGGAAGGTGCGGATGGACTGCTGCGGGAGGCGCAGGTCTCCGTCGGCGGGCAGGGGGACGATCGCGCCGGCCGCGACGGCGGGGGCGTAGAGCGGAAGGATGATCTCGTCCCACTGCCAGGGGTGGACGGGCAGGAGGAGGTACCGGTCGGGGTCGAGGCCGCGGGCGCGCAGCGTGGCCCGGTAGGTCTCGCGGACGTCGGTGTCGAGTTCGCGGTCGTAGAGCCGGTCGGGGGTGTCGAGGCCGGGGACTCCGCGATAGGCGGCGAGGTCGGTGCTGACGGCGATCCACGGCAGGCTCGCGGGGCGGCGGGCTTCGGGGGCCCAGCGGGCCGCGTCGGTGGCGGAGAAGCCGATCCGGCCTTTGTTGAGGACGAGCCAGGGGTGACCGGTCTGGTGGCCTTCGAGTTCGGCGTATCCGAGGTCGGCGAGGCGGTCGGACGTGAGGGCCGACTGGTCGAGGCGGGCGTCGGCGGCGAGCGTGGTCGTGAGCTCGCGGATCAGATGGCCGAGGGTGGCGCCGTCGAGGTTCAGGAGGCGGCGCGCGCGGACCAGGAAGTCGAGCGGGTCGGTCAGCGGCCGCCCCCCGTCGAGCGCGAGCGAGTCGGGGGCGAGGCGCCAGCTTCCGTAGGCGCCCCGGCGGGCCGTGAACGTCAGGGTCGAGCCGTCGTCGAGGCGCAGGGCGTAGCGGCGGGGGCCGTCGGGGGTTTCGGACGCGGTGCCGGGCGGGGTGTCGGGCGGAGTGTCGGACGCGGAGTCGTCCGCCGGGACGGGCTCGACGATCTCTTCGTACGCGAACTCGGCGATGGTCTTGGTGAGCAGGCGGGCGGCGGCCCGGTTCCAGGCCTCGGAGGTCAGCTCGGGCGGTGCGAGCAGTACGGAGTCGTGGGTGGCAGGGGACATCGGCACGAGGACTCCTCGGGGTGGGAACCGCTGTGGGTCGAGCGGTGTATGTAAGGCAGGGAGGCGTTCACAGGACGTGACGAAGGGCGCGTTCGCGGACCATGAGGGCGGCTCGCTTGTCAGGAAGGTCGACTTCCGCCGAGAGGCGGAAGCCGGCGCTCAAGAAGGCTGAGACGGAAGGGGTGTTGCGTAGGTCGGGTTCGGCGATGACACGGCTGCACCGGGGGCGATGGTCGAGCGCGAGATCGGCGACGGCACGGAGCAGCGCGCTGCCGACACCACGGCCTCGGTCGGCGACGCCGCCGAGGAGGAGGTGGATGCCGGTGTCGTGCGGGCGGGCCGGATAGTGCCGGGCGAGCGGGTCGAGGTCGGCGCGGTAGATCTCGAAGTAGCTCATGGGGGTGGAGTCGAGGACTCCGAGACAGGGCACGCTGCGGCCGTCGCCGTCGAGTTGGGCGCGGATGTGGGTGGCCGTGACGGTCTCGGGGCCGGCGAGCTCCCAGAAGGCGGCGACGGCCGGGTCGTTCATCCACCGGGTGATGAGGTCCAGGTCGCGTTCGAGCCGGACGGGTACGAGGCGGAACGAGCCGACGGGGGTGGTGACCGGGCCCCACGAGGCGACCGCGTCGAGGAGGTGGCCGTCCGTGGTCGCCGGGCCCTCACCGGCCGCGATCAGGGCGACGAGTTCGTCCGAGAGGTGCAGGTCCAGGGTGTCGTCGCCGCCCGTGTCGGTGGCGGGTCGCGCATCGGTGGGAGGCACAGCGGGGCTCTCCTCTCGGCGGTTCGGTCGGCCGGCGGTCTCTCGGCCGTGCGGTCGGGGTGTGAGTTTCAGGAGCGGAGGGGGTTGGTGATGGTGACGTAGACGGACTGGGTGTCGACGGGTCCGACGAGTTCGTCGAGGCCGTGCAGACGGGTGAGGAGGTTGGCCTTGCAGCGCAGCGTGGCGGCCTCCAGGAGCCGGTGCGGCAGCGGCGAGCCGAGGCTGGTGGCGGAGGTGAGGAACTGGCGGAATCCGGCGAGTAGGACGCGTTCGTCGGCGAGGTGCTGGGCGCCGAAGGCCCCGATGAGTCCGAGGACGTTGTTGATGCCGAGGTAGTAGGCGAAGCGTTCGTCGGTGACCTGGTCGGAGACGAAGGTGTCGCTGGTGGCGCCGATGCCGGGGAGGCGGCTCTCCAGCTCGTCGCGGCGGGACTCGCGGAAGTAGTAGCCCTGGTTGTCGCGGTAGCGGCCGCCGATGGGCCAGCCGTCCGGGTCGAGGAGCACCAGGGTGTTCTGCTGGTGGGCCTCCAGGGCGACTCCGGCCACGCCGTCGAGCCAGAGGACGGGGCGGACGACCTGGTCGAGGTAGCGCAGGAACCACTCGGCGGCGACGGCGGCCGTCGGGCGGCCGGTGCGGGCGGCGAGGCGGGTGACGATGTCGGTGAGCCGGGAGCGCATCCGCGTGGTGCCGGGCCAGGGGCGCGGGGCGGTGAGCGCGGCGATGCAGACGGCGTCGTCGCCGGCGGCGAAGGGGTTGTGCCGGATCATGACGTCGAGCCCGGGGACGGGCGCTCCGTCCGGGGTGTCGACGGCGAGCCAGGCGGGGTCGCGGACGATGTCGAAGCCGGGGTGCGCGGCCTGCCACTGGTCGACGAGGCCCGTGCGCAGGAGCCGGTGGACCTCGACTCCGCGGTGGAGCTCCTTGCGGAGGTTCTCACGGCGGGAGTTGGTGATGCGGACGCCGAGGGAGAGCTTGAGCATCGTGCGGGCGCCGGGCCGGTGCACGGTGCGGACGGAGGAGGTGGGGTGCCAGGCGGCGCCGGAGGGGCCGAGGTCGTGGAGGAGACCTGCGTCGATGAGGGAGGCGACGGCGGGGCGGTGGGTCAGTTCGCGTGCCTGCCAGGGGTGCAGCGGCAACGGGACGGTACCGGCGGGCACTTCGAGGCCTTCGGCGAGTCCGGTGGCGAGTTGGGCGGCGCTGACCGGGCGGCCCTGTTCCGTCCAGGCGGAGTCGGAGGCGAGGAGTGAGGGGGCGACAGCCATCCAGTGGAGCGGGAAGGAGCCGTACAGCTCGGGCGAGTAGAGCCGGGCCTCGGCGTCGGAGAGTCCTTCGCGGCTCTTGGGGGTCGGGTGGAGCGGGTGGCCGAGGAGCAGGGACTGCTCGGCGGCGAGGAAGAGGTCCGCCTCCGGGCCGGGGGTCGGACGGCGGCGCCGGTCGGTGATGAAGTCGGCGGTGCGACGGGCCGAGTCGGCGACACGGCCGACGAGTTCGGTGCCTTCGGGGCGGCCGGTCTCCCGGCTGATCAGGGCGGCGACGGTGACCGCGTCGACGCGGGGCGCGGTGGGGTGAAGGCCTTCGAGGGCGGGGGCTCCGAAGCGGTGCCATCCCGTGGGCGACCAGTAGAGGACGGGGACGAGGAGGGCGGTGCCGCTGGCTTCGAGGGGGATGCGCAGGGTGTTCGAGCCGGGGGCGGGCAGGTTCTTCTCCCGTACCCAGCAGCGGAGCAGGTTCTCGATGGTCGCCGTGTCGGCGGCGCGCTGCGGATCCGGGTCGTCGAGGTGGTCCTGCCGGGTCGCGCCGGCACCCGCGGCCGTCCGCGCGGGCGTGGGCTGGGTGTCGTACGGGCCGGAGTGCTGGCGCGGGACGGTGGCCTGTTCGACGGTGAGCGGGCCGTGTGCGGCGCTGCCGGTGTCGGACGCTTCGGAGGCGGGGCTGGCGTTCACGGGGGGCTTCCTTGTGAGGGTGTCCGGGGGCGGTCCGGGATCAGTGGGACGGTCCGGTCGGCCGGGTCGGTCCGGTGGTGTTCAGGAGGCGCGCGTCGGGCGCGGGACGCGGGCGGTGGGCGCGTTCGGCGGCGGCCAGGGCGTCGGCGAAGCGGTCGAGGACGGCCTCGGCCTGCTCGTCGGTGAGGGTGAGTGGGGGCAGGAGGCGGACGACGCCCGAGTGACGGCCGCCGAGTTCGACGATGAGCCCGCGGTGCAGGCATTCCTGCTGGACGGCCACGGCCAGTGCCTGGTCGACCGGGGGGACGGAGGCGTCGGCGCCGGGGCTGTCCGGATCCACCAGTTCGACGCCGATCATGAGCCCTCGGCCGCGCACGTCGCCGATGCAGGGGTGGAGGGCCGCCAGGCCCTGGAGGCGGCCGAGCATCCGGGCGCCGAGGGTGGCCGCACGGTCGGCGAGCCGGTTCTCCCGTACGTACGCGAGGGTGGCGGTCCCGGCGGCCATGGCGAGTTGGTTGCCACGGAAGGTGCCCGCGTGGGCGCCGGGCTCCCAGGCGTCGAGCTCCGCGCGGTAGACGACGACCGCGAGCGGGAGCGAGCCGCCGATGGCCTTGGAGAGGACCATCACGTCGGGAACGACACCGCTGTGCTCGACGGCCCAGAAGGCGCCGGTGCGGCCGACGCCCGTCTGGACCTCGTCGGCGATGAGCGGGATGGACCGGGCCGCGGTGATCTCCCGCATGCGCCGCATCCAGTCGTCGGGGGCGGGGATGACACCGCCCTCCCCCTGCACCGGTTCGAGGATCATCGCGGCGGGCGCCGTCACCCCGCTCTTGGGGTCGTCGAGGAGGTTCTCCGTCCAGCGCGCGGCAAGTTCGGCGCCGCGTGCGCCGCCGACACCGAAGGGGCAGCGGTAGTTCTGCGGGTACGGCAGCCGGGCGACCCGTACGTCCGTCGCGCCCCCGGAGGCGTCCAGGGCGCCGGCCGTCATGCCGTGGTAGGCGCCGGTGAAGCTGAGCAGCCCGCTGCGGCCGGTGGCCGTGCGGACGAGCTTCAGGGCGGCCTCGACCGCGTCCGTCCCGGCCGGTCCGCAGAACTGGATGCGCGCGTTCTCGGCGAGTCCGGTCGGGAGCGTCGCGAACAGCTCGGTGGTGAAGGCGTCCTTGACCGGGGTCGCGAGGTCGAGGACATGGAGGGGGGCTCCGGAGTCGAGCACCTTCTTGATGGCTTCGAGGACCACCGGATGGTTGTGTCCGAGCGCCAGGGTCCCGGCGCCGGAGAGGCAGTCCAGGTAACGCCGCCCGTCCGCGCCCTCGATGGTCAGGCCTCTGGCCCGGACAGGGACGATCGGCAACGAGCGCGCGTATGTGCGCGCGGCGGACTCGCGCAACGACTGGCGGCGCAGGATGCCTTCGAGAGCGGCTCCCTCGGCGGTCCTCCGCTCCACCTGACGCGTCGGCGCGGCCGACGGTACGGCCGGAGCTGGTTCGGTCACGGCCACGGCTCGGTGTCCTCCCGCTGTAACAGTTGCGTTGCACATCGGTACGTTGCAGCGCACCGCGAACGGCGCCCCTGAACGCTCCCTCTGTGTCCCCCGTACGTACCAACGACGGGAACTGCCAAGGATCACGGGAGAATCCCAAGATCCTTGGCGTGGCGGGGATCACGACCCGGCAACGCCCGTGCGGGGGCCGGAACCGTGGACCTGTCGCGTACCGTCCCCTCCGGCACCGGCATAGTGGGGGCCGCACTTTCGGCGTCGGCGACGGCGCCACCACAGTTCACTCATGCACAAGTTGACGTAGTCCCAGGGGGATCACGAGATGCGATCGATTCGTCCGCTGCTGGCCGCGGCCGCAGCCGTCGCGGCGCTGACGCTGACGGCGACGGCCTGCGGCCCTAGCGAGGAGAACGCGGGGGACAAGCCCTCCGCGCCCACGAGTTCGCCCACCGCCGACAAGATCACGATTCCGGACGATCTGAAGGACCGGCTCAAGGAGCACGGGATCGACCTGGACAAGTGGCGCGACGGCGAGTGGAAGAACTGGGACCGCGACAAGTGGCTGCGTGAGGCCAAGGACTACGTCAACCCGATCATCGAGGACCTCTGGGACCCGGACCGGATGCGGGACGCCCAGCGTCCCGACAAGCCGGTGGAGGAGGAGGACCTGCAGGGCGACAAGGGGGTCACCGACCCGACGCCCGCGCCGGTCCGCGCGAAGGGTGTGCAGGCGCCGTACCACTCCAACGCCCCTGAGGCCGGCAAGGTGTTCTTCGACGGGCCCGAGGGCTCGATGGTCTGCTCGGCCACCGTCGTGAAGGACCCGGCCAACCCCGGCAAGTCCAACATGGTCTGGACGGCGGGCCACTGCGTGCACGCGGGCAAGAAGGGCGGCTGGTACCGCAACATCGCCTTCGTGCCCTCGTACAACGACAAGGCCCTGCCGACCGCGCAGTTGCAGAACGCGACGCGCGAGCAGGTCGCTCCGTACGGCGTGTGGTGGGGCGACTGGGCGCAGACCTCCGAGCAGTGGATCTCGGAGGGCGCGTCGACCGGTGGCCAGGGCGCTCCGTACGACTTCGCGGTGATCCACGTGACGCCGGAGAAGGGTGGCACGGGCAAGTCGCTCGAGGAGACGGTCGGTTCGGCGCTGCCGGTCGAGTTCAACGCTCCGACGGTGGCGAAGATCGCGAACATGAAGGCGATCGGCTACCCGGCGGGTGCGCCGTTCGACGGCCAGAAGATGTACCAGTGCCAGGACAAGCCGGGGCGTCTCTCGGTCAAGGCGGAGCAGCCGACGATGTACCGCATCGGCTGCACCATGACCGGTGGTTCCTCCGGTGGCGGCTGGGTGGCAGCGGGCCGGGACGGCAAGCCCGCGCTCGTGTCCAACACCTCGATCGGCCCGGTCACGGCCGGCTGGCTGGCCGGTCCGCGGCTGGGCGCGGAGGCCAAGGGCATCTACGACGAGGTCAGCAAGAAGTTCGCCGGCCGCTAGGCGGCGGCTGTTCGGGGCGGGATCCCGCGGGGTCCCGCCCCTTTCCACGACATCATCGGGCGCCGCGCGCGGACCGTTCACCGCGCGCGCCGCACCACACTTCATCAGGGGGCTCCCGAAACATGCGTTCCATACGACTCCTTCCAGCCACCGTCGGCCTGGTCTCGGCGCTCGCGCTGACGGCCACCGCCTGCGGTCCGACCGAGACTCCGGCGGCCGACAAGCCCGCCGCGGAGTCCAGCGCCTCCGCTTCCGCCACGGGCGGCGCCGAGGACCCCGCCGTCCCCCAGGACATCGCCGACAAGCTGAAGAAGCACGGCGTCGACGTGGACAAGTGGAAGGACGGCGAGTGGAAGAACTGGAACAAGGACACCTGGCTCCGTGAGGCCGAGGACTTCGTCAACCCCGTGATCGACGGGCTCTGGAACCCCGAGCGCATGCAGTCCGCGAAGAGCCCGGACCAGACGGTGACGACCGCGGCGGGCTCCGGGGGCAGCGACCCCCTGCCGCGTCCCATCCAGGCGCAGCGGGAGAAGACTCCGTACCACCGCAACGCGGCGCCGGTCGGCAAGATCTTCTTCGACTCGCCGCAGGGCAGCATGGTCTGCTCGGGCACGATCGTGAAGGACCCGCGCCGGCCCGGGAAGTCCAACATGGTGTGGACCGCCGGCCACTGCGTCCACGCCGGTCAGCGGGGCGGCTGGTACCGCAACATCACCTTCGTCCCGGCCTACAACGACCTCGGCAAGTCCCCGTCCGCGCTGCGCAACGCGAAGCCGCACGAGGTCGCGCCGTACGGTCAGTACTGGGCGGACTGGGCCGTGACCTCGGGCGAGTGGATCAACCGCGGCGGTTCGAACGCGGCCTGGCCGTACGACTACGCCGTGCTCCACGTGAAGCCGCAGCAGGGCAAGAAGTCGCTGGAGGAGACCGTCGGCGTGGCACTGCCGATCGACTTCTCGGCCCCGGCCCACTCCCGGGCGGGCATGATGGGCGCCTGGGGCTACCCGGCGGCGGCGCCGTACAACGGTCTGATCATGCACAAGTGCGTCGACCGGCCGACCCGGATGACCACGGCCCCCGCGACGCCCACCATGTACCGCATCGGCTGCACCATGACCGGCGGCTCCTCGGGCGGCGGCTGGATCCGGACCATGCCGAACGGCAAGCCGGCGCTGGTGTCGAACACCTCGATCGGCCCGGCCGGCGGCAACGGCTGGCTGGCGGGACCGCAGCTGGGCAAGGGCGCGAAGGACGCGCACGAGATGGTGAGCAAGAAGTTCGCCCGCTGATCGCCGTACGGGTGTGACATGCGGAAGGCCCCGCTCCTCGATGAGGAGCGGGGCCTTCCTGTCGGCTCTGGGACGAACCGGTGTCAGTGCGCGGCCGGGACGAACGGCATGAGGAACGCCGCGAGCTCTTCGTGGACCCGAGCCTTGAGCAGCGTGCCCTCCGGCGTGTGCTCCTCGGAGAGCAGCTCACCCTCGGCGTGCACCCGGGAGACGAGACCGCCTTCCGTGTACGGCACGAGGGCCTCGATCTCGACCTGCGGGCGCGGCAGCTCGGCGTCGATGAGCGCGAGCAGCTCCTCGATGCCTTCGCCCGTGCGGGCGGAGACCGCGATCGCGTGCCGCTCGGCGCGCATCAGTCGCTGGAGGACGAGCGGGTCGGCCGCGTCCGCCTTGTTGACGACGACGATCTCCGGCACGTTCACCGCGCCGACGTCCCGGAACACCTCGCGCACGGCGGCGAGCTGCTCCTCCGGAGCCGGGTGCGAGCCGTCCACCACGTGCAGGATGAGATCGGAGTCGCCGACCTCCTCCATGGTGGAACGGAACGCCTCGACGAGGTGGTGCGGCAGGTGCCGTACGAACCCGACGGTGTCGGCCAGGGTGTACACCCGGCCACCGGGCGTCTCGGCCCGGCGCACGGTCGGGTCGAGGGTGGCGAACAGCGCGTTCTCCACCAGCACACCCGCACCGGTCAGCCGGTTGAGGAGCGAGGACTTGCCTGCGTTGGTGTAACCGGCGATGGCGACCGACGGAACCTTGTGACGGCGCCGCTCCTGCCGCTTGATGTCACGGCCGGTCTTCATCTCCGCGATCTCCCGGCGCATCTTCGCCATCTTCTCGCGGATCCGACGCCGGTCGGTCTCGATCTTGGTCTCACCGGGACCACGGGTGGCCATGCCGCCACCGCCGCCGCCACCCATCTGCCGGGAGAGCGACTGACCCCAGCCTCGCAGCCGCGGCAGCATGTACTGCATCTGCGCGAGCGCGACCTGCGCCTTGCCCTCTCGGGACTTGGCGTGCTGGGCGAAGATGTCGAGGATCAGGGCGGTCCGGTCGACCACCTTCACCTTGACGACGTCTTCGAGGGCGATGAGCTGACCGGGGCTGAGCTCGCCGTCACAGACGACGGTGTCGGCACCGGTCTCGAGCACGATGTCCCGCAGCTCGCGTGCCTTGCCCGAGCCGATGAAGGTGGCCGGGTCCGGCTTGTCACGGCGCTGGATCACGCCGTCGAGCACCAGGGCGCCCGCCGTCTCGGCGAGGGCCGCGAGTTCCGCGAGGGAGTTCTCCGCGTCCTGGACGGTCCCCGAGGTCCATACGCCGACCAGCACGACGCGCTCGAGGCGCAGCTGCCGGTACTCGACCTCGGTGACGTCCTCGAGCTCGGTGGAGAGGCCCGCCACGCGCCGCAGGGCGGCGCGCTCGGAGCGGTCGAACTGATCGCCGTCCCGCTCTCCGTCGATCTCGTGGCTCCAGGCGACGTCCTCTTCCATCAGGGCATCGGCCCGAAGGCTCTCGGTGCGGCGCGAATCCGCGAAGCTCTGCTCGTCCTGGGAAGGGGATGAAGAGGAGGTCATTTGATCCTTACGTCGATGGGAAGTCGTTGCGTCGATCACAACGTGTGACGGCGGGGAAAGATTCCCGGGCCGGCCGCGTCGTCGACCTGATGATGGTGACACGGTCGGCCCGGGCGCGTCATCCGGGTTTCACCGCGCCTTTCGCGGCGCCCCGTGCCTCGTCCGCCGGCTGGGAGCGCCAGTCCGGGTGCCCGGGCATCGGCGGGGTCTTCTCGGCGTACAGCCAGCCGGTGAAGAAGGACGTGAGGTCACGCCCGGCGACCTCGGCGGCCAGGGCGGTGAAGTCGGCGGTGGAGGCCGTGGCGTCCCGGTGCTCGCTCACCCACCGGCGCTGCAGCTGTTCGAAGGCCTCCTTCCCGATCTCCTCGCGCAGCGCGTAGAGGACCAGTGCGCTGCCGTCGTACACGACGGGCCGGAAGAGGCTGATCTTCTGGCCGGGCGTGGGCGGCTCGGGGGCGGCGGGCGGTCCTCCGTCCGCGCGCCAGGTGTCGGAGGCGCCGTAGGCGGCCTTCATGCGCCGTTCCAGGGACTGCCCGGCGGTCTCCTCCGCGTACAGGGCCTCGTACCAGCTCGCGTGTCCCTCGTTGAGCCACAGGTCGGACCAGGTGCGAGGCGAGACGCTGTTGCCGAACCAGTGGTGCGCGAGCTCGTGGACCATGACCGAGTCGACGTACCACTCGGGGAAGCGGGAGTCGGTGAAGAGCCTTCTCTCGAAGAGAGAAAGGGTCTGGGTCTCCAGCTCGAAGCCGGTCTCGGCGTCGGCGATCAGCACTCCGTAGGTCTCGAAGGGGTAGGGGCCGACCTGGCGCTCCATCCACTCGACGTGTCCGGGGGTGCGCTTGAGCCAGGGCTCCAGGAGCTCGCGGTCGGCGGTGCGGACCACGTCCCGCAGGGGAAGGCCGTGCGGCCCGGTCCGGTGGACGACGGTGGTGCTGCCGATGGAGACCTGGGCGAGCTCGGTGGCCATCGGGTGGGCCGTGCGATAGGTCCAGGTGGTGGTGGCCCCGTCGGTGGTCCGGCCCGCGGGCAGGCCGTTGGCGACGGCCGTCAGCGCGGTCGGCGCGGTGATCCGGAAGGTGAAGTACGCCTTGTCGGCGGGGTGGTCGTTGGAGGGGAAGACGCGGTGGGCGGCGTCGGCCTGGTTGGCCATGGCGAGTCCGTCGCCCGTGCGGATCCAGCCGCCCGCGTCGAGGGGGCCGCTTGGGTCGCTGGTGTGGGTGACGGCGATGGTCAGGGCCTCGCCGCTCTCGGTCGCCCGCGCGGGCGTGATCACGAGGTCTTCGCCGCTGGTCTCGAAGGTCGCCGGCTCACCGTCGACGGTGACGGCGGAGACCGTCCCGTGCGTGAAGTCCAGGTTGATCCGCTCCAGGTCGGCGGTGGCCTGCGCCTCGATGCGGGTCACTCCGGCGAGCGGTTCGGTGTTCCCGCCCGGGTAGGTGAGCGCGATGTCGTACGCGAGGACGTCGTAGCCGGGGTTGCCGAGGTGCGGGAAGAGGGGGTCCCCGATGCCGAGCGGCGCGGGAGCGGGGACGGCGGCTGCGACGAGTCCGGCCGATGCGGCGACCAGGACGGCGGAGCGCAACCACCGCGCGCGTGGGGAGGGATTCCGGGGTGGTGTGAGCGGCATGGGCTACGGCTACCAGTGCCGTCGCCGCTCCCCCGGGCGACGCGCGCGCCGACCACCCGAAGGAGTCACCCCCGTGCTGACGCGATCACGGGCCGTCGGACGCGCGGACGGCCGGTCCATGGGACGGCCCGCAGGGCGCGCGAAGGCCCGGCCCGCCGGATGCGCGATCCTCAGGCGCCTCAGGCTTCGGGCGTGGCGGGGTGCTGGGCTCGGCCGACGTCGTACACCCCGGCCACGTCGCGCATGGCGCGCATGAGGGCGGGCAGTCCTGCCGCGTCCGGGAGTTGCAGGGTGTACGTGTGCCGGACCCGCTGTTCGCTCGGGGGCTCGACGGTCGCCGAGACGACGGCCACGTCGGCGGCGGCGATCGCCTCGGTGAGGTCGGCGAGGAGCCGGGGCCGGCCGAAGGCCTCGGCGACGAGCGTGACGCGGCACTCGGCGGTGTCGCCCCAGTGGACGGTGACGGGCGCGCGCCCGAGGCGCCTCATCGTGTCGACGGACGCGCAGCCCGCGCGATGGACGGTGACGGAGCCGCCGCGTACCTGGAAGCCGGTGATCTCGTCGGGGGGTACGGGTGTGCAGCAGCCTGCCGGGCGTACGGCGGTGGCCTGGGCGCCGGGCAGGTCGGCGTGGAGCTTGGCGCCCGAGCGTCGCCGGTCGGCCGTGACGGAGACGGGCGGCCTCGGGTCGGCCTCGGGCGCCTTGGCGGCCTCCGGGTGCGCCTGGAGCCAGGCGGTGATCGCGATCCGGGCGGCGGGCGTACGGGCGTGCTCCAGCCACTCCGGGGAGGGCCCGGAGGCGGTGTCCTGGGCGAGCAGGAGCTGGACGGTGTCGCCGTCGTTCAGGACCGTACTGAGCGTCGCCAGACGGCCGTTGACGCGCGCGCCGAGGCAGCCGTGGGCTGCGGCGCCGTGCTGGGCGTAGGCGGCGTCCACACAGCTCGCCCCGGCGGGCAGGCTGATCTGGCCGGGGGCGCCGCCGTCGGCGCGGAAGACGGTGATCTCCTGGTCCTCGGCGAGGTCGGCGCGCAGCGAGGTCCAGAACGTGTCCGGGTCGGGGGTGGACTGCTGCCAGTCGAGGAGTCGGGAGAGCCAGCCGGGCCGGGTGGGGTCGGCGCGCTCGCCGTCCTCGGCGGGTTCGACACCGTCGCCGCCGACCGGGGGCGTGTACGGATTGCCCAGGGCGACGACGCCGGCCTCGGCGACCTTGTGCATCTGGTGCGTACGGATGAGGACTTCGGCGACGGCGCCGTCGGGGGCTGCGACGGCGGTGTGCAGGGACTGGTACAGGTTGAACTTGGGGGCCGCGATGAAGTCCTTGAACTCCGAGATCACCGGGGTGAAACAGGTGTGGAGTTCGCCGAGCACGGCGTAACAGTCGGCGTCCTCGGCGACCAGGACGAGGAGCCGTCCGAAGTCGCTGCCGCGCAGGTCGCCGCGCTTGAGGTGGACACGGTGGACGGAGACGAAGTGCCGTGGCCGGACGAGGACTTCGGCGGCGATGTCCGCCTCGCGCAGGACGGCGGAGAGGCTTTCGGCGATGGCGGCCAGCGCGTCGCCCGCGCCCGTGTTGTCGGCGATGAGGGCGCGGGTCCGCTCGTACTCCTCGGGGTGGAGGATCGCGAAGACGAGGTCCTCCAGCTCGGTCTTGAGCGCCTGAACGCCGAGCCGCTCGGCGAGCGGGATGAGGACGTCACGGGTGACCTTGGCGATCCTGACCTGTTTCTCCGGGCGCATCACGCCGAGCGTGCGCATGTTGTGGAGCCGGTCGGCGAGTTTGATCGACATGACGCGGACGTCGTTGCCCGTGGCGACGAGCATCTTGCGGAAGGTCTCCGGCTCGGCGGCGGCGCCGTAGTCGATCTTCTCCACCTTGGTGACGCCGTCGACGAGATAGGCGACCTCCGCGCCGAACTCCTCCCGTACCTGATCGAGCGTCACTTCCGTGTCCTCGACGGTGTCGTGGAGGAGGGCCGCGGTCAACGTCGTGGTCTCGGCGCCGAGTTCGGCGAGGATGAGGGTGACCGCGAGGGGGTGGGTGATGTACGGCTCACCGCTCTTGCGGAACTGACCGCGGTGCGAGAACTCGGCCAGTACGTAGGCCCTGCGCAGCACGGCCAGATCGGCGTCGGGATGGTGCGCCCGGTGCGCCTCGGCGACGTGTCCGATGGCGTCGGGCAGCCTGCCCCTGGTGGTGGGACCGAGCAGTGCGGCGCGGCCCAGCCTGCGGAGGTCGATCCTCGGACGGGCGCGCCTGCGGCTGGGAGCGTCGGGGCCGGTGGCCTCCGCATCGCTCACAGGGTTGGTGGCCTCTGCACTCATGGGGCACCTCCGGCGACGTCGACCGGCGGTGGACGGGCAGGGCGTGCCCGCAGGGCCGGTGCTTGATGCTACCGACCCCACCACGCGGCGCAGTCCCGCTCTCGCCCAGCGTGAAACGGATCACCCATTCGAGCGAACGGTCAGTCGTTGACAGTTTCGAATGTGTCCGTCGCGCGCCGTCGTGCCTGCGGAGGCCCGGGACCGTCGACGTGGAGGCCCGGGCCGGCCGATGGCGCGGGCTCAGGCGTCCGCGAGCCAGGACGGGTCGATCGTGCCCTCGCCGACGATGACGGCCGGGCCGGTCATCTCCAGCTCCCCGTCGGGGTGCTCGGTGATGGTCAGCGTCCCGCCGAGGACGTCCACGGTGTACGTGACGGGCGTCCCGCTCACGGCGGGGTCGACGCCGTCCCGGCGGGCGGTGGCGACGGCGACGGCGCACGCGCCCGTGCCGCAGGAGCGGGTCTCGGAAGCGCCGCGCTCGTGCACGCGCATGGCCACGTGGCGCGGGCCGCGGTCGGCGACGAACTCGATGTTCACGCCGTCCGGGAAGACCTCGGCCGGGGCGTACGGGGGCTCCGTGAAGAGGTTGCCCGCGTGGTCGAGGGAGTCGACGAAGGCGACCGCGTGCGGGTTGCCCATGTTCACGTTGCGGGCGGGCCAGCTGCGGCCGTCGACGGAGACGGTGACGCCGTCCTCGGGGAGCCTGGCGCGGCCCATCGAGACGGTGACGGAGCCGTCCTTGTCCAGGTGGACGCGCTTGACCCCGCCACGGGTGGCGACGGCGACCTCGCCGGCCGTGACGTGCCCGGCGTGCTCCAGGTAGCGGGCGAAGACGCGGACGCCGTTGCCGCACATCTCGGCGACCGAGCCGTCGGCGTTGCGGTAGTCCATGAACCACTCGGCCTCGCCGGCCATCGCGCGGGCCTCGGGGTGGGCCTCGCTGCGGACCACGTGCAGCACACCGTCGCCGCCGATGCCGGCGCGGCGGTCGCACAGCCGCGCGACGACGGCGGCGGGCAGCTCGATGACGTTGTCCGCGTCGGGGACGATCACGAAGTCGTTCTCGGTCCCGTGGCCCTTGAGGAATGCGAGTGGCGAGGTCTGCGTGGTGGTCACGGGATCAACTGTACGGGCCGGGTCCGACAGCCGCTCGAAGGCCCACCCCTCGGGCGGGGGCCCGTCGCCAGCGGGGCTGGCCGTCGGCGGAGGCGGGCCGGCGGTGGGGGCGAGCCGGAAGCGGAGGCGGCCGTCAGCGGAGGCGGGCCACGCGCCAGACGGCCAGGGCCACCAGGAGCGCGCTGAAGAACACGTACAGGGCGATCACGCGCCAGTTCGGCCGCTCGCCGGAGCCGCGGGCCGGGAGGCCCGGCCAGGCGGAGCCGACCCTGCGGGCCGCCATCATCCCCCAGCCGGCGGCGCAGGAGCTGATCAGGAGACCGAGCATGGCGACGACGGCACCGCCGTCGCCGGAGCCGAAGGCGAGGGGGAAGGCGAACATCAGCGACCCGACGGCGGCGAGGCCGACGATGGGCGCGAGCTGCCAGATCCGCAGCCTGCGCTGCGGCCTCAGCTCGACCTCGACCTCGTCCGCGTCGACCTCGACGGACGAGCCTTCGGCGTCGTCCGGTCCGTCCGGGCTCAAGCCGGGCGCGGTCCCCGGAGCTTCGCCCGGGACCGCGTCCTGCTGTTCCGTGTCACGAGGGCCGGCCTCCATCGCCACGCGCCCTCCCACTCGGACTCCACTTGGTCGATCGATGCTCGATGATGGCACGCCAGAGACCCCTGGAATGACGGGCATGGCGTCCCGATGCCATCACGTGATCAGGCTGTAACCGCTCGTTCGACCAACGTCAGCGCCTGCCCCGGGAGTTCCCCCCGGTCCGCCACGGCGCCGCTCAGCCAGTGGACCCGCGGGTCGCGCCGGAACCACGAGTCCTGGCGGCGCGCGAAGCGTTTGGTGGCGCGTACGGTCTCGGCCCGCGCCTCGTCGTCGGTGCACTCCCCCGCGAGCGCCGTGAGCACCTGCTGGTACCCGAGCGCGCGGGCGGCCGTGCGCCCCTCCCGCAGTCCCCGCGCCTCCAGGGTGCGCACCTCGTCGACAAGTCCTGCCTCCCACATCCGGTCCACGCGCGCGGTGATCCGTTCGTCGAGCTCGGGGCGCGCCACGTCGACGCCGATCTGCACCGTGTCGTAGATCGGGTCGGGTCCTGGCAGGTTGGCGGTGAAGGGCTTGCCGGTGATCTCGATGACCTCCAGGGCCCGGACGATGCGCCGGCCGTTGCTGGGCAGGATCACGCGCGCGGCGTCGGGGTCGGCCGCGGCCAGGCGGGCGTGCAGCACCCCGGAGCCACGCTCCTCCAGCTCGGCCTCCAGGCGGGCCCGTACGGCCGGGTCCGTGCCGGGGAACTCCAGGGAGTCGATCGCGCCCCGTACGTAGAGTCCGGAGCCGCCGACCAGGATCGGGGTGCGGCCCTCGGCCAGCAGCCGGTCGATCTCGGCGCGGGCGAGGCGCTGGTACTCGGCGACGCTCGCGGCCTCCGTCACGTCCCAGATGTCGAGGAGGTGGTGCGGGATGCCACCGCGCTCCTCCAGCGTCAGCTTGGCGGTACCGATGTCCATCCCTCGGTAGAGCTGCATCGAGTCTGCGTTGACGACCTCGCCGCCCAGTTGCTGGGCGAGAAATACGCCCAGATCGGACTTTCCGGCCGCTGTGGGACCGACGACGGCGATGACCCGCGGGGCGGGAGCTGCACTTCTCACCGTCACAGTCTCGCAAACCTCCCGACAGGTCCCCGAATGAGCGACGTGACGGTCCGCCACCGGGTTCGTTGCCAGTTGCGAGGTTCCGACCGCCGGTTTTCCGTACCGGCTGCGCCGGGTGGCGCAACAGGGCGCTCCGGGCGCCGCGGGGCTTTTCCCACACGAGTACGCTATGGAGTTGAAATGGGCGTTTTTGCAATGTTTCGGCGGAAGGGCAAGGAAGCTGCCGAGGCGTCGACGGAGGAGGCCCAGGCTGTCGCCGTGACGGACGCGCCGGAGGAGGCGGAGGCCGGAGCGCGGAGCGGGGAGGCCGCCGAGGCGGAGGCCGCGGACAGTGTCGAGGCCGACACGTCGACGGAGTCGGCCGACCGGGCCGAGGCGGGCGACGAGGCCCCCGTGGTGGAGGTCGTCGAGGTGGTCGAGGCCGTCGAGATCCCGAAGCAGCAGTCGGCGGACGAGGCCGCGGACAACGAGGCCGGCGAAAGCGCCCGGAAGTAGCGGGCTCCTGGCGACAGGGCACGGCATACGGACGCACCGGAGGGAAGGTGACCCATGGGTCTCCTGGATTCACTGAAGGCCAAGCTCGCCCCGGCCAAGGACAAGGTCTCGGGCCTCGCCCAGCAGCACGAGGCAAAGATCGACCAGGGTCTGGACAAGGCTGCGAAGATGGTCGACGAGAAGACCAAGGGCAAGTACAGCGCCAAGATCGAATCGGGCACCGGCAAGGCCAAGGACGCCCTTGAGCGGATCGCCCACAAGGACGACGACGGCACTAAGGGCCCGGGCCAGGGTCCGAGTGCGGGTCCGGGCCAGGGTCCGGGTCCGGGTCCGGGGCAGGCTCCGGGACAGGGCCAGGGTCCGGGGCAGACTCCGCCGCCGACCACCTGACGTCGCCTCACCCGTAGGTCCGTAGGTCCCTCCCGCACGGGGGGGGGGGGGGGGGGGGGGGGGGGGGGGGGGGGGGGGGGGGGGGGGGGGGCGGGGGGCGGGGGGGGGGGGGGGGGGGGGGGGGGGGGGGGGGGGGGTGGGGT